>NZ_AXAP01000100.1 GCF_000472865.1 Bradyrhizobium elkanii WSM2783 | reverse complement strand
GCCGGTCACGCCCATCCGGCAGCTTCAAATCGGCATGATCGCTCAGAAAGTCGGCGACCTCCGCCTCGATCGCCCGCGCAAGAAGCTGGCGTGCTCCATGCCGCAAAATACTCGTCAGTGGATCATCCATCGCGCCAGGCTGGCGAAGCTCTACAATCTTGCTATTCTCGTTCATGGCGTATCGCTCTGCATAAGAGGTTCTGGCTGGCTGGTTACCCGCCTCGATACGCCGCCCTTCTCAGGCCGTCATCACCCAGATTCCGCCATAGCTCTGGTCAATGGCCAACGCCCTCGACTTCCGCCTGGTGTCGACGGACCCCAGCCTTTGCTGGCGCGCGCAGCGCGGCGCCCGCTTCCTTTTCCGGCTTGCTCGCGGTGCCCTGCGGCGCCTTGGCGGAGGATGTCCGACGACGCTGCCGCAGGCGGTCCCGCAGACGCCGCAGAAAATGGTAGCCGAGCAGCCGGCCCGCTTCCATCCGGTAGCCCAGCGACTTCGTTCCGCTGACATCGAAGAGCAGATCGAGCATGGTGCGGCGGCCGGCCCATAGCTGGGCCATGAAGCTGTCTTCGGCGGCGCAGGAATTGATCGCCTCGATCTCGGGCTGCGCGAACAGCTGATCGGTCACCTTGTCGACGAGGAGATGCCCGGGCGAATATCGCGCAAACTGCGCATTGTAAGCGGTCTTCCAGGTATAGGCGGTCGAGCCGCAATACATCAGCACCTGCGCGGCGGCCACCTCGCCGTTGACCTGCAGCAGGGCAACGGAGCAGGCTTGGCGGTCGGCCAGATTGTGCACCAACTGCCTGGTGAAGGCGGCATCGCGGGCATCCGATAACACTGCCGTGCCCCGCTCACCCTTCCAACTTGCCTTTTCCATCGTCAGGAACGTCTCGAACGCCTGGCGGACCGCGCCGGGCGACCGGTCGTTGACGACATCGACGGCGCCAAGCGCCGACAGCCTATTCCAGTCCTGACGCAGCTTTTTGCGCGTCGAGCCGCTGCGCTTCACGCCGAATTCCTTCGTCACGAAAGGTCGGCTGCTCGTTGCAACGATCAACGGCTCGATGCCACGGGCGGCCAGCCATTTTGACATGGCCGCGTAGCTCGGGCACTCCCCGTCGAACGACGTGAGGCTGAGGACATCAGGCAGCAGCGGGTCTTGTTCGATGGCGGCGAGGAATGCGGGAATGACCTGATCGGCGAAGGCCGGATCGACGACCGGGCTGGAGAGAAAAGCATAAGTGTAGGGCAGCGCTTCCGACACCTTTGGCCACAATCGCACGGCCTGCCGCACCTGTAGGGCCCAGATGCCTACGAGCCTCCGCTGCGAAGCGCCCTGCTCCCAGGCCAGCAGCACGCGGATCCTGGCAAAGTCGGTCGCAACGGCCACCGCAAGCGCGGCCGGATTCATGAACACGTTCGACGACGCACGCCGCACCAGCTCGTCCCATTGCGGGGCGATGTCCAGCCTGGGTGAATCAATCGTTACCGAGATCATCGAAATCCGCACTCTTCGACCGCGCGCCATGGTGTTTGCGGGACATTGCTTTTCAATTAAGCGGACGCGGGACTGACTGGATTGTGAAGCACCAGTTCAGGGTTCCTTTGCGATTCTCGGCCATGCATGGAGCCTTGCGATCAGAGGCAAGACGCATGCGCTACACGGATGTTGCCATCATCGGCGGCGGGCTCGCCGGTTCGACCGCCGCGGCGATGCTCGGACGCGCGGGCATCTCGGCGTGCCTGATCGACCCGCATCTGAGCTATCCGCCTGAGCTGCGCTGCGAGAAGCTCGGCGGAGATCAACTTGAGCTGTTGCGCAGGACCGGCCTTGCCGAAGAGACGCTGCGCGCCACGACGCTGGACGGCCAGGTGTGGGAGGCGCGGTTCGGCTACGTCGTCGCCAAGAAGCCCAGCGATCAGCACGGCATCCTCTATGACACGCTGGTCAACACCATGCGCGCGCAGATTCCAGGCGATGTCGAGATCATCCATGCCAAGGCCTACGCTGTTTCAAACAGCGCCGACCGGCAGAAGATCGTGCTGTCGAACAATGAGGAGATCTCGGCACGGCTCATCGTGCTCGCTAACGGCCTGAACACCGGCCTGCGCCACACGCTCAGCATGCAGCGCCGCATCATCAGCGCGTGCCATTCAATCACGCTTGGCTTCGATGTCATGCCGGTCGGCCGCGCGGCGTTCGATTTTCCGGCACTGACCTATTGGCCGGGCCGGCCGAGCGCGCGCATGGCCTATCTTACATTGTTCCCGATCGGCGAAACGATGCGTGCCAATCTCATGGTCTACCGCGACATGACTGACCCGTGGCTGCAGCAGTTCAGGCAGGCGCCGGAAGCCACCATGCTCGCCACGATGCCGGGGCTTGCCCGCATGACCGGCGGCTTCATGGTCTCCGGGCCGATCAGGATCAGGCCCGCCGACCTCTACGTCACCGAAGGATATCTGCAGCCCGGTATCGTGCTGGTCGGCGACGCGTTCTCGACCTCCTGCCCAGCCGCCGGCACCGGTAGCGACAAGGTCTTCACCGACGTCGAGCGGCTGTGCAACGTCCACATCCCGGCGTGGCTTTCGAGCGACGGCATGGGCGTGCCGAAAATCCAGGCGTTCTACGACGATCCGGTCAAGCAGGCCTGCGAGGCGCGATCGCTTGCCAAGGCCTACCACCTTCGCTCGCTGTCGATCGACCATGGCCTGACCTGGCGCGCCGGACGCTGGGGCCGCTTCGTGGTCCGCTTCGCGCAAGGCGTCCGCTATTCCACCGCCGGCGCGTTTCGCCCCGGCCGGCAAGGCCGGATCGCGACATCAAGCTGAGGGATCACTCCTCGTCGTCGTCCTCATCATCGTCTTCATCGTCGTCGTCCGCCTGCGCAGCGGCATTGTGTGCGACGTGGCCCTGATCGTCCCAGAGCTTGCGGTAGACGCCGTTTGCGGCGAGCAGCTCGGCATGGGTGCCGCGCTCGATCGCCTTGCCGCCGGAGATCACGATGATCTCGTCCATGTCGACCACCGACGTCAGCCGGTGCGTCGACCAGATCATGGTGCGGCCCGCGGCAACCCTGAACAGCGTGCTGTTGATCGCGGCCTCCGTGGTCTGGTCGAGGGCCGAGGTGGCTTCGTCGAGCAGCAGCACGGACGGATTGCGGATAATGGCGCGCGCGATCGCGATGCGCTGGCGCTGGCCGCCTGAGAGCGTGTCGCCGCGCTCGCCGACCACGGTGTCGTATTTCTGCGGCAGGCTCATGATGAAGCGATGGATCTCGGCCTTGCGCGCGGCGTCCACGACTTCCTCATCGCTTGCCCCTTCCTTGCCGAGGCGGATGTTCTCCCGGATCGACATGTTGAACAGCATGTTCTCCTGGAACACGACCGCCATGCTTCGCCGCAGCGATTCGCGCGTCACCTTGCGGATATCGACGCCGTCGATGGTGACCCGGCCCTCGTCCGGCACGTAAAGCCGCAGGATCAGATTGAGCAGCGTGCTCTTGCCGGAGCCGGAGGGGCCGACGATCGCGATACGCTGACCAACCTTGAGCTTGAGGCTGAAATTATCCAGCACCGGCTCCTGACTGCCCTCGTACTGGAACGTCACGCGCTCAAAGGTGATGTCATTGGTGATGCGCGGCAGGTCCGGCGCGCCCGGCCGGTCGGCGCCGCGCGTGCGCTCGTCCAGGAGTTCCTGCATATGCTGCACCGCCGCCGCCGACTGGATCGATACCGGGATGAAGTGCATCAGGTGCGCGATGTTGTAGGACACCTCCCAGAATGCGCTTTCGAAGGTGACGAAGGTGCCGATGGTGATCTGGCCCTTGGTGGCGAGATAGGCGCCGATCGCGAGCACCACGAGGTGCAACAGCAGCACCGCGATGGTGACGGTGCGCTCCACCATGGTCGACAGGAACATGGCGGAAGCTGCCTTCAGCCGCACGTCGTTGTTGCGCATCGTGAACCAGCCGAGCGCGCGGCGCTGCAGGTTGAACGCCTTCACCACGGCCTGGGCTGCGACATTCTCCTGCACGGTGCCGAGCAGCGCGGCCTCGTTCAGCTTCTGCTCGTAATTGGCCTGCACCGCTTTCGGGGTCAGGATCCGCGGCCCGATCAGGGTGATCGGAAACACGAGTAGTGCGACCACGGCGAGCTGCCAGCTCAGGAACAGCATCAGGATGATGCCGGCGATCAGCTCAAGGAACGGCAAGGCGGCGCTGTTGGCGAAGCTCTTGACCGAGCCCTCGAAGGCCGAGAGGTCGATCGAGAAGCGCGACAGGATCTCGCCGCGCTTGGTGCGGGCGAAATAGGACGACGGCAGGTTCTGGACGTGCTCGAACAGTTTGGTCCGCGCGTCGGAGATAATGCAGGCGGCAAGCCGCGCGTCCCAGCGTTCGTACCAGACCGCGATGATGGAGGTGATGATCCCGGCGGCGGCAAGCACGCCGAGTATCTTGTAGAGTGCCTGGAAATCCTCCTCGCCGAGCGCATCGTCGATCAGGAACTTCAGGCTGAGCGGCATGATGACGTTGAACAACGTCTCGACCACGAGGCCGAAGCTGACGAAGACCAGCATCCGCTTGTAGTTGGCCAGATACGGCTTGACGAAGCCGTAGATCGTGGCGAGCGCGCCGGCGGCTTCCTTGGCGGTGAAGACGACGAGGTCCTCGTCCTCATCATCGTCATCGAGCTCGATTTCGTTCTCGTCGTCGGCTTCGTCATCATCGTCGGGAAGCGGTGATGTCGACGAAGGCTTCCCGCCGGGCCTGGACGCAGCGGAATCGGCATTCGCCCCGAGCTTCTTTTTCAGCTCGAGTTCATCCGTCGCAACCGGATTGTGACCGTCAGATGATGGGGGCTTCGATGCCATGAACCCAACCGATACTGCACGGCCGGCATGACCGCAAATCGAGCGCGACAGCGCGATACGCGCTATGCCAACGATTCTATGCGATCAGCAAGGATTGGGCAAAGCAATTGAACCGGCCGGGTGCACCGGTCAATCCTCAGGTCAATCCTTGGGTCAATCCTCGTCCTCGACCTTGTCGAAGAACGAATAGCGCAACGCGTCGGAGTCGCCGTACCAGTGCCCGGGCCCCTTGTTGGCGGCGCGCGCCGCGGTCCACAGCGCCTCGGTGCAGTCGTGACGGTGGGCGGCGAGGTCAAAACCGTTGCCGAAGAACAGTTCCGACCATTCCCACCAGGTGGCGAGCTTCTTGACGCCACGGAGCAGATCGTAGCGGTCGATCAGGCCGGGCGCGAGGTCCGAAGTCACCGAGCCGAACACCAGGCCGGTCTTGACCACGCGATGCAATTCGCGCGCCGCGCGCACCACCTGCTTTCCGCCGAGATGGCAGAGGCTGGTCTCGAACACGAAGTCGAATTCGTTGTGCTCGAACGGCAGGTCGACGACCGAGCCGAGCTTGTTGTACTTCGTCAGCTCCTTCGGCGTCTTGCCGTGGATGAAGCGGTTGTTCTCGACGCCCCAGGCGTCAACCCCGCGCTCGCGCAGCGCGCCGACCAGTTCGCCGCTCGCCGAGCCCGCCACCAGGAGCTTGTAGCCCTTCGCCTCGCCCCAGACGATCTGGATCATCTCCATCAGCAGCGCGGGATCGGTGAAGTGGTGCCACGCCTCGCTGTATGGGCCCTGCCCGCGATAATTCTCGAAATAATCGCGGTCGATCTTGTCCGACAGCGGCCGCTCGGCCTGGGCGCGGGCATGGCGCAGCCGGATCATCTCGGTCAGGATGATGTCGGTCGCCGCATCGGACGAATCGAGCAGGCCGTTCAGCGTGGAATCGAACAGATAGTCGCCGACCACGACGATGCCGGGATGCTCCTTGGGCTCGGGACGATGGTTGGTCATGACGTCGCGCGCCGGCAGGCCGCCGGGCAGCGCGTTCACCGAGCTCAGCCAGCGGTGGATCTTGCCCTCGAGGAAATGCTCGCGCGCGTTGCCGAGGGAAGCCGGCAGCGACTTCAACGCAGCATCGATCAGTTCCTGGTCGGTCAGATTGGCAAAGGCCAGCGCGTCCGAGCCCGCGATCAGCCAGTTCAGGACACCGTGCCGGCCGACATCATGGCGCGAGCCTTCGTTGTAGACGCAGCAGCCGCCGAACGCTTCCGACATGAACCAGGAGCCCGGGATCTTCTCGCCCCAGAACGGCTCGTCGAACAGGATCGAGACGCGCAGGTAGTGCGCCGGGCGGTCGAAATAGGCGATGTGCTTGACCATCGACTGGCGCAACTCCTCGCCGTCCCAGCCGAGCGTGGCGAGCCAGGAATGCGGCAGGCAGACCAGCACGAGGTCGAAGTCGCGCGTCTCCGGCCCCTTCCCGTTCATCATGTTGAGGCGGTAGCGGCCGTTGCCGGCCTTGCCGACTTTCAGCACCCGGTGATTGAGCTGGATGTCGGCGTCGACTTCCGAGCGCAGGCATTCGATGAGTTGCTCATTGCCGTTCTGGATCGAGTACAGGCCGATATAGCCGTCGATATCCATCACGAAATTCTTCAGCGCATTGAGCCCGTTGGTGTTGTGGCTCTCGGTCGCGATGTCGGAGCGGGCCATCACCTTGAAGAAGCGCTTGGCGGTGGGGTCCTCGACCTCCTCGTCGAGGAGTTGCTCGCAGGTCTTGTGGGCCCAGGGGTGCTCGTTGTCATGCGCGCCAACGCCTTCGTAGTATTCGACCGGCGAGATCATCTCGGTGCAGCGCTTGCGGAACGCTTCGATCGCCTCGGCGGTCGTCGCGCCGTATTTGCGGCGCATGCCCGGCACGTCGTTCAAGAGCTCGCCGTCGAGCTGGACCTGCTCGGCATCCATCGGGATGGTCTGCAGGCCGAAATGCTGGATCAGTTCGCGCAGCGGATCCGGGCCGGTCATCGAATAATCGTAGATCTCGGCGACGCCGGCCTCGTAGGTCGCGGGTGCGGTATCGAACTTGCGCGTGACGATCTTGCCGCCGAGCCGGTCCGACGCCTCGTAAATGGTGACGCGGCAGAGGTCGCCGAGCTTCCTCTTCAGGTACCAGGCGCTCATCAGCCCGCCGGGGCCGCCACCAACGATTGCGAGATCAAGCATGGGGATTCCGTTCTTCCGGGCGGGCGAAGCACCGTAGCCGCTCTTAGCAGAAGCGCTTTTCTGTCTGAAGGAAAGATGAACAAAGCGCATTCCTGCAGCGCAGCACAAGAGGAGAGCAGCAAAAAGGCCGGCAAAAAGCCGGCCTTTTCGTGAGCACCGTAGTTTTGCGGGGTGTTACTCCGCCGGCGGCAGCGCCAGCGGCTCCGCTTCGGGCGCGGACGGCACGATCGCCGCCTGCTTCTCGCGCTCGTCGAGGATCAGCTTGTCGCGCTTCATGGCGACTTCGCGGATCCGCGCCATCGAGGCGCCCGTGCCTGCCGGGATCAGCCGGCCGACAATGACGTTCTCCTTGAGGCCTTCCAGCGGGTCCACCTTGCCGTTGACGGCGGCTTCGGTGAGCACGCGAGTGGTCTCCTGGAAGGAGGCCGCCGAGAAGAACGACCGGGTCTGTAGGCTCGCCTTCGTGATGCCGAGCAGCACCGGCGTTCCGGTCGCGGGCTTCTTGCCCTCTTCCTTGGCCTTGGTGTTGAGCGCGTCGAACTCGATCTTGTCGACCTGCTCACCCGAGATCATGTCGGTGTCGCCCTGATCGGTAACTTCCACCTTCTGCAGCATCTGACGGACAATCACCTCGATGTGCTTGTCGTTGATGAGCACGCCCTGCAGCCGGTAGACCTCCTGGATTTCGTTGACCAGATAGGCAGCGAGTTCCTCGATGCCCTTGATCGCCAGGATGTCGTGCGGCGCCGGATTGCCTTCGACGATGAAATCGCCCTTTTCGACGATGTCGCCGTCCTGCAGGTGGATGTGCTTGCCCTTCGGGATCAGGTACTCGCGCGGCTCCTCGGTCTTGTCGGTCGGCTCGATCGAGATGCGGCGCTTGTTCTTGTAGTCGCGGCCGAAGCGGATGGTGCCCGCCACTTCCGCGATGATCGCCGCATCCTTCGGCTTGCGCGCCTCGAACAGTTCAGCAACGCGCGGCAGACCGCCGGTGATGTCGCGGGTCTTGGCGCTCTCGGTCGAGATACGCGCCAGGATGTCGCCGGGCTTCACCTGCGCACCGACGTCGACCGACAAAATCGCGTCGACCGACAGCATGTAGCGGGCATCGCCGCCACGCGCGAGCTTCATCACCTTGCCGTCCTTGCCCTTGACCACGATGGCCGGACGCAGATCCGCGCCGCCACGCGTCGATCGCCAGTCGATGACGACGCGCTTGGCGATACCGGTGGATTCGTCCAGCGTCTCCGAGATCGACTGGCCCTCGACCAGGTCCTCGAACCCGATCGTACCCTCGACTTCGGTCAGCACCGGACGGGTGTAAGGATCCCACTCGGCGATGCGCTGGCCGCGCTTGACCATATCGCCCTCGTCGACATGCATGCGCGAGCCGTACTGGATGCGATGGGTCGCACGCTCGGTGCCGTCGGCATCGACGATCGCAACCACCATGTTGCGGACCATCGCGACCAGGTGGCCTTCGCTGTTGCGGGCGATCGCCTTGTTCCTGATCACGATCTTGCCGTCGAAGTTCGACTCCACGAACGACTGCTCGTTGATCTGCGCCGCGCCGCCGATGTGGAACGTGCGCATCGTCAACTGCGTGCCCGGCTCGCCGATCGACTGCGCGGCGATCACGCCGACCGCCTCGCCGTGGTTGACCGGGGTGCCGCGGGCGAGATCGCGTCCGTAGCACTTGGCGCAGATGCCGTTGATGAGCTCGCAGGTCAGCGCCGAACGGATCTTCACCTCCTGGATGCCGGCCTTCTGGACGGCGTCCACATGGGACTCCTCCATCAGCGTTCCGCGCGCGATCAGGACCTCGTTGGTCGCGGGATCGCGCACGTCATCGCAGGCCACGCGGCCCAGGATGCGCGAGCCGAGCGAGGCGACCACCGTGCCGGCATCGATGATGGCGCGCATCTTGATGCCGAGATGGGTGCCGCAGTCGCTGGACGTGATGATGCAGTCCTGCGCCACGTCGACCAGGCGGCGGGTCAGGTAACCGGAGTTCGCGGTCTTCAACGCGGTGTCCGCGAGGCCCTTGCGGGCGCCGTGGGTCGAGTTGAAGTACTCGAGCACCGAGAGGCCTTCCTTGAAGTTGGAAATGATCGGCGTCTCGATGATCTCGCCCGACGGCTTCGCCATCAGGCCGCGCATGCCGGCGAGCTGGCGCATCTGCGCCGGCGAACCACGCGCGCCGGAATGGGCCATCATGTAGATCGAGTTGATGTCGGCATCCGCCCCGCTGGCCGTCTTCTTGGTCGAGGAGATCTCCTTCATCATCGCCTTGGCGACTTCTTCGCCGGCCTTCGACCAGGCGTCGACGACCTTGTTGTACTTCTCGCCATGGGTGATCAGGCCGTCATTGTACTGCTGCTCGAAATCCTTCGCCAGCGTACGGGTCTGGTCGACGATCTTCCACTTCGACGCCGGCACGACCATGTCGTCCTTGCCGAACGAGATGCCGGCCTTGAAGGCGTTGTAGAAGCCGAGCGCCATGATGCGGTCGCAGAAGATCACCGTCTCCTTCTGGCCGCAGTGCCGGTAGACCTGGTCGATCACGCCGGAGATCTCGCGCTTGGTCATCAGCTTGTTGATGATGTCGTACGAGGTCCTCGGGTGCTTCGGCAGCAGGTTGCCGAGCATGACGCGGCCCGCGGTGGTTTCGATCCAGCGCTTGCTCTTCTTGCCTTCCTCGTCGAGGCCCTCCCACCGGTACTTGATCTTGGTGTGGAGGTGGATGACCTTCGAGTGCAGGGCGTGCTCGAGCTCGGCCATGTCGCCGAACACCTTGCCCTCGCCGGGCAGGCCTTCGCGCATGATCGAGACGTAGTAGAGGCCGAGCACGATGTCCTGCGACGGCACGATGATCGGCTGGCCGTTGGCGGGGTGCAGGATGTTGTTGGTCGACATCATCAGGACGCGCGCTTCAAGCTGCGCTTCGAGCGACAGCGGAACGTGCACGGCCATCTGGTCGCCGTCGAAGTCGGCGTTGAACGCGGCGCAGACCAGCGGGTGAAGCTGGATCGCCTTGCCTTCGATCAGCACGGGCTCGAACGCCTGGATGCCGAGACGATGCAGCGTCGGCGCGCGGTTGAGCAGCACGGGATGCTCGCGGATCACCTCGTCCAGGATATCCCAGACCTCGGGCCGCTCCTTCTCGACCAGCTTCTTCGCCTGCTTCACGGTCGTCGACAGGCCCTTGGCGTCAAGCCGCGAATAGATGAACGGCTTGAACAGCTCGAGCGCCATCTTCTTCGGCAGGCCGCACTGATGCAGGCGCAGCTCGGGACCGACCACGATCACCGAACGGCCGGAATAGTCGACGCGCTTGCCGAGCAGGTTCTGGCGGAAGCGGCCCTGCTTGCCCTTGAGCATGTCGGCGAGCGACTTCAGCGGGCGCTTGTTGGCGCCGGTGATGACGCGACCGCGGCGGCCGTTGTCGAACAGCGCGTCGACGGCCTCCTGCAGCATGCGCTTCTCGTTGCGGATGATGATGTCGGGCGCGCGCAGCTCCATCAGCCGCTTCAAGCGGTTGTTGCGGTTGATGACGCGGCGGTAGAGATCGTTGAGGTCAGACGTCGCGAAGCGGCCGCCATCGAGCGGCACCAGCGGGCGCAGATCCGGCGGAATCACCGGAATGACCGTCATGATCATCCATTCCGGCTTGTTGCCGGAGACGCGGAAGGCCTCGACGATCTTCAGCCGCTTGGCGAGCTTCTTGTGCTTGATGTCGGAGTCGGTCTCCTGCATCTCGGCACGCAGCGAGAGCTCGAGCTTCTCCAGCTCGAGGCCCTTCAGCAATTCACGGATCGCCTCGGCGCCGATCATGGCGGTGAAGCTGTCCTGGCCGTATTCGTCCTGCGCCTTCAGGTACTCGTCTTCCGACAGGAGCTGACGGTCCTTGAGCGCGGTCAGGCCCGGCTCGAGCACGACGTAGTACTCGAAGTACAGGATGCGCTCGAGGTCCTTCAGCGTCATGTCGAGCAGAAGGCCGATGCGCGACGGCAGCGACTTCAGGAACCAGATGTGGGCGACGGGCGCCGCGAGCTCGATATGGCCCATGCGCTCGCGCCGGACGCGCGACAGCGTGACTTCGACCGAGCACTTTTCGCAGATGATGCCCTTGTACTTCATCCGCTTGTACTTGCCGCACAAGCACTCGTAGTCCTTGATCGGCCCGAAGATGCGGGCGCAGAACAGTCCGTCCCGCTCCGGCTTGAAGGTGCGGTAGTTGATGGTCTCCGGCTTTTTGATCTCGCCGTAGGACCAGGACAGAATCTTCTCCGGGGACGCGATCGAAATCCGGATCTGGTCGAAGACCTGGGCCGGCGTCGTCGGATTGAAAAGATTCATAATCTCTTGATTCATGGCCTTCTCCGTCTGCCGACTTTCGTCGGCCCATGCATTCCTTTTCTGTCATGCCCCGCGAAGGCGGGGCATCCAGTAATCACCGCTGCCGCGGGTTACTGGATCGTCCGCGTGCGCGGACGATGACGGCGGCGAAGGCGGCGTCACCGCCGCCTTCACGAAATTACTCAGCGGCTTCCGATGTCGGCGCCGGTCCCATCTTGGAATTGTGCAGGTCGACGTTGAGGCCGAGCGAGCGCATTTCCTTGACCAGCACGTTGAACGACTCGGGGATACCAGCCTCGAACGTGTCGTCGCCGCGCACGATCGCCTCGTACACCTTGGTACGGCCGGCGACGTCGTCCGACTTCACGGTCAGCATCTCCTGCAGCGTATAGGCCGCGCCATAGGCTTCCAGCGCCCACACCTCCATTTCACCGAAGCGCTGGCCACCGAACTGCGCCTTGCCGCCCAGCGGCTGCTGGGTGACCAGCGAGTACGGGCCGATCGAGCGGGCGTGGATCTTGTCGTCCACCAGATGGTGCAGCTTCAGCATGTAGATGTAGCCCACCGTCACCTTGCGATCGAAGGGATCGCCGGTGCGGCCGTCATAGACGGTCGACTGGCCGGAGGCGTCGAAGCCGGCAAGCTTCAGCATCTCCTCGATGTCGGCCTCCTTGGCGCCGTCGAACACCGGAGTCGCGATCGGCACGCCGTGACTCAGATTGCGGCCGAGCTCGATCAACTCGTTGTCGTTCAGCGAGCGGATGGTTTCATCGTCGCCATAGATCCTCTTCAGGGTCTCGCGCAGTGGCTTGAGATCCTGCTTCTGATAATAGGCGTCGATGGTCTGGCCGATGCGCCTGCCGAGGCCGGCGCAGGCCCAACCGAGATGCGTCTCGAGGATCTGGCCGACGTTCATGCGCGAGGGCACGCCGAGCGGGTTCAGCACGATGTCCGCATGCGTACCGTCCTCAAGGAACGGCATGTCCTCGATCGGAACGATCTTGGACACCACGCCCTTGTTGCCGTGGCGGCCGGCCATCTTGTCGCCGGGCTGGATCTTGCGCTTCACCGCGACGAAGACCTTGACCATCTTCATCACGCCAGGCGGCAGTTCGTCGCCGCGCTGCAGCTTTTCGACCTTGTCGAGGAAGCGCTGCTCGAGCCCCTTCTTCGACTCGTCGTACTGCTTCCGCATCGCCTCGATCTCGGCCATCAGCTTGTCGTTAGGCGAGGCGAACAGCCACCACTGCGACTTCGGATACTCATCGAGCACCGCGCGGGTGATCTTGGTGTCCTTCTTGAAGCCCTTCGGACCGGAGATGCCCTGGCGGTTCTCCAGCAGCTCGGCGAGACGGTTGTAGACGTTGCGGTCGAGGATCGCCTGCTCGTCGTCGCGGTCCTTGGCGAGGCGCTCGATCTCCTCCCGCTCGATCGCCAGCGCACGCTCGTCCTTGTCGACGCCGTGGCGGTTGAACACGCGCACTTCCACGATCGTGCCCTGCACGCCCGGAGGCACGCGGAGCGAGGTGTCGCGGACGTCCGAGGCCTTTTCGCCAAAGATGGCGCGGAGCAGCTTTTCTTCCGGCGTCATCGGGCTTTCGCCCTTCGGCGTGATCTTTCCGACCAGGATGTCGCCGGCGCGCACTTCCGCACCGATATAGACGATGCCGGCTTCGTCGAGGTTCTTCAGCGCCTCTTCCGAAACGTTCGGAATGTCGCGCGTGATTTCCTCAGGACCCAGCTTGGTGTCGCGGGCCATCACCTCGAACTCCTCGATGTGGATCGAGGTGAAGACGTCATCCTTCACGATCCGCTCGGAGAGCAGGATCGAGTCTTCGAAGTTGTAGCCGTTCCACGGCATGAACGCGACCAGCACGTTGCGGCCGAGCGCGAGCTCGCCGAGATCGGTCGACGGACCGTCAGCGATGATGTCGCCCTTCTTGACGATATCCCCCACCTTCACCAGCGGACGCTGATTGATGCAGGTCGACTGGTTGGAGCGCTGGTACTTCATCAGACGGTAGATATCGACGCCCGACTTGGTTGGATCGAGATCTTCCGTGGCGCGGATGACGACGCGGGTGGCGTCGATCTGGTCGATCACGCCCGAGCGGCGGGCCGCGATCGCGGCGCCGGAGTCGCGGGCAACCACACCTTCCATGCCGGTGCCGACGAACGGCGCCTCGGCGCGAACCAGCGGCACCGCCTGGCGCTGCATGTTCGAGCCCATCAGCGCGCGGTTGGCGTCGTCGTTCTCGAGGAACGGAATCAGCGCGGCGGCCACCGAAACGAGCTGTTTCGGCGACACGTCCATGTAGTCGACCTTGTCAGGGGTCACGGGCAGCACTTCGCCGGCGTGACGGCAGACCACGAGGTCCTCGGTGAAGCGGCCCTTCGGATCCAGCGGCACGTTGGCTTGCGCGACGCGGTAGCGCCCCTCCTCCATCGCCGACAGGTACACCACCTCGTCGGTGACGCGACCCTCCTTGATCTTCCGGTAGGGCGTCTCGACGAAGCCGTACTTGTTGACGCGCGCAAACGTCGCGAGCGAGTTGATCAGGCCGATGTTCGGACCTTCCGGCGTCTCGATCGGGCAGATACGACCGTAATGCGTCGGGTGCACGTCGCGCACCTCGAAGCCGGCGCGCTCGCGGGTCAGACCGCCCGGGCCAAGCGCCGACAGGCGCCGCTTGTGGGTGATCTCCGAGAGCGGGTTGGTCTGGTCCATGAACTGCGAGAGCTGCGAGGAGCCGAAGAATTCGCGCACCGCGGCCGCCGCCGGTTTCGCGTTGATCAGGTCCTGCGGCATGACGGTGTCGATATCGACGCTCGACATGCGCTCCTTGATCGCGCGCTCCATGCGGAGCAGGCCGATGCGGTACTGGTTCTCCATGAGTTCGCCGACCGAGCGCACACGACGGTTGCCGAGATGGTCGATGTCGTCGATCTCGCCCTTGCCGTCGCGCAGGTCGACGAGCGTCTTGATGACGGCAAGGATGTCTTCCTTGCGCAGCGTCCGATGGGTGTCGGGCGCATCGAGCTCGAGGCGCATGTTCATCTTGACGCGGCCGACCGCGGAGAGGTCGTAGCGCTCGGAGTCGAAGAACAGCGACTGGAACATGGCCTGCGCCGAATCCAGCGTCGGCGGCTCGCCCGGACGCATCACGCGGTAGATGTCGAACAGCGCGTCCTCGCGCGTCATGTTCTTGTCAGCCGACAGGGTGTTGCGAATATAGGCGCCGACGTTGACGTGGTCGATGTCGAGCAGCGGCAGGTCCTTGTAGCCCTGCTCGTTGAGCGACTTCAGGAGCTTCTCGGTGATCTCCTCGCCGGCTTCGGCGTAGATCTCGCCGGTCTTCGGATTGACGAGGTCCTCGGCGAGGTAATTGCCGACCAGCTCCTCATCCGACAGACGCAACGCCTTGAGGCCCTTCTCCTGCAGCAGGCGGGCTTGGCGAACGGTGAGCTTCTTGCCGGCCTCGAGCACGACCTTGCCGGTGTCGGCGTCGATCAAGTCGTTGACCGTGGAATAGCCGCGGAAACGGTTGGCGTCGAACGGCACGCGCCAACCTTCCTTGGTACGCTTGTAGCTGATCTTCTTGTAGAAGGTCGAAAGGATCTGCTCCCCGTCGAGACCGAGCGCGTACATCAGCGAGGTCACGGGAATCTTGCGGCGGCGATCGATGCGCGCGAACACGATGTCCTTGGCGTCGAACTCGATGTCGAGCCAGGAGCCGCGATAGGGGATCACGCGCGCCGCGAACAGGAGCTTGCCCGAGGAGTGGGTCTTGCCCTTGTCGTGGTCGAAGAACACGCCCGGCGAACGGTGCATCTGGGAGACGATGACGCGCTCGGTGCCGTTAACGACGAAGGTGCCGTTCATGGTCATGAGCGGGATGTCGCCCATGTAGACGTCCTGCTCCTTGATGTCCTTGACCGACTTGGCGCCGGTTTCCTCGTCGATATCGAACACGATGAGGCGCAGCGTCACCTTGAGCGGCGCAGCGAAGGTCATGCCGCGCTGGCGGCACTCGTCGACGTCATATTTCGGCGGCTCGAACTCGTAGCGCACGAACTCCAGCATCGAGGTGCCGGAGAAGTCCGAGATCGGGAACACCGAACGGAACACGGCCTGCAGGCCTTCGTCCGGCCGCCCGCCCTGGGGCTCATCGACCATCAGAAACTGATCATAGGACGCCTTCTGAACCTCAATGAGGTTCGGCATCTCCGCGACTTCCTTGATGTGACCAAAGAACTTGCGTACGCGTTTGCGACCGGTGAATGTCTGCTGCGCCATCGGGGCCTCTCATTTTCGCCGCCCTTTTGGGGCGTACCTTCCGGAGCACGACTGCCACCGCACCCGGGTTGAATTTCGATTCGTCTCGAAGGAACAAGGGCCAAACTCAGGAACTAAATCCTCAATTCGTTCTTGTGACCTTCAAAACGCAAAAGAACGCGCGGGGCGCTTGACGCACCCGCCCGTCAAAACTCGTCGCTTCACGGACTGAAAAAGCCCGAAATCTGCCTGTCTCCCAACGGCTCCCGTGGGGGCCCTGCCGCCCCCGCCGCCAACCGTGTTTTCCGCTGCCACCCCGATATGGGACGGCGATCATGGAGATTCGAGGGTTAAACCCACGAATCCCCACACTTTTTTGTGTACCACGCATAACGCGACAACCCGTCGCACATCTTTTGCATGGCCTGTCCCGGATTGCGCGCGGCTGCCCGGGATTTTCGCTCAGTAACCTCGGGTTACTTGAGCTCGACCTTCGCGCCAGCCTTTTCGAGCTGGGCCTTGATCTTGTCGGCTTCTTCCTTGTTGACGCCTTCCTTGACCGGCTTCGGAGCGCCTTCGACGAGGTCCTTGGCTTCCTTCAGGCCCAGGCCGGTGATGGCGCGGACTTCCTTGATGACCTCGATCTTCTTATCACCGGAGGCAGCGAGCACGACCGTGAACTCGGTCTTCTCTTCAGCCGGAGCCGCGGCAGCGCCACCAGCGGCGGGACCGGCCACCGCAACGGCGGCAGCGGCGGACACGCCCCACTTCTCTTCCAGGAGCTTTGCGAGTTCGGCCGCTTCGAGCACGGTGAGGCTCGAGAGGTCGTCGACGATTTTCTGCAAGTCAGCCATTGATCTGTTTCCTTAAACGTTTGGTTCGAACCAGGGTTTGAGTTTTGCGAAGGGCGTCAGGCCGCTTCGCCCTTTGAGGCATGAGCCTGAATGACGCGCGCGAGCTTGGCCGCGGGCGCATTGGAGAGCTGAGCGAGCTTGGTCGCCGGGGCCACGATGAGGCCGACGATCTTGCCGCGCAGTTCGTCCAGCGACGGCAGCGAGGCAAGCGCCTTGACGCCATCGACATTCAGGACGGTTTTACCCATCGAGCCGCCGAGGATGACGAACTTCTCGTTCGCCTTGGCGAAATCGATGGCAACCTTTGGCGCCGCAACCGGATCGTTGGAGGTAGCGATCACGGTCGGCCCCTTGAGGAGGGTGCCGATGGCAGCGACGTCAGTGCCTTCAAGAGCAATTTTGGCGAGACGGTTCTTCGAGACCTTCACCGACGCGCCCGCCTGCTTCATCTGCTTGCGCAGGGTCTGCATCTGGGCGACGGTGAGGCCGGAATAGTGAGCAACGATCGCAACGCTCGTGGTCTTGAAGACCTCGTTGAGCTGTTCGACCGCCTCTTTCTTTGCCGCTCGTTCCACAGCAAGCTCTCTCCGGTTGGCGGCCTTCGCTTGCGCGGGACCGCCGGGTTGCACCCATCGTCCCACCCAAACCTTATGCCTCGGGACCGAAATCCGAGGGACACGCCGGGCAGGACGACATTCTTAGAAGCCTGCCCTCCCGTCGGCCTTTCGACCGCGGGCTGTCGAGGTTCGAACCAAACCAGCTTCCGCAAGGCCCGCTTAAGGCTCTGCGCGAAGCAAAATCCAGTTTTCACCCGTCTATGCAGGCCATACGATTAAGCCGTTGAAAAACCGAAGTTTGTCGCGGGCGCCTGCAGTCTCGGACAGGATCAAGGCTAAGGCTCAAGCCAAAGCCCCTGCCCTCATCCCAACCGGGCCGACGGGTTCGCTTCCTTTCGAGCAATCCAAGTGGACGCCTGGAAGGAAAACTCTCCTATTGAGCCAAGTTTTCGGAATGCGAGCACAGGCACGCCAGCAACCGCCAGCACGCCCGGAAACAGTCTCTTAGCGGCTCCGCCCTCACTTGCCAAGAGCAAAATTCGGGCCGCGCACAGATCAGGCGAGCTGAACCGGATAAGGCAGCGGTTTGCCGGCGAAAAATGCCTCGAGATTGGCCAGCACGCAGTCCTGCATCGCCACATGTGATTCCAGAGTGTGGCCGCCGATATGTGGGGTCAGCACGATGTTCGGTAGCGCGGTGAGCGCGTCCGGCGCATGCGGCTCGATCGCGTAGACGTCGAGGCCGGCGCCGGCGATGATCTGGTCCGACAGTGCCGCAACCAGCGCGGCCTCGTCGATCACGGAGCCGCGCGAGATGTTGACGACCAGACCGTCGCTGCCGAGCCGACGCAGGATGTCGGCATTGACGGCGTGATTGTTGTCCGCCCCGGCTCGCACCGCGACCATCAGGACGCTGCACCAGTCGGCCAGCGTCTCGAGGCTCGAAAAATACTGATACGGCACGTCGTGCCGGCTTCGGCTGAAATAGCCGACCTCGGTCTCGAAGGCGGCGACGCGCGCGGCAATCTTGCGGCCGATCTCGCCCATGCCGTAGACGCCGACCTTGCGGCCGCGCATGCCCGCCTGCGGCCGCATCATCGGCGATGGTTTTGCCCCTGCCCAGTCGCCGCTCCGCACGTAATTGTCGGCGACCGGCAGCCGGCGGACCGCCGCCAGCATCAGCGTCATCGCGATGTCGGCCACCGAGGCCGCATTCGCGCCGGGGCTGTTGCCGACCGCGATGTTGCGCTTCGCCGCAGCAGCAAGATCGATGCCGTCATAACCGGTGCCGTAGCAGATGATCGCGCCGAGCTTCGGCATCATGTCCATGGCGTCGGCCCCGAGCCGCCCGCTGCCGCCGGCGGTGATCAGCGCCCGGATGTCGGCGAGTTCCGCGGCCGAGAACGCCTCGTTCGGCCGCTTGCCGGCCGCGTTCAGCAGTTCATAGCGCTCACCGAAGCGCTGCAGCTGGGCTTTGGGAAAGCGCGAATAGATCAGGACTTTATCCGGCATTGTTGTTCTTCCCTGGAAAGCTGCGCCACGCCGCATAAGCAAAGGGCGGAACCGGCTGCCCGATCCCGCCCTCTCTATATTAGTAGGCCTTGCCGGCGGTTAGCCGAGCAGCGTGCCCGGCTCGACCTTCACGCCCGGGCCCATGGTGGAGGAAACCGCCACGCGCTGGACGTAAGTGCCCTTGGCGCCGGCCGGCTTGGCCTTGACCACGGCGTCCGCGAGCGCCTTGATGTTCTCGACCAGCTTGTCCTCGGCGAACGAGGCCTTGCCGACGCCGGCCTGGATGATACCGGCCTTCTCGACGCGGAACTCGACCGAGCCGCCTTTGGCGCCCTTCACGGCGCCGGTGACGTCCATGGTCACGGTGCCGATCTTCGGGTTCGGCATCATGCCGCGCGGACCGAGCACCTTACCGAGACGGCCGACCAGCGGCATCATGTCGGGGGTGGCGATGCAGCGGTCGAAGTCGATATTGCCGGCCTGCACCTTCTCGACCAGGTCCTCGGCGCCGACGACGTCGGCACCCGCCGCCTTGGCCTCATCCGCCTTGGCGCCGCGAGCGAACACGCCGACGCGGAGCGTACGGCCGGTGCCGTTCGGCAGGGTCACCACGCCGCGCACCATCTGGTCGGCGTGGCGCGGGTCGACGCCGAGATTGATCGCGACCTCGATGGTCTCGTCGAACTTCGACTTGGCCCGCTCCTTGACCAGCTTGATGGCGTCCGCGAGCGGGTAAAGCTTTTCGCGGTCAATACCTTCGCGGGCCTTCTTCAAACGCTTTCCGATTGCCATGGCGCCTTACCCCGCAACTTCCAGGCCCATCGAACGGGCGGAGCCCTCGACCATCTTCATGGCCGCTTCGACAGTGCTGCAATTGAGATCCTTCATCTTCTTCTCGGCGATCTCGCGCACCTGCGCTTTGGTCACCTGGCCGGCCTTGTCGCGGCCCGGCGCCTTCGAGCCGGACTGGATCTTGGCAGCCTGCTTCAAGAAGTAAGACATCGGCGGCGTCTTCATCTCGAAGGTGAAGGAACGATCCGCATAGATGGTGATGACCACCGGGATCGGGGTGTTCTTTTCTTCCTTCTGCGTCTGGGCGTTGAAGGCCTTGCAGAATTCCATGATGTTGAGACCGCGCTGACCAAGCGCGGGACCGATCGGTGGCGACGGGTTCGCCGCACCGGCCGGGACCTGAAGCTTCAGGTATCCGGTCACTTTCTTTGCCATGTATCACTCCTGTTGTGCCGGACATTGTCCGGCGGGTTCAGGTTCCGTGGTGCGGACCTGGCGCGGCTGGCGACCGTGCCCGTCCTCCCACGTCCTTTCGGAAGCGTCTCCGCCTCCATTCTTGCCCGGGCTCGACCCGGGCATCCATCCATCTTCGCAAGAAGCCTTCCTTCAAAGGCAGATGGATTGCCGGGTCAAGCCCGGCAATGACGACACAATCAGACCTTCTCGACCTGACCGAATTCCAGTTCGACCGGGGTGGCGCGGCCGAAGATCGAGACCGCGACCTTCACGCGCGAGCGCGCCTCGTCGATTTCTTCCACCACGCCCGAGAACGAGGCGAACGGCCCGTCGGCCACCCGCACATTCTCGCCGATCTCGAACGACACCGACGCCTTCGGCCGTTCCACGCCCTCCTGCACCTGGTGCAGGATCCGCATGGCCTCGGATTCCGAGATCGGCATCGGCTTGTTTTCCGCGCCCAGGAAGCCGGTCACCTTCGGGGTGTTCTTGATCAGGTGGAAGGCTTCGTCGGTAAGCTTCATCTTCACCAGCACGTAGCCGGGGAAGAACTTGCGCTCGGCGTCGATCTTGCGGCCGCGGCGAACCTCGGTGACCTTCTCGGTCGGCACCAGCACCTGCTCGAACAGTTCCTCCAGCCCACGCTGCTTGGCTTGTTCGCGGATCGATTCCGCCACCTTCTTCTCGAAGTTCGAGTAGGCGTGGACGATGTACCAGCGCTTGTCCATGGATTGCGTTAACGTGCTCATCAGTGGATGCCCAGGATGAGGGTAATAAGATAGCGGATGATCTGGTCCGCGGCGAAGAAGAAGATCGACGCCAGCGCGACCATCACGAACACCATGATCGTGGTGATCGTCGTCTCACGGCGGGTCGGCCAGGTGACCTTGGCGGTCTCCGAGCGCACTTCCTGCAGGAATTTGAACGGGCTGAAAGCCATTCTTTAAAGTCCGCGTCCGTCGTCAGACGATTGCAAGTGTTTCAGGAATCCGAACAGTCCTCGAGCGCCCAGCCCTCTCGCGAAGGATGAGCCGGTTAACAGGCTCGATTGTTCGGGGGATCTAAAGCCGCGCCGGATATCCGCCTTTTAATCGCGGGCCGGCTGCAGGTGGCGGGTATGTACTGCGGCAGCGGTGAAAGGTCAAGATATGCGCACGCTGGCAGGAGTGGCAGGGCTCGAACCTGCGACCCCCGGTTTTGGAGTTCGGCCACTACTGTCATTCGGGGTTTGTTCTAGTACCACTAAGGCCTGAATGATCGGGCCTTTCTCGCCTTCAACCCGCAGCTTGTGCCGCCTCGTCACGCTCTGTTTTTGGCAGTTAGGTAGCAAAATGGTAGCAAACGGTTCTGCTATCGTTCGCAGATGGGGAGAACCCGCCAGACTAGACCGACGTACCCCGACACCCTTGCTGCTAGAACGCGGATGAACCCGCCAGCATAGCAGGCACGTGCGCGTGAATGCAGGTATGGCACGTTTCTGCCACGCGGAACCTGGCTCTGTTCGGGGTTCTCGATTGATTAAAATCGTTGGCGAAGTCTTATCTTCTATTGCGGGGCGCTGGCGCCTAACAAAAATGGCTCGCCAGCGTGAACGGCGGATTTGAAGCTATCCGACTCTCAGATTTTCAGCGGAGGTCTTGCCCCTGCTGGTCATTTCTTCGTAGCTCACCTTGGCGCCCTCATTGAGACCGCTCAGTCCCGCCTTTTCGACGGCCGAAATGTGGACGAAGACATCTTTGCCGCCTTTGTCGGGTTGAATAAAACCATAACCTTTGGTTGCATTAAACCACTTCACAACGCCTGTAGCCACGTCGGCACTCCGTTTTCAAATCAATGGCCGGTAATCTAGACTAGGGCGGCCGGACGGTCTATGGCAAGAAAAACCCCGCCTGCGCGCAGCGTGCAGCAGGCGGAGTCGGTTTGGCTTTCGTCTAAGCCGATCTAGATCATGGGGGCCCGTTACACCAACGACGCCGCATTTTTCCTTCGAATATGGCCACCCACGGCGTGGCATCATCAACCAACGCTTGTACTTTCGGCCTCACGAAACGAATCCAAACTCGGCGTGCGCAGGCGTCTATGGGCATTCGTGCATTGATTGAACACATCATGATCGACCAAGCGGGAGACAATGGAGCAATCGGCACGAACGTCGATCGCTTCATCAAAGCCGGATACGTTGCTCCAAAATCAGAAGCCTTATTTCGCGAGGCTCTGCTCGAATCCGGGCACGCTGCTATGCACCGCGGCTATTTCCCGAGGCCATCAGACATTGCTGCGTCGTTGGACATAACCGAGAGCTTGATCGAGACCATCTATGTCCATCCTTATCAAGCGAAGGGGCAAAAGATTCCTCCTCGAAAGGACAAAAGACACCGGTGAGGTTCTGGATGCGTGCCAGGCAGTAATTTTACTGGTTGAGGAGACCTAAGACCGGCGTCGGAGTCGTGCCGCGCCCGAGTGTCGCTCCAAAGCAACACTCAGAAGTTGATATCGCCGCGCGTGCTTCGGTGATCTTGATCGAGTCCTCCAAGTATTCGACGATGATCCTCTTGGGGGGCACAATGACGATCGCACAAGTACCGATCCAAAAGGCTCAGGTACAAAAAGGCACCGTGGCAACGCTGAACGAGCTTAAGCGTAAGCTGACCGCCACTCAAAAAAGGCGAGCGCTGAAGCGAAAATTGAAATCGTCGTGAAGCTTGGCAGACAGGCGCCTTGTCGGCTGGCGGGTGATCGTCAAAAGTCAACCCGAAGCGGCTAGCCTATAGTGTAGCTGAATGTTATCCTCAACTATCGGTTGGGGCTTTCGCAATATGAAAATACATGCCTACCGGGTCTTTCAGGCCGGGCCAATTTCGTTGATTAACCGCTATGTCGGCAACCTACCGCCGATGCCGGGCGTGTTTCCGGATTATCCGGCGCCCGTGGTGCGCGACACAAGCGACGGCCGCGAGATCGCGCTGATGCGCTGGGGCATGCCGCCACCGCCACGCACCGGCGGGCCGCCGGTAACGAACATCCGCAACACGACCTCGCCGCAATGGCGCGGCTGGCTGAAGCCGGAGAACCGCTGCCTAGTCCCCTTCAACAGCTTCGCTGAATACGCGCCGGAGCCAAACCCGGCCACAAAGAAGAAGGACGTCTGGTTCGCGCTGAACGACGACCGGCAGCTTACGGCGTTTGCCGGGATCTGGACCGAGTTCAAAGGTGACCGGGGCACCAAGTCGAAGCCGATCCCCGGCCCTCACCTCGTCTATGGCTTCCTGACCACCGAGGCGAACGCTGTCGTCAAACCGATCCATGACAAGGTCATGCCGGTCATCCTGACGACTGACGAGGAGCGTGACGTCTGGCTGCGCGCACCGTGGGATGAAGCCAAGGCACTCCAGCGGCCGCTGCCGGACGACGCCCTGAAGATCGTCATGCGTGGCCCCGACAAGGAAGATAAACTCGCCGCATGAAATACGTAGAACCCAGCCCCTACGCCGATCCCGAACAAGCTGCCCGCCGCATAATTGAGATCGCGAGCACGATCGAACCAGTTCAGGACGGCCGAATCCACATCGAGAAACTCAACTGGCCGTTTCTTTCTCAGGACAAAGCCAAGCCGGCCGAGTACGGCGCCGGCATCAAGTTCGCGATCGATCGCGGATGGCTCTGGATGCACGAGAGCGGCACCTATGTGAAGATCACACCCGAAGGCGCCGCGTTGTTCGCTTAGGCGAGTGCGCCGAGCTCAAGCAGGATTGACCTCGGCGGCATCAATCACGAGGCTGGGAGGGGCCTCCGGCGGCGCTTTTTGCAGGCCGATTGAGTTCACAGCCACAATTCCTCCCGGCACCATCTCTTCTGGGGAAGGGCCGAAATTTGCTGCCGCGAAATTAAAGCTGACCATAAGCATCCATTTGCCTTCGTGAAGGCCCGCTTTTTTTACCATAAGTTCCAGGATTTCTTTGTGGCTGAAAAAAACCTGCGAGACCTCAGGCATTGGTCTGTTTCCACGGAACCGATTGGACATTCGACGGGCGCAAACCTGGCGTGACTATCTGAGCGGTTGGTGCGATTGTCTGCTTGGACCACGATACGACGGCGTCTGTTTTTAAGTGAAGGTCGTCAAAGACCGCAAAGAACATTTTCTGCATCGAGACATTGGAGACGTGCTGCTGCACCGCCGTCGCCTTTCGCGAACCAACATGCTCCGCCACGCAATTCGCGATGAAGGTGTTAAGGCTCACGCCGTCGCGGCGCGCAGCTACAGCAGCTTTCTGGTGAATGCTCTTCGCCAAACGAAGAACAAGCTTCCCGCTATATTCGTTTTCCTCAAGTGGCTCCGGAACCGCTTGTTCACGGGCGATCACGGACTCAAGCCAGCTGGCTGCGACGTCCTCTAAGTTTGCGAGCGCCTGCGCGGCAGTATCGCCGGTTGCGAGGCAGCCGGGGAATTCGAGAATTTCGCTGCGATAGGTGCCGTCGGTTTCAGGCACGACCACCCGCGAATACGGTCTCTTGAGATATTCAGCTGGGGTCATTCTTCTTCTCCCGGATCACTAACTTCCGCTTCTTCGCTTTGCTCTTCGCTTTCCAGTACTTCTTCCCAGCGCAGAACATCCTCTTCGAGCAAGTTCAGAAGCTGTCTCTGCACGCCGGGCGAGATGTCCTTTCCGCCATGATCAGGAATCGCCAAAGGGAAGAGGTCTGGGAACTGATCACTCTCCCACATAGGCTCCTTGCCCCGACTCGTATTCTGGCTCCTCCCGAGTCTTCCAGCAAGACTTTGAAAAGCCTGAGCTTTATGTCGCCCACGCCTCAAGCCAGCAAGCTCCAACTTGAGCTTATGTAGTTTCCTGCGGGTCATAGTACTATATGTGATATCACAATTGAACCAAAAAATGAAAGAGCACCTGAACCTCAGATTGGTTGAGCCTCTTTGGATTCGCAACTGTTAGGCGGCGACACTTCGCGCCGTGATCTCGCATTTGTGCAGATTTTTCCTATTTCAGGGCTATGCCCAATCCGAAGTACCTTCCCCGCATCCCGACCAAGAGGACAAAGGTCCCTGACCGTCCGGAGTGGATCCACGAGGTCAAGCACGACGGCTATAGGCTGATCGTGGAGCGCCGGGGGGAAGGTCGTCCGCCTCTTCACTAGGAACGGCAATGACTGATCGGGCCGGTACCCGCTGATCCGAGAAGCCGCCTTACGAAACCGTACGTCGTTCGTGATCGACGGAGAGGCGGTCCTTTTGGGCGTAGACGGCCGATCGGACTTCAACGGCCTGCACTCTCGCCGGCATGATGATGAGGTCCAGTTCTACGCCTTCGATATCTGGTCTCAGACGGAGACGATATCCGCAAGCTCCCCCTAAGCATGCGCAAGGTGAACCTCGCAAAGCTCCTGGCAAGGCGCGTGGACGGGCATTCATGCCGCTCCCTTCGAGGAGGGAGAGATCGGCCCCGAGCTGTTCCGAGCCGCCTGCGACATGGGCTTGGAGGACATGGTCTCAAAGAACGACCTTACCGCGCCGGCCGTTGTGACCATTGGATCAAGGTGAAGAATCGGACACACCCGAGCCTCGAGCGCGTGAAGGATTCGTTCTCGTGAATAAAGTCTGGGGCAAGAACGATGAACAACAGCATAGCCAAATGGACAGTGCTAAAGGTGCACGAGCCGAAGGCCGAGACCAAGCACACGTACTGGCCTTGGCTGGCCTACCTCTCGTGCTTTTTGGTGGGGGTAGTCGCGATTGGCAGAAACCTCGTCGATTTCGCGAACCGCCACCCGTGGCCGATCGTATGCATAGTCATGGGTTTGGTTTGGCTGAACATACGAGAAATGTAGGGAGCACGATTGCTGCACCCACACCGCGATGGGGTTAGAAGGGTTGGCGTCCATTGCACAAGGAGCAGCCCTACAAGGCCGGGCGTTGCTAACACACGAACCTAGCCAGCGAAGTAGCTGGCAATTGTCGAGGCGGCAGAAAAGGCGAAAGCACCAAGCAGGGTGTACACTCCCACCTTGTTCCACCGCGCGGCCTCGGCGCGAATTGCCTGCTCCGCTGGCGTTTCACCACTCCAGGTTTGTAGCGACCAAGGGACGGTAGCTGTTCCCTTCAAGAAGGCGAGCGCTGACCCTACGCCAAAAGCGCCGGAGAGCAGTCCAAAGACGAGAGCGATCTCTTTCATTCCGCCGCCAATCTTTCGCAATCTTCTTTAACTTCCACACCTGATCGCAGGCGCGCGCGGTCAGATCGAAGTCATAGAACGCCTGCCCGATCTGCAGCCGCAGGCGTTTGTCTTTCCTCAGCTTCCCACCGCTTCGGCATTGATTGATGGAGATCGATATCAACAAGCAGATTCGTCGGCAACTTTATTGAACATCACCCCCAGACAAAAAAGGCCGCGCATCCGGGCATGGAGGCGCGGCCAAGTCTAGGGGGGTTGAACAGGCCCAAAGGGCCGAGCTACTGCCGGTTTAGGAATGCCGGCAGTTCAGGAAGGCCATGACGGCCTAGTTAGTATTCTCGATTAAGCCCAGGCTCCGCCGGGGCGCGATTGCGGACGAAGCCATCCCCCTGGCGCAGCTCGCCGATATCCTGCTCGGCCCTGGCAAAGGCGCTCGTCAATCGCGCGGATGTCGCCGCGCATATCGGCGTTCTTTGACGAGCATTATTCAAAGCACGCGAACACGAGCAGTGGATACTGTCTTGCGAGCTCCGATCCCGCCGAAGATGGCGACGCCAAGATGGACTAATCCCCGAAGACCGTCACAACGCCCTATGGCTCGACCCTCAACTCAATGTCGGCGGTGGACCGCAGGGCGTTGGTCAAGCGGGTCGCAGCGCAGATGGAGGCTGAGGATGCCAGCGGCCGAAGACGCCTGATCCTCGCTGGTTAGGTCTATCGCTCCGGCCTGATGCAGTTCCTGGACTCGGTTTGACGAAATCTCCATCTCTGTAGATGGTTTGCGAATCGGAGAGCAGCTGAGTTGGCTCTCGGAAAGGACAGCAAGGTGAAATTTAGGAAGTTGATTTTTGTAGTGGCTGTGGCTGCGGTTCCGTCTGCTGCGCTCGCGCAGAAGACTCCAAATCTGGACAAGGAGACCGACGCGATCAAGGCTGTTCTCTGGAAGAAAGGTATGAGCACGGCGCCGACCCAAATGTATCTGGCAGCTCGCGCCGATCTGCTTACCGAAATGTGCGGTCGCCCCAAGATGGATGGCGACGCGAAGATGTATCTGCGCATGTCGGCCGTCGAGGCACCAGCCCCATAATCGAGGCTTGGTACGGTGTTTTCAAGAGAACGATGAGGGAGGTACTTATTGCCAATCCCGACGAAGCCGTCGAGTTCTGTAAGTGATGAGGACTGAGATGAAGTGGACGAAGCTAGTCCTCGCGGCGACGCTGTGCTCGCTCAGCGGCGGAGCTAAAGCTGCAGGCGCGGACGTCGCCACCGCTGCAATGCTGCACCAGGAATACACCGACGTCGTGATCGCATCGGAACAGTGCGCTGGCGTCAAGCTCGACATCAAGAAGTGGGACCAGGAGCTGCGGAAGGCTGCTGGCTCCAGCGGGCCTGGCATGGTGAAGGCGTTCGACGTATCTGAGCAGGGCGGCGCCTGGCGCGAAAAACGGTACGACGAGTTCAAGGCGGAGCCCGCCAAGGAATGCGCCGCTGCCATGGAGACCTACGGGCCGAAAGGCCTGCTGATCAAGAAGTGAAGAGGCGTAATGACGGACAACGGTGATCTCGTCGGAAAGATCGCCGGCATGGCCTGGATCAAGCTTGACATCCTTGGCGTAGGCCCGGGGCTATACAAGTCCAATGTCCACGCCCCCACGCTCGCAGGCAGACCACCTGCGTCATCGAGGGAGCATCCGGCGCGGATACGCTGGCTCGTGAATGGGCGGAAGGCCGTGAAGCCTAGTCAGTATTCTCGGTTGATCCCTGGTTTCAGCCGGCGCGCGATTCCGGACGAAATTCGCGGCGGGCAGAAGAATGGGCTGCGGCGGGAACGCTTCGTCTAGCTGGTGAGGTCAGGACTGGCCCTAGGTCAGTATCTAATTTCCACTCCCGCGCTGCGAAGGTTATTCTGGCCCCTCGTCCAGTTCAATGCCAGCTCTTTTGTAAGCATCGGCCCAGTTGGGGCGCCTCGATTTATATCCGAGTTCGTCTAGGCGCTCGTTTTCTCTTTTTGTGACCCACGTCACTCGCGTCCTTGAAAGAACAGCCGCGACCTCAGCCAGCGTTGGATTCGCAAGCGTCAGTAGCGACCGCTTGATCTCATAAACTGTCTCGGTGTGCTCAAAATGAAAACCGTCCTCATGCACTCCATCAAGGAGTGAGCGCTTCGCCCAACTATATTCGCTCAAATCGCGCGGAATGTCGGCCCTCTGCGCATTCTCCCTAGCTTTTTTTGACTTTCCGATCACTACCAGCTTTTCAAGCTCGCGGCAGATCCGGTCTAGAAGGATGTCTCTATAACTACCAATTGTATCGGCTGGTTCGGTCGGGAGCTCTAGAACCTCCAGTACAATAGGCGCGATCATGTCGACGTGACGCGGGTCTTTGAAAGTCACTTTCCGAATTCCTCATAGGTTGATCGATCGTTCCGAAGGCTACATTCCCGCAGTCTAACATTACCGCTTTGGCTAACGCGCAACAAAAAAGCCCCGCCATCCGGACGGGATGACGGGGCAATCCTAGGCGAGCAAACAGTCGCGAAGCGGGCGGCCCGGGACGATGGCGGACCCCGAAACTCCCGAACTTTTCTCGCCTTGCGTTCAGCGATATCGCCGCCACACCATCGCCTCTGCGACGGACGATCCCGATGTCGAGTTCGGCGAGTATCGCTGGGCTGACCTACTGCCTCTTTATGGGTCCCGTTCCGATCATACCCGGAGTCGCGCAGGTTTTTCATGTACTGCGCGTGGTCCTGAGTGACGTTGTCCCGCCTGACGGCCTGTTAGATGACAACCGGTGACGGCCATTGGCCCTGAGACGAAGAAGCTCGCACAATTTCGCAAGTCTGCTGCTAGCGCTAGACCCGACGTGTGGTCGCGGACTTTGCACCGCCGCTCGTGGTGGAGTCGAGATGTGGCGCGGTGGCTTTAGGCTGCACATATCCGTTGCCGCCTCTTTCGTCTGGCGGTGCCTTAGTGGTGTAGCCGTGACTCCGTTTCCACATCCCGCTCGTCGAACCGGACAGGCAGATCTCCCGCATCCGGCTCTCGGACAAGAGCTCACGCCTTCGCCCACGGCCGGTCGCGGCCAAGCGCGGTTAGACGTACGAGCCCAAAGTGCCCGTAAAGGTGCGAGAGTGGATAGGTCCCGCCCTTGCGTCGTCTGACCTTGTGCTTGAT
>NZ_AXAP01000099.1 GCF_000472865.1 Bradyrhizobium elkanii WSM2783 | reverse complement strand
CCCTCCAAGAGCCGACCACCCATGAATCATTGAAAAATTGATTCGGGAATCCTATAAAACGCGGCAAAATCAACAATCTGCCAAAGTAGTGCTAGCTGCGGGACCGCGTCGATCTCACCTCTTGTTCTTCGGCGACATTTGGCCTGCCGAGCCCGCATCTCCTCCACCGGCTGCGCCAGAGCTCGAACCCGTCCCGCCTGCTCCGCTCGACGAACCGCTCGAACCGCCACTCGCCCCGGACCCGGCTGCTCAATCAGATCACAAACAAAGGCATTGCTCACATCACTGGAGGATATTGAGGACAATCCAGATCACGGCAGGCTGATTGAAATCGCGAGCCGTGGCGTCCCGTCGCTGGTCGTCAGCTATCTGTACACACCGCTTGGTTTGCCCGCTCCGGGCTATAAACTCACCCACCGGGAGCGAGAGAACTAGATCAAGTCACGCAATGACCGAAGCCGGTTGCGGCGTCATCACCGGCGGCAGGGTTGGGGCAGCTTGCGGTAGTCCTCGCCCTCAGCTGTCAGGACATCGAACGCATAGAATTGGACCTCGTCGTCGTGGTTACGTGAGTGCAGCCCGGCGAAGTCGCTGATGCCATCGACGCCGAGCAGCACGGCCTCGCCATCGAGCACGAACTGTTTGGTGCGTATCTGCGGCGCGGCCATTGGCACACCTTTTCCCCGGCCAACCGCAATAAGGCGTATGAAAGGTCACCACCACCGGATCGGCCAGACATGGCCTTCATTGGCGCGTCCCGTGAGGACATTGTTCCAAGCAAAAGCAAACGTCGCGAGCAGCATGGCGCCGATGCCAACCGGCACGACCAGAAAGCTCCAGGACATGTTGTCGACGACAACAACCAGCGGATCGATGCCGGCGGGCGGGTGAAATGTGCCGGTCAGATGCATTGCGATCATTGCCAAACCAACTGCGATGGCGGCGGCCCACGGCGCTGGACCGCACAATTTCACAACCAGTAGCCCAACCAGCGTGGAGATAAGATGACCGCCGACAAGGGCACGGGGTTGTGCCGGTTCTGCTTTTGGTGAGCCCAATACCGTCACGATCGATGTCGCGAATGGAACCGCGAAGAGCGGAAATGTGCTCTCAATAGAGAACGCCTCCATGTTTCCGATCGCGATTGCGCTCCCGGCCGCTCCGGCAAGGATGGCAAGTAAGCGAGGTCGGTAGGGCATCTGAGCCTGATTTCTAGGTCACGGTTGGCGTCGGCGCCGGCCAAGCGTATTCGGGCTGGAAGTTTGATGATGGCCAGATAAGTTGGCCGCGAGCAGCCGTTACGCCGGAACGCGCTGCTGTTTGCCTGAGCGTGCTCGCGAGACCTGATCGAGCACTCGGAACTCGTGCTCGGAGAGCGCCACCGCGGCTGCGGCGATCTCTTCGAAGTGCACGACCCGAGGCATCGATGATCGTTCGGAGTCCGACGATCTCCAGGTAATTGCACTCTATAACTTCGCCATCCAATCAGCGACGGCCCGTCCGATCTCGTGCGGCGAATCTTCCTGGACGAAATGGAGACCCGAGATCGTCACCTCGGTCTGCGCTGGGAAGCTGCGGGCCAAGTTGAGAACCGGGCCGTGGGCGAGGATTCCACCGGGCTCTGCCCTCAAGAACAGCTTAGGCACATTGCTCGCCGCCAGCCAGTCCGCGTAGGCGTTCACGATCGCAGCCACGTCGGCGGGCTCGCCCTCAATGGGGATCTGCCGGGGCCACGTCAGCGTCGGCCGTCGCCCCTCGCCGGGCTCGGCGAACGGCCGTCGGTACTCCGCCATCTCCTCGGCGGAGAGGGTGCGCAGGATAGCCCCCGGCAGGATCTTCTCGATGAAAAAGTTGTCTTGCAGGACCATCGTCTCGCCTTGCTCGGAACGCAGCCCTTGCAAGGCGGAACGCATTCCGAACTTGTCCCAGTGATCCCAGTACTGCGGCCCCACGATCGCCTCCATGTACGCGATACCCTTCACGGCCTCGCGGTGGCGGTTGGCCCAGTCGAAGCCGAGGGCCGAACCCCAGTCATGGACGACCAAGGTGACCCGCTCGCGCACATCCAGGGCCTCGAGCAGGGCGTCGAGGTAGCGGCGGTGCTCGACGAAGCGATACGAGCCGGGGCCACTGTCAGGCAGCTTGTCGGAGTCGCCCATGCCGATCAGGTCGGGGGCAATGCAGCGGCCTCGTGGCTGCAGGTGCGGCAACACGTTGCGCCAGAGGTACGACGAGGTGGGATTGCCGTGCAGCAGCACGATCGGGTCGCCCTCTCCCACCTCCACGTACGCCATCTCGCTGCCGAGGACCCGCCGCCGCTGCTTTTGGTACGGAAATGCCGCAGAGATCATGTTCGCTTCTCCTCATATTTGCCAACCGAGAAAGCCTTTGAGCCGAATTGCGGACGCCTTACGTGTCGCTTCTCCGTCTGCGCGGTCCTGCGTCTACATTGCACGTCGCGATCGAGTTTGGAGTTGATGCCGCTTCACTTGTGCGATCCGCCAGAAGGCGGTCGATAGAAAGAGGTCCGGGTCCGCCCAAGACGAGAGCCGCCAGGCAAGCGAGGTAAAGGAGATCGGTTTCATAACCCGGCGGCCCGAACTGCGCGCCCGCGGCCGTTATTGCCTGAAGCTTGATTGAGCTGAAGCCATACGGAAGGTGCACGGTGAACATCGCGGTCAAAAGAACGATCGCCGTCGGGATACTGGCGAGAGGCACCAGTGCACCAAGCAGTACAGCCAGCCCGCCCAGGATCTCCACCGCGATGGTGAGCCAGCCCAGCAAATGAGGCGCGGGAAGGCCCATCGCCTGCAGGATGGCGGGGAATGCATCGAAGCCCCTCGCCGCCTTGGCGAAGCCGTGTTCCATGAAGCCATATCCAACAATCAGGCGCAGCGGGATCGGAGCCCAGCGGGCGATCGCCGAACAGCTGATCAGATCAGGAAGATCGCGCCACGTTCGCGGCCTCTCCTTAACATAGCTCATTGATTCCATTGATCTTAATCCGGCTGCACTTGTGGACGCTGTTGTATGACTGGACGCCGTTGTATGACGAGAATTTACCGCCAGCTGGGGTTGACATCAAGAGGTCATGACGTCACGATGACGTTATGTCGCCTATGCCCCTTTACGAAAGTGTCGCGTCCGCTCTGGCGGCCGGCATCGCTGACGGCAGCCTGCCGCCCGGAACTCAATTGCCGCCCGAGGAAAGCCTAATTGACCGATTCAAGGTCAGTCGCCCGACGGTGCGGAAGGCGATCCAGAACCTGATCGAGCGCGGGCTCGTCGAGATCAGGCGGGGCAAGGGCACTTTCGTCACCCAACCGAAGATCATGCAGGAGCTGACCGAGCTAACCGGTTTCGTCGAAGACATGCAGGCATTGGGGCGAACGCCCAGCACCAGCTTGCTCGACCAGCGCATTGTGGCAGCCGACGAAACCGTCGCACGCCACCTTGCCTTGCCAGTTGGGACGCTAGTGTTCAGGCTCCAGCGTGTTCGCCTAGCCGACAGTGTAGCCATATCCTTCGACGAGACTTACTTGCCTCGCGGCTTAGGCGAGAAGGTCGCGGGAAACGACCTTGAGGCCGAACCGGTCTTTGCGCTTTTGGAGGAGAAGTATGATACGCCTCTGGTCGAAGCTGAATACAAGCTGGAAGCGGCCGCGGCCGACGCTGTCGCTGCCGAGGCGCTTCAAGTGCCGACCGGCAGTCCGATCTTCCTCATCGAGCGCACGTCCTACACCACCGGCAATCGGCCCGTCGACTATGAGCGGTTACACTATCGCGGCGATCTGATCCGGTTCGTGACGCGCCTTGCCCGACGCACGAGGACCTCAACGCAAACCAGAGATGCCTGACATGGATGCAGGCTTTGGATCCTGGCTGTTCGTCATGTCGTTTGGCGCGAGCGCGCTGGGCGGCATGCTCGGCATGGCCAGCGGCATCTTCATTGTACCCATCCTTACCCTGTTCGGCGGCGTGGACCTCCGCACTGCCATCGCCGCAAGCATCGTCTCGGTGATCGCCTGCTCCTGCGGCAGCGCTGCATCCTTCCTTGAGCGAGGACTCACCAACGTTCGCCTCGCCATCGTGCTGGAGACTACGACGACGCTCGGGGCTCTCACGGGCGTGTTCTTTGTCGGGCTCGTCCCGGTGTCCTTCCTTTACGGCCTGTTCGCTGTGGTGTTGCTGGTATCGGCGCATCAGATGCTCGCCCGGCGCAGCGATCCGGTCGGTATCAGCATTGCCGACCCGCCAGGCAATTGGGCGGACAAACTTCGACTCCACGCGAGCTATCCCGACCATGTGCTCGGCCGTAGCGTCACCTACCAGGTACGACAGCTGCCCCGAGGAATGTTCCTGATGTACGGTGCCGGTCTTATCTCGGCGCTGCTTGGGATTGGCAGCGGCGTACTCAAGATCCCTGCGATGGACACCGCCCTCCGCCTGCCGATCAAGGTGTCCTCGGCAACCTCCAATTTCATGATAGGGGTGACCGCTTCTGCCAGCGCGGGGGCATACTTCATACGAGGCTCCATCGTTCCCGCCATTGCCGGTCCCGTCGCCTTGGGGTCGGTTCTGGGATCAGTCGTCGGAGCCCGCATCTTGATGCGAGTCTCAAATGAAAAAGTGAGGGCCCTGTTTGTTGTAGTGCTTATAGCCCTTGCGGCGCAGATGCTGCTCTCTGCCTTCCACATCGAGTTGTTCGGAAAGGCCGCATGATCGCGGACGACAAGGCGCTCGATGAAACCCGCAGGATGGATCGGCTCCTTGCACGGCAGCTCAAATACGGTATCTGGCTCGCGTCGGGCGTGACCGCGCTCGGGATGATCGTTGCCCTCTTCGGCCGATGCATCGTCCCGCATGGGCATACCATGACGCTGGGCACGAGCATCGTCGGGAAAGGCATCGCGCTCATCATCCTGCTCCCGATCCTACGCGTTATCTTAGCGGGACTATCTCTTCGGGACGATCTCCGGCATCGTTCTCATAACGATTGGCGTCAGTGTAGTGGCCGGTCTTTATGGACCTGCAATCCACTGAAGGCGAGATTTTGTCGATGAGGATATTCACCTCAGCAAAAGCCCCCCGCGAAGCGGCAAAGCAAGCCCGCGCGACCAGGTAATCGAATGAGGGCTGGTGTTTGTTGCGCTGCATGAGTCCGTTTGTGACCGATGCTGTCGAAAAAGTCCCAAAATGCCGAGCAGAGTGGGCCGTATGCTACCTGGCGCGGCTTCCTGGGCAAGGGAGGCCTATTGGGGCCCTGGGGCGGTTCTCGTGGTCCCGGCGATTTTATAAGAGGCTGGTTTTAGAGGATTTTTTCACCAACAAAGGCCTGGACTACAAGTCGAGTGGACTAAGCGACTCCTCGGCTTCCCGCCGACAGTTGTCAGCGGTTTTTCGGTATTGTTCGGCGTTGGTCATCGTGGACTCCGCAGTCTTGAGCAGAAGCAACGCAGGACCGCCGCCGAGAGGTTGCAATTTGGGAACCAATTGATTTCGGTCAGTTTAAGTAGTTCATTGGTCGGAGTTCTTGTGAGTGGCCTTTCAGCGTAAAAAAGCCAGTGGCCATAGGCACCAAGGCCCCCTACCCGGGATTCATCGAGCCCGCGCTGGCGACACAGGTGGATCGGGTGCCTTCCGGGACGCGCTGGGTTCACGAGATCAAGTTCGATGGCTATCGCGTCCAGCTTCACATTGCGAATGACGACATCAGGGTATTCACGCGACGCGGAAACGACTGGACCAAGCGGTTTAAGAAAATTGCCGCCGATGCCTATGTGATCAATGCTGGTTCCGCGATCATCGACGGCGAGGTCGTCGTCCCGTCACCGGATGGCGCCACCGATTTTTCAGTCCTGCAGAACGAGCTCAAGGGCAAGTCCAGCAAGCTCGTGATGGTGGCGTTCGATCTGCTCTATCTCAACGGCTACGATCTGCGGAAGCTGCCGCTGCTCGAACGCAAGATGCATCTCCGGAAGCTGATAGACGGCGCGGCCATCCAGTTCAGCGAGAGCTTTGAACTCGATGGCCGGGAGATGTATCAGCACGCCTGCAAGGTCGGACTTGAAGGCGTCGTCTCGAAAGTGCGGGACAGCCGTTACGGATCTAGCCGCGGCAGGGACTGGGTGAAAGTAACTTGCCGCCAACGTGAGACGCTGACCATCGCTGGCTTCGCCCTCGACGAAGGCAAATGGGACGGCATCTACCTCGGCCGCCACAAGGGCGATGCCCTGGTTTACGCTGGCAAGGTCGATCATGGCTTCGACAAAGAATCGGAGGCCGAGTTACGTAAACGATTGAAGCCACTGATACGCAAGACGCAGCCCTATGCGAAGCGAATCGCTCACAAGGGCATCTGGGTTGAGCCAAAGCTGCTCGCCGAGGTCGAGTACCGCGCTAAGTCGGCCGAGGGCAAGGTGCGGCATCCGTTCTTCAAGGGACTGCGGGAGGACCTCTGATGGATCGCAGAACGTTCCTCACCGGCGCGAGTGCTGTCGCAATCTCCATCAGCATTTCATTCACTGCTGCGATAGCCAAGGGCGATATTTACGACGGCGCAGAGTGGACCGAGATGGATATCGTCGATCTCAAGGCTTCCCTTGAGCACGGCAGCACGATTGAGGAGGCGTCCGAATTCCTGTGCCGCTCCGGAAGCATCGACGATGTCGCCAGGAAGGCTGCAGAACTGGGACTACCCGTCATATGGCGCGGATGATGCGGATCTATTGCGCGCGCAACTGCAACACCGCCGTCGAGCGCAGCGTGATCGATCGCGGATGTGGCGCTGGTGAAATCGTTTGCCTCGAATGCGGAGGCGACGGCAACTGGGGCAAATTCGCTCCGGAAGAAGTAGGTCCCGAGTTCACCTGCCCCGATTGCAAGGGCAAAGGACGGATGCTGGTCAGCATTTGACTTCAACGACCAGCCCCGCCTCGCGCTGATCGCGGCCAAGCGGCAGCGCTGAGAAAAACGGAGCAAAATATGCGTCGGATACTTGAAGAGGAAATCGAAAACTCGAGCGGACGTGGTGAGTGGTTGGAGCCAGAACCCGCCGCGAGTTTCCGCACCGTCGACGGCGAGCCGATCTATTGGCGCGACGAGCACGATGTTGTGCACGCCTGCGAAGGCGCCGATATCCATCCTGGCGAGCGAGTGTTCTGGACATTATGCGGCAAGGACGTGCCGGCAGATGGCGCCTTCTACGCTGAGGATTTGGTAGTTACCTGTCCCGTTTGCCGTGGCCTGCTTGCCACGCTCGATGGAGAAGAAAAATGACCGCATACAACAAGCGCCGCCGCGAGCGGGACTTCCAAGAGGGGGAACGAGAGCGCAGGCAGGCTGTCATTGACGCTGAGCGCGCCGGCTGGGTGCAGATCAGAGTAATTCCGGTTTTGGCCCTTCGCGACATATTGCACCGCCGCGCGATCTCGGTCGCTATCAAAGCATAGCGGAAGTCGAAGGGCCGCCGTCTATTGGAAAGGACGACGCTCTTCACCCTTGCATCATTTCGCTGCTGCGCAGCAATTCGGTCGCTTTCGCAGCAAGGTAAAGAACTGCGCTTAGATACTACCGGACGTGACGTCTTCCTGGCTTGGTCGCCCTGTTGGCCTCCCAGTAGGTTCCGGCGCACTCGCCTTGCAGGCCCGCGCGCCGCTTGCCGTCCAATGGCTAGCGCCAACGAGAAGCGCCTCGAATATCGGAGCAGGCATGGCGGAACCGGCATTCGCGGACTAGAACCGGCATTCGCGGACTAAGTTGAACGGCGTGGCGCATTGCGCGACGTTCGCCCGCGAACGCAGAGCACGAGGGCTTTGATCTCCGATGCGCTGAGATCGATGAACCAATCAACGGCGTCCCGTCCCAAAAAGCCTTTGTCCGCACCTCCATTCGCTCAGGTTCCATATGGGCAAACTTAATCGGGATGTCTCGAAAAAGAGGCTTGATTTTCTTATCTTCGCGGTCCGCGGCAATTGGGTTTAGTGAGTAAGACGCGATGACTGATCAACACGCTTTAAGTCGGTTGCATCAACGAGGTAGTGTCTCAGCGGTCAAAATCGGGAAGCTGTTTCCATCCATTGTTCTGGCCGCATGCATTGCAGCGTTATCATCGATTGGGATGACAACCGTGCAGGCGAAACAACAATGCAGTGTCGCGGTGCCATCAAATACGCACGGGCAATGGTGGTCCTATCGTCTCATCGATGGACGAAAATGCTGGTACGAAGGCAAGCCCGGGCTTTCGAAATCATTGTTGGAGTGGCCTAAGGAAACATCCGAACAACCAGGCTCCAGCAGAGAAGTGACAGGCGACGTCACAGTGAATCCTGGAAATCCATTAGATTCGCAAGCGTGGGCACCGGAAGGCTCTGACACTTTAGGCCGCTTTGGCGATTGGACTATCACCAAAAAGGACACCGTGCTCACGGTGATCACGCTTCACTCCGATACGGGGGATCTTGCCGTCAGGTGTTCCGACGCCACAATCACGTACATGGCCTTTATAAGAGTTTTTGATCCCCGCTCGACTACTGGGCGCCCCGAAGCCGAACCTCCCCCCTATTTTAGTTTTACAGCATGGGCGGATTCAAACGAGCCGGCGGATTTCACCTTTTTGGTGCCTTACGCAAGCGATGCGTACGCAACCGGAATAGTGCTGTTAAATCCTAAATTCGCTGATCAGAATACGAAATTTTGGGCCATCTTGAAATCGGCGAGATCTCGGTTCTCGTATAACACCAGCACAGGAACTATCTCAGTGGACGCAGTAGATTTGTCGCCTGCTATTGCGCGCTTCCAAGAAGAGTGTTTTAAGATTTTTAAGGCTAATGCTCACCACCGCCTGGACGAGCCAATTCCCCTTGACTGGCTGCGTCGTTAAGCTGGCTGCGCAGTTCGTGGTGATAATCGTCGCTCATCCGTAGCTCTGCTCTGCCGTGGTGCGCGTGCTAAGCGACGACAAAGAAATCGCAGGGCCTAAACCGCTGTCACGGCCGTCCTTTTCAATCACGCAGCGAAGTACGCACTATCGAGCCGCCGGCCGGAGCGTCATGTGCTATGTGCCGACGGAGTTGGATGGTCAGCGGTCGCAAGACAAACAGTCGGGATCGCCCAAAGAAATTTTGGCGGGTGAAAAACCGCGCGCGGCTCGACCGACGTATCCATCCGAGCTAAGCCGCGCACAGCGGATCAGTGATTTCACCGCTTGAGGAGTTCGGGTTTTTCCGTTTTTCCTTGTGCATCCTGATGAGCTCCATCAGGTTTTCGATGCCGAAGTCGGTGAACGCCATGACGCTGTCGTCACCTGTGCCATAAACCCAGATGACGCCATCCTCTGTGTCCATTCCGTTGGCCACGTCCCAGAGCCAGTCCTCATCTTCGCCGAGGTCGTTTGCGACGCGACGTATTGTGAAGACGGCATGAACTTTATTGACGTGCATGGCTACGCCGCCTGAGCGGAGGATGTCGACGTGATAGGCGTCCAGTTCCACGGCAATAACTCGTGCAGCCGGCTTTGCGGCATGTCGGCGATACGAGCGAGGACGTCGGCGAGCCAGGCTTTGGGGTCGATGTTATTGAGACGCGCCGTCATGATGAGCGTCGCCATCACGGCGGCCCGATCGGCGCCACGATCAGAACCGGCAAACAGCCATGCCTTCCTTCCCAGGGCAAAACCGCGCAGCGCTCGTTCGGCCGCATTGTTGGTCAGGCAGATCCTTCCGTCATGGACAAAGCGGGCAAAGCCATCCCACCGGTTGAGCAGATAGTTGATCGGCTTGATCACGTTGGAAGAACGGGAGAGCCGGGCAGATTCCGCCCGCAGCCAGGCCTCAAAATCGGTGAGCAGCGGGGCGCTTCTCTCCTGGCGGATCCGCAGCCGCTCCTCAGCGCTTAGCCCGTAGATCTCGCGCTCGATCTCGAACAGCTGGTCAATCCGACGAACCGCTTCCAGCGCAATGGGCGAGATCGCCGTCGCCGATCGTCCGCGGCGCGCGTTCTGGGCGATATCGGCCAGTTCGAAGAACGCCCTTCGGCCATGTGCCCAGCAGAAGGCGGGCGTCGCCGGCGACGCCTTGCGTCCGGGATCGAAGAGAGCATTGAACCCGCTATAGGCGTCGGCCTGCAGGATACCGGCGAAGTTCTGAAGATGCCGTGTGGGATGCTCGCCGCGCCGATCACGTGAGGCGTAAAACAGCGCCGCCGGCGGATCTCGCCCGCCGAATGGCCGATCGTCGCGGACATAGGTCCAAATCCGGCCGGTATCTGCTTTGCCTTTCGCCAGGATCGGGATCGTGGTGTCGTCACCATGGAGCCTGTCGGCGGAGAGCACATAGGCTTCGATCAGTTCAAAGATCGGCCTAACCGCAAAGGCTCCCGCGCCCACCTGGTCCGCCAGCGTCGAGACCGACAGGTCGATCCCTTCGCATTTAAAGCGCTGGCTCTGCCGGTTTAGCGGCTGATGTTGCCCAAATTTATCGAACAGGATGGTGGCCAGAAGCTGAGGTCCGATATAGCCCCGTGGCGTCGCATGGAACGGCGCCGGCGGCTGCGTGATCGTCTCGCAATCCCGGCAACTGAACTTCTCCCGCACCGTGTCGATCACCTTGAACCGGCGCGGGATCTCTTCCAGCGTCGAGGTCACGCTTTCGCCGAGCTTCGACAGCCGGGCCGATCCGCAACAGGGACATTGCGTCGGGCCCGGAAGGACCACGCGTTCTCGCTCGATATCGTCGGGGAAGGGCTGGCGAACGGGCCGCTTGCGCTCAAACGAACGTACCGTCTGTGTCTTCCCCGCCGCCTTCTCGGCGGCGAGTTCATCCTCAGTGGCGGCCGCCTCGAGCTCCTCAAGCTCAAGCTCCAGCTGATTGAGCAGTCGCGCCGACCGCTCCGAGCGCGTGCCATAAAGCGTCCGCCGTAGCTTCTCGATCTCGAGCTTGAGGTGGGCAATCAGCGCTTCGGCACTCGATTGCTTCGCCTGAACGTTGGCCGCTTCGGCAAGCTTGGTCTCCGCCGCAAGCCTGGCCGCGCGCTCGGCCAGGATCATTGCATGCGCGGCGGCAAGATCAGGCGGCAGCTCGTCGGCGCTGGAGTCCATAACCAGATGGAATCACATTCGCCGGCAAATTCAAACGACAAACTCTCAGCCCACGCTCGTGGGACGCCAGGACTCTTGGGGATTGCGCCAGTCGATGCCGGACAAGAGATAGCTCATCTGCGCCTGCGAGATCGACACCACGCCGTCCCCCAGCGATGGCCATATAAAACGACCTCTCTCCAGTTTCTTCGTAAACAGGCATGCTCCCTGGCCATCGTGCCAGATCACCTTCAAAAGATCACCCCGGCGTCCGCGGAAGCAGAACAAATGACCGCTCAGCGGATCGCGGTGCAGCACCTCTTGCACCTGCAACGACAATGAGGCGAAGCCTTTGCGCATGTCGGTATGGCCTGCCGCCAACCACACTCGAACTCCCGTAGGAACCGGAATCATCGCCGATCCAGAGCCTCGATGATCCGGCGAAGTGCCGCAACGTCGATGCCGGAGTCGACAATAACGCGCCTCCCGCCAGTCAGCTCGATCTCTACCCGACGTTCGGTTGAATGTGCCGCCACGCTCCGCGATGGAACTGCCGGCGACGCCACAGGCTCACTTTCAGCCACAACCGCCCTGACAAAGGCAGTCTCGGATTTGGTCCGGTTCGCAGCGAAGGCCCTTCGCCAAGTCACCAGCAGAGAACGCGATAAGCCGTATTGCCGCGCCCTCGCCGCAACGAGGCGCGGCTCGGACAGGCTTTCCAAAACAATCCGCGCCTTCTCCTCTTCAGACCAGCGCCGCCGCCGGCCTGTCTCAACCACTTCAAGTCGATTCAGCGCACTGATTGTATGGCTGTCCATACGTACAGTTCTCAACCATCAGGTCGGCTCGCCGCAAGGCGCCTTTTCTCGGAGGCTTACCGACCGACGCGCTGCCGAGTTCGTGGATCGGTTCGCCAAGGGGGGCCAACCCCTCTGATCTGCCGATCGAGCAGACGACCTCGCATGCTGACCGTACCTTGAGGAAATCCCCCGCCTGCTGTACTGTTTTCTCAAGAATTCAGTACAAAATAGCGGTAACATCTTGGTACAACGAAAGAAACTTGTTGAAGCGGTGGCCTATATGCGGACCAGCAGCGCCGCAAACGTTGGCGAGGGTAAGGACAGCGAACGCCGCCAAAGGGCAGCCATCGCAGGCTACGCTAGGGCGGCTGGCTACGAGATCGTTGATTGGTTTTATGATGCTGCTGTTAGGGGCGCCGATCCGGTCACAGCGCGTCCTGGCTTCTCGGCTATGCTCGATCGGATCGCCAGCAACGGCGTCCGCACAATCATCGTTGAAAGCCCAGATCGCTTCGCCCGCGACTTGGCCGTGCAGCTCGCCGGCCATGACTACTTGAAGCGACTCGGCGTGATGCTGGTTCCCGCCAGCGCCCCGGACTTTTTCGTTGAGGATACGCCAACAGCGGTGCTCGTCCGACAGGTTCTGGGCGCTATAGCGCAATTCGACAAGGCCACAACGGTCGCGAAGTTGCGGGCGGCGCGAGACCGCAAGCGGAAAGAGGTCGGCAAAGTAGAAGGCCGCAAGACCTATGCCGAGAAGGAGCCCGAGCTGGTGAGGTGCGCCCGCGAGTTGAGTGAGCAGCGTCCGCGGCTATCATTGCGCCAGATCTCCACTGAGCTTGCATCTCAGGGGTTCACCACGCCGCGCGGAAAAGCCTATTCCGCCTCCGCTGTGGCCTCGATGCTGGATAGACTCGCAGGCCGCGCGACTAATGGCGTAGAGGCGAAGCGTGGACGTCGACGGAAGCGAATGTCTTGACCGCGCGCTGGTCCTACTCTTTGGTCAGCGGCGGGATGGCGACAATTTGGGTCGCACAAGATCGACCACACCTCGTTTCCGAGCGCGATTAGCAACGGTAGCTCACAGATCAAGTTCCCGTGGCTGGCTTTACGCCGGCAAATTACTCAAATAGGTTCCGCCGTCGCATTGGTGGCGTGAAATCCGCTGATGCGCAGAGAAGGCAGCAGAGGTAAAACGGCTTACGCCGGGTGGCTCCAAAAATACCCACTAGTAGCAACACCGGGTCGCTCCCGGTGCGGTGGCAATATTGGGGGTCAGCACCTCTGCTGCTGAATTTCAACCACCCGGCACCAGCCGGTTCAGTGCAGAGGGCTGAATTTGCGGATCTTGGTATTCTCCGTCCTCGTTGGGCTCGCCCCAACGCTTGGGGCGTGCGCCGGCTCAATTGTCGGCGACGCCATCGCTGGTCCTGAAAAGCTTGCCCAGCAGGATGACGCCCATTGCCAGTCAATTGGCGCCCGATTCGGAACGCCGGAATATTCGAATTGCCGGCTGATCCAGCAGCAAACGCGCGAAGCACGGCACGCCCATAGGCTTGGAATTGCTGCGGCCGGAGTTGGGATTGCGGCGTCAGCCGCCTCACCGCCGTCCACGACGACGCGCTGTCAGCGTCTCGGGCCAGAGGTCATCTGCAACACACGGTAACGACTTTTGCGCCGTGGCGCATCGGCCGCTCTGCAATCGGCAGTCCCTGGACTAGGAGGGCGACAATGGCCCCCGAACTATTTACCTACAAGTTCTTCGACACCACTGAGGGCGAGCGCGAACTCGTCGGTCTCGTCAACGCGGCGGACATGGGCGAGGCTCTGCGGAAAGCCGCCAGCATATTGGCGCGCCAGAAAACCACCTCGCGGTTCGAGATCCAACGCACCGGCGGACGGAACGGTGATGACCTCGGCCACCTCAGCCGAGTCGCCGAGCTTCTCGCCTCGCACGTCCCCGAGCGCACCGTGCCCGGCATCGCGAGCGCGTCTGGCATCTATTCGCCCAGGAAAGTCGACTGAACGCTACGGAGCGTCCTGATCTCTGTGACGAGCCACTCGAGATCAAAGGCTACCTCGGAATTTGGGATCGCAAATGAGCCGCCGTTCTCTCCTCAGCCTCTTTATCCTCTTAAATCTTGCCTGCTGGATAGGTTTATTTTTCCTGGCGTGGCCAACCAAAGACGCGACCCCGCCGCTCGTTGCTCGAGTAGAGCGGTGACTAACGGACCACGTCGCAACTGACACCCTCACCAAAGTGGCCCTGCCTTTCATTGCTTGGCCGGAACATCAAGTGACAATGGGAATTGTGCCGGGGATCAGTGGCACGTCGGATCACACTTTGTCCGTTTGGCAGTGTCGTATTAAGTTCCTGAAGATCGTACGATCAATCGCAACGACAGACGCAAGGACGCATAGGCGACCGTCCGCCTTTTATTCTCTCAATACAGTTTGCGCCGCATCTCGATGATGTTCGGAAAGGACCACAGTTCGATTCTATCGGGGATTACCGCGCTTTCACGTACGACGCACGAGTTGTCATCAGCGCCGGAGGGCGGGTGAGTTCAATTTTCTTTCGATAGAACCGAAGCAGTTGTGCGTTGATGGCCACGATGATTGTGCTCGCCGACATAAGGCCTGCCCCAAGCGCGGGCGTCATCATGAAACCGGTACCGAAGGTGATACCGGCCGCCATGGGGATGGCAACCGCATTGTAAGCGGTCGCCCAGATCAGGTTTTGCACGATTTTCGCGTAAGTTGCGCGGGACAGGCCGAGGATCGCGGCCACGTCTCTCGGATCATTTCGGACTAACACCACATCAGCGGATTCCACCGCCACATCCGTGCCCGCGCCGATCGCGACTCCAAGATCGGCCTCGACAAGTGCGGGAGCATCGTTGATGCCATCGCCGATCATGGCAACGCGCAAGCCGCGGTCACGCAGTTGCTTGATCTTTGCGGCCTTCTGATCGGGCAGTACCTCCGCAATGTATTCGTCGATTCCGAGTTCGGCGGAAACAGCCTTAGCGACTCCTTCCGCGTCCCCGGTCAGCATGATCGGACTTATTCCAAGCTTCTTTAGTTGGGCCACCGCCTCCCGGGATTCCGGTCGCACGATGTCGGCCAGCGCGAATAGTGCGCGCGGTTCGCCAGCGCGAAGCAAGACCACGACGCTCTTGCCTTGCGCCTGGAGTTCACGCAGACGCGGATCGTCTATGATCCGGCCTAGCCTTATGAGATATCCAGGGCTGACGACGCCGACCTCCTGTCCTTCCACGACGGCGACGATCCCTTCACCCGTGATATCGCGGACGTTGGCCGGACGAGGAACGGCGATGCCGCGTTCCTTTGCAGCCGCCACGATACCTTGCGCGATCGGATGTTCGGACTGGCTTTCGGCAGATGCGGCGAAGCGCAGCTCCTCTGCCTCGTTTCCATTCGCCAGTACGGCGATGTCACTCACGCCGAACCGGCCTTCCGTCAAAGTCCCGGTTTTGTCGAATACCGCCGCCGTAAGATCGCGCGCCCTTTCAAAGGCAGCCCGCTCGCGGATCAGCAGACCGTTTCCGGCGCTGAGCGTTGTGCTGACGGCGACGACCAGCGGCACGGCAAGCCCGAGTGCATGCGGACAGGCTATGACCATCACGGTCACCATGCGCTCGACGGCGAATTCGTAGGGTTGGCCGGCGAGCAACCAAAAGCCCAATGAACCGAAGCCGGCGATCAGGGCGATGTATGTCAGCCAGCCCGCGGCGCGGTTGGCGACGTCCTGGGTGCGCGAACGGCTCGCCTGAGCCTGCTTGACCATCTCGATGACCTGCGAAAGATAGGTCTTCTCGCCCGTGGCCCTGACTTCGATCGTCACCGCGCCAGACCCGTTTATGGCGCCGCCGATTACGAGATCTCCGGGCTTCTTCAAGACGGGAACGGACTCTCCCGTCAACATTGCCTCGTTGAAAGAGGATTCTCCTTCCGTGATCGCGCCGTCGACTGGAATCTTTGCGCCTGGCCGGATGAGCAGCCGATCACCCGACTGCAAGGAGCTAACCGGAACTTCCTGCATATTACCTTGCGCATCGAGCTTCAGGGCAGCGTCCGGCAGCAGCCGGACCAATTCCTCTAAGGCGCGCGATGCTCCGATGACCGAACGCATCTCGAGCCAATGGCCGAGCAGCATGACGTCGATGAGCGTCACCACTTCCCAGTAAAGGGGCTCGCCCTGAAGGCCGAAAGTCACCGCCGCTGAATAGAAAAAGGCGACCGAAATCGCGACCGCGATGAGCGTCATCATGCCCGGCTCGCGGTTCCTGAGTTCAGGCAAGAAGCTGGTCAGGAACGGCCTGCCGCCATAAACATACACGACCGTCGCAAGCGCGAAGAGCACGAGACCATCGCCGCGAAACCTGAGCGCATCGCCCAGCTCCAGCCCGTGCTGGATCATCGGCGACAGCAACAGAACAGGTGGCGTCAGTGCAAGGCATAGCCAAAATCTGCGGCGAAAATCGGCCACCATCGCTCCATGATCGCCATGTCCGGCATGTGCATGCATTGCGCCTGCTATCCCGGCGGCGGAATGTTCGCGCGCTCGGTGTGGCTGTTGATGCAGATGCTCATGGGTGTGAGCGTGATCCATGTTGTCCTCATCTTTCACCGCCGTATCCGGACTTTCTTCGGTGCTACTGCGGCCGCGCGCTGCCTTCGTACATGAAAGTCATAGGCTTCGGCCCGGGTATATAGCCGGTCTCGATCCGCTCGATGCCGAATCCTGCGTCCTCGATCATGGAGCGGATCGGCCGGTTGAGATGACAGCCGCCGCTGATACGTCGCCATGCCGGCGTCAAGCTGTCCTGCCACCAACGCACGCTCTCACTGGGCGCCAGGCCGTGCTCGGCGAACAGGAGCTTGCCGCCCGGTCGCAAGACGCGCCTCATTTCCGCCAGTGCCGTGGCGGCCTGCGGAATCGAACATAAGGTCCAGGTCGTCACCACGGTATCGATGGTGCCATCGTCGAGCGGAATGCTTTCAGCAGAAACTTCTAAGAAATGGACGGGCACGCCCGAATCCGCTGCTCCGCGAGCCATGGCGACAAGCTTCGGAGAAGGCTCGAGGGCCAGTATTTCTTTCACGGGCGATCGATAGAACGGCAGGTTGCGGCCCGAGCCCACGCCGATCTCCAGCACGCGGCCTTCGGCGGCGCCGATCACGCGTTCGCGGAAAGGCAGGAGTTGCTTGTTGCGCATCGCAAGATCGCAAAGCCTCGGCAGGATGATATCGTTGTAGAAACCCATCGATCGCTCCTGGCTGTTGTAGGTTAAAGCTTTCGGCCATTGACGATAGTTTGCGCGGCCAGTCCGCGCTGGATCCTCTTGAGAGTTCAGCAACTGACGGGCGCTCAGCACCGCGGTTCGATTATCTTGCTGATCTCTCCGGGGGCCGCAAAAATCACATCTACCCGGTCGCCCATCATCCCAGCGGGCACCAGGGCCGGCGCGCCAGTTTGCGGACCATCCTTGCCGGAGTCTGTCTTCAGGCGCAGATTACGTTCCCAGAAAGCATGTATCTTGCCATCGGCCGTCGTCACTCGATAGGTCTCGTGGCAATAGGTGATCGCCTTCACCTGCATGTTCAACTCCAGGCTTTTCAAATTTGGGGCAGGACCGCCGCCCATCATCCCGCCCGTGCCTCCTTCTTGCGCTGTCTGTTGCGGCGCGGCACCCGGCCGGGTTGCCTCCTTCAGAAAAGCGAGGAGGTCGCCGCGCGCGCCGGCGTCCTGGATGCCGTTGAAGGGCATTTCATTGCCGGGCACCATACGACCGGGATCCGTCAGCCATCCGTCGAGCGAGCGGTCGTCCCAGATAATGCCGGAGGATTTGAGCGCATCTGAATAGCGCTCGAAACTCGGCAGCGACCCGGCTTTGCGCCCCCACAGACCGGCAAGGCTGGGACCTGTCATGTTGCGATCGGGCTCAAGCGAATGGCATGGCGCACATGCGCGAAAGTCGTGCTCGCCTCTTGCAGCGTCGCTGGGCTCGCCAAGTGCGGAAGAAAGCAGAGCGACCGTCGAGAGCGCGGCGATGACGAGCTTGTTCATCGCCGACCTTTGCTCCGCCGTACGGAGGTATTTGATCAATGCGGCCGCCGCAAGGATCAAGACGATCACGACGAGCAACCAGATGAGGTCCATGCCCCACATCATCCCAGGCATCAAGTTGTCCATCATGATCTCACCTCGGACATGCGGCGCAAAGCGGCCTTGAGTTTACCTACAAGACGCGCGCCTCATACACATCAGCATCATGAACGTGCACGGCAGCGCTGCCATGATGCGAAATACCTCGGCTCCCGTCAGCCAATTCCAGTTCCAGACGACGCTCAGGGAAGTTGCCGCGGCGAGGACGAGATACAGCGGCATCCGGCAGCGAACGAAAAAGCTACTCAGCGTCGCGCTCGTTGAATTTCGGTCCGTAACGACGTTGTCAGGGTTCAAGGTCATGGGAATACCCTTTCCTGTTTGCGATGAAGGCTAACGCGATTGGCATTGCGGACGTCATTGCCGATCCGCAACGTCATGTGCAGATATCAGCGGCCCTTCGGGCCGCCCTGGTATTGCGGCCCCGATTCGAGGGTGGCGGCGGCCCCAAAACGTGATCCTGCTCGATCGTAGGCGAACGCAGCATACGGACCCGTTTGCGGGACCGCCCTGATCGGGCTGCTTTGCCTGGCCTCGTTCGGCCAATAGCTCTTGTCGGTAATGGTTGATCCCGCATGCGCGGTTGCAGAAAACGCCACGAGCGGCAACAAGAGAGAAAGAGTGCGAAGGTGTCTGGTTGACATGTCCCGGCTCCACGATGTTGGAAGCACCAAAATGCGCGCTTCTAACCGTGAGTTCGAAGCCAAATTTCAGCCGGTTACATCCTCACAGCGACGTGAAATCGACCCAACAAGTTGCTCACCAACGCAACAGCCGCGGCCCCAGTGCCGCACCCGCGAGGGTGCACAGCACAATCGTTCCACCGTACCAGAGCGCAATGAACGGCAGCGAATCGTCCGTGCAGTGGAGTGCGTAAGCCATCGCGCTCACGCCCCCCGCGACGAGACCGGCGAAAGCGCCCGCGCGCACGAGATTCGTAGGTGCTGCCTTGCGCACGGCCCAAATTGAAACGGCAAAGGGAACGATCGCAATGATCGGAATGGAGAGGAGGCATTCCAGCCATTGGTCACCTGCGATCATCTGCTCCCAATGCGCCTGGGGTGCGAACCCAAGACTGACTGCGGCGAGAGCCACAATGATGAGGAACGGCGCGGCGATAAGGAAGCGCGACGTCCTTCGCTCCCCACCGGGGCGCGCCAGCCGCGTCAGATAGATCGTCGCGAGACCGACGACCCCGATCGCGAAAGCCAGCTTGATCGCGAGATAGATCAGCGCGCGGCCTGTCGTCAGGTCGGGGCGGAAGCCCAGGCCGGCAAAAGCAATGGCGAGGGTCGCGACAGCCCCGCCGGCAACCGCCATATAGACCGCACGAACGACCACATTGCGGTCAGCCGGCTCCAGATTCGTGCTGAGAAGTGCTACCAGGTCGTCGGTCTTCATGTTCGGGTTTCCCGAGCAATCAACGCAGCAAGCGCTTTGAGCCCGCGGTGAATATTGACTTTTACGCCTGACTCCGACTGGCCGCATCTTCTCGCAGCTTCGGCGACGCTCAGCCCGTCGAGTTTCACGGCCTCAATCGCACACTGCATGCCTTCCGGCAGCCGATGCATCAGCCGCCGGATATCATAGGAACTTTCGGCATCCGCATTGTCATCATGCGCCGCCAAAAACTCATCCGCCTCGTCGATCGGAACCTCAGCCAGTGAGGCGCGGTTCCGACGCAGAAAGTCGATCAGCTTATAGCGCGCAATGGCATGCACCCAAGGTGTGAGCGGTTCCCGCGGATCATAGGTATGCCGCTTAAGGTGGATCGCTAATATCGCTTCCTGGACCAGATCTTCGGCTTCCGCCATCCCTCTGCCGACCGCGGCGAGCCTTGCCTTGTAATAGGCACGCAACCGACGGCTCAGCCGGTCGAGCAGTGCGCGGTGCGACGCCGCGTTACCGTCCAGGCTCGCAAGCATCAGCGCCTTGAGTTCGGGTTCGAGGCGCGTCATGCCTGCTATCTCGTTAGTTCGGCGAAACGGTGGGTTTGGTTACAGTCTTTGCAGCGGGCCCAACTTCGCTCATTTGACCAGCTCCGAAGCAGTTCGCGGTGCCTCAGGGGCGATAGGCGGCGCCGGCGTCGATAAATCGTCCTCGTTCTTCAGCCCCAATCCCTTCACCAATCCGAAGATCGCGGGGATCACGATCAGCGTCAGCAGGGTCGAGGAGACCATGCCGCCGATCATCGGCACCGCGATCCGCTGCATGATTTCGGAGCCGGTGCCGGTGCTCCACATGATCGGCAGCAGGCCGGCCATGATCGCGACCACCGTCATCATCTTTGGCCGCACGCGCTCGACCGCGCCTTCCATAATGGCATCGCGCAGGTCTGATCGGGTCAACGCGCGTGCCTCGGCGGCGCGACGTTCCCTGATCTCGGCCAGCGCCTGGCTGAGATAGATCAGCATCACGACGCCGGTCTCGGCGGCGACGCCCGCGAGCGCGATGAAGCCGACGGCGACGGCGACCGAGAGGTTGAAGCCGAGCCACCACATCAGCCAGAGGCCGCCGACCAGCGCGAACGGCAGCGACAGCATGACGATCATGGTCTCGGTGACGGAGCGGAAGTTGAGGTAGAGCAGCAGGAAGATGATCACGAGCGTCGCCGGCACGACGATCTTCAGGCGGGCCGTCGCGCGCTCGAGATATTCGTACTGGCCGCTCCACATCACATAATACCCCGGCGGAAACTGGATGCTGGCCTGCACCGCACGCTGGGCGTCGGCGACGTAGCCGCCGAGGTCGCGGTCGCGGATGTCGACATAGATGTAGGTCGCAAGCTGTCCGTTCTCGGTGCGGATCGAAGTCGGCCCGCGCGCCGGCTGGATGGTCGCGACCTCGCCGAGCGGCACCGCGCCGCCCGCCGGCATCGGCACCAGGATATCGCTTCCGATCGCTTTCGGATTGTCGCGGAGATCGCGCGGATAGCGCATGTTGACGGTGAAGCGCTGCCGGCCCTCGACCGTCGTCGTCACCGTCTGTCCGCCCAGCGCGGTCGCGATCGTATCCTGCACGTCCTGGACCATGATGCCGTAGCGCGCGAGCGCCGTGCGGTCCGGGGTGATCTCGAGATAATAGCCGCCGATGCCGCGCTCGGCATAGGCCGACGACGTCCCCGGCACCGCTTTGAGGACCTGCTCGATCTGCTTGGCCAGACGGTCGATCTCGACAAGGTCGGTGCCGATCACCTTGACGCCAACAGGCGTGCGGATGCCGGTCGAGAGCATGTCGATGCGGGCCTTGATCGGCATGGTCCAGGCGTTGGAGACACCGGGGAATTGCAGCGCCTTGTCCATCTCCGCGATCAGGCTGTCGACCGTGACGCCCGGGCGCCATTCTTGCTTCGGCTTGAGATTGATCACCGTCTCGTACATTTCCGAGGGCGCCGGATCGGTGGCGGTCGCGGCGCGTCCGGCTTTCCCGTAGACGGACGCGACTTCCGGAAACGAGCGGATGATGCGGTCCTGGGTCTGCATCAGCTCAGCGGACTTGGTGACGGAGATGCCGGGCAGCGTGGTCGGCATATAGAGCAACGTGCCCTCGTTCAGGTTCGGCATGAACTCGGTGCCGAGCTGGCGGGCCGGCCACATGCTCGCGGCGAGGATCGCGAGGGCAAGCAGCACAACAAGCGTCTTGGCGCGCAATACGCCCTTGATGACGGGACGGTAGATCCAGATCAGGAAGCGGTTGATCGGATTCTTGTGCTCCGGGACGATCTTGCCGCGGACGAAGATCACCATCAGCGCCGGCACGAGCGTGACCGACAGCAGCGCAGCGGCCGCCATCGCAAATGTCTTGGTGAAGGCGAGCGGGCTGAACAGCCGGCCCTCCTGCGATTCCAGCGTGAAGATCGGCATGAACGAAACGGTGATGATCAACAGGCTGAAGAACAGCGCTGGCCCGACTTCGGCGGCGGCATCAATTAGGATCGCGACGCGCGACTGCCCGGGCTCGGCCCGCTCGAGATGCTTGTGGGCGTTCTCGATCATGACGATGGCGGCATCCACCATCGCGCCGATCGCGATCGCGATGCCGCCGAGACTCATGATGTTGGAGCCGATTCCCAGAAGCTTCATGGCGCCGAACGCCATCAGCACGCCGACCGGCAGCATCAGGATTGCGACCAGCGCACTGCGGACGTGTAGCAGGAAGATGATGCAGACTAGCGCGACGACGACGCTCTCCTCGAACAGGGTGTGCTTGAGCGTGTCGATGGCCGCATAGATCAGGTTAGAACGGTCATAGACCGGCACGATCTCGACTGATTTCGGTAGGCTGCTGGCGATCTCCTTGAAACGCTTTTTGACGTTCTCGATGACGTCGAGCGCGTTGACCCCAAAGCGTTGCAGGACGATGCCGCCGGCAACCTCGCCCTCGCCGTTGAGCTCGGTGATGCCGCGCCGCTCGTCCGGGCCAAGTTCGACCCGTGCGACATCGCGCAAGAGCACTGGCGTGCCGTCGCTCACCTTCAGCACGATGTTGCCGAGGTCGTTTATGCTCTTAAGATAGCCCTTGCCGCGGATGACGTACTCGAATTCCGAGAGCTCGACGGTGCGGCCGCCGACGTCGGCATTGCTTGCGCGGATCGCTTCGCGCATCCTTTGCATGGTGATGCCGCGGTCGCGCATGCGCTGCGGATCGAGGATGACGTTGTACTGCCGGACGAAACCCCCGACGCTTGCGACTTCGGCCACGCCTTCGGCCTTGGCGAGGGCGAATTTGAGATTCCAGTCCTGGATCGCGCGGGTCTCGGCGAGGTTCAGCTCCTTCGACATCACGGCGTATTGGTAGACCCAGCCGACGCCGGTCGCGTCCGGGCCGATGGTCGGCGTCACGCCGGCCGGGATCCGCGCGGCCGCGGCGTTGAGAAATTCGAGAACCCGCGAGCGCGCCCAATAGATGTCCGTGCCGTCCTCGAAGATCACATAGACGAAGGAGACGCCGAAGAATGAGAAACCGCGCACGACCTTCGATTTCGGCACCGTCAGCATCGCGGTTGTCAGGGGATAGGTGATCTGGTCCTCGATCACCTGCGGCGCCTGGCCCGGATATTCCGTGTAGACGATCACCTGGGTATCGGAGAGGTCCGGGATGGCATCGAGCGGCAGGTGCAGCAGCGCGTAGAGCCCGGCCGCGGCGGCAAAGCCGGTGCCGAACAGCACCAGCAAGAGGTTGCGTGCCGACCAGGCGATGACGCGGGCGATCATGGCCGGCCCCCCATGCCGCTGGTGGACGATGATGTGTCGTGCACACTGCCTGCTGCGGAAAAGCCCTTCAGCGCCGCCTTGAGGTTGCTCTCCGCATCGATCAGGAAGTTGGCCGAGGTCACGACCGCTTCGCCTTCGTTGAGGCCGTCGCGTATTTCGACATAGCCGCCGCCGCGATGGCCGAGCTTCACCTCTCGCGGCTCGAACCGGCCCTCACCCTTGTCAACCAGAACCGCCTGGCGACTGCCGCTGTCGAGTACAGCGCTGTCGGGAACGGCAAGCACGGGCTCGGAACTTCCCGTGTCGATTGCGGCATCGACGTACATGTCGTGAAGCAGCACGAGGTCCGGATTTTGCAGTTCGACACGAATGCGGGCCGTGCGTGTTTCCTTGTTGATTTCCGGGTAGATGACGTCGACCTTTCCCGGGAAGTCGCGTCCGGGAAAGCTTCGGGCCCTCACGGTGACACGTTGACCAAGCGATATCTCGCCAAGGTCGCGCTCGGCGACGTCGATCAGTGCCCAGATCACCGAGTGATCGGCGATCCTGAACAGGACACCGCCCGGCTGGACGCGCATTCCCTCCACCGCGCTCCGCTCCAGAACGATGCCGTCGCGCGGAGCGGTCCACTGTATGGAGGTCGGAACGTTTCGGCTTTTTTCGATAGCCGCGATTACGGCCTCCGGAACGTCGAGGTTCACCAGCCTCTGCCGCGATCCCTGGCTGTACGAAGTGTTGCCGCTGGTCGTCTTGGATGTGATGGTCGCGAGGTACTCGGCGGCCGCGGATGAAATCGCGGGGCTATACACCTCCATCAAGGGCTGGCCCTTGACGACGTGCGACCCGGTGGTGACGTCGGCGACCTTCAGGACGAAGCTTTCGGATCGCATCGCGATGACCGAAACGCGCCGCTCGTCGAGCTGAATGGTCCCCGGAGCACGGACAATCGTGTGGATCACCCTGCGCCCCACAGACTCGGACTTGACGCCGGTGCGCTGGATTTTTCCAGGTGACAGCTTTATCGACCCGTCGTCGCTATCCTCGCCTTCGTAGACGGGGATGTAGTCCATCCCCATCGAGTCCTTCTTCGGCGTCGGCGACGTATCCGGCAGCCCCATCGGGTTGCGGTAATATTTGATCTTGCGTTCGGCGCTGGCCGTCGGTGCTGGCGCGGCGGGTGCAGGATCGTCGAAACTGACGTCCGCACCGGCGGGAACGGGACGATAATCGCGGCCGTCCGTCGTCTTCTTTGGCGTCAGCGAATATGCGGGCTTGCCGTCCGGGTCCTGATAGTAGATCGCCGCGCGGCCATCCGCCGCCGCGTGCGCCATCGTGGCGAGCCGCTCCACGCCGACGGCAAAGCTGACGCCCGCCGCAGCGATCAACGCCACGGCGGTGGTGGCTATGGTGGCGCCGCGGGTCATTTCCGCGCCGTGATGACGAGCTTGCTCTCGACTGTGCCGGTCTCACCCTGGACCTTTGCACCGAGCGAAAGCTGCCAGCGCCCCTCCATGCTGAAGTTCGCCTTGAACCGGTAAGTTCCTGGCTCCGTCCCCGGCACTGGCGTCACCTTGGTCGCCATTTCCTGCATGCCGTCGGGACCCATATCCAGGCGGGTCGCGAAGATGACGGCGTCCGGTACCGGCTTGCCGGTCTTGTTGTTCACCAGCCGAACGCTGACGACCTTGTCGGCTCCAGCCTGGACGGTCGGCTCGACGAGCTGGAATTCATAGTCTTTGATGTCGGCAAAGGCGAACTTCGGCGCGCCAGCGATCGAAAGGCCGACGAGCGCGGCGGCGAGCGCACGCGCGGCAGTGGAAGTCTTCATGTGTTCTTTTCCTCGAATGTCTTATGAGCCGCCGGGGCGGCGTGCGACGACGTGCTCGCCCCCCGGAGGGCGCGCAAGTGCAGCAATCCGGCGCGTATCGCCGGTCAGACGATGGTTCGAGGTGGGTGGTCCGGAGGGGGCCGCATCAAACTGGCGACGGCCGGCTCGTCGAGAGGTCGAAGGGTCCGTGAACTGGCCAAGTGAACCGGCAAGTCATTCGAGGGCTCGATCCGCATCACCTTGGCCATGCAGATCGCAAGCAATGGGCAGTCCTGACAGTCGTTCTGCTTCTGCTTTTCGGGACAGCACGGCATGTCGCCAGACATGTCCGCCATTTGCGCCATGCCGACGTCGGACGCCGCGTGTACCGCCGCCGCTGAGCCGGCAAAGGGCGCGATCGCCAATCCGATCGAGATCAGCGAGGCAAATAGGAAATGCAGGAATCGCGGCGCGTCCATGGGGTGGCACATTCCCACAATGAGGCGGCCGCTTGCGTTCACTTCTCTGCGAGGTACCAGTCCGTGCGACAGTTTCGGGTTGTCGGGGTCAATCCAGACCCTGCGCGCTAGGCGCCTCGTAAAGGCGCCCTGACAGACAGGGTGCTTGCCTACGCTAAACCGCCGCCCCCGAATTCAAACGGACTGTCTTGTGCCTACCGAGCTTCGACGACCTCGGCATCCTCCTGCTCCATTCGTGGGTGCATCCGGACGAGGATGGCTAGGCGACCCTCGTACTGACAAACGTATCTGAGGTGATTGTGTAGCATCAAATCGGCCCACATAGGGGCGACGGAGGTTGGCATGGCCAGTTGCGGTGGCTGTTGCGGCAGCGATGCGAAGTTCGAGGGCCTTTCCCCCGACTACAAGCGACGGCTATGGGCCGTAATCGCGTTCAACGCAGGCATGTTTCTCCTCGAAACAGCAGGCGGTCATCTGGCGAGATCGAACGCGCTGCAGGCCGACGCGTTGGACTTTTTAGGCGATGCCCTAACCTACGGGATCACGCTTGCAGCAATCGGGACGGCGGCGGCCACTCGGGCCAAGGCAGCCCTTTTTAAGGGATTCACGCTTTTCCTTGGGTGTGTGGGTCTTTGGGTCGACCGCGTATTACGTACTTGTTCTGGGCGTTCCGCGGGCCGAATTGATGGGCGCGATTGGTTTTCTCGCCCTTGCTGCGAACATCCTCAGCGTGCTGTTGCTGATGAAATACAAGGATGGCGACGCCAACGTGCGGTCCGTTTGGCTCTGCTCACGCAATGATGCCATCGGCAACGTTGCAGTTATGGTTGCTGCAGGCGCCGTATGGCTCACAGCGTCCAAGTGGCCCGATCTCATAGTTGCCGCGTTGATGGCCGGACTATTCCTGTCCTCTGCATTCCAAATTCTTCGCCAATCTCTTGCGGAATTGCGCCATCCGGTCAGCGTTCCGGCTGAGTGAGAAACAAGGCGACAACATAAGGCCGCCAAATCATGCGGCCCGGTGAGGCCGTAAGTACCCACCGGGCCTGGCCAACCAAGCACGCGACCTCGCCGCTCATTGCCCGAGTGGGACGATGACGTCGAATCTGATTCGTCCACCAAAATGGCCGAGCCTTTCGGACTCGTCATCACGCTCGTTGGGCTCATGGGACGCTTGCCTCAGAACTCAGTGAGGCTTTCGCACTCCCTTTTTGAGCGGCGTAGTTCCCGATCCTTCGCGCTCCCGAGCTTCAGCTTTTCCGCCGGGCATAAGCTCTGCAATGCAGGCTTCAAGTTCTTCGTCCGTCATACTTTCGAACTCGCCCGGCGTGCCGACCTCCTTGCGGTTAATGAACATGCCCAGCTCTTTGCCAAGCAGTTCCAGCGCGCGGTTCGCGACACTTCCCTGGTACTGGTATTCGCCCTGCTCTTTCCCCTCTTCGCCACCCACGCGCCGGGCTTGAAGCGCACGCTCAACGTTCTCGATCAGCTTGCCTATGACCCACTCTTTGGACAGCGCCAGCTTCTCCACGGCCTTCTCGGTCGCTTTCGCATCCGCCCTTTCGCGCCTTTCAAGCAGCTCCGAAACCCGGGTTTCAATGGGTTGCGTCCGGGCTAGAGCGGAGGCGTTGTGCCTATTGGCTTTGTAGCCTGCCTCAATGTACGCCTGAGCAGCAGAGCGTCCTTTGGCAAGCTCCTGTGCGACGCGCTCATGTTTGGGGTTCTTAAGGATCGGCATGGATCGTTCACCGTAGTAAGTCGTGCCGGAAGCAGCCTTTACCGCAAGAAGACGTTACCGAAAACAGCCTTACAAATCTTCAATGATTGGGATGACATCCGCAGGCGCTAATTTGCTTGCCTAAGTGCGCCACCCTATCCGTCGCGGATTAGATTGTAGGCCCCATCACAATCACCCCGTAGTCTTGATAACTCGCAATGCAGACCGCAACATCACGACAGGCAATCCCTAGAAGGGGCTCATTTCCGATCTGCAAAAGCGCGGTATGAAGGTCAAACTTTGCGGTGCGACCGCAAAGTCCCACGGTTGGGGAAACGAGGACTTGCTTCCAGCCATCCAGGTTAACAACATCGACGCCATGGCGAGAACGATACAGCTCGTCCGGCAGGGATTCGTGAAGATCGCGGAGTAAGAAGCAATGATCGCTGTGAGAACAACCCCTCAGAGAAAAGATATGGCTCATTGCCAGCATTCCGCCGTCGCTAAATTCGGCGCTCAACGCTGAGGTTGCAAGGACAAAAAGATCACCCAATTCGACAGAAAGGTTCTTGCGGGCAGGTTACGAATCCGCGGCTTCTCGGTGCCGATTTGCTGAAGGCCGCAACCTTCAACCCGCCCGACCCGCGGGCGCGAAACCTCGCCTGTTCGACTGTCCCATTTCTGTCTGGAGACAGTTGCCGAATAAGAGGGTTGTTGAAGGCAGTGCCTACTCTTGTAGGATAGGCTCTCCCAAAAGAAGCGCACGATCCGCGACCCGCTGCATCCATGGTAGATGTTCTAGCCTGAGTTGCCAGTTTTGGGCGTCCTGTTTCCCGAGGCAAGTGACGAGTTGCTCCGGATGTAGGTAATACTGCTGATCTTCGGTAGCCGCGAGCCTTAGGAGAGCGGCTTCGATTTTTGATCCAATGATCGCTTGCGGAACGGTCATCTGGTAGCGGTCACCGGTTAAGCAAAAGAAGCCGAGTTCGGCCATTACGGTAAAAACCTCGCCCCATTCATCAAACATCGACAGCGAGAAACAAGTCAGGTTCTTCATGAGAAGCTCGAGGCACTTGGTAGCTGCCGGCGAGAAGGAAAATTCGTGGGCGATCTCAATCCTACTGATCTGTTGTTTGAGCGTGGGCTTCGTTCTGAATTGGTCCATTAGCACTCGATCAGCTTCAACTGCTGCCAGCAGCCAGCGACCCAAAAACTCGGAGTCACCAGGTCCAGGGCCTTCAACCAGTACCCAGAGTCGTTGCGTCGCCATTTCTTCACTCCTTTTGAACTATCCCGATCACAGCTTGGGCGTCGGCTTCGATAGGCGCGCTATACTTGGGCGCCGCTATTGATGGGTTTAACATTGAAATCCTTTCTGGCAGTTTTCCATGCTCGGGGCGTTTGCAAATTCCTGCGGTAAAGCAAAGCGCGATTGAGGTTTGCTATCACCTAGGCCTAGATTTCCGCCGCCGCAGATTGTGCTCGCCAATTGTTCGATGAATGATTGCTCTGTTGCTCTAATGTCGGAGCGGCGTTTCCTTGATTGCGGAGCATTGATATTGCGGGCGAATGCAAGAGCTTCATTGAAATTGCGAATTGCTGAATTGAAATTGCGAATTGCTGATTGCGCGTCGCTCATTCAATTGCTGTTCGCTCGGATTACGTCTCATTGTTTCGCTGAGGTCGGGATTGACCATCCGTAGCACCTCCCGGCGATTGAGACCGAGTTTGCCGGCCCAATTCATTGCCCAATTGCCGCAATGACCCCTCACCCATTCCATCGGGCTGAACGCGAGAAATTGCCATATCAATTCCTGCGAAAGCGTCATTCGGGATTACTTTCCCCTAGCGGCGAGCCTCTTCCAGACAAACAGGCTTCCGAATTACTGGCTCAGTAAGGCTGGAGCCGCCGGCGTGGTCCGTGCGCCGTGCTCGCTGCCCCGAACAGCGGCCATCGACAGTGCGGGCAGATGCGGGCTTCTCACGGTGCTGATCGCGGCTGACGCGTTGGTGCTGGAGGGCCCTTGCCCTACTCCCTGTCCCTCGTGCTGTATGGCTGAACGCGATGGGCGATGTGACGGAGCGGTACGCGGTGCTGGTTAGCTGTACCGGAGGGGCTGTGTGAGTTGGATCATAGGAGCCGACGTCATCGCTTGGCACGATGTGCGTATGATCGGGGACTCTCCGAAGCACATTCCCGATTGGTTGGTTGTCCACATGACGATTTTGCTCGTCGGGTTGGGACTAGCACTACTTTGGCAGATTGTTGATTTTGCCGCGTTTTATAGGATTCCCGAATCAATTTTTCAATGATTCATGGGTGGTCGGCTCTTGGAGGGCTGACCATGCCGGGATGGGAAGACGAACTCGAACGCTGGCTGATGCCGTTCTTGGACCGGCTGGGTCATAAGACCCGGCAGCGGATGTGTCCTCTGTATGTTGCGGGATTGATCGGTCCGGGCGATCGCAAGAGCGTTCAGCCGATGGCGGAACGCCTTGCCACGAGCAACTACGA
>NZ_AXAP01000098.1 GCF_000472865.1 Bradyrhizobium elkanii WSM2783 | reverse complement strand
GCCGCCAGATGCAGCTGGTAGCGCCGCACGTCCTCGAAGCTCGCCGTATCGGGCGAGCGCCCGAGAAACGCCGCGAAGTTCTTGACCCTTTGCACGTAGTCATGTTGGGTCTTCGGNGCCAACTTGCGGATCGTCATGTCTTCGATCATGCGCCGGCGCAANGGGCTCATTGCCTCGTCGGTCATGGGGATGCTCCTGTCTTGGGTGAGGTTGTTGCAACCCCTCAATCTCAAGACAGGACGCCCCTTGGCGCTATCGGCTTGGCCACCCTGTTTGCCGCAGCGGCCTACCGCGCGAGCGGTTTAGTCCGTTGGCCCTTCTCAGACTCGCGGGTCCGACCAGATGTCCGGTTTACGCCAGGAGCCGTCCTCCACGCCAAGTCGCGCTTTGACCCCAAGCCGACTCTCGGGGTCGGCTCTGCTCACGTCAATGCGGACATTGATCAGGACCTGCGGACCCAGGCGATGGTCGTTTCCGCCGCCGGTCGGCACGTACGGGGGTGAATCGATGCGCTCTCGGACTTATGCTCATCCCCAGCGCGGTCGGCGGCCTGGCGCGATTCAGCAGGTCACGTGAAAAAGGCCGATCTTCTTCGCATGCGAGCTGTTGAACGTGTCAATCGCCTTGGGCGTCGGCTGCAGCAGGACCGTGCAGCCCTTTCTCGCAAAATACGCCTCAGCTTCCGGCGATAGATGCACATTGCCGAACTGGCCCGAGCCCAGAATGAGCTGCTCACATCCCTTCTCGAAGACGAACCTCGCTTCGTCCTTCGAGAGGACATGCGAGGTGCCGTAGTACTTCTTCGACAGCTTCTTCTTCCGCCTTGCCACTTCGCCGGACAGACGAATGATCACGTCGTGTTCATAGGTCTCTCCGTCAATCGTGATGGTGCCGAATGTAGTGCGTTCGATCTTCATGGACTGACCTCCTCATGATCTCGACACGAGGCCCCGACCCGGCAGACGAGCCTTATTCTACCTGATTGTATCAAGCAGTGCGTGGGTACTTGCGATGTCGCACGCGGGTCCCAGATCGGTCTCTCAGAACCTCAGCGAGAAGCGTCCCTTGACCATGTTGTTGGTGTCGGTCTCGGCAAGCTGGCCGGCATAGAAGATCGAGAGCGAGGTGTTGGCGGCGAGCGCCATGTCGAGGCCGGCCTCGATGAGCGCCGCATCGCTGGCGATGGCCACCCCGGAGATGGCGAAGGGCGTCGTGCCGGGGCCGAAGGCGAATAGCACCTGCGGCGTGATATCGCCGAAGGCGTGCTGCCAGGCGAGCGTGCCCTTGAAGGCCGTGGGGATGGGGCCGAGGAGGAAGGGCACGCTGATGCGGGCACCCAGGGTGGAATAGGTCACGCCCTCGCTGCCGCCGTAGCCGGTCAGCGCGGCGGGGCCGCCGATCTCGGTGAGGCGGCTGAGATCCACGTTGACGTAGGCCAGCCCTGCGAACGGCTCGAGGTTCACGCTCGCGGAGGAGAGCCCATAGCCCACCTCGCCGAACACCTGGCCCGTGCGCGCCGAGGTGTCGGCGGAAAGCGCATTATAGAAGCCGGGAAAGACCACGCTGCGGTCCGCGCTGATGTCCGCCCAGCTATAGGCCCCGCCGAACCGCACCCCCAAGGCCCCGAAGCTCGTTCCGCCATAGACCGCCACATGGGCATTGTCGCTGGAGAAGGACGAGGAGCGCGCATCCACGTGGTAGTTGGACGAGGAGTAGCCGGCGGCGAAGCCGAGGCGCCAGTCGCCTGTCCCGCTGGAGAAGGTGCGGTCATAGCCGACGATGATGCCGGAGACATCGCCGGAGATGGTGGCGGCATTGCCGTTGCCGTCGATCCGGCCCCAGGTGCCGAAGCCCTGGGCCCAGAAGGCATTAGGCGTGCCCGGCAGCTCGATGACGTCGGTGCCGGACCGGGCTTTGGCGGCATAGGCAAGCGGCGCGGCAGCGGGCGCCGCCACCGGCACGCGGGCCCGGTCCAGCACCGCCCGGCGCAGGATCAGGCTCTCGTCCTGGAGAACGGACATGGCCGAGGGATAGACCTCGCCGGAAAGCGCATTGAACACGCCGGGCACGCCGGAGACCGGCAAGGTGACGATGGCGTTGAACAGCGTGTTGCCGATCCCCAGCGCCTGGGCGGCATTGGCCACCGCAAGCTCGTTGGCCGTGGTCGCATAGGAAGCGAAGCGCGGGCTGGAGCCGCCACCGCCCCCACCGCCACCGCCATTACCTCCTCCACCATTGCTTCCGTCGTCATAGACCAGCGTCAGATAGACGTTCTGGGGGTCGTAACTCAGGGTCGGGGTGAGGAAGGCGAAGTTGGAGGACACCGAGCCGAAGGTGCCGCTCACTGCTCCGGAGGTGCTGAGGATGGCATAAGTGGTGTTGGGGCCGTAGGTGCCGGGCACGGCGAGCACCTGAACGCCGGCGCCAGTGTTGATGCTCACCGCCCCAGTCGAGGTGATGAGATCGTGCTGGCCCTGGGGCGTCACATCCACCTGATAGATGGAGCCGGCATTGAAGGTCACGGCGCCGTTCACCGTAAGGGTGCCGGGCGAGTTGCCCGGCGCCACCGTGCCACCGCTGCCCACCGACAGAGCGCCGATGGTGCCGCTGCCCTTCAGCAGGCCGCCGGAGAGCACGTTGACCGCTCCGGTTCCCGCCGCTGTCGAGTTGCCCAGGACCAGCGTGCCTGACGACACCGTGGTGCCGCCGGAATAGCTGTTCGCGCCGGTGAGGACGAGGGTGCCGGCACCGAACTTTGTGAGGCTGCCGGTGCCCGAAAGCACCTGGGCGATGGTGAAGGTATTCGCTCTATCCGCGATATCGAAGCCGCCGCCATTGGCGCCCAGATTGATGGTGCGGTTCATGGAGGTGAATGCCGTTCCCGTCACCTGCAGCGTGCCGCCATCGAGGGTGAGCGGCGCGGCGGCCCTGCCGATGCTCTCGCTGGCGGCGACGGAGAGCGTGCCGCCTCTCACGGTGGCGCTGTTGAAGGCGTTGTTGCCGGAGACGATCCAGGTTCCGCCATCCACCACGAGCGCATTGAAGCCCACATAACTGCCGTCGTATCGGCCGGTGCCCGCCCCGAACAATTCCAGCGTCTTGGGACCGGGACCGGACAGGAGACCGGCAGACACCGTGCCGTTGATGATGGAGGTCGTGCTGATCTTCAGCGTGATGTCGTAGCCGCTCAGCTCCACATTGCCGTTGATGGTGCCGGCATTGATGAGCGTGGATGTGCCGTTGCCTTGCTGGGTTATCGCTATGCCGAGGGGACCCGTCCCCTCTATGGTGCCGTTGTTCTCGATAGAAATGGTGCCGGTACCGATGCTGGCGTTGATTCCGGCTCCTCCGCGGATGAGACCGCCGACCCCGTTGGTGATCGAGGCGCCGCTCCCGTTCACCCGGATGCCGTCGCCCTGAGGCAGCGTCGCGCCATTGAGTGTGGTGCCGAGGCCCCCCTGCCCTCCGGCTCCCCCTTCGATGGAGCCGGAATTGGTGAGGCTATTGCCTCCGGCCATGAGAACGCCCGTTCCTCCAGCCCCGCCCGTTCCGCCAAAGCCGCCTCCCGGCGAGGTGCCGCCATCCGCGCCCGTATTGCCGCCATTGCCCCCTGCTCCGCCGACAATCCGGCCGGCATTCATGAGCGTCGCAATTGCCGAGCCTTCCGGCGCTCCCAGCGTGACGCCCGCGCCGCCGGCGCCGCCGTTTCCTCCGTTGGCGCCGCGCGATATGCCGGAATTGCCACCTGTGGCGCCGGCTCCGCCCGCGCCTCCCGTAATGGTGCTCGAGTTGAGCAGCGTATTGTTGGCATCGACTACGATGCCGTTGCCGCCGGCACCGCCGTTCCCGCCCTTTGATCCTGTTGCGGCGCCATTCGCTCCGGCTCCGCCCGCGCCGCCGGCGCCACCGGTGACAGACATGCCGTTGGTGAGAGCAATTCCGGTGTCGAGCCACATGCCGAGGCCGCCACCCCCACCATTGCCGCCTGCGCCGGGGAGCGCCCCCGTGCCTCCCGTCCCGCCGGTGCCGCCATTCATCACGGCCTGATTGGTGATACTGGAGGGGGTCGGCTGCGAGAGCACGCCTCCCGTCCCGCCGATCCCGCCGGCACCGCCAGCGCCTCCGACGGGGAATCCATTCGAACCGACCGCACCCGCGCCGCCGGCGCCCCCGGCATAGCTGTTGGTCCCGCTGATAATGCCGGCGCCATCTATGATGACGGCTGGCGTCCCACCGGCTCCGCCACCCGGCGTCCCTGGCGCTCCGACGAAGTCATCCGCCGATACGGGACCTCCAAGGATGACGAGAAAAGGTAATGCCGCACCGCAGGACAGGGCTGATCGCTGCAACACGCGCGCGCGAAAGCTACCGACCCCAACCCGCCCCAGCCCAAACGCACTCATCACCAATTCCCTTGTGTCGATCGACGCAGAGAATCCTTTCTAGCGGCAAGGAAGGGGGCATCATTGATCGAGCGTCCCAGCGCCTGGGCGCTTCACTCACTGCGACCCAACTGGGAGATCCACCCCAGCAGCTCCGTCCTCCGCATGCCGGCCCAACTGAGGTCGAGGCTCGCAAAATGACGCCTCCCAGGGTCGGCCGCATCGCGCACGTCGCCGGGTGTCAGGCCAAAGCTGCGTTGGAAGGCGCGCACGAAGGCGGCATCGCTGGAGAAGCCGCATTCGACGGCCACATCGATGATGCGGCGCTGGCGCAGACCCGGCGAGGAGAGCAGCGAAAAGGCATGCAGCAGCCGCCGCCGCTGGATGAGCCTGACCAGCCCGCCCTCCGCCTCGAGCGCGCGATAGAGGGCCGAGCGCGAAACGTTGAACCGCGCACAGATCGCGGCGACATCGAGAGCGCCATCATGGATATGATGCTCCACATGCGAGAGCACCTGCTGCAGGATCTTCGCGTTGCGCGGATGCCGAGCTTCGTCCGCGACCTGGGCGCGGGCGCCGAATGCCTGCGCTATGAGCGGCATTGCGGCTCGAACCTCGGCCGCGCCCTCTTCGAGCGTCATGAACCGAGCCCGTCGCCAGAGCGAGAGCAGAAGCCCGCCGACAAGCCGGGCCTGCGGCGAGCCCGCCCGAAGGATGGTTCCGCCGGCGGCGTCGGGCTCGCTCAACATGGGCGCCAAAAGGCGTCGCGGCACGATCAGGACCAGCGAGTGAGCGAAGCCGCCATTCACGGGAGCCGTCGTCCAGTAGCGGCCGACATGCGTCATGTCGATGAGGCCGACGTCTCCCGGACGGACGGTGAAGACGCGCCTTTCCGTTTCCGCGTGGGTCTGGCCTTGGAGATGGAATTGCAATTGGTAATGATCAGCGCTGCCGCGCCTCACATGTCCTGACGTCCGATCATACAAGAGAGAGCTGACGCGCCCGTCGACCAGAAGAGCCTGACCAAGATGGGCCGTTGCTGTGACGTTGCCGAACTCCTCCGCCGCACCTAGCAGAAAAAGGTCCGTCAGCTCTGCCGTCAGATCGCGCATGGCGGAAAAGCCGAGGGCCGAACGATCGAGGCGTGAGGCGGAAATGATGATCTCGTTTGGCCGCGCTTCAGCGCCCCGTGGCACGTCCCTGTTCCTCATGTCAAATCTCTACATCGTGTCGTCCGTTCTATATCTGCGGCGCGATCGGCGCCAGAGGCACCTCATCCGCCAGCTTCCATTTCCTTTGCGCATCTTCGGGTCCGTGGGGCTAGAGCGTTTTCGAGCGAAGTGGACACCGGTTCGCGTGAAGAAAACGCGTCAAAACAAGAATCTAGAGCTTCGGTTCTGATTCCATCAGAACCGAAGCTCTAGGAGCCCCCTTGCATTTACAGCGCGTCGAACTGGCCCATGAGGGTGACGCGCGGGCCATGCGTGTAGCGTCAGGTGTGAGACTGTTGCGGGACGCACCGGATTCGTTGAACACGTTGATGAGCGCATCGAGCCGGTAGCTGGCGCCGAGCTTGAGGTTCTGCGTCAGCCAATAGCAGATGCCCACCTGGATGTCGGCGTCAGCACGCCCGCGAACAGTCGATCTCTCGAGGTGGAGAGCGTGTTCGTGAGGCCGGCCGGGGTGAGAAAGGAAGGCGTGAACACATAAAGATTCGTCGCCGTCAGGACCTGCTCCTGCCCGCCGAACAGCACGGCGACATCGCCGAGATAATCGAACGACCAGTTTCCGGCGAACCGGACCGAGCCTTCGACGCCGATGAGAGGTCCCGCGCCCAGGAAGCTCGCGCGCGTATCGACAGGTTCGAGATCGTGAAGGAGTAGTTGCTTACAGGGGGAAAACCGGCGACCACGAACGGGGGAGTGAGTCCGGTGAGCGTGTTGGCCCGAATGTCCGAGGTCGAGTTGCGCGTGACAAACTCCGAAACGCGAAATCCCCCTTCAGTTGCAGCGCGCTTGGTCCGCTGCCGGCGATATCCCGCCAGGGAGAGAGCCGGCGAAGCGATGGTCGAAACCGATCGCCGCTTCCCAGCCGACCTTGGGCGTTATCACGAAGCGGCCGGTGCGACGCTCTGTGCGCGACGAAACGGCAACCTCCCGAAAGTGCATAGCGCGTGCAGGGCGCTTCGAGCAATTTTCCCAACAGGAAACCATCCAAGCACATGAAGGGCAGTCGTCGGCCCGACCTTTCAATGTGCGGGCGCTCTTCCAACAGCGCCCGCGGCTAAGAAATCAAACGCACACGAACCGTCTGAGTTTGGGGAGGATGAATTTAGAGAGCAGGAAAGGCTAAAGGCGCGAAATTGACAGCCCCTTCCACGCCAGCCCAACCATTCGAACGAAGGGAGAATCCTATGAAACGTCTATCACTGGTTATCGGCGTGCTGGCCGCGCTCGCGGCTCCCAGCGCATCGGCTCAATCGATTAATCTGACCGGCATCTATACGTGCGTCGACAAGTGTCGGGGAAGTCTGCCTGCCCATGTCACGCAGAACGGATATGACTTGAATCTTCTGACCGAGTCAGGCGTGCCTGCGCGCGCATGGCCAGACTTGTTTTCGCCGGCGAGCCGGATCTGGATTGATGCCTTTAACGAAGGCGCGGTTTATTCTCCGGATGGCATGCTCATTCAGTTCGACAATGGGACCATCTGGCATCGCGGCTTGCCGCCTCGGCGAAGGTGATCCGTACGGATAGTTGCGCCGCCAGTCGCCATGGTCCGGACACGGCTTCACGCCGGACTATGACGCGATCGCGTGTCCCTGGCATATCGGCACGCTCTACCACCGCGACACTGTGCTGCCGCCGCGCCTCCTGAAGTAGTTGCGGAGCGGCGGCACCTCAATCTCGCCTGTTGCCCTCACAGACATCGCTTTGCAGGTCCACCATTCGCCCAGGCCACTGCGTTAAACTGGCCGAGAAGTCCGGTGATCGGGGCTTCCGTCGACAGATGTGCCTTCGCAGCCCTCTCCGATGTGCTATTCTCATAGCAGAGGCCATAGGTATGCCATGACGGGTATTGCAGAGTGGCTAGCATCGATCGGCTTGGGGGAGTACGCCCAGCGTTTCGCCGAGAACGCCATCGACCTTTCGGTCGTCGGCGATCTCACGGAGCAGGACCTCAAGGACCTCGGCGTCCTGCTGGGGCACCGGCGCAAGATTCTGCGCGCGATTGCAGAACTTAAAAGCGAAATCCCTGTATCGGCCCGAACGGGCGCCAAGCCAGCGCCGCGGGACAGCGCCGAGCGGCGTCAACTCACGGTCATGTTTTGCGATCTGGTGGATTCGTCGGCACTTTCGGCCCGACTGGATCCGGAGGACTTGCGCTCGGTCATCAGCGCCTATCACGACTGCATCGCTGAGGTGATCACCCGGAATGAGGGCGTCATCGCGCGATACATGGGGGATGGCGTGCTGGCCTATTTCGGCTATCCCCAGGCGCACGAGGACGATGCCGAACAAGCGACACGCGCGGGGCTGGCGCTGGTCGATGCCGTGGCCAACCTGCAGACAGACATCGGCACCAAGCTGCAGGTCCGCGTTGGCATCGCCACCGGCATGGTCGTCGTGGGCGATCTGACCGGCGAAGGTGCCGCCAAGGAGCAGGCGGTCATTGGTGAGACACCGAACCTGGCTGCTCGCCTGCAGCAGTTCGCCGAACCCGGTACGGTGCTGATTTCCGAGAGTACGCACCAGCTCACCGCCGGATATTTCGAATATCGCGATCTCGGCTCGATCGCGCTCAAGGGATGGGCGGAGCCAGTACCTGCCTGGCAGGTGCTCGGGATAAGCCGAGTGCAAAGCCGCTTCGAGGCGCAGCGCAAGACTCGATTGACGCCACTCATCGGGCGTGACGAGGAGATTGAGCTGCTGTTGCGGCGCTGGCAGCACGCCGCGTCAGGCGAAGGCTGCGTGGTGGTTCTAACTGGAGAGCCGGGTATCGGTAAGTCGCACATCGCGCTGGCGCTTCAAGAGCGGCTCCGGACCGAACCACACATTACGGTGCGCCATTTCTGCTCGGCGCACCACGCCAACAGTGCGCTGTATCCATTCATCGCCAACCTCGAACGTGCTGCCCGGTTCGAGCGAGGCGAGACGCCGACGGAGAAGTTTGCCAAGCTTGAAGCTCTGCTCTTGCGGTCTGGCGCAGACGCAGACCGTGTGGTGCCGGCTCTGGCCAACCTGCTGTCGCTGCCGCTCAGCGGCCGCTACCGCCTGCCCGAGCTGAGCCCGCAGAAGCGCAAGGAGATGACGCTGGCGGCGCTCCTGGCTCAGCTCGACGCATTGGCGACGCGGCAGCCAGTGTTTGTCCTCTTTGAGGATGCCCATTGGGCGGACCCGACTTCGCTCGAGTTGCTTGCGGTTACGCTGGAAAGGATGCCGCGGCTTCGCGTGCTGCTGCTGATCACCGCCAGACCGGAGTTCACGCCGCCCTGGCCTGGTCATGCGCATGTGACGACGGTCTCGCTCACACGGCTGAACCGACGCAACGGGGCGGTATTGGTCGAGCGCATCACGGCCGGCAAGACGCTCCCGGAGGAGGTCATGGACCAAATCCTCTCCCGGACCGATGGCGTGCCCCTGTTCGTCGAGGAACTGACCAAGGCCGTGCTCGAAACCGGGCTGTTGCAGGAGCGGGACGACCATTACATGCTCAGCCGTCCGCTACCCTCGATGGCGATTCCAACGACATTGAACGCATCGCTGATGGCCAGACTCGATCGATTGGCCCCGGTGAAGGACGTGGCTCAGATCGGAGCAGTTTTGGGGCGCGAATTCTCTTACGAACTGCTGAGGGCCGTTACCGGGTTGCCAAGGCAGCGGCTCGAGGAGGCGCTTGCCCAGTTGGTTCGGGCGGAGTTGATATTCTGCCGAGGCGAGATACCTCGCGCGGTCTACAGCTTCAAGCATGCGCTGGTGCGGGACGCTGCCGAAGCGGGACTTCTGAAGAGCCGACGCGCGGCACTACATGCCACCATCGCAGACGTCTTCGAGCAACGGTTCCCGGAAATCGTGGAGACTCAACCCGAGACGCTCGCACTCCACCTTACGGAGGCGGGACTGTTCGAAAAGGCAGGAGAATACTGGCTCCAGGCAGGCAAGAAAGCGGCCATGCGCTCCGCCAACCTCGAAGCCATCGCGCACTTGCGCAAAGGCATCGAAGTCTTGGCCCATTCCGCCGACGGCGCACCGAAGGACAGGCGGGAGCTTGATTTCCAATTCGCGCTGGGACCATGCCTGATCGCCACCGAAGGGCCGACTTCGCCACATGCGGTGGCGACCTTCGCCCGTGCGCGCGAGTTGTGCCAGCGCCTCGGAGATCCCCCCGAGGAACTACAAATCATGTTTTGGTTGACCACCGCGAGCGTCATGCGTGGTGAGTTGCCGGCCGCCGAGGAAATGATCTCGGCGCTGCTCAATCTCGCGGAGGCGCGCGGCGATCGACCGACATTGCTCAACGCGATGCGCGGGCAAGGGATGATTCGTCTGTTCATGGGACATCTCACGGGCGCTCACGACGTGATCGAACGGGCCTTCGAAGCCTTCGAGACGAGCAGCGAGCAGGACAGATTGGCGGCACGTGCCGCCGGCCAGGATGCGGGCGTGGCCGACCTTGCTCTGATGTCATGGGCACTCTGGCTGCTGGGCCGCGCCGATACGGCACTCGCACGCCTGAATGCAGCCATTCAGCGTGCCGACGCCATCAATCATCCCCATTCGCAGGCCTATGGATGTTATTATGCGTCCATTCTCCACGCTCTTCGGGGCGAGTTCCTGACTGCACACCGCTATGCCGAACGCTGTCTCGCCTTGTCGGAGGAACATGGATTCCGGCAATGGCGAGGATTGGCGCGCGCCGTCCGCGGGATAAGCGCCACCTTTCTTGATCCTTCGTCCGCCGCGCTCGCGGAAATCCAGACTGCGATGAAGGAACATCGCAGCGCGGGCTATCAGCTCGGCATCACAGCACTATACGTACTGCTGTGTCCGGCCTTGTTGTCGAGCCATCAACGCGAAGCTGCGCTGGAGCTTATCGAACAGGGTCTCGCGACAACCAGCCGTAACAGCGAACGGATATTTGAGGCCGAACTGTATCGACTGAAAGCGCGCGTGTTGCTCTTCCATGGCGTGCCGGAAGCATGCACCGAGGCGCAATCAATGCTCGATCACGCACTGACAATTGCAAGGAGCCAGCACGCCAAGGCCCTCGAACTTCGAGTTGCCGTAGACCTTGCCGCCCTGTGGATCGATCAGGGCAGGCGCGAGAAAGCGCTCGAGCTGCTCGCGCCCATCTACGCCTGGTTCACCGAGGGCCTTGATACGCAGGATCTCAGGCAAGCAAAGGCATTGCTCGACCGACTGCGGTAATTCTGCCTGAACCGCAGATATCGTGGCCTGGCTCTGAAAGTCGGCCGTGAAGCTGCTTTACCGTGGCGTTAAGCCGCTCGCTTTTGAAAATCATGGTACGTATCCAGCACCTCCCCCCACCCCTGCGGGTCGTTCTTCTTCGGATCCTCATTTATGAAATGTGGCCCGGCATGCGCCGGAAGTCCTTGGTGTTTGTTGTATGCTTTGATTGCTTGTTCCGTAGCAACCTTCCCCAACTTTCGCCCCATATCCAGGTTGCTGTGATTCCATTTGAAGCTGATGTGCCCCGGCACCCGAATCTCGACGAGGGTGCCTTCCCACTTCTTGTTCCCGGATTTTGGTGGGTCGTACCGCACGTGGTATTTGAACAGCCTGACGTCATCTTCGCCAACGGTCGCCGCGAACAATTGACAGAGATTTGCCAGGGCATCGTGAAGGTTTTGCGGTTTGCGGACTTGCTTGGCATCGACGATCCTGCTCACCCATATTTCGTGCAGAGGATCGTCTGGCTTATCGTGCTCCTCGAGCAAGCTCTCGAAGTTGACCGTATCGACGAGCGCTCCTTCGCAGTATGTAACTCCGTCGATCCGTACGGTTTCTTCGACGAACGGAAGGGCCGAACACGCACATAGGCTGGATGCGCTGATAGGCCCCTTGTACTCCTTCTCGTCGGCTTTCTGGGTCATTGGACGGTTGGAAAACAACGCGAGCTTATGCGCGTCAAGATTCCAGGCGTTGTGAAATATGCATGGCGTTCCAGGCTTTTTCAGCGCCTCGAAATTGATGCTCTTCATGAACTGGCTGTGCGGATAGTTGATCCTGGAAAGGCCAGTGATATGGGACAGATACATCATGGACGTGAGATAACGAACGAAAGGATTAGGTGCCAGCACCTGATTGAGAATCCATCCGTTGATGTCTCCGCTGTCCAGGTTCGCGAGCTTCTTTCCGCCGTCCGTGCCAGGCTGTCGATCGAACCAGAGCGACATGGACTCCCTGTAGGCATTCATGATGCTGGATGGGCTCCATAAATCCTTGTAGGTATTGGGATCTGTGACGAAGTTGGTCACCGCCTTGCCAATGCTCTCCCAATCCGGACCGAACACGGTGTTTATGGGAAAGCGCCTATAGCTTTCATCGTCCCGAAACACGCCATTCTTGAAGAATTGATAGGTCTTTTCCGCCCTATCTTTATTCGCAACTCGATCAAACTGATTATAGACGATCCCAACCCAAGCGCCGATGCAGGACAATGCCCACACATCAAAGGTTATATCTGCGTCGGCAAGAGCTTCCAGAACCCCAATGTGCAGCCCTGCTGCCGGACCGCCACCGCCGAGCGCTATCGCTCTCTTCACCATTGGTTCCTCCATCTAATTTATCGTGTGGCTATTCTCCGATCAAATTTCTGAATTGCGTGAAGAGACCAGTCGTTCTTGGATAGGCTCGTAGATCCAGAACTGCGAAACACGAATGTGTGCGACGGAGCGGTGGACGTCGATGTTCGACGCTTTCTCGAATATGCTGATCGCACTGGCGCACGTCGGGCAGGAGCCGCGATTAGCGTATCGCGCTCTGGCCCATCCATCTGTGAACCGGTTCACGCAAGATATTTATCGCTGACGATAGTACGCAGTACCTATAATCCAATAGCGGCTTTCGCTGTTGGCTCGAAACTGAAACAGATGGGCACCTCAATGTCTGGTGAACCCGCTACAAAATGTTCTGGTAAAACTACCTGCGTTTTTCGCTTGACACAACCAAAACTAGAACGTGTCATTCGAAAATATCACGCCATTTCCCGTTGGCGTTAGGCTCTGTTCGCAGCCATCGCGATGTTAGCCGTCGAATTTGGTGGCCCATCCAGAATGGCCAGACGACGATCGATGGCGCTGATGACCTGGCGCGAAAAAGGCCCAAGATGCGCGTAAGCCGCAATCATGGCCACCGCGATCCGCGCCGAGGACGAGTCTCGCTTGGCGCTGCTGAGGAAGGTTCGCCAAAACGGATCGTGCGCTTCGGGAATGGCGGTGACCACGCGATGCACGGTCTCCAGCGCCCGCACCTTGGCACGGACGTCACCGACGGGCAGTTCCTGACGTTGCCTCGAACGGTCGAGCATCGTCATCAACCGGTCGACACGGCTGGCATATGCGGCAGGATGATAGACGCTCTCCAAAATCTGTCTGTAGTCCATCAGGATGTCGCGCAACGGGCGCGTCGGATCGAAATTGATGCCGTCGGTGCACTGATCGCCGCCAATGGTTGGCCCCATATCGTGATTGGGGTGCAGCCGCCCCTCGCGGGCAAGACGACGCGTGAGCTGCGTGTTCGGCAAGGCATAGAGCAGGCCAACCATGCAGACGGGGATGGCGGCCTCCTCGATGAAGTCGACCATGGCGTCCGCGATCGAGACTTTCTCGCTATCGAAGCCCACGATGAAGCCCGCGGTGACGAGCATCCCGGCGCCGTAGATCCTGTGAATGCTCTCCGCGATATCGCGCCTTGTGTTCTGCTTCTTCTTGGTCGCGGCCAGCGTCGCCGGGTCCGGGCTTTCGATGCCGACAAAAATGCCGAAGAAGTTGGCCGCGGCCATCATCTCCAGGAGTTCCCGATCATCGGCCAGATTGATCGAGGCTTCCGTCGAGAACTCGAACGGATAATCGTGCGCGCGTTGCCAGGCCGCGAGTTCCGGAAGAAACAGCTTGAGCGACTTCTTGTTGCCGATGAAGTTATCGTCGACGAAGTCGAGATGGCCGCGATATCCCATCTCGTAGAGCGCATCGAGCTCGGCAAGCATCTGCGGGGTCGTCTTGGTCCGCGGCACCCGTCCGTACAGTTCGATGATATCGCAAAACTCGCAGGTGAAGGGGCACCCGCGCGAATACTGCACACCGAGATAAAGATAGTCTTCAAAATTGAGCAGGTCGAAGCGCGGCACCGGCGTCTTGGTGACGTCGGCCTGGAACTTGGGCGCTGTGAACACGCCCGACCGGGCACCGCTCTCCCAAGCCGCAATGAACTCGCCAATAACGCCCTCGGCCTCGCCGAGCACCTGAAAGTCGGCTGCGGCATAGATGTGCGGACTGGACGTCGGGTCGGGGCCACCGACGGCCACCGGCTTGTCCTGTGAGCGACAAAGCTCGATCAGCCGCAGCGTGTCAGCCTGTTGCGGCAACATGCCGCCCGTGAAGACGACGTCAGCCCAGGCAAGATCATCGTCCGTGAGCGATGCCGTATTGCAGTCGACCAGGCGCACCGTCCAGTGGACCGGCAACATCGCGGCGACGGAAATCAGGCCGAGGGGAGCCGCGGGGCGGCGAACGCCCATCAACTTGCAGGATTCGCCAAAGCTCCAGAACGAGTCCGCGGCGAAGCGCGGATAGAGCATAAGCACGTTGCACGGGTGCGGCGTGTCCATGTTTCCTAAGATGGCGTGTCCTAAGATAGCCCATGTCTCGGTCCATCCCCTTATGAGACGAACCTAGCCCCGGCAAGGGCGTACTGGAGCTAAGCTGATGATTCTTACGGGTGCAACAACCGGCTCCGGAGCCGGCAATTGGTACGGTCCTTTTTCCAGGGACGTGGCAGAAATGGCACGCAATTGAGCGATTTTTGTGTTCGCGCAGGATTGATACAGCAGCTCTTGAGACTCAATTTTGGAACTCGCACTCTCCTGCGGCAATCTGCCGTCCACGATCCGCATCGCGGAGCTTAATGCATGACCGACCTTACCTTGGCGAACGGCGATGTACGACTTGCCGCATCAGTCGATGGCCCGATGGATGCGGTGCCTGTCCTGTTTCTGCATGGGGCAAGCGTAAGTCGCGATACGTGGGATGAAACCAAGCAACGATTGACCAATCGATATTGCGTTTGGACGCTCGATTTTCGCGGTCACGGCTACTCTGATCGCGCGCCGAACTACAACCTTGCGGGTTATGTTTCCGATGCCGAGACTGCTCTGGCGGCCATTGGCCGTCCGGCAATCGTCGTTGGGCATTCGCTGGGCGCATGCGTGGCCGGTGTGCTCAGCCAAACCAATCCGAACATCCGAGCCGTGTTCCTTGAGGACCCGCCGTGGTTCCTTGGGCGTCTGGAGGAATGGAGCAACTCGATATTCTCGAAGTTGTTCTCACTCTTGCTGTTGCGGCTGACGAAATGGCAGCAGGAGCCTCCGCCGTTCACAACCTATGTCGAGTTTCTTTCGAATGGGCCTGACCGCTTGGGAGGTGTGGTCAAGGACCACATATCGGCTCGGCATTTGCTCAGCCATGCTTCCGCGATACAGCGCCTCGACCCGCGTTGTCTCCGTGATGACTGCTTGAAAGAGGCGTTGTCATCGATATCAACCGAGCGACCATTCCTGTGCCCGGCAAAGCTCGTCCGAGGCGAAGAACGGTTCGGAGGAGCATTTTCGGATGAACACGCCGGCAGCCTGCTGGCGACCAACCCCCATCTTGAAGTGGTCCAATATAAACAGTGCGGCCATCACCCCCATCGCATGCTGGGGTTTGAGCAGCGGTTCTTTGATGACCTTGAGGAGTTCATTGCGAAGACTTGACGGCGGTGGCGCCAGTCGATCGCAGGCGCCGAGGTGCGACGGTCCATTCCAACGATATTGGACTGAGCTGGAGGTTCCCTCCAATTCTCGAAAGGTCGCGACGATGCTGCGCATAGCCGATTCAGGTTCGCCCATTCAGCACACCTGCGCTCATGAACCTTTAGCCGATGGGCCGAGACCTACTAACAGATATGATTGAGCCCGCTGACCGGCCTCCTCCCTCACCTGGGGCGCGCTGGCGGTTTTTCTTTCTACCTCGGCAAGAGAAAATTCGGTCCTATTGTCAGCGATCTCACATTTCGTTCCTATCAAACTTGACGGGATCAGTCGGCAGGCAGATCGTGGTCGGGGCATGGTAATTCAGCTCGGCTAACCGCCAACCAGACGGTGGGTGGTGCCAATGCAGCAGATTGCAGACTGGCTTGATAAGCTTGGGCTTGGGCAATACGCGAAGCGTTTTGCCGAGAATGGGATCGATATTGGCATTCTTCCCGATCTGAAGGATGAGGACTTCGACAGGCTCGGAGTCCTGCTCGGCCATCGCCGTAAAATGCTCCGTGCGATTGCCGAACTCGATCAAGCCGAACTCATCACCGAGTCCGCGCGTCAGCATGGCGCCGAGAGACGCCATCTCACCGTTATGTTCTGCGACCTGGTGGGCTCGACCGCGCTCTCCGCACGCCTCGATCCCGAGGACATGTGGGAGGTGATCAGAGCCTACCGGGCTGCCTGCGCGAGGGTCATCGCCGCCTATGACGGCATGATCGCCAGGTTTGTTGGCGATGGTATCCTCGCCTATTTCGGCTATCCCCGCGCACACGAGGATGACGCGGAGCGCGCAGTGCGAGCCGGCCTCGACATCACTGCCGCAATGGGAAAGCTCGAAACGCGCGTCGAAGAACGGGTCGACGTGCGGATCGCGATCTCGACCGGGCTCGTGGTGGTCGGCGACCTCATCAGCGGAGGTGCGTCGGAGGAGCAGGCGATGGTCGGCGATACACCGAATCTCGCTGCCCGGCTCCAGAGCCTGGCGGAGCCGGGAGTGGTTGTGGTGTCCGCTTCAACGCGCCGGCTGCTGGGCGATCTATTCACTTTTCGCAATGTCGGCGACCGCGAGGTGAAGGGTATCTCCGATCCGATCGCGGTCTGGGCGGTCGAAGGTGCAGCCGCATCGGAGAGCCGCTTCGAGGCGGTGCGCACCGCGCGCTCGATCGGCTTTGTCGGCCGCAAGGCAGAAATCGAATTCGTGCTCTCGCGCCAGCAACTGGCGTGGCAGGGCCAGGGTCAAGTGGTGTTGATTTCCGGCGAGGCCGGAATCGGCAAATCGCGCCTTGTGGCGACGCTGGCCGAGAGTCTTGCGCTGGGCTCGCACCGCCGGGTGCGCTATCAGTGCTCGCCTTACCATACCAACAGTGCGCTTCATCCCTTCATCGCTCAGCTCGAGCGCGCGGCCGGCATCACGTCACAAGACACGCCCGGGCAAACGCTCGACAAGCTTGAGGCTATGCTGGCGCTCGGAACGCGGCAGGTGGCGAGCGTGACGCCGCTTATTGCCGCGCTTCTTTCCATCGCAACCGGCGAGCGCTATCCGCCGCTCGGCCTCACTCCAGCGCAGCAGCGGCGATAGACATTCGCCGCGCTGCTCGACCAGCTTGAGGGCCTGGCACGGCAGCAACCTGTGCTGATTGTCTGCGAGGATATGCATTGGGCTGATGCCACGACGCTCGAGCTGTACGATCTCGCGGTCGATCGGATTAGGGGACTGCCAATCCTCGTGCTCATGACATTCCGGCCTGAGTTCGAGCCGCCTTGGGCAGGCCTTGCCAATGTCAGCCTGCTGCGACTCGAGCGGCTTGACCGGCAGGACACGCGCGCCCTGGTCGAGCAGGTGGCTGTCGGTCGACAGGTGCCACGCGAAATGATGACGCAGATCATCAACAAGACGGATGGCATCCCGCTCTTCGTTGAGGAATTGACCAAGATGGTGCTGGAATCCGGACTGCTCGTGGAAGAAGCCGGGCGCTATCGCATCGACAGTCCGCTACCGCCGCTCGCCATTCCGGCGACGCTGCACGACTCGCTCATGGCGCGGCTCGACCGGCTGGCGCCGGTCAAAGAGGTTGCGCAGATCGGCGCAGCCATTGGCCGCGACTTCTCATACACGCTGCTCCGATGTGTAGCGGGGCGGGATGAGCTGACGCTGAGCGCGGCGCTGGCGCAGCTCGAACAGGCCGAACTTCTGTCGCGCCGCGGGACGCCACCCGACGCGAGCTACAGCTTCAAGCATGCACTGGTTCAGGAAGCGGCTTACGAGAGCTTGCTCAAGAGCCGCCGGCAACTGCTGCATAAGCATATTGGCGATGTCCTTCGCGATCAGTTTCCGGGCATGGCCGAGACCGAGCCGGAAGTCGTGGCATATCACTTCACCCAAGCGGGGTTGAGCGGGACAGCCCTTGAGTGGTGGCGGAAGGCTGGCCAGCAGGCGCTGAAACGCTCGGCCTATTCCGAGGCGATTGCACATCTGGGCAAGGCCGTTGCCATTGCCGATGAACTGCCTCCAGAGCCTGATCGGATGCTGAGCAGGCTCCATCTTCAAATCGCATATGGCCGCGCGTTGCGAGGCAGTCTCGGGCACAGCGCTCCCGAGACGGTGGCCGCTTGGACGCGCGCCCGACAGTTCGCGGCTGATACCAATGATCCGGTTGAACTCGCGCCGATCCATTCGGGCTTGTTCAATGCATGCCTCACTCACGGCGAGATCGCGCCGATGCGGGAGTTGGCGGATGCAATCATTGGTGTCGCCGATCGACGTCCGGAGTCGCCGATAGCCGCCATTGTCGCACACTGGACCAGCGGGGTGACCTGCTGGTTCGCCGGCGAGTACTTGAACGCGCGAATGCATCTTGAGCAGGCACTCGCGATCTATGGTGCCGAGCCGGATCCCGCGACGTTCAGGGCGTCCGCGCTCGATCTGCCGTTCGTTATCATGAGGTTTCTTGCCCTGGTGCTTTGGCCGCTTGGAGCGATCGATCGCGCGCGCCGGCTCGCTGCAGAAGCAGTGAGTGGCTCAGGAGAGAAGCGAGCGCTTGCTCAAGCCAATGCGCTCGTTCATCGGGCGGTTTTCGACGGGCTATGCGGGGGCATGTTGGAGCAAACAGAGACGATCCTGGCCTTGGGTCTGGCGCGCGACCATACGATGCCGTTGTATGTGGCCGCGGGCACCTATCTGAACGGCCTGGCAAAGTGGCGGGCGGGCGAGCGAATGGTTGGGCTCACGGAAATGCGCCGAGGCTGGACGTTGCTGCACGAGAATGACTGCTACCTCTGTGAGCCGTTTTGGGGGATGCATGTTGCCGTGGCGGATGCAGAGGCGGGCCAATCCGAGGCCGGGTTGGAAACTGTGAGGGAATTGATCGGGTGGGCGCAACAATCCGGCCAGCATTGGCTTGATGCCGAACTGCATCGCGTCCAAGGTGAGCTCTTGTTGCGCCATGACGCTGCGAACCTCTCCAGTGCCGAAGATGCCTTCAACAGAGCCCTGGAAATCGCCCGACACCAACAGGCAAGGACGTTCGAGCTACGCAGCGCACTTGGACTTGCGCGCCTGCATAATACAAATGGCCGGCCCGAGGCGGTATCCTCGGTGCTCGCTCCCGTCCTCGCTGAATTCGACGCGGGGTGGCAAGATCTCCCCGAAATCAAGGAAGCCGAAGGGCTGCTCGAGCATGCACATTAGTCAGCCTGCCATTTCGGCTCATTCAAAGGCGACGTAGATGCCGGTCAGGGTTCCCTTGCGTGCTCTTTCTTGTTTCGGAATAGCAGCACTTTCGGCGCTCTGTGCGCTTCACGTTGTGCGTGCGGCCTCGCCGGTGCCAGATAGCGTGTCTCTCAGAGAGACGGCGATGACGTGGAGTACCGTCAAGTATGCGACCGATGCGGAGGACGGATTTCTCAGCGGGTCGCTCGACAAGAACACGATCGTCGACCGCACGTTCAGGGCGCGCGTGCTCGAGAATCGATATCTGAAGGTAACACTCGTGCCCGAATTCGGTGGGCGCATTATTTCCATCATCTACAAGCCGACTGGCCACGAACAACTCTATCGCACGGATGTCGGCGTACCCTACGGGATCAAGGCCGGAAGTTTCTACTACGACTGGCTGATGGTGTATGGCGGCATCTTCCCGACATTCCCGGATGCCGAGCACGGCAAGACGTGGCTGAAGCCGTGGGCCTTTGAGGTGGTCAAGGAGAGCACGGGCGACGTGACGGTCGCGATGTCGCTTAAAGACAATTTCGACTATTCCGCGCGACCTGGCAAATTCAGGAGTTCAACCGGGATCGAAGCCACATACTATGTCACACTGAAAGCCGACCGGACTGCACTCGATACGCGCGTGGTGCTCAAAAATCGGCACGACAAGGCGATCCGGTACGAGTACTGGACATGCACGACGCTCGCTCCGGGATCGGATCCGAAAAACCCTAAAGCGACCGCCGGCGCCGAAATCATCGCGCCGATCCGAACTTATAGCACGCCCGCCTGGTCGGCCAATCTGGCAGATGGCGACGAGAGCGCGGGGATGGGCAGGCGGCGCTTCGAAAACCTGCGCTTCTTCAAGAACTGGCCGACGATGGGCATCGCCTACGCGGCGCCCGATATGCAGGGCGGGAATTTCTGGGGCGTGATCAACCATGACAACGAAGAGGGAATTATCCGCATCGCGGACAACAGGCTGACGCCGGGCTTGAAAATGTGGACGTGGGGATTTCCCTCGTTCACTGGCGAAACCGATCCCCGCGAGGAGCCGAATGAGTGGCGACCGTATGTCGAACTGTGGGCAGGCGTGTCAGACCAATTTTTCCATAGCGCTGACTTTCCCGCGCTGGGTGAAGTCTCGATTCCGGAGACCTTCAGTCCGACGGTCGGCATGCGCAACGTGACGCATGCGAATGAGAATATCCTGATCAATCTTTCGGCCAAGGCGTCTAGCGTCACGGTTCAGTTCTTCAGCATCGAACCGGCCACCCCGCTCCGCGTAACGTTGAAACGCGGCGACACGGCACTGTTCGACGACATCGTGAAGGCCGATCCGAAAAATGGAAATCGCATTTCGGCAACGATCCCTGACGGCAGCAGCGGCGAACAGGTGAAGCTGACGATCAGGACCACGGATGGAAAAGAACTGATCGCAGCCGAGGCGACAATGAATTGATTTCTTTCCTCATGCCGCGAGTTGTGGACGGAACAGCACATCGACGCCGTAACTGGTCGCATTGTAGGTGCTGGTCGGGAACAGGCTGCCCGATCCATACGCATACACGCCATTGCCTCCGATCGAAGCCGATGATGGTGCAGTCAGCGGCCCGTTGCTGACCGCCGAGCTGAACATGCCGGGATCGGCGGAGTAGTTTCCTGAGGTGTGATAGGACGCAACATACGTTGTCCCTGCAGTGATCGTGACCGGCGCAGCGAAGTTGACCTGCTGCCAGCCGCTGGCCGTCTCATTGGTGAAGGTGGCGGTGGCAAGCAGGGTGCCGGTGCTGCTCCAGATATTCGCGGTATGGGTGCCGGTATTCGATGGGCCCTTGTAGAAGCGCAACCCGGTGATGTCGCCGGCGCTGGACGATTGGAATTTGAACCCGAGCTCCACCGACTGCGGATCATTGACTGACACCACGCTCGGTGTCGGATTGGAGCCGAACAGGCTTATGATGCTCGCGGATGCTGGGTTGACGGTCAGGGACGCGGATGCGGTCGCTGTCCCGCCCTGGCCGTCGGAGACGGCGTAACTGAACGACGCCGGTCCCGTATAGCCGGGGTTGGGTGTGAAGGTGATGGTGTTGGTCTGGGCGTTGAAGCTTGCGGTGCCGTTGACGCCGTTGCTGACGCCCGTGATCGTCAGCACATCGCCATCCGGATCGCTGTCGTTGGCAAGCAACGCGGAGGCTGCAATCGAGATCGGCGAGTTCTGAGTGGCGCTGAAGCCGGAGTCGTTGGCCGCGACCGGCGCCTGATTGGCGGCGCCGCTCGCCGGACTGAACAGCACGTCCACCCAGTAGTTGGTGGCACCGAAGGTGCTGGTCGGGAACAGGTTGTCCGCACCATAGGTGTAGACGCCGTTATTGCTGCCGGATGCGGTGAGCGGGCCATTGACACGCGAAGACGTGAAGTAGTTGCTGGTCGACGCGTAGCGGCCGTTGCTGTGAAAGCTTGCCACATAGGTGGTTCCGGCGGTGATCGAGACGGGATTGCTGAAGGTCACCGTCTGCCATCCACTGCTGGTCTCGTTCGTGAACGTGGCGGTCGCCAGCAGCGTGCCGGTGCTGCTCCACAACGAACCTGTGTGGGTGCCGGTGTCACCGGCGCTTTTGTAGTATTTGATGCCGTTGATGGTGCCGGCCGCAGAGGACGTGAACTGCACCCCCAGATTGACCTGGGCCGTGTCGGAATCGGCGAGAATCGCTGGTGTGTCGGAGCTTGAGAACAAGCTCACCGACGGCGGGACCACTGTCAAATTGGCTGTTGCAGTCGCGGTGCCGCCGCGCCCATCGGAGATGGCGTAGCTGAAGGACGCGAGCCCGGTGTAGCCGGCGTTCGGCGTGAAGGTGATGACATTGGTCTGGGCGTTGAAGCTGACGGTGCCGTTGACGGCGCCGCTCACACCCGTGATGGTCAACGGATCGCCATTCGGATCGGCGTCATTGGCAAGCAGGGCTGACGCGGCAATGGTCAGAGCCGTATTCTGCGTGGCGTTGTAGCCACTGTCGTTGTTGGCAACCGGCGGCTGGTTGGCTACCGGATTCACTGTCAGACTGACCGTTGCAGTGGCGGTGCCACCCTGCCCGTCGGCGATCGCGTAGCTGAAGGACGCGGGCCCGGTGTAGCCGGCGGTCGGCGTGAAGGTGATGACATTGGTCTGGGCGTTGAAACTGACCGTGCCGTTGACGGCGCCGCTCGCGCCCGTGATCGCCAGTGTGCCGCCGTCCGGATCGGTATCGTTGGCAAGCAGCGCCGCCGCCCCAATCGTCAGCACCGTGTTCTGCGTGGTGTTGTAGCCGCTGTCGTTGTTGGCAACCGGCGGCTGATTGCTGGCGCCGCCGGACGGCGCAAACACGACATCGACCCAGTAGTTGGCGGCGTTGTAGGAGCTGGTCGGGAAGATGCCGGAGGTGCTGGTGCCGCCATAGGCGTAGACACCATTGCCGCCGGCAGCGACGCTGGACAGCGCGGTCAAAGGGCCGTTGGTAACGGCCGCGGTGAAGTAGTTGTTGGTCGCAACATAGGCGCCGGTGGTGTGATAGGAAGCAACATAGGTGGTGTTGGCGGCGATCGAAACCGCTGATGACAGCGTGACGGTCTGCCAACCGCTGGCTGAGGTGTTGGTAAAGGTGGCGGTGGCGAGACGAGTGCCTGTTGACGACCAGAGATCGAGGGTGTTGATGCCGGTGTCGCTCGCGCTGCGATAGAATCTGAGCGCCGTGATCTGGCCGGCGACCGAGGACGTGAACTTCATCCCGACTTGGATCTGGGATCCGTCATTGAGGTCGGTCAGAGCCGGTGTGCTTGACGCGCTGAACAGGCTGACGGGAGCCGCCCCTGGCGGTACCACGGTGAAGCTGACGGTGGCCGATGCCGTACCGCCGCGCCCATCGGAGATCGTGTAGGTGAAGCTCGCCGGACCGGTGTAGCCGGCATCGGGTGTAAAGGTGATGGTGTTGTTCTGCGGATTGGGCTGCGCGTTGAGCACGACGGTGCCGTGCGTTGCTGCACTCACGGCGATGATGCTGACCGCATCCCCATCGGGATCACTGTCGTTCCCGGTCAGGGAAGACGCCGCGATCGTCAGGGCCAGATCGCGGGTCGCAATCGGTCCGTCGTCATTGGCAGCTATGGGCGCACTGCTGGCGGCAGAAGGATTGAACATGACGTCAACCCAGAAATTCGTCGCCGCGAACGTGCTCGTCGGGAACGCGATATTGCTGCTGTAGGTATAGACGCCATTGCCATTGCCGAGAGCGGTCAGCGGACCGCTCGTCACATTGCTCAAGAAGTAGTTCACGCTGGCGGAGTAATGGCCCACATCCGTATGATAGGAGGCGATATAGGTGGCTCCAGGCGTCAGCGAAACCGGGTTGGAGAAGGTCACGCTCTGCCAGCCGCTGGCGGTTTCGTTAGTGAATGTGGCCGTTGCCAGCAAGGTGCCGGTGCTGCTCCAGAGCTGGCCGGTGTGGGTGCCGGTATCCTGGCTGCCCTTGTAGAAGCGGATGCCGCTCACGGTGCCGGCAACCGACGTCTGGAATCTCACGCCCAGTTCGACGGCGCTTGCATCGGTGGTGTTGACGGTGTCGGGGGTGGCCGAGCCCGGAAACAGCGAGACGTAAGTCGGAGCCGCGACGGTCACCGTGCGACCCACGGAAGGCGTTTCGAGATTGATGCTGTCGTCCACCGCGCGCGACATGATGGTGTAGGTCCCGGCGACCTGCGGAGACCAGCTATAGATCCATGTCTCGTCGCCAATCGCCGGATGCCAGCTCAAGCCGCCGTCCGTCGATACTTCCACGCCGGCGATCACGCCGCCGCCGAAATCCGATGCTGAGCCGGAAATCGTGACCACGTCTCCGGCACTGATGTTTGCCAGCGCGTTGACGCTCGAGGTCGGCGCGGTCTGGTCCGTGGAGCCGGTGGAGGCGACCAAATCCGGCTGCAGCGTTCCCGGCTGAATACCCATGTCGGCGAACAGGTTGACCATCGACTGTTGCACGCGCGAGTCAGTGGGCGTTGGGGTCAGGTCGTGATTGTCGCTCAAACCCCACGCCCAGTAGACCGTTCCGGCGGCGAAGACCAATGCCTTGCTTGCCGCGCGGTAGAGCGTCAGATTATGGGTCGAGATGGCGCTTCCCGTCGTGTTGCCGTAATCAAGTAGGTAGCTGTTGACCGGAACCGTCGTCGAGGAGAGCCGGACCAGGCCCGCGGGATCGAATCCATTGTCGACCGCTTCGTCCCACTCATAGCCGAGATAGTTCCTGGTCAGCGTCGCTGTCTGCCCCGGCTGAAGATTCGCAACGCTGGTGTAGCGCCAGAAGCGCAGATTGGCGTCATCGTAGGGAATTGTGATTGCCTGCAGGCCGCTGCCTTGGCCGACGTCATCGACCTGGAACATCTGTCCGATCAATGCATTTTCCGGGCTTCCTCCGCCGAGCGCCGGCGGGCTGAGGCGGGGATCACGGAACGTCCCGGTCCACTCGTCGCTTGGATCGATCGATGCGTCCGGTGACCAGGTCTCCTTGTAGGAGATCAAGGTGCGGTAGGCCGTGCCGTCGCTGCTGATGCTGTTGCCCCAGCGCGTGCGCCAATACATCTCGTTGCCGCTCCAGAACGCCAGATTGACACCGGCATCGCGGGCCGCCTCGACATTGGCGCGCTGTTGCCCCGACCAGTACTCGTCATGACCAACGTCCAGATAGAGCTTGTGATTGAGCAGCAGATTGCCGTAGCGGTCCGCGTCAACACCCGACATGTAGGAGACGTCGTAGCCGTTCTGCTCCAGCCAGTAGATCGCGGCATATTCCGCGCCGAACAGATAGTCCTGCGGGCCTGCAAAGCTTCCAACGCTGCCGCGGGTGGCAATCGGCCGGTTGTAGCTCACCGCGTAGGCGCGTCCCGCACCTTGACCTGTGGCAGGGCCGTTGCCGCCATAGAAATTCGCTCCGCCCCAGCCGTTATAGGCCTGCCAGGTCGTGTCAGAGGTCTGAAAGATGACGTCGCTGGTGCTGCTGTCATCCCTGACGATGAACGGGATGTGATTGGCGCCCTCAACGCCGTCCTCGCGTACGAGCTTTGCGATGTAGACGCCTGACACGGCATCCTCAGGAACCTCCCAGGAAGCCGAAACAGACCAGTTGCCGGCATCGACCAGGCCGGTCGTGTCGTCACGCAGCGGCGCTGGCTGGTTCTGCACACCGGTGTGTTGGATGGTGTGGACCTTTCGCGCACCCATGCCGCCGTAATAGCCGAGGCGGTAGATGTCGATCCGATAGTTCGATGAATCCGTATTGATCTTGAAATCGATCTGGTTGCCACGATTCACGCTGATATCGGTGGCAAAACCTTCGATATTCGAGCTGCCAGCACCCTCGATATCCCATTCGCTTTGCGGATTTCCCGTCTTCTGGTTCTCGAGCACGATTGGGTTCGTGGAAGTCGCGGCGGCCGCGAGTGTGTTGGGCGACGTACTTGTGTTGGCCTGCCGCGCGACAGGAGCAATCTCTGCTGTCGTCACCGAGCCCGAGAGAATTCCGATTTCACCCTTCCCCGTGCCAGTACCAGTCTCTCCGCCGCCCGGCAGCATGCCCCAGCTTCTGATCGCCCCTCCGCCTGACAGTGCATTCCAATTTGCGAGCGGCGCGACATTCTCCAAGGACATAGAGGCACTGGTGGAGGCGCCCATGACCCCGGCGCGGCCGGTCAACACGAAATCTGCTCCGCCAGACACATGGCTGCCGTGCAACTGCGCCGGCGCCGCATTGGCTGCTGCCTGATCCAGCAATCGTGTTGGAGCAATGAAGTAGCCGCAGCCACAAACCTGCGCGACTGCTGGAGGTGTGGAGGATCCGAAAATGTTGGGGGTCGCAGTCGAAGGCACGTGACCAAGGATGACCACAGGATTTGGCGGCGCTGGTTCGGCCGCCGCGGAGGTTGGCGTTCGGACTTCTGTCGTCAACGCCGCAAATCCGGCGTCCGATGTTGCAGCGGATGCCGACGCCGCGGCACCTGAGGCGCTCAGACCCAGACCTTCCTGCAAATTCCGCGCGGCGAGCAGCGACAGTGACTCGTCTTCGTCTGAAGCTGAAACTCGGACATTCCTTCGCAGGAGGGTGCGTGGCCACGTCTGCAATCCGAGAGCCATGCGGCCCAGACCAAAATCTTCGTATAACGACCTCATGCAATGACACCGCCTTAAAATATTTAATTCTCCTAAATTAAATATTAATCTCCGTTTAATTCAATTTGCTGTTCTGTCGCACCCCAGCCCTTGCTGAACAACCCGATGTCGATCTTCGTCAAACTAACAGTGGATAGTCGTGGATAGATAGTCGTGGATAGTCCTGATTTTCTAATGGGTTGAATCCAGCCGAACTTCTCTTCTCGGCACAAATGGATTTCAAATCAGGAGATATTCAATTTGCGCTTGAATGGAGCAGGCAAAGCGCCCGCATGCGAATTGCATAGGGCCGCCTGCTTGGCGGCATGCGCTGCATGGTCGCGCAACTCATTGCTGCGCGAACCAGTGCGTCGTTTGGATCAATCAGTTCGATGCCGGCCGATCCGCTCGACGCGCGAGACAACACCGTCACGCGTGACGGGTCTCGCATGCGGAATCCAGATCGTGCTGGTCGACCGAAGCGACGTGCATTGCGGAGGCAAGGCGGATGCGCGCTAACGCGAACGCCTTGCCTCGACGCGATGAAGCTATCTATCTAAAGATATGGGCCGAACCGCGCGGAGACGGAATCGGCCAAGCATTTCCCATCGCGAGCCTCGCAAGCAGGAGTGTCAAGCTACTTGGTGCTCAGTGAAATGCCGAGGGCAGACGCTTTCACGGTCACCGCTGCGGGTGACCTCTTGAGAGACTTTGCGATTTTGTCTCGACCACGCTTCTCTTTCGCCATGGTCTTGAGCGTCTTCAGGTCGTCCTTCGACCATAACACGCGCGTGGCTTTCTTTTTCTTCGCCATTACAACTCCTCTTCAAGAGCCATGTTTTACGAACCCAGGCTAGTCCGGTCAAGGAACATTGACTGCAGGCATTGGAGCAGTTGGATACGGTCGATAAGCACCGTGGTGCGTTGCAGCCACGATGACGAAAAGAATAGCAAATACGATGATGGCGCGCATAGTCAGGCTCCGCATGAAACCTATCTAACACTCAATGATCTCGGGCATTGTGAACTAGCTCACCAGTTCCAGTGGATCGCGACGTTCATGACGCCTATGCCGTGCACACGCGGGAGCCTCGGCCGAGCGGAGAGCATGTGGCGATATTCATGATGGCAGCATCGCCCCGGCTCCAAGCCACTGTTTGACCAGCGAGGCCAATGTGCCGTCGGCCGCAAGCGCGGCCTGCGCACCGCCAATCGCATCGCGCAGCGCGATGTCTCCTTTGCGGACACAGATGCCAAGGCGCTCGACAGTGATGCCGGTCTGAACGACCCCAAGTCTCGGCCGGCCGCGCACGAACCAAGCCGTGACGGGTGCGAGTTTCATGAAGGCGTCGCAGCCTCCGCTTGTCAGATCACCGAGCGCTTGCTCGATCGCGTGATAAGCATAGACGCGCACCCGCGCAGCACGATTCTCCGCGACCAGTTTCTCAGCAACTGGCTGGCTGGTATTCCCCTGCTGCACTCCGACGACCAGACCTTTGAGATCGGCGATGCCATGTACATCCGGATTGCGGATGACATCGACGACAAGTGATTGGCCTGAAATCGCATAGGGCGTGCAGAAATCGGCCTTTGCTTCCCGGCTCGGCGTGATGGTGGTGCCAGAGGCGACGCAGTCGTATCTGCCGGCATCCAGACCGGCGAAGATGCCGTTGAAATCGGAGCCTGTGTAGGGGACCAGCCGCCATTCGCGGCCGAGCATCCCGGCGATGCGCTGCACCAGCGCAATGTCGAATCCCGCCGGGCCATCGCTCGTCAAGAACTCGAATGGCGGATCGGGAAACGCTGCTCCCACTCTCAAGGTTGACACGGCTATGACCTTTGCTGCGCTAAACTCAAGGGCAGGCGGACCGACTTGCGCCTGGCGATAGCTCTGTATTCAGCCATGATAGGCAAACAGCTCGATTGGCTCGCTGAAGCCTCGCACCGGATATTCGCCGACACGTTCGAGATCGAAATCGCTTTTGACGAAGTCGGCGAACGCGCGGGACAGCAGCACCTTTCGACCCAATTGTTTGGTCAGGGTTTCGAGACGCGACGCCATGTTAACTGCGGGACCGATAACGGTGAAGTCGAGGCGGGTGCGCGACCCGATATTGCCGTACATGACGTCGCCGACATGGACGCCGATACCGTAATTCAGTGGTTCACGACCGGTTTCGCCATTCTTTTCGTTCAGGGCAATCACGGCCTGACGGGCTTCGGCCACGGCGTGCAACAGATTTGCGCAGGCCGACGGCTGGCTGAGCGGAAAGATGGCGAGCAGACCGTCGCCGATGAATTTCAGTATTTCTCCGCCATGTCGCGCAATCGGCTCCGACATCGCGTCAAAATACCCGTTCAGAAGGTCAATGACATCATCGCGCGGCCAGTTATCGGAGATCCTGGTGAAATCACGCAGATCGCAGATCATGATGGCGGCGCGTACCGTCGTCCCGCTGCCGCGCCTGGTGGCGCCGGCCAAAATCAGTTCGCCGGCGTGCGACCCGACATAGGTTTCAAGCAGCGTTCGCGCCAGCCGGTTCTTGACACGAATTTCGCTGACCAGCGCCAGAATCGGTAACAGTTTTAGGAGGCTGGCGATATGCGCGTCGTCGAAACCTCCGACCCGGTCGGTTGCGAAGGTCACGATGTGCCGTTTGCCGAGCGTATGATACAGCGGCCAGGCCACATAGTCGGTCAGGCCTTTGGCCCGCATCTCATCATAGATGGCGTGCTTACGGCCGAGCGAAGGATCACGTTCGAGATTTTCGCGTACCTCGAGGGCACCATCGCGAATTTCGTTTGCCGGACTGCCGATGTATTCGGATCGCCCTATGACATCGTAATCGACTCTCTCAATCTTGGCCTCACGCATTCCGTCGACCCACATCATCCGGGCGCCGAGCCACTGAGGATGGTGGATCAGGATATGAAGCGACGCTCGCTTGACGGGAATGCCCGCGCGCTGAAGGTGCATACACATCTCGGCGAAAATATTATCGATGAAGCGCTCATCGCGCGTGTCGTTGGTCAGCCAGCGCACAACGTCGTCGTCGGAATACGCGGTGCCGGGATCAATGTTTGGCGGCGGGTTCATAGCTTGTTCCTCGGTGGTGACCTGGATCGACAGTAGAGGATATGTCGTATCCCCGCCCGGCGGCGTCAACGAAGTCCGCCGTAATTTGCTTGCGCGCGTCGGGTTGTTGGGGAGTTGCCGCCCTGTCCGGCGCGGGAGGCCGCAGGCGTAGCGCAGAAGCGCCGGTTCTGCCCCCGTAGCGGACCGTTGCCGATCCGGAAGCAACGGCGCGAGAGCAACTCAAGCTTCGTGCAGGATTGACCGCAAGCGCGCCGCCAATTCTGACATGCGGAACGGTTTGTCGATAATCGGAAATTCGCCTACCGCCTGATGGCGGTCCAGCGCGTCNCCCGCATAGCCCGAGGCAAGCAGAATTTTGATGCCCTTGTTCAATTTCCTCGCTTCGCGGGCAACCTCAATGCCGTTGATCCCGTTTGGCATCACGATGTCACTTAGCAGGAGGTCAAATTCCTCGCTCCGGAGCAGCCGAAGCGCTTCTGTGCCGTTCCGAGCGCAACGAACCTGATAGCCCGACCTGGTCAGCATCGCC
>NZ_AXAP01000097.1 GCF_000472865.1 Bradyrhizobium elkanii WSM2783 | reverse complement strand
ACCCCGCCTCCACCCCGCGCAGACTGTCGTGACCGCTCAGTTGCGCATAGATCAGCGCCACCAGGTGATCCCAGCTCTTGAAGGACTTGTCGTAGCCATCCCCGTCCAGACCATCCACAACTGTCTGAAACCGCCGTCGACTGATCGGTTCAAGGAGCTTCCCAAAAATGCTACCGCGAAATCGCATGCTCGGCCTTCTGTGTCTCGACAACCAGAAAAGACCGATTTGCCTCGGTTTTGCCGAGCATGCACTGCGACATAGCGATTCATTCCCCGGACAGCCCTGCGTTCTTACGGGGGAGGGTTGGGGTGAAAGGCAGCCTCCGCAAACACCATGACAGATGGACTCGCGGAGAGTTCCCCCCACCCGAAATTCAAGCTGCGCTTGAATGTCGACCTCTCCCCGCAAGCGGAGTGAGGTGAGACCGAGCGCGCTTGCAACGCCAACGAGTCATTCGGCCTTGATCTTGGCGGTGCGGATGATGTTGCCCCAGCGTTCGGTCTCGGACTTGATGAAGGCGCGGAAATCCTCCGGCGAACCGCCCTTGACCACGGCGCCCATCTCGCGAAGGCTGTCCTTCACCTTCTGATCGCCGAGCGCGAGGTCGATCTCCTTGTTCAATCGCACCACGATCTCCTTTGGCGTGCCGGCCGGAACCAGGAAGCCCCACCAGACGGTGGCCTCGACGCCGGGGAAACCGGCCTCGGTGACGGTCGGGACATCCGGCAACAGCACCAGTCGCTCGCGCGAGCTGACGGCGACGGGACGGAGTTGGTTGGCGCGAATCTGCGGCATGCCCTGCACGGGATCGACGAACATGAAGGAGACGCGGCCGGCTATGATATCGACCATCGCCTGCGCGCCGCCCTTGTACGGCACATGCAGCGCCTGGATGCCGGTCACCTGCTTGAAGATCTCCGCCGCAAGATGGCCCGAGGTTCCGGTGCCGGCGGAGGCAAAGGTGAGCTTGTCCGGCGTCGCCTTGGCCATGTCGACGAGGTCCTTGACCGTCTTGGCCTCGAATTGCGGCTGCACCACCAGGATCAACGGCGAATAGCCGACCAGGGCGACCGGCTCCAGGTCCTTCTCCGCATTGAACGGCAGGCTGTCGAACAATGCTTCATTGGTCGCGAGGTTGTTGGCAGCGATCAAGACGTTGTAGCCGTCGGGATCGGACTTGGCGACGAAGCCGGTCGCGATATTGCCGCTGGCGCCGGGCCGGTTCTCGATCACGATCGGCTGGCCGAGCTGCGGACCGGCCTGCTGCATCACGGTGCGTGCGACGATATCGACCGCGCCGCCCGCCGAGAACGGCACAGCGACATGAATCGGGCGCTCGGGATAACCGGCAGCAAAAGCCATCCTGGGTAGGCCAGGCAATAGCGTAGCGCCGGCAAGCAGCGACAGGACGGTGCGTCGGTTGATCTGGTCGGTCACGGGCGGGCCTCGTTCGATGTTGCTGATGTGACGGCGCCTCCCGTCTCGCGCCAGCGCAGCAGCGCGGCCGCGGTGCCGCCGAGCACCTGCCGGCGATCGTCATCGGTCAGGAACGGAAGTTCGCGCCGCATATGGTCGAGACATTCGAGATAGGAGCACGGCAGGCGCGTGAGATCGGATCCCCACATGATGCGATCGGCGCCGAATGCCTCGAAGGTTCGCCGCAGATAGGGCTCCAGGCTGGCGAACGGATAGGCGCTGTCGGTGTAGCAAGGCAGCGAGCTCGCCTTGATCGCGATGTTCGGAAACCGCGCGAGCGACAGCAGCTCATCGAGATCGGCGAAACAGGCTTGATCGCGTAGCGCGCTCTGCCGCGCCATGTGATCGAGGATGACGGTGAGGCCGGGATAGCGCCCGGCCAGCGTCGCAATCTCCTTGAGCAGGCCGGGCGCGAGCGCCATCAGCGGAATACCGAGGCGCTGGCAGTCCGACCAGAACCATTCGATCGTGCCGGGCACGAGCCACCGCGCCCATTGCGGCTTGTAGAAGGTCATGCGGATGCCGAGCATCCCCGGCTGGTCGAGCCAGGTCTGCAGGCGCTCGCGCGCACCGGCTGCATCCGGGTTGAAACGGCCCATCACCGCAAAGCGCTCGGGAAACCGCTGAGCTGCTTCCAGAGCCGTGTCGTTGGAATCGCCGACCGGCGACGGCGGCACGATCACCGCGCGATCGACGCCGGTGCGGTCCATCATCCCAATCAATTCATCCGCGCCGAGCGGCTCGGAGCGATGCGGCCGCGCGCCGGGGACGGCGACGAAGGACGGCTTGCCGATCTGCTCAGCCGGCCACGGCCGATCGGGCCGATGTGCTTCCCAGAGATGAACCTGCGAGTCCGTGATCACGTAATCGTACCCCGCTCAGTTGAAGAATTCCGCGGGAATGCGGCTGTACACGCGCCGCGCATTGCCGGCGAAGATCGCGCGCTTCTCGTCCGCGCTCAGCAGCGTCGAACCATCGATGTAGCGACGCGTGTCGTCGTAATTGAAGCCGGTCTGGGGATCGATGCCCTTCACCGCACCGACCATCTCTGAAGCAAACAGGATGTTCTCTGCCGGAATCACCTTCGTCAGCAGGTCGATGCCGGGCTGGTGATAGACGCAGGTGTCGAAGAACACGTTCTTGAGCACGCTTTCTGCCAGCGGCGGCCGCTTCTGGTCTTGCGCGATGCCGCGGTAGCGGCCCCAATGATAGGGAATGGCGCCGCCGCCATGCGGGATGATCAGCTTCAGCGTCGGAAAGTCCTTGAACAGGTCCGACATCAGGAACTGCATGAAGGCGGTGGTGTCGCCATTGATGTAGTGGCTGCCGGTGGTGTGGAAGACCGGATTGGCGGCGGCGCTGACATGGATCATCGCTGGCACGTCGAGCTCGACCATCTTCTCATACAGCGGATACCACCAGCGGTCGGTCAACGGCGGATCCTTCCAGTAGCCGCCGCTCGGGTCCGGGTTGAGGTTACATCCGACGAAGCCGAGTTCCTCGACGCAGCGCGTCAGCTCGGCGATGCAGTTGTTCGGTTCGACGCCAGGCGATTGCGGCAACTGGCAGACGCCGATGAAATTCTTCGGATAGAGCTTTGTCAGCCGGTAGATCAGCTCGTTCGAGACCCGCGACCAGGCCTCGCTGACCGCGGCGTCACCGATGTGATGGCTCATGCCGGAGGCACGCGGCGAGAACAGCGTCACCGACGTGCCGCGTTCGCGCTGCAGCCGCAGTTGCGCGCCTTCGACCGATTGCCGCAACTCGTCGTCGCTGATCTTGAGCGCATCGACCGAAGGCATCTGCGAGCGATCGCCGATCGCAGCGATCTGACGCTTGCGCCAATCGAGCAATGCCTGCGGCTCCGTGGTGTAATGGCCGTGGCAGTCGATGATCGGCCCGCTCGGGGCCTGTGCGCGGCGCAGCCCTTCCGCCGCTTCGATATTGGTCGGAGGCGAAACGGAAAAAGACCTGCGCGAAGCCATCACGGCCTCGAAAGCCAGTGGCCCGCTGCAGCACGAACAGCCGTTCGGGTGGACCGATCCGGAAAAAGCAAACACGGCATACTCCCTTGCGAACGTCGCGTGCGACGTCGCGATCAAGCGTCAATCTTGCAACCGAGCCGGATCAGCGTGGCGTCGACCCAGGAACGATCGAGCTTGCCCTCCTTGATCAACGCGAGCTGTTTGATCTCGGCCTGCTGCTTGGCCTCGGTCGCCTTCAGCACTTCGGCCGTAACATCGAACGGCACGCAGACGATGCCGTCGCCGTCGCCGACAATGAGATCACCAGGCGCGATCACCGTGCCGCCAATCGCGATCGGCACGTTGATCTCGCCGGGGCCGTCCTTATAGGGGCCGCGATGGGTGACGCCGGCGGCGTAGACGGGGAACGTGCCGACGTGGAGCGTGTCGTAGTCGCGGATCGCGCCGTAGATCACGATGCCGGCGATCCCACGCCGCTCGGCCTGCGCCGCCATCATCTCGCCGATCAGGGAATTGGTGAGATCGCCGCCGCCGTCGACCACGATCACATCACCGGGCTCGGCGATGTCGATCGCCTTGTGCACCATCAGATTGTCGCCGGGGCGCGTCTTCACCGTGAAGGCCGGGCCGGCGAGCACGCCTTCCTTGTGGATCGGCCGCAGCGCCGCGCCGCCCGCCGTCATCCGCGACATGGAGTCGCTGATATTGGCGACCGGCAGCTCGCGGAATTTCGCGACCGTCTCGGCATCGACCTTGCGCGCGCGCTTGCAAATCTGGAATCCAATCATCGCCCTCGCCTCCCTTGCCACTTCGGTTGTCCGGGCCGCTGAGCACCTGCGAGCGACGCAGGTTTCCCCTCGGCCTGTTCGTGCTTTTCTGCCGTGATAGGCGCCGCCGGCTATTCCGTCCAATATGATATTGACAGCCTGGCTATACGTTTTGACTATAAGAAGATGGATTATCGCCAGCTTCGTTATTTCATCGCGGTGGCGGAAGAGCTCAGCTTCAGCCGTGCCGCCAGACGGCTGAACATCAGCCAGCCGCCGCTCAGCACCCAGATCAAGGCGATCGAGGCCGAAGTGGGAACAATCCTGCTCAGCCGCGATCGGCACAAGGTCGAACTCACCCCGGCCGGCGAGGTGTTGCTCGACAACGCGCGGCGCGCGGTGAAGCTGCTCGAACAGACCGCCGAGGCGGTGCGGCGCGCCGGCCGAGGCGAAGCCGGCACCATCCGGCTCGCTTTCACCAGTTCGGTCCCGATGCGCGAAGCCTTCGCGCGAATGCTGCGCGCATTTCGCAACCGCTATCCGGACGTGCAGATTGAACTACAGCATCTGGGGACGGGCTCGCAATTCGCAGCCCTCGCGGATGACCAGATCGATTTCGGCATCCTGCGGCCGCCCGCCATGCTGCAGCAGAACCGGAACATCAGGCTCGTGCCGCTGTGGCGCGACCGGTCGCGGCTGTTCTTTCCATCGAGCCATCCGTTTGCCGGCTCGGCTGCGCCGGTCGAGATGACCGATTTGGTCGACCAACCGTTTGTCGGGGTCGAGCCCGTAGTCAATTGCGGCATGCACGAACATCTGATGACGCTGTGCGGCGCGGCCGGATTCGCGCCGCGCATCGCGCAGGAAGCGCGCGAGCTCAACACCGTGCTCGGCCTCGTTTCTGCTGGGCTCGGCATTGCCGTGCTGCCGGAGTGCTATACGTGCATGGCCATACCAGGCGTCTCCAGCCGTCCCATCGCGGGTATCGACGCGGAGAGCTGGCTCATGATCGCGATGCGCGATCGTAACATGCCGCCACTTATGCAGCGCTTCGTCGATGTCGCCTGCAATCTCGGGTGCCGATGCACCGCAACTGGTGCCGTCGACGACCGTCAACCCAAGCGAACAGCGCCCCGCCTCGTTGAGTCTCAGCGAGCAAAGACATCGCCCTTTCGCGCACGAGGTCGAGATGTGTGAACAGCGAGACATGATGGCCGCGCAGATCACCCGACAGGGCGCGGGCGAGCAGCCATGACTGATCGTGACCGCCCATGCCACCATGGATGGCGAGGATCGCCGGGCCCTCGCCGCCCATGGCGCATTCGATGGTGCCGCGAGATGTCCGCACCAGGGGCGGTGTCGACCCGGTGAGCGGCGGCGCTTCCAAATCCCGGGTCATTGCGCGTCTCCGCGCGCTATCTCGTTGAGCTGGCGGATGAGGATCGCGGCTTCGGCAGGAGGCTTGCGCTCGATGCGTCGATACTCGCGCCCGTCACGCGTTCGCGAGACGAGACCGTTGCCGCACAGCGAGCGGCGCAGTATCGCGGGATCCCCGAAGACATGTCGTGCGATCAGGAACGCTGTCACTTCCGCTTCGGTAAAACTGCGCCGGGAAGGGAAAGCCGACCATAGTACCCAAAGGCAGAGATTCTGCAGGCTTTGCCTGGCCGGCCAGCGTAGCAGCCTGCCCTCTGCATCGAAATGACGGGTGGCGCGCTTCACGCGCCCGTAGTCGACCGCCTCCGGTTCGCCGGCGGCAGGCTTGCCGCTTTGATGCTGGCCGTCGAGCGCTTGGGCACGGAGTTGCTGGTAATTCCGATGCCCCGTCGATCGCGCAAGCATGTTGAGCAGCTCGACATGGCTCGGCGCGGAGGTGCGCCCCATAAGCTGGCCGCGCAGCGATTTTGCAAGCGCGGAGATGTCGACCGCGGCAAACGGAACGGGAATCCTGGACATGACCAATCCTCGTAGTGCCGATCCAGAACGGATTGTCGGAGGTCACCGGCTTGCGACGCGGCACGAGGTTGGTGTCGGTTCGATTCTCGCCTTGCAGGTTTGGCTTCCCTTAGGGGACGGTGACGCCTGGGTGAACTGCAGACCCTGCCAGAGCCATAATACGGCGCCCACCGAAGATCAACAGCGTCAATCGGCCGGCGCGCCGCTCACGCGGCAGTTCGGGTCAAGCTCATGCCAGTTGCTGCGGGCCTAGGCTGCCGAGCCACATGCGGGCCGAGTGGATATTGTGAAAGTCCTTGATCGCAATTTCCCGAGCCAGCTTCGAATGAATGCTTCCGATCGAGACCTTGCCGAAGAATGTCAGCGACACGGCAGTGGCAACGGCCTTGAGACCCGCCGCGCGCGCCCGCGGCAGCCAATTTTCCACGATCCACTTCTGATCTTCCGCGTGGACGATCGGCAGGTCCGAATCATCGCCCAGGATCCTGTCGGCGGCATGCTGCGTGAGCATGCCAAGGATGATCTCATGAACGAAGCGAAGCTGGGCGCTGGTCGCGTATTTCCGCCACACCACTGCAATGCAGGGTATGCTTTCGTCATATGAGAGCGAACAGATCGGGTTGTCGTGCGGACTGTTCAACAAGTGGATCCCATCGATGGATTCGGTTTCGATGATCCGCTTCAGCTCCGCCAGCGCGCCCATTCTGTCCCTCTTCTGTCGGCTGCGTTCCCACGCGAGACAGCGGCAAACTAGCGATCTGCCGGGGCATTTGGAACACCGTGCAGAGCGATCATGGTTGCGGCGTGCTGCGGTTCCATCTGCCGCATGTCGGGCACACGCTGCAGGCTTTCGATCATCGCCCGTGCGATCTCGCGCTCGCCCATGATGACGGTATCGGCGCCCAGTCGCGTGAGATGATCGACCTCGGCATCCGAATGGGCGCGGGCGATGATCCGGATTTGTGGATTGGCGACGCGCGCCTGCTGAACGATCTGTCCGGCTTCGAACGCTTCGGGAATCGCGACCACCAGATATCGGGCGGCGGACGGATTGGCGGCGGCGAGCACATCGGCGCGGGCCGCATTGCCCATGATCGCCTCGATATTGTTCTGCTTGAGCCCGGCGACGACCGCATCGGCATCTTCGATGACGAGAAACGGTTGGCCCGCCTCCTTCATTGCGTTGCCAACGATGTTTCCGACCCGGCCATAGCCGACCAGGATCGCGTGATCGGTCAGGCTCGTGACCGGGATCGGTTCGCGGGCGGCAGGAGCGGCTGTCTCCCCCGATGACCGGTCCCGATCATGGCGCGCTATCAGCCAGTCCACGCCTGCGAAGATCAGCGGATTGAGCATGATCGAGAGGATCGCTCCGGCCAGGATCAGGTCGCGACCTTCCTTGGGAAGCAGATTGGTTACAACGCCGATCTCCGCCAGAATGAAGGAGAACTCTCCGATCTGGGCGAGACTGGCGGAGATCGTCAGCGCCGTGGAGACCGGATGCCTGAAGGCCAGCACGATAAAGAAGGCTGCCACGGATTTTCCGATGGTGATGATGAAGAGCGTGGCGATCAGCGGCCACGGCTCGCGGATTACGCTCATCGGATCGAACAGCATGCCGACGGAAACGAAGAACAGCACCGCAAAAGCGTCCCGCAGCGGCAGCGACTCCTGCGCGGCGCGCTGGCTGAGCGGGGATTCCGTCAGCATCATCCCGGCGAAGAAGGCGCCGAGCGCGAGCGAAACGTCGAACAGCTTGGTCGCACCGAATGCAACGCCGAGCGCGATCGCCAGCACGGCGAGCCGGAACAGCTCGCGGGAGCCGGTGTGCGCAACATAGTGGAGGATCCAGGGGATGAGCCTGCGCCCCACCACCAGCATCAGGGCGATGAACAGGCCGACCTTGGCGACTGTGAGCAACAATGTGCCCGTGAGTCCAAGACCAAGGCGCGCCGCGAGCGGACCGGCGGTCTGCGCATCGCCGTTGCCGCCGAGCACGCTCGCAAGTGCCGGCAGCAGCACGAGCGCGAGCACCATCGCCAGATCTTCGACAATCAGCCAGCCGACGGCGATTTTGCCGCGATCGGTATCCATCAACCGCCGCTCTTGCATCGCGCGAAGCAGCACGACGGTGCTGGCGACCGACAATGCCAGCCCGAACACGAGGCCCGCTCCAACTGACCATTCCATGGCCAGGGCGAGTCCGAGCCCCATCAGCGTCGCGACGGCGATCTGGACGACGGCACCGGGCAGCGCGATGGCGCGGACAGACAGGAGATCGTTGAGAGAGAAGTGCAGGCCCACCCCGAACATCAGCAGGATGATGCCTAGTTCCGCCAGCTCCGTTGCCAGCGACTGGTCCGCCACGAAGCCGGGCGTAAAGGGGCCGGCCGCAACTCCCGCGAGCAGATAGCCAACCAATGGTGGAAGTCGGAACCGCTGGGCGAGGGCACCGAACACAAAAGCGAGCCCAAGCCCTGCGACAATCGTCGCGATAAGTGGCGTATCATGCAGCATTTTCGGCTTTTCGCACAATCTGCCGCCGATGTCTCGCGAACCATTTGTGGCGGCGTGTCGCACTCGCTGCTTGCGCTGATTGGCCCCTAGCCGGGTGGAGCGCAGCGCAACCCGGAACCTCTGCATCAACGTTTACGAGCGGTCCCGGGTTACGCTGACGCTCCACCCGGGCTACATACCACCACGATGAAAACAGACACGCAGTCCCTCAGGATCGAAGTCGAACATGCCGGCGCGGTCTCGGCGCTGCTGCTTCGTCCGCCGCAGGCGCGCGCCACTTACGTGTTTGCCCACGGTGCCGGTGCCGGCATAACGCATGCCTCGATGGAGGCGATTGCCGCAGGCCTTGCCGCGCGCGGCATCGCGACGTTGCGTTACCAGTTCCCCTACATGGAGAAAGGCAGCAAGCGTCCCGATCCGCCCGCGATTGCGCATGCCACCGTGCGCGCCGCGGTGGCGAAAGCTGCAGAGCGGTGCGCCGGGCTGCCGATCTTTGCCGGCGGTAAATCCTTCGGCGGACGGATGACCTCGCAGGCTCAGGCAATCAAGCCGCTTGCCGGCGTGCGCGGCCTGGTGTTTCTCGCCTTCCCGCTGCATATAGCCGGAAAGCCATCCACCGAGCGGGCAAAGCATCTCGCGGATATCAAAATCCCGATGCTGTTCCTGCAGGGCACGCGCGATGCGTTGGCGGAATTGAAGCTGCTCGAGCCGGCGGTCAAGGAGCTCGGATCATTGGCGACGCTGCATCTGGTGAAGGAAGCCGATCATTCCTTCCATGTGCTGGTCCGTTCAGGCCGCAACGACCGCGAGGTGATGGACGAGGTGCTCGATGCATTCGCAGCGTGGGTGGATTCGGTCCTTTGAAGGCGCCTTCCGTTAAGTGAGCGCTCCCCTCACGCCTCTCCCAGATCGATCTGCGTCAATATCCCCTGCCGCAGCGCCAGCCGTACCAGCTCGATATCCGAGCCGACGCCGAGCTTGTCCTTGATGAGGGAGTGCAGGTTCGCCACCGTCTTGGGACTGATGTGAAGCGCCTCGGCGATTTCCTCGGTCGTCCTCTCGGCCAGCAGCATGCGCAGCACTTCGAATTCGCGCGCGGAGAGAACATCCGCGGCAGCGGCTTCGCCAGCAAGCCGGCTAAGCGCCAGTTCATGATCGATATCGGGACTGATGGCGATTTTTCCGGCCAGAACATCCATCACGGCGTGCACGAGCGTTTCGGGCGGGCTTGTCTTGGTGACATAGCCGCTGGCGCCGGCACGGATTGCCTGCACCGCAAAGGCCGCGTTCTGGTGCATCGTGAACACGAGGATCCTGGCGCGCTTGTCCCATTGCCGGATGCGCCTGATCGCCTCGATGCCGCCGATGCCGGGCATGCTCAGATCCATGATAACAAGGTCGGGCTCGGTGGCTTTGAACAGCCGATAGGCCTCGGCGCCATCGGAAGCTTCGGCAACGACGCGCAATCCCGGCTGCTTCTGCAGCACCGAGCGATAGCCCTCGCGAACGACGGCGTGATCGTCGACCAGCATGATGGCGTGGCCGCTGCCATTCATGCCGCACGCTCCAGGGTGGCGCCATGCTGTCTGGACGGCGCGACGGGAATAACGACGCGCAAGGTAGAGCCGCCGTTTTGCCCGGCTTCAAACCTCAGCCGCCCTCCGAGGGCGGCGACGCGCTCGCGCATCCCGAGCAAACCCATTCCGGATTTCACGGCGGGATCGCCGAGCCGGCCATCATCCTCGATGTCGAGCTCGATTGTAGCGCCCTCATTCGAGGGAGCCTCCGCCTCACGCATGCTCAGTCGTAGCATGACCCGCATCGCGCCCGCATGCTTGGCCGCGTTGGTGAGCGCTTCCTGCACGATGCGGTAGAGATTGGCGCTGACCGCCGCAGGCGTATTCTCCAACCGACCGAAAAAAATGATTTCGAAGCGGGGCTGTCCCCGGCTGCGCCCGTTCCAGCCGGCGACCAGACCTTCCAGGCTTGCCGCCAGTCCAAGTTCCTCGACGTCGGGCGGACGCAATCTGAACAGCGCGCCGCGCAGGGTCTCCATCATGTCGGTCGCAATCCGCGCAATGCCGTCGCATTCGGCGAGCATGGCGGGACAATCCTGTCCCGCGGTATGGCGGGCCGATGCCGCCAGCGCGCGAATCGCGGCGAGCGACTGCCCGAATTCATCATGCAGCTCCCGCGCAAGATGTCGGCGCTCCTCGTCCTGCAGCGCGATCAGCCTGCGGGTCAATTCGCTGCGCTCGGACAGCGCCGTGCCGAGGCTCTCCGCGAGGTGATTGAACACATCGCGGATGGTCGAAAGCTCGGCAAGATCGAACGGCGGCAGGCGCGCAGTGAGGTCGCCTGCGGCGATCCGCTCGAGACCGCTCCGGATCAACCGCGTCGGACGCAGCGCGCGTGCAAGGGCCGCATAGACCAGCGCGCACAATAACGGCAGCGCGACCGCGAGCACGGTCATCAGACGGCCCGCTTCGTGCCAGGCCCCGGCCGTGAGCACGGCCGGATCAACCCAGACGACGGCTTCGCCGATGATGGCGCCGCGAGACATCACGGGCCGCGTGGCCTCTCGGCCTGGATCGAACAGGCTGCGATAGAACGCCGCGAATATTTGTGGCGGAGCGCTGTCCTCGTTCGGCGCGCCGCCGCAGAAGCGCTGCCGGATATCGCCATCGCTGGCGCGAAACGCAAGACAGAGACCGGGCGTTATGACCGCCGTCGCGACATTGTCGAGGTCGGGAAATTCGGGCCGCGGATTGTTCACCCACTGGATCTTGTTTTGCTGCAGCTCCAGCGTCTTTGCCGCGACGTCGGCGATCGCATTGGTCCTGGCGCGCACGGACCTATCGGCGTCGATGAGGAAATAGGCCGAGATGGCCGCAAAACAGAGGGCAGATACGGCCGCAACGCGCAGCATCAACCGTACCTTCAGATCGCTCCTGTGGTCCCACATCTTGCGGATCCCCCTCGCGCGGCCAACTTTGGACTCCCGCTCTACGAGCGGGACCCATACATTTAACGGCAGAATGCAAGCGGCGGAAAGCGCTGCTCGCAACCCGAGAATGACGTCGTGAAGTTTTCCCGGTTACCGTCGGGAGGGCTCAGCTTCAGCGGTGGGCCTGGTCGGCATAGCCTGGACGTCCGCATGATCACTGAAAGGTCCGCCGATGCGCCGATCCCGTCTTGGTTTGCATGCCGTTGCCGTGCTTGGGCTCTTGCTGGGCTTCGGTTCCGCCAATGCCGATACCGGAGCGCCCGCAGCCCGGACTTTGGGCGTCACGATTGAAGACTTCGGCTATCTCGACACCTCGGGCGAGCCTATCGATCAGACCGCCGCCCATCAAAAGCGCCTGCAGGCGTTCATGGCCGCGCTGAGACGCGACGTCGAGGCGGACGGACACTACCGCCTCGTCCCGCCCTCGACGGACAATCGGGCGACGTCCGCCGAGCGCATGCAGGCCGCGGCGCAAGGCGGCGCCAACGTCCTGATCACAGGCGCGGTGCAGAAGATGAGCACCCTGGTCCAGTTCGCAAGCGCGGCGGTCATCGACGTCGGCACCAACCGTATCCTGTTCGAAAGGCGCTACACGTTTCGGGGCGACAATGACGAGGCGTGGGATCGCGCTGAGACCTTCCTGTCCCGCGACATTCGTGCGGCACTTGCGGCGCAGCTAGCTGCATCTCCGGCAGTTGCGTCCGCGCCGGTCGCGCTTGCGGTGTTCGACTTCGAGCTGGAAGATACCACTGCCGCCGCTCAGGCAAGCGGTGTCGCGGCTTCGGATGCGGCACAATTGGCCGATGCCACCAATGGCGTTCGCGAACTGCTCGCGCAATCGGGCCGTTACCGGGTGATCGAGACCAGCGGCACGAACGCGGAAGCGGTCAAGACGCATACGCTGCGCGACTGCGGCGGCTGCGAAGCCGGCATCGCCCTGAAACTCGGCGCGGATCAATCGCTGATCGGCGTGGTGCGGCGGGTCAGCCGCACCGAATACACGATCGGATTTCAAGTCCGCGACATCAGAACCGGCGCCGTCGTTTCGCGGGCCGACAGCGGGCTTCGCATGGGCGCCGACTATTCGTGGCGGCGGGGCGCCGTGCGCCTGGTCAAGGATCACCTGCTCGAGAGGCAGGCTCAGCAGTAAGCGGCTGCACACGACCCGCCACCTCGGAGCGCCGGCCGGCGGCGGCCCGAACAACCGCGTTGGCAACAGCAGTGATGTCAGAGCATGTTGCCGATGATCTTCGTCATCTCGGCCGCCGAATACGCCCGCAGTGTCTCGCTGCGAACATTGCCAAGGGCGCCGAGGCTGAGACTGAGCGACATGGCGGACGACTCATCCGGCGCCTCGAGGAAGGTCACGACGTCATATCGCCCCTGGGTCCAGCAGATCTCCTTCACCGTCACGCCGAACGTCTTCGCCATTTCCTTGAAAGCTTCCGCTCGCTTCGGAGAGTCCTTGGCGTTGCGGATTCCCTGATCGGTGAACTTCGCCAACACGACATAAGTTACCATGGCCGTCCTCCCTAGGTTAGGACCCTGTGCAACTTGGCATGAGGAAGTCGCGCTGAGCATGCCACAGCGGCCCGCAAGCGGCCACAGGCTCCTTGAGGAAGGTCATGGGACGTGACCAATTTTGCCAGGCGGCTTCAATTTGGCTACGATGACGCCATGGCACCGACAAGAATCCTGATCGTCAATCCCAACACCACCGTCACGATGACCGAGACCATCGCCGCCGCGGCGCGCGCGGTGGCATCTCCCGGCACTGAGATTGCTGCCGTGACCTCGGCGATCGGGCCGGTCTCGATCGAAGGATATTACGACGAGGCCTTCGCGGTCCCCGGCCTGATCCAGGCGCTACTCGGCGCGCAGGACGCCGATGCCGGCATCATCGCCTGCTTCGACGACACCGGATTGGATGCGGCGCGATCGGCGGCGCCATTCCCGGTGGTCGGCATTTGCGAGGCGGCGCTGGTCACCGCCGGCCAACTCGCAAAGCGCATCGCGATCGTCACCACGCTGCCGCGCTCGGTCGTGCCGCTGCAAGAGCTGGTGCGTCGCTATGGATTTGCCGAACGGGTCTCGGTGACAGCATGCAACGTCGCGGTGCTCGATCTGGAAAAACCGGGCTCGGGCGCGGAGGAAAAGCTTCGCGCCGAGATCGAGCAGGCGCTGGACCGCGGCGCGGAGGCGATCGTGCTGGGCTGCGCCGGCATGGCCGACCTTGCGGCCGCACTGTCGCAGAAATTCGGCGTCCCCGTCATCGATGGCGTCGCCGCCGCGGTGAAGCAGGCCGAGGCCCTGGTCGGCCTCAGGCTCACGACCTCGCGCCGCGGCGCCTACGCGCTTCCAGCCGCGAAGGGCTACATGGGCCTGCTCAAGGAATTTGCGCCTAAGGCGACATGATTCGTCATTGCGAGCGCAGCGAAGCGATCCATGCCGCCACTTGCGGAGACGTGGATCGCTTCGTCGCTTCGCTGCTCGCAATGACGGTGGAAAGGCTCACGCTGCTGGCGGCGCGCCGTAGATGCGGTCGCGCAAGCGGCGCATCCCGGCGAGCCAGCGGTCACGATTGGACGCTTTTCGCTGTATGTACTCCTGCACCTGCAGATGCGAGAGGATCAGGAAGCGTTCTTCCGCCATCGCCTCGATCACGATGCGCGCGACTTCGGCCGGCTGCATGACGCCATCGACCCGCGCCGCGCTCGGGCCCGGCGTGGTCATGCCTGTCTGCACCGATTGCGGGCACAGCACGGAGACGCGGATGCCGCGGTCGCCATACTGGATGGCAAGATGCTCGGCGAGCGCGACCGCGGCGTTCTTGGTCACGCCATACGGCATCGAGTTCAGCGACGCCAAGAGACCCGCGGCGGACGCTGTGTTGAGCAGATAGCCGGAGCCGCGCGCGAGCATGCCGGGCACCAGCGCCCGCGCCGCGAACACGTGGCTCATCACATGCACGCGCCAGCTCACATCCCAGTCGGCGTCGGAGGCGGTCTCCTGTCCCTTGCGCGACAGCCCGGCATTGGAGAAGAAGATGTCGACCGGGCCATATTTGGCTTCCGCCGCCGCGACTAGCGCCTTGATGTCCTCTTCCAGCCCGACATCGGCGGTCACCGCCAGCCCGTCGATATCGCCGGCGACGCTCGCGAGCCGCTCGCGCGTGGTCTTGAGATCGGCGACGACAACGCCGCGGGCCCCAGCCTCGGCATAGGCCCGCGCCACGGCCTCGCCGATACCGCCAGCCGCTCCGGTCACGACGCAGACCTTGTCTTTCACATGCACGACGGAGCACTCCCTTTTCGGTTTGACTCCATCTTTTCGCCGCCCGGTGGCGCTGGCAACCGGTTTCTGAACGGCGCCTCTAGGCCCGATTCGGACGCAATCAGGACCGCGGAACCGCTCGCCCGTGGCTTGGCTCGGGCTGGAAACTCGATTTCATATATGCAAATAAGAAGTCATATATGAAATGAGGAAACCATGGCCGTCCTGCCCGAAGCTGCCATCAACCACTACCGCGAGCACGGCTACTACGCGCCGATCAGGGTCATGTCGGCGGGCGAGGTCGAAGGCATTCGCGCGAAACTGGAGGCGCACGAGGCCGCGTACGGCCTGCTCAAGGGATCGATGCGCCACAAGAGCCATCTGCTGTTCACTTGGCTTGATGGCCTGATCCGCCATCCGGCCATTCTCGATGCAGTCGAAAGCGTGATCGGCCCCGACATCCTCTGCTGGAGTTCCACCTTCTTCATCAAGGAGGCCCGCGATCCCGGCTTCGTCTCCTGGCATCAGGACTCGACCTATTGGGGGCTCGACCCCGCCGATATCGTCACCGCGTGGGTCGCGCTGTCCGAAAGCACCGCCGAGAATGGCGCCATGCGCGTCATTCCCGATACCCAGACGCTGGAGCAGGTCGCCCACCGCGACACCTTTGCGACCGACAACCTGCTGACACGCGGGCAGGAGATCGCGGTCGACGTCGATGAGAGCAAGGCGGTGATGCTGCAGCTTCAGCCCGGCGAGATGTCGCTGCATCACGTCCGCCTGATCCATGGCAGCGACCCGAACCCATCGGGCAAGCGCCGGATCGGCTTTGCCATCCGCTATCTGCCGACCCATGTGCGGCAGGTGGTGGGAACGAACGACAGCGCCACGCTGGTGCGTGGCGTCGACCGCTACAGCAACTTCGCGCCGGAATATGCCCCGGAGAGCGACCTGTCCGAGGCCGCGATAGCCTTCCACGCCCACGTCATGGGCGACCAGCAGAAGGTCTTGATGCGGAACACGCAAGCGAGCGCCATGCGATGAGCATGCCGCCGATGGAGAGCAAGCCCAGATGACCGACCTGATTACCGATCCCAACGATCCCCGGCGCCGCATGTTCGGCGATTACCGGTTGAAGCCGAACAGCGGGGTCAATCCACCCTACTCGCCGGCCTATCCCGTGGAGTGGGGCTGCACGTTGCGGACGGTCGAGATCATGACGCGCGTCGCGCCGGGCAAGGTGGCGAGCCTGCTTGCGGATACCCCGTTCGAGATCGCGAGCGACCGCGTCGCCTTCCGTTTCATGGTGTCGCCGGGTCATTCGCTGGCGGTGCATGCCGGACAGATGTTCGATCTGATGATCACCGTTCCCGTACGCTACAAGGGCCTGTTCACCGAGACGCATATCTTCATGTATTGCAGCGACCCGATGGGGATCTGCGCCGGCCGTGAGGTCTTCGGCTACACCAAGAAGGATGCGCACTACACCTTCAATGAGCAGCCGGACGGCTCGATCAACGGATCGGTCAGGCGGCGCGGCATTGCGCTGGCGGACTTTTCCTTCACGCCCGATCCGAAGGCGCCGGTCGTCCGCATCGTCGACGGCAACGAGCTGCCCGCTGGCGAAATCCATGTCCGCCGCCTGCCGCATCCGGAGCGCCTGGAGACGGCCTATGCCGACATCGCTTATCGCCGCACGCCGCTGAAATATTCCGCGCCGCTGCCCGGCCGCGCCTCGATGACGCTGCACGCGAGCGAATACGACCCGATCGCGGATCTCAAGCCGGAAATCCTGGGCGCGCAATTCATGGTGTCCGAGGTCTATGGCGGCGGTTTCGAGGTCGAAGACCGGCGGCTGATCGAGCGCCTGATTCCGTAAACGACAACATCGACCCGCGCGCCAAGCACGCGCGGGCGCAACCATCCGTGCGAGAGCGCGGACCACACAAGGGAGGGTTTTGGATATGATAAAGTCTATTTCGTTGAACCGCCGCCGGCTGATGGCCGGCCTTGGCGGCATGGCATTGGGCCTTGCCAGCTTCGGCGTAGAGGCGCAGGAGCCCGGGCCGCTTCGGCTCGGCGTGCTTACGGATATGTCGAGCCTCTATGCCGATGTCACCGGACCCGGATCGCTGCTGGCGGCGAAGATGGCGGTGGAGGATTTTCAGGCCTCGCCGCACAAAATGACCAGGCCGATCGAAGTCATTAGCGGCGACCACATGAACAAGGCCGATCTCGCCGCCAACATCGCGCGCGAATGGATCGACCGCAACAAGGTCGACGCCGTCATCGACGCGCCGAATTCCTCGGTGGCGCTCGCGGTGCGCAACGTCGTGCAGCAGAACAACAAGACGCTCCTGGTGTCGGGCGCGTCCTCGTCCGATCTCACCGGCAAATCATGCTCGCCAAATCTTGTGCACTGGACCTACGACACCTACGCGCTGTCGTCCGGCGCCGCGCGGGCGGTCGTTGGCAGCGGTGGCAAGACCTGGTTCACGCTGACCGCCGATTACGCGTTCGGGCACGCGATGGAGGCGGACATCAAGAACGTCGTGCAGAAACTCGGCGGCAATGTCGTCGGCGGCGTGCGCACGCCGATCAACAGCCAGGATTTCTCCTCCTTCCTCTTGCAGGCGCAGAGCTCGAAGGCAGAGGTCATCGCCCTGATCAATGCCGGCGGCGACACCATCAATTCGATCAAGCAATCGGTCGAGTTCGGCATCCCGCAGGGCGGCCAGCGCGTGGTCGCGACCGTGCTCTATCTCAGTGACGTGCATTCGCTGGGACTGAAGACGGCGCAGGGCCTGCAGTTCACCGAATCCTTCTACTGGGATCTCAACGACGATACCCGCGCCTGGGCCAAGCGCTTCGCGCCGCGCAACGGCGACCGCTATCCGACCGCGCTGCAAGCCGGTGTCTATGCCGCCACGCTGCACTACCTCAAGGCCGTCGACGCGCTTGGTGCGTCCAGCGACGGCAAGGCAGTTGTGCAGGAGATGAAGAAGCTGCCGACCGACGATCCCCTGTTCGGCAAGGGCAGCGTTCGCGCCGATGGCCGCAAGCTGCACAACATGTATCTGTTCGAGGTCAAGAAGCCGGAAGAGTCCAAATATCCCTGGGACTATTACAAGCTGATCAAGACCATTCCGCCGAGCGAAGCGTGGCGGCCGCTGGAGGAAGGCGGCTGTGACTTCCTGAAATCATGAAGGGCGACGTAGCGCTCGTCACCGGTGGTGGTGGCGACATCGGGCGGGCGATCGCGGTCGCGCTGGCCCGGACCGCCCCGGCCGTCGCGATCGTCGATATCGATGAGGCGGCGGCCGCGGCGACGGCGCGCCTGGTTGAAGCGGCCGGCGCCAAGGCGCTGGCCGTCCGCGCCGACGTCTCCAGCGCGCCGGCGACGTTGGCGTTTATCGAAACGATCGAGCAGAAGCTGGGTCCGATCGGCATCTTCGCCAACAATGCCGGGATCGAGGGCGTGGTCGCACCGCTGCACGAATACCCTGACGATACGTTCGACCGGCTGATGCAGGTCAATGTCAAGGGCATCTTCCTCGGTCTCAAATACGTGCTGGCGAGGATGAGGCCGCGCGGCCGGGGCGCGATCGTCAACACCGCATCGACCTCGGCGATCCGTGGCCGTGCGGGGCTCGCCGGCTATGTGGCGTCCAAGCATGCGGTGCTCGGCCTGACCCGCACCGCGGCGCTGGAAGTGACGGGAACGAAGATCAGGGTCAACGCGATCCTGCCGGGGCCGATCGAGTCGCGGATGATCCAGGAGCTCGAGGACCAGGCGCGCGAGCGGTCCGTCACGCCACGCCGCAGCGGTGGTGCGCCGTACGGGAAGCCGGAGAATATCGCCGATGTCGTCGCGTTTCTTGCCTCCGACGCCGCCGCGCATGTCAACGGCGCCGCCTGGGTCGTCGATGGCGGCATGACGGTAGGTTAGAGACGCTCCCTTCACCTCTCCCGCTTGCGGGAGAGGTCGGATCGCATCGTCAGATGCGATCCGGGTGAGGGGCTCTGTCCACACGAAGAGTCTCGCCTCGTGGAGACACCCCCACCCCGGCCCTCCCCCGCAAGCGGGAGAGGGAGCACACCTCCACCGTGCCTGCCACTCGACTTCTAAGGCACGCCGCCGATCTTCTCCGACACGATCTTCGCGGCGGCGCGCAACTCGGTGGCGATGGTGGCGGCTTCGCCCGCGGAGATGCGGCCCTCTCGCACCAAGGGCACGGTCAGCGCAGCGACCGCGCGGCCCGAAGCTTCGACGATCGGGCAGCTATAGGCGAGGATACGTGTATAGCCGTCGTCGTTGGAGAAATTGCCGCCCTCCGCCGAGATTCGGTCGAGCGCCGCGAGCGCCTTCTTGCCGCTGATGCGATCATTGGCGGCGATGACTTCCGCAAGCTCCTCGCGCCGGCCTTCGAGCTGGAACGCCGCCAGCACCTTCGCCGACGCGTATTGCTGGGTCAGCGGAAACACGGCGCCGACCTTGACCGACCAACCCATCAGCCATTCCGGCTCGATCCGCGCGATCACCATGAACTGCTCGCCGTGCAGCACGGTGAGATGGCAGGACAACCGCACCCGGCCGGCAAGCTGCTCCATCACGGGCAGCGCGGCCTTCAATAGCCGCTCCGCCGGCGGGAATTGCGAGGCGATCCGGAACAGTTTCAGCGTCAGCGTGTATTCACCCGTCGCCGGATCGCGCGTGACATAGCCGCGGCGCTCCAACGCCACCAGCATGCGGAAGATCTCGCCGACGGAGCGGCCGACCCGCTCGGCCAACTGCTTCTGGCTGAGACCGCGCGCCTCAGCCGACAGCGCTTCCAGGAGATCCAGCCCCTTTTCAAGGGCGGGAGCGCCCGGTTGCACATTCTTCGTCTTCTTCATCCGTGAAGCCTTGGGACATGCCAGCACATCATCTCCCTGCCGCAGGCGGCAGGGAACGAAGCCTGGATGTACCTGATCACCCGCGCGACGAAAAGTTATCTGCGCGGCTGGTCCACGTGGCCACCTCCACGCCTGTGAATTGCCTTAACGATTCGCGGCGATTGGCTTCCGCTCTGCGCCCCTTACGACCCGGCCGGTCGAAAACAGGCAACCATAGTCCGCGACATCGCTGTCGATGCTGTTCGACCTCATGAGGTGCCACACCATGCTTTGATTGCTCGTGAGCACGGGGACTCCTGAGACTCTCTCGAGCTCGGCAATCGCCGGCGCCGACTTGATGGCCGTGCAACTGATCAGGCAGGCATCCGCGCGCGGATCGATCGCGCCCTTGGCCCAGTCGAGGATCGCCTCGGGGCTGAGGCCCGCCATTTCCGAATTGGTGTTGATCCCGAGATTGGCGCCGCCCGCGACCTGGAAACCGCTGGCTTCCAGGAACGCGATCTCGCGCGCGTGCACCTCATCGATATAGGGCGTCAGCAGCGAGACCCGCCTCGCGTTCAGGCGCGTCAATCCCGCCAGGATCGCATCCGCCGTGGTGAAGCAGCGGATGCCGGAGGCCGACTGGATGCGCTCACGGATTCCGCCGGCGAGCTCCGGCGCGAAGGTCGAGACCGCCGTACAATGGAATACGATGACATCGACCTCGGCGTCCGCCAGCAGCTCGGAGGCGGCCTCGAGCCGATCGAGCATGCGCATCAGCTCCGGCTTCGAGCTGCCGCGCAACGCCAGCCGTGTCACTAGCATGGAGACTTGCCGCGGCAGCATGGCGCGGATCTCCGGCTCGGCCACCGAATTCCCGGATGGAATGAGCAGCCCGGCGCGAAGCCGGCTGCCGTAGTCGATATCAGATAATGTCGACATGGTCGTGGCCGTCAGGCCGCCGCGACGTCGTGCTGCGCGGCGTGCAGATAGCTGCGGTTGATGTAGTCGGCGGCTTGCGACTTGACGCGGTTGGGCACCGCGCGGATCAAGGAGCTGATCTCGATCAGCGCCTGCACCGCGGCGTCGTTCGCATCCCCATCGCGGGGGAAAATCTCATCCCTGGTGTATTCGTCCCAGGCGCGCTCGGCATAGCGCTGCGCGATCCCGGTTTCGGCGATCGCGATCGGGCTGACGCCGGCACGGTTGGCAAAGAACCACTCATGCGCCCGCACGAAGGCCCGCATGAAGCGGTGCATCGCGTCCGTATTCGCCTTTGCCCAGCGGCTGTCGACGTTCAGCGAGGTGAACTGGAAATACGGCACCTCCTGCCGCGGCTCGCACAGGCTGGGATAGCCTTGGTCGATCGCCATGTAATTCAGCGGCGCGCCCTGCAGGCCGGCATCGATCTCGCCGGACTGCAGCATCTGCCAGCGCGTCAGGATCGGGCCGACCGCACGGATCTTGTAATCGCGCGGGTATTCGAGGCCGCGTGCGGCGAGCAGCTTCATGACCAGCGACGAGCTGCCTGCCTCGATCGAGGAGACGCCGACGGTCTTGCCGCGCAGATCCTCCGCCGTCCTGATGTTCTTGCCGGTGATGAAGGAGAACGGCAGCCGGTTGACATTGCCGCCGACGATTTCGAGGAAGCCGCCGGCCTCGCTGTCGAGGATCACGTGCTCGGTGATCCCGTAGCCGAGCTCGGCGCGGCCATCACGAATGCGATTCGTCACCTCGTCGACGCCCTCATAAAGCTTGATCGCGACATCGAGCCCTTCATCTGCGAACATGCCGCGGTGCTTGGCGATCCAGACCGGCATGTTGAAGTAGTTGCGCGAGACCGCGGTGAATGTCAGCTTCTTCATGATTTGCTCCCTTAGACGACCGAAGCCGCGCGGTCCTGCAGTCTCGCTTCCGACGCGGCTGAAAGCCGGATCGGCGTCCGCGCCCCCGAGGTGATCACCACGGCGCCGCCGAGCAGCAGCACGCCCGCAATCAGGAACGCGCCGGAATAACCGCCGGTGGTCGCGACCACATAACCGGTGACGATCGGCGCGGCCGTTCCGAACAGATTGCCGCCCATGATCAAGAGACTGGTGGCGGCGCCGTTGTAGCGGCCGTCGGTCATCAGGTCGGCGGTGAGCGCAATGTTCATCGCCATTGCGGTGGCCACGCAGGCAAGCGAAATGCTGATCAGCATCGTAATGACCCAGATCGAATCGACCAGCGGAGCAGCAAGGATCACTGACGACAGCAGCAGCATCGCCGCAATCAGCTTGCGCCGGTCGGCATTCCCTCGACCTGATTTCTTCAAGAGGCTGTCGCTGAACCAGCCGAGGCCAAGGCCGAGGATCGCGGCCACGCCATAGGGAATGGCGGAGAACAGGCTCGACTTGAGCACATCCATGCCACGCGTGGCGGCGAGATAGCTCGGCAGCCAGGTCATGAAGAGATAGAGCGTATAGCCGGCGCAGCCTTGCGTGAGCGCCAGCGCCCACATCGAGGGGCTGCTCAGAAGTCCTTTCAGCGCGGCCGACTGATTTAACTCGCCGGCCCCCCGTGCGGCGATGGCGCCTCGGTTCTTCAGGATGAAATCGCGCTCTTGTGCGCTGAGCCACGACGCACGTTCCGGCTGGCGATACAGCGCGAACCAGAGCAGCGCGAGCACGACGCCGGCAGCGCCGGTGATGTAGAACGACTCGCGCCAGCCGAACGCGACGATCAGCGAGCCCACCACGACCGAGCCGACGCAAAGCCCGGCATGCGCGCCGCAATTAAGGAATGCCGAGGCGATGCCACGCTCGCCCTCGGGCGCCCATTCGCGGATGATCTTGCCGCCGGCGGGATAGCTTGCGGATTCGCCGACGCCGAGCACCAGGCGCGAGGCGAACAGCGAGGAGTAGGTCGTCGCAAGGCCGGTCCAGATGCCGGCCAGCGACCACAATCCGAGCGTCGTATAGGTGACGGCGCGGCCACCATACCGATCGGCGAGCAAGCCCATCGGGATCAGGCAGATCAGATAGGTCCAGAGAAAGGCGGAGAAGATGTAGCCCATGTCGATCGGCGTCAGACCGTAGGTCTCCGAGATCGACTTGGCCGCGACCGAGAGATTAACCCGGTCGAGATAGTTGATGAACATCAGCACGAACAGGCCGATGTAGACAAGATATCGCTTCTGAAGGGCCACCCGCGTTTCTCCCGCCGTCTCTTGTGTTGTTGTCGGCCCACGATGTCACAAACCGGTCAGATAAATAAAACTCATAATTTTCATGTTGAATATGAGTTGAATTCATACAGAAGGCGCCCAGGATGGACGCTGCGCCACCTCTCCCGCAAGCGGGAGAGGTGAAGGCGTGCCGCGCTAGAACTGCTTTGCGATCAGCGCGCGGAACCAGGTCTGGCCGGGATCGAGCGCGAAGCGCGGATGCCATTCGAGGTCGATCGCGAAGGTGACGTCATCAAGCGGAAAGCGGACCGCGACGCAGGGCAGCGGCGTCTCCCGGTCGCGTGCCCATCGCGCCGGTATGGCGGCGACGAGATCGCTGTTGGCCACGATATGGCGCGCGTCCCGCCAGCTCGGCACGTTGAACACGATCTGGCGATAGAGCCCGCGGATGCGCAGCGCATCATCGATCACATTGGTGCCGATGGTGCCGGTGACCTTGACATGCGAGAGCGAGGCGTAGAACGGCAGCGTCATCTTGCTGCGACGCGCCGGATTGGTCTTCCGCATCAGCACCACGAAGCGTTCGTCGAGCACGCGCAGCCGCTCGCGCCGGCCTTCCGGATTTCCGGACGAGGCAAGCCGGACGTGAATTTCGTCGCCGACGATCTCGTCCTCGCGCGGATCGCCGGTGAAATGCGCCGCATTGATGCGGATGCCGGGCGCCTCCTTGCGCAGGATCGGACACAAGCGCTGCAGCAGGTGGCCCGATACATATTCGGAGATCCGCAGCGTGAAGGTTCGCTCCGCGGTCGCGGGATCGAAGCTTGCGGATTTGTCGATAGTCCGCTCGATCTGCTCCAGCGCCGCATGCGTCGCATTGGCGAGTTCGAGCGCGCGCAGCGTCGGCTCCATCCCGTCGGGGGAGCGGACAAACAGCTCATCATTGAAGGTGTCGCGAAGCCGCCGCAGCGCGTGGCTCATCGCCGACTGCGTCAATCCCATGCGCCGCGCAGCCTTGGAAACACTGCGCTCGGCGACGAGGGCCTCGAGCATGACGAGCAGATTGAGATCGATGGTTCGGGGGCGCATGGCGGGCCGGCAATGGACGGAGACATTCTCCGCCTAGCCCTATCATGGGCCGATCCCGTTTCTCAAACCGGCCGTCCAAGCCCGGACTATCGCGTCAGCCTATCTCGTCGGTGTCGGATAGACCAGCGATTGATCCTCGATCTCCTGAGCAGGCAATTTCTCAACGCCGGCCATCGTGTGCAATTGCGCCAGCGGCGGCATGGCCGCAGAGGTCAATTCAACCGGATGCGAATGCGCTCGCCAAAACAGGGTTCCAATAACAATTACAACGGCAATGGCGAAGACTGAAATCAATGAGCGGATCATATGAGGCATCTCCCTCTCCACTCAATTGAGTCCGTACGATCCGCTTAAGGTTTCGAGACCCACGCCGATGTGAATGCAGCGCTAAACCCTGGCGCTCGGCAAGGCAAAGGCCGAGGTCGCCGATTCCTGGACGAAATTGTCGAGAATCACCGCCGCTCCAACCGCGGCAACGACCGCAAACAGGCAGGCCAGGACGAACGCGCGCATCGTATTTCTCCTCTTCACGTCATTTTGTACCACAGTTCCGCAGCGAATGAGTCTCACCGGAGGCAAAAGCGGCGTTCAGGCCGAAAGTGCGAACGCCTCGGCTTCGATGTCGATGAAGGTGCGCCCGAGCGCGCCAACCGATGCATAGAAATCAGCCGATTTTGCCCGTTCGAGGTCGATGAAGAAGCGCCTGATCCAGGGCGAAAGATGCCGCTCGAAGAAGTCGCGGTCGGCACCATTGGGCGCCGCGATGCTGCCGCCAGCCAGACCCGCCATGATCTCGCAGAGGAATCCGGCGTGATCCTCCGGCTCCGTCCGTTCCGGCGCCTTTTCGATGCCGAGACTATCGAGCGTTTCCCGCACCCGAACGAGCGGCCGCCCGTACAATGTCTCGGCAAGATAATGCGACGCATAGGGCAGCAGCGCTCCGTCCCCCAGGCCGGCAAACAGCGCAAAGAACTCGCGCGACGCGCGCTCTTGATCGGTCCGCCCCGCCGCTTCGGCCAGCGCGATATGCACTATTCCGATCGGGCTGGCATCGCCACGCAGGCCGGCGAGACGGGAAAGAAGTTCGGCGTCCGGGCTGCGCGTCAGCAGGGTCGCCAATAGCGCGTATTCCTGCGCCCGGGCGCGATCGATCTCGTCGACGATGCGCGGTGCAGTGCCCTTTGAAATTGAATCCGTCATGGTTCGATCCAAAAAGACATGCCGCCCTGTCGATCGCTATTGCGGCAATGCGCTGCCATGACGCCGCTTTCGGGGAGATTCTAGCGCTTGCTCGCGAGGGGCTTGCTCGCCTTGCGAGCCAAGGTCCGGCATTTCATTCGATGATGCAGCGTCAGCTAGCGACGGTCCCTCTGTCGCGGGCGCAGGATCGAGAACGGGTTCGGCGGAATTAGCCGCCGCGGGCCGAACCGTATCGGCGGGCGACGTCATGTCTGAGAGCGTATCCGGAATCTGCTCCAGCCGCCGCGAGACCTGCGCGAGAAGGTCAGTGGCGTTTTCCGTCGGACCGAGCGGGCCGAACCCCGGAATTGCGGTCGGGTCGTTGAAATCCCACTGGTTCTCCGCGATGCCGATGAAGTCGCGAATAGCGGGATCGCTGGTCCAGGCCCGGCGCAATGCCGCGCGGGTCAATTCGGCCGGCACGCCGGCGCGCAGGAACGCGGTAATGTCGGTATTGGCGAGAATCGATTCGATTGACGGCAGGCTGGCGAGGTCGAACGGTTCATCGCCCGCCGCGTCGGCCGCAGGCGGCGCGGCTGCTTCTTCACGGCCGGTCGGAGCGACCGCCGCATCCCGGCGCTCTTTCGCGATCTGCTTCAGCCGCGCCCAGCGAAGGAAAACATTGTGCTCTTCAGCCACGGTGCACTCTCTCTTGTCCTAAGTCGGCGGCCCCTGCCGGTCGCGTTGCCGCTTGATGAAGGGGCGCTCGACATGATGCCGGGCGACAAATCGCTCGACGATCTCGGCGACGCCGGCAGGCATCGGCACCGCCTCGACGAGATTGCTGCCGGCGTCGGTGAACGCCTCGCCCTCGGCCGGATCCGCGGTGACGGCAAGCAGTTCGTAAGGCGGCTCGGAGCCGGTCGGGCGCAGATTGACCCACAGGGTGGGCGAGCCGGATGCAAGATTGTCGCGATAGTTGCCGGTCTCGGTGCGGTGCAGTTCGATCACCGCCTCGCCGGCATAGAACAACGTCACCTCTCCTTGCCTATCGAGCGGCGTCCACGGCGCCGCCGAGGGGCTTCCCACGAGCACCGAAACCGGTCGCCACAGGACGTCGGCCCAGGCGCTCCTGCCCTTGCGCCGTTCGACCACAACGCCAACGGAAATGCGCTCCAGCGCCGTCGATATCAATTGACTGCCTCCGCGTTCGCAATCGGCAAGCCGGTGATGAGGTTTTGCGGCTTCAGCCGCAACCCCCCATCGGTGGTCATGGCGAGCAGCAAATAAACCGGCTCGCCCCTGACCTTTTCGATCATATAGGCGGGATCGCGGAACGTCAGCCGGAACAGGCCGATCAACTGAGCGCGCACGCCGTCATCGAGATCATCGCCATGCCAGATCGCGTCGCCGATGCGAGTGGCGTCGGAGCTCAGTCCGACATACCAGTTCCATGATGCCTCGCGCAGTTCCGCCACAGACTCGACCTTGACCTCGATCGCCAGCAGATGCGCAAGCCAACGGGCGATCACATCGCCGAGCGCGGCCATCCCCCGCCCACTGGCGGCGAGGTCGAGCGCCATGTCGAACCGGTCGCTGCGCGCCCAATAGACGCCCGCCGTGGACTCCTTCAGCACGTCGACCTCAGTGGCCTCGGGCAGCCCGAGCAGCGCCATTAGCGGCGACGCTGAATGCCGGCCGGTTAGCGAGCCCCGTTCCTCGTCAATGGCGAGAACCGAGGCCTCTTCGATCATGAGCTTCTGCGGCCGGAAGAACAGTTCGGCGGCGCGCAGGATGAAAGCATCGCCGCAATCATCCAGCGCGTTGCGCAGGATCAGTTGCACCAGTTGGCCGATGAAGAGCTGGGGAAAGGCGATGTTGCGCCTGATGATCGCGAGATAAGCGGCCTCGAGGCTCCCGTGCTTTACCAGGTGATCGCGCCAGGCGATCATCATCTGCCAGTTCTCGCGCGCATCAGCGTCGGCGATCGCATCGACTTGTGCGGCCGAGATCGGCAGCCGCGGGTGACTCAGCAGCGCGCGGTGCAACTCCTGCTCCGCCGCGCAGGCCTCCGGCGGCGGCATCAGTTCGGGCCGCGCCAGATAGGCTTTCAGGAAGTCGTCGGTGACCAGCAGCCGGCCGCTCTTGTCGCGGTCGAGCAGATGATGGCCGCAAGCCAGCCAGAAATCGCGCGGCGCACTCATCCGATGCTCCCTGCAAGTCGCTATGCCGCCATCGTATTTTGCCTGAGAGGCAGTATATACTTTGCACATGTTCCCGGCCAGTTTCGCCGGCTGTACCGTATGGCTACACGGGTTCGTGACCGCATGTCTGAGACCGAGAGGCGTGTTTTCATCTGTTCGTGCGAGGGCACGATGTCGCTCGACGGCGATGCAATCAGCCGCGGCTGTCGTCACTCGCCGATGACGGCAGCGCAACTCTGCCGCGCCGAGATTGATCGCTTCCGAGCCATCGCCGCCGAAGACGGCCCGCTCACGGTCGCCTGTACCCAGGAAGCGGCGTTGTTCTCCGACGTGGCCGAAGAAAGTGGCCGCACACAATCCATACAATTCGCCAACATCCGCGAAACCGCCGGCTGGTCCGGCGATGCCGACCGCGCGGGGCCGAAAATGGCGGCGCTGCTTGCGGCGGCGGCCGAGACTGCACCGCCGGCACCATCGGTCGAACTCGAAAGCGGCGGCGTCATCCTGATCTGCGGCCGCGATGAGAGCGCAATCGAGGCTGGCAATCTGCTCAAGGACCATCTCGACGTCACCGTGCTGATCGAGCCGCCCGCCGCCATCGCGCCACCGCGCAAGGACGAATTCCCGGTAGCGAAGGGAAAGGTGACCGCGGCACGCGGCCATCTTGGCGCCTTTGAGGTCGTGGTCGACGATTTCGCGGAACGCGCACCCTCCTCGCGCGACACGCTGCTGTTCGGCCCTTCGCGCAACAATGCGCGATCGAACTGCGATATCATCCTCGACCTGACCGGCGGCGTGTCCTTGTTCCCGGCCGCGGATTTGCGCGACGGCTATCTGCGCGCCGATCCCGCTTCCCCCGCGGCGATGCTGCAGGCCGTGCTCAAGGCGCGCGATCTCGTCGGCACGTTCGAGAAGCCGCGCTACGTCACGTTCGACGCCAAGCTGTGCGCGCATTCGCGCTCCGGGCGCGTCGGTTGCACCCGTTGTCTCGATCTCTGTCCCGCAGGCGCGATCACGCCGGCCGGCGATCATGTCGCGATCGATGCGAATATCTGCGCGGGCTGCGGCCAGTGCGCGGCGGCCTGCCCGACCGGCGCCGCCTCCTACGCGCTGCCGCCGGAAGACGCACTGATGCGCAAATTGCGTGCGCTGCTGATCGCCTATCGTGAGGCCGGCGGCGAGCAGGCGATCGTGCTGGTGCATGACGACGCACATGGTGCCCCGCTGATCGACGCGCTGGCGCGTTTCGGCGATGGATTGCCGGCCAACGTGTTGCCGTTCGCGGTCAACGAGGTCACGCAGATCGGGCTCGAGAGCATTGCCGCCGCCTTCGCCTATGGCGCGTCTGCGATGCGTTTCCTGCTGCGGGCAAAACCGCGCCATGACGTTGCGGGCCTGGCGCGGACGATGGCGATCGCCGATCCAATCCTGACCGGGCTCGGCTTCGGCACGGAGCGGATCGCCACCATCGAGACCGACGATCCGGACACGCTGCTCGAGACGTTGCGCGCGATCCCTTCATTGCCGCCGGCGCCGCGCCCGGCGAGCTTCCGGGCCACGGGAAAGAAACGCGACGTGCTGCGTTTTGCGCTCGGCGAATTGCATCGCGCGGCGCCAGCGCCTGCCGATATCATCCCGCTGCCCGCGGGCGCACCGTTCGGTGCGGTGGAAGTCAATGCAACCGGCTGCACGCTGTGCCTGTCTTGCGTATCGGCCTGCCCGACCAGCGCCTTGCGCGACGATCCCGAACGGCCGCTGCTGCGTTTCGTGGAGGACGCCTGCGTCCAGTGCGGCCTATGCAAGTCGACCTGTCCGGAGAACGTGATCACGCTGGTGCCGCGGCTCGATTTCGGCGCGGCAAGAGCCCCTGCCCGCATCCTCAAGGAAGAAGAGCCGTTCTGCTGCATCCGCTGCGGCAAGCCATTCGGCGTCAAGAGCACGATCGAGCGCGTGGCCGCCAAGCTCGAAGGCAAGCACTGGATGTACAAGGGCTCACCGCGCAAGCTCGACGTCATCAAGATGTGCGACGATTGCCGCGTCAACTTCGTCGCCGAGCAGGGCTTTGAATCCTATGGCGTGGCGAGCCCGACCGTCCGCACCACCGACGACTATCTGCGCGAGCGCGACGACGCGCCACCGCCTCGCCGCGGCAGTCACGATTGAAAATGAGCAGCTATTCCGCCGGCGTCGCCGTAGGTTCGGCGCGCCCTTCCCCCGCAAGCTTCTTGGCGAGCCATTGGTCGTGATGTTCCTTGGCCCAGTTGAGGTCGACCTCGCCGGTGCCCATCGCCTCGAAGGCGCCTTCCATCCCGACCGTGCCGATGTAGATATGGCCGAGGATCAGGGCGATGAACAGGATAGCCGTCACGGCGTGCACCACCTGCGCGAGCTGCATGCCGAGGATATCGGTCCCGTAGAACGGAAACAGCAGCAGGAATCCCGAGGCT
>NZ_AXAP01000096.1 GCF_000472865.1 Bradyrhizobium elkanii WSM2783 | reverse complement strand
CTCTCCCGCCTGTTCCGGCGAGTGTTCCAGGAGAAGCTCGTCGCGGCCCACCAGGCCGGCCGCCTGAGCTTCTTCGGCGATCACGCTCCTCTCGCCGAGGCCCCATCCTTCGCGGCCTTCCTCACACCGCTGCGCAAGACCGAATGGGTCGTCTACGCCAAGCGGCCGTTCGGCGGACCGGAGGCGGTACTGGCCTATCTGTCGCGCTACACCCATCGTGTCGCCATCGCCAACAGTCGCCTGATCGCCTGCGACGAGCGCGGCGTTACCTTCAGGTGGAAGGACTACCGCATCGAAGGCCGCGATCGCCACAAGCAGATGACGCTCGCCGCCAACGAGTTCATCCGCCGTTTCCTCATCCACGTGCTGCCAAAAGGTCTGCACCGCATCCGCCACTACGGCCTGTTCGCCAAAGGCACTTGCGCCGACAACATTGCCCACGCTCTGGAGCTGCTCGCCGCTGCAAAGCCCGACGGCCAGCCTACCGCTGCCACCGTCGATCACAGCAAGCCCGCTTGTCCATGCTGCGGCGGTCGCATGATCATCATCGAGGTGTTCGCGCGCGGCTCAACACCACGGCATCGGCCGACAGGTCCAGCAACCGTCATCAGGATCGACACTTCATGACCGCGTCACGATCCGGCAAATCTCATTGCGTTCGCCGGCTCTCAATCGGCCACGGTGGAGCGCGCTTCTATCTCCAGCCGGCGTCTCAAACCGTCCAACTAATCGCTCCGCTCGACACCATCCCCCGCGCAGTCGATGAAGTCCAGCTAACTGGTTGTCGCCTCATTGCTCCCGAACGCCTGCCTTCCTCAGCCCATCGACGATGTCGTCGTACTCACGACGAAACTGCGGATTGCTCGAACGTGCGTAGCCTATTTGACGGAACCACTGGACCGAGAAGTCCGGTCGGATTGCATTCAATTCAGCTAACATTTGCTGGGCCATTTCCAATTGGCCCGTGGCTCCATAAGCTGAAATCAGATCCGCATGCGGAAACCAGTTTAATTTGTTCAGATTGATCGAGCGCCTGCATTCCTCAACGGCTTCCTTATATTGGTGCACATGCAAGTGAGCATGACAGAGGAAGAAGTGCCAAGTGCCAGCCGACGGATCTTTGGGGCTTAGGCGCAAAGCGATCTGAACTGGGGAGAACGCTTCGCGCGCGCGTCCCGCCGAGATAAGTGCGATTCCCTTTAATCCATACGCGACCGGCGAATTAGGGTCGATTTCCAAAGCTGTGTCGTATTCAGGCAGCGCTGCCTCCGGATCTCCGTATTGCAAAAGGTGTCCCTTTGTTATGTGCGCGTTTGCGGTCCGCGGGCGCTTTGCAAGAACTTGATCAATTAATTTGGTCGCCGTCTTTTTGTCCTCGACCACGGACGTTGACCATCCGTAGATCACGTCAAAGGCTATGCTCAACGCTTTCCCGAGCATTGCGTCAATGTTGTCCGGATCGAGGCGCAGCGCGCTGTCGAACAAACCCTTTGCCTGCGAGTTCGTTACCTTGGTCGGAGGCTCATAGACCTTCGCCCAGCCGCGCATGCTGAAATCCATAGCATCTGGATTCTTTGACTGGTCCATTTCGCTGCGTCGGCCTTCAGCCCGGATGAGTTCGACGTTGAGAGAGCGGGCGAGTCGTGCCGTGATGTGGTCCTGCAAGGCGGCGAGATTCATCCGATCGCCGTCAAAACGATCCGACCAGACGTCGCGACCGGTCGAAAGGTCAGCAAGTGACACGTTCATCCGGACCTGACCTCCGGCGCGCCGCACTGCGCCCTGTACAGCCCAGCGTATACCCAGGTCCTTGCCGAGCGTCTTAAGATCGACCTGCCTGTTCTTATAGGTAAATGCCGTCCCGCGTCCGATGACAAATGCGCCGGGCATCTGCGCGAGATCTGTCGTCAAATCGGTCGTAATGCTGTCGGCGAAGTAATCCTGCTCCGGATCGTTGTTGAGGTTCGCAAAGGGCAGGACGACGAGAGACAAGCGGGGAGCGATATCGGGCCGGGCCGCTGCCTCTCTCTGTGTCTTTTGCTTTTCCGGGAGAACGTCAGTGCGGACCGTCTTCCACACATTCCAATAGCCGACGAGTCCGCCTGCCACCGCACCGACGGCAGCAATCGATGCAAGCGCGCCGCCGATCAACTGCAATCGCGCCCGGAGACGACCCTTAAAGTTGAGAGTCGATGCCGGCCTGTCCGGTGGCTCGCTATCAGATGCCGCTTTGTTCAGTGGGTCATTATCGGATGCCGGTTTGTCCGGTAGGTCGCTGGAGACTTTCGAGTTCGTCACCATTGCCTCCCCCGCAGGGGTCAAACACCCAGGTTCTCAACCCTAGCAGATCTTTGCGGCTTCACGTTATTACAAGTTGGTTATGGTGACGTCGAATAGATGTCCGGGGGTCAAAATGCGACCCGGCGGCGAGAACAGCTTTTGGCGCAAAGTGGACAGCAGCGCCAAGTCCCGAAGCGGCAACGGGCCACGTCTGGACATTGGGGGCTTCGCTCACGCCCCTTCCGCATCCCCGCCATAAACGAGGCAGAGCATACCTTGGGTCGAGAGGGGCGGATGGACGCCGCAATGGAGATGAGCCAACACAAGGGAGAAGCCAATGACCAGATCAAATGCGATGATTATTCGCAAAGCCTACGAGGACTTCGCACAGGGAAACGTCCCTGCGATCTTTGCAGCCTTCGATCCGGGCATTACTTGGCATGTTCCCGGCCATAGTCCGCTGTCAGGCGACTACACCGGGCACGATCAGGTCGGGAGCTTCTTTCAACGCACGATGGAGCTTTCCGGGAACGTGTTTAGCATTGACGTGCACAACGTATTGGCCGATGGCGATGTCGTGGTTGCGTTGGCCACCGTGAATGCACAAAGAAGCGGGGTATCCGAGTCATTTCCAGAGGTGCATGTCTGGAAAATGAGGGATGGGAAGGCGGTCGAATTCCGTGAGTATCAAGGTGACGAGCAGCGAGAGGATCGCTTCTGGTCCTGAGACTCATATTTCGGTCTGCCTTTTGGTCATGAAGTCAGCGAGGCGAAATTCCGCGGCGACCCCGCGCATGTCTGCTTTATCCGCCAAGCAGGCACCGTTGGTTTGGATGCGCGCTAGATCAGCTTCTCCGCGCTTAGCGTCGCTTCGATCTCGGCAAGGATCCGCGCCAGCCTGTCGGCCCATGCCTTCTGTCCGGCCTGATCGGTGATCAGGTCCTGGCGGATCTCTAGTCCCGTGTTCATCAGGCCGCGCCTCTCGCCATGGACCGGGATCGTGTAGTCGGTCTCGTCGCTGACCGCATAGGGCTCGTTGTTGCCGACCACGAGGTCGCCTTCGCTGCGCAGACGCTTCAGCAGCAGCGGCGGCAGCACGGTGTCGCGGTGATAGAGCGTGCCGATATGCCAGGGACGCGCGATGCCGGCATAAACCGGCGTGAAGCTGTGCATGGACAGCAGCACCGTCGGCTTGCCCGCGTGCAGCCGCTGGTCGATGATCTCGCCGATACGCCGGTGATAGGGATCGAAGATCGCCTGCCGCCGCGCCTGTGCGGCTTCGCGCGTCAAACCCTCATTGCCGGGGATCGTGGTGGCTTCGCTGATCAGCGGAATCGAGGCTGCGACATGCGGGGGGCGGTTGCAGTCGATCACGAGCCGCGAATAGCGCTGCGCGATCAGATGCGCGTCGAGTTGCGTCGCAAGCTGCTCGGCGACTTCGGCGATCCCGATGTCCCAGGCGATGTGCCGCGTCAGCTCGTCTTCGGAGAGGCCGAGATTGCCGAGCACGCGGGGGATCAGCCGCCCATAATGGTCGCAGGTGAAGAGGAACGGCGAGCCGCCTTCGGCATTATGTTCGTGGACCGGCGGGGTATTTTCGTCCGTGAGCAGGAACGTCGCGCCGGTCGTGGTGTCCAAGATTTTATCCTCAACTTTGCCTATCGAAGTGGCACGCCGATCTTAAAAATGAGCAGCGCCCACTATAGATTAGACCGCCGAAAGTCACGATGATTGCCGCACGATGCCGCTACTCAAGATTCGTCACAAGACCGTATATCGCTACACCCATCCGGTGGCGTTCGGCGAGCACCGCATCATGCTGAGCCCGCGCGACAGCCATGACCTGCGCGTGGTCGAGAGCGATCTCAGAATCGAGCCGCAGCCGATGTCGCTGCGTTGGATCCACGATGTGTTCGGCAACAGTGTGGCGATCGCGGCTTTCGATGAGCGGGCGGACACGCTGTCCTTCACCTCGACCGCCACCGTCGACCATAATCCGGCCGAGGAGTTCGCGCTGACGCCGGACGATCCCGCTTATTTCTATCCATTCCTCTATGACGAGGACGAATTTCCGGATTTGCTGCAATATATCAGGCCGCAATATGCCGATCCGGACGGCGAGCTTTCGGCCTGGGCGCGGCAGTTCCTCGATGCCGAAGCGCCGACGCCGACGTTCAAGATCCTCAGCGGCATGACCCATGGCATCCGTGAAAGCTTTAATTATCGCAAGCGCCACGAGCAGGGCACGCAGCATCCGCTCGATACGCTGCAGACGGCTTCCGGCTCCTGCCGCGACTACGCGCTTTTCATGATCGAGGCGTTGCGGCGCCTTGGCATCGCCGCGCGTTTCGTGTCCGGCTATCTGTCGACGCCTTCGGACAGCTTCCATGTCGGCGGCGGCTCGACCCATGCCTGGGTGCAGGTCTATCTGCCGAGCGCGGGCTGGATCGAGTTCGATCCGACCAACGGCATCGTCGGCACGCGCGATTTGATCCGCGTCGCCGTCGCCCGCGATCCGCGCCAGGCGATCCCGCTGCACGGCGTCTATCTCGGCGCGGCGGACGCCTTCGTGAACATGGAAGTTGCGATCGCGGTCGAGCCGGTCGGCGAGGAGGAGAGGGAGAGCGAGCTGGCATGATCGAGATCAAGGTCGGCTTCGAGATTGCCTATGCGGCCGCGCAGCCGACGCCGATGGTGATGATGCTCTCGATCCATCCCTCGCGCTTCCAGGACATCGTCGGCACCGAGACCATCATAGCCGAGCCCGATGTGCCGATCGGCTTCTATCGCGACAGTTTCGGCAATGTCTGCGGCCGCCTGGTGGCGCCGGCCGGCGGCGTGACCTTGCGCGGCCACGCGCTGGTGCGCGATTCCGGCCTGCCAGACATCGTCAACCCGGACGCGCGGCAGATTGCGATCGAGCAATTGCCGGACGAGATGCTGCTCTATCTGATGCCGAGCCGCTACTGCGAGACCGACAAGCTCACCGACATCGCCTGGTCGCTGTTCGGCAACACGCCGCCCGGCTGGGCGCGGGTGCAGGCGATCGTGGAGTTCGTGCACCACCACGTCACCTTTGGCTATCAGCATGCTCATCACATGAAGTCGGCGCATGATGTCTACGAGCAGCGCACCGGCGTCTGCCGCGACTTCGCCCATCTCGCGCTCACCTTCTGCCGCTGCATGGGCATCCCCGCGCGCTACTGCACCGGCTATATGGGCGACATCGGCGTGCCGCCGGACCCCGCGCCGATGGATTTCTCCGGCTGGTTCCAGGCCTATCTCTCGGGGGAGTGGTACACATTCGATGCCCGCCACAACGTGCCGCGCATCGGCCGCATTTTGATGGGCACCGGCCGCGACGCCGCCGACGTCGCGCTGACCACGAGCTTCGGCTGCATGACGCTGACCAAATTCATCGTGATCAGCGAAGAGGTGGCGGCTTGATCCGGCTGCGGGCGGCAGGATAACAAGCGGCCATGATCTCCGACCGTCTTTTCGTCTATGGCACCTTGATGCGCGGCTTCGACCATCCGATGGCGCGGCTGCTTTCGGGCAATGCCGATTTCATCGGTGAAGCGCGCTGCCGGGGCCGGCTCTACCTGGTTAAGCATTATCCCGCGCTCGAGCTCTCCGATGATCCCGCCGACATCGTGCACGGCGAATTGTTTCGCCTGCGTGTCCCGGACGAGCTGCTGCGCGAGTTCGACATGTATGAAGCCTGCGGCGAGGGTTTTCCGCAGCCGACCGAATATGTCCGCCAGATGCTGCCGCTCACCTTGGCCGACGGCACCGCGGCCGAGGCGTGGACCTATGTCTACAACTGGCCGGTCGCGCGGCTGCCGCGCATCGCCTCGGGCCGGTTCCTGGAGCTGTAAGCTGCCTCACTCCTCGCGCACGAGGCGGATGTCGACCTCGCGCTCGACATAGCTCCATTCTTCGGTTGCGCGCAGCATCGCCACCATTTCGTCGAACAGCGCGGTGTGCTCGGGGGCGAATTCGAACCAGGTGAGGAAATCGAAGGGCTCGCCGAGGTCGCGGCTGTGGAAGAGCTGCCGCGCGATCGCGGGCAGATATTTCAACGTGCCGGCGATGTGGTGCGACTTGTCCTCGAAGATCTCGCGCCGCTCTTCCGGTGTCAGATTCCACCACGCCACCGTCTTCCGGATCGGGATCAGCGCCGCGCAGCTCGCCTCGCGCCGGCCAAGCCCCGCCTGCTGCGCATCGAGCTGATCCTTCTCCGCGCGGTTCGTATAGTGCAAAAAGCTGATGACGCCGGCGAGCCGCCAGGCCGTGGTCGACGGCAACAGCGGCAGCGCGATCGCCTCGCTCGCGATGATCGACAGCGCCGGCACGCGCGGCAATGTCTCGCCCTTCACCTTGGAGATCGAGGTGACGCGCCAGCCGCCGCTCTGTCCGCCTCTAAATGTCGTAAACATGCCACTATCCAACAGCGGAACCGGGCGGGGTGCAAGATGCCATTACCACCGAGGGCTCCAACGGCGCCCGGAGGGACCTGTGAATACCGGGCGAATCGCCACAATCCTGATACTTTGAGCCCGCGCTCACTATATCGGTGACCCCTCACGCTGGCCCCAAATCCGCCCCATGCGCTTCACCCCGCAATTCCTCGACGAGCTGCGCGCCCGGCTTCCGGTCTCGGAAGTCGTGGGCAAGCGTGTGCGGCTGAAGAAGGCGGGCAAGGAGTGGAAGGGGCTGTCGCCGTTCCAGCAGGAGAAGACGCCCTCGTTCACGGTCAACGACCAGAAGGGCTTTTATCACGACTTTTCCTCGGGCAAGCATGGCAACATCTTCGACTTCGTGATGGAGACCGAGGGCGTCTCGTTCCCCGAAGCGGTCGAGCGGCTGGCCTCGATGGCCGGCATGCCGCTGCCGGCGGCAACGCCGGATGCGGCCCGCCATGAGCAGCGCCGCAAGACGCTGCATGACGTCATGGAACTCGCGGCAAAATTCTTCGCCGATACGCTGGCCTCGCGGAACGGGGCAAAGGCGCGCGGCTATCTCGCCGACCGCGCGATCTCGCCGGCGACGCAATTGCAGTTCCGCCTGGGCTATGCGCCGCCCGACCGGTTCGGGCTGAAGGAATTCCTGGGCTCCCAGGGCATTTCGACCGAGGACATGGTCGAGGCGGGGCTTTTGGTCGCCGGCGACGGCATCCCCGTGCCTTACGACCGCTTCCGCGACCGCGTGATGTTTCCGATCACCGATCTGCGCGGCCGCGTGATCGCCTTCGGCGGCCGCGCGCTGGAGAAGGACGTCCCCGCAAAGTACCTGAATTCGCCGGAAACCCCGCTCTTCCACAAGGGCGACAATCTCTACAATCTCGCTACTGCCCGCCAGGCCGCCCATGACGGCGCTGCCCTGATCGTGGTCGAAGGCTATGTCGACGTCATCGCCATGGTCACCTCGGGTTTTGCCGGCGCGGTGGCGCCGCTCGGCACTGCGCTCACCGAGAACCAGCTCGCGCTGCTCTGGAAGATGGCGGACGAGCCGATCCTCTGTTTTGACGGCGACCGTGCCGGCCAGAAGGCGGCCTATCGCGCCGCCGATCTGGCGCTGCCGCATCTGAAGCCCGGCAAGAGCCTGCGTTTCGCGCTGCTGCCGGAAGGCCAGGATCCCGACGATCTCGCCCGTTCGGGCGGACGCGGCGCGATCGAGGAGGTGATCTCGGCCGCCCGCGGTTTGGCCGAGGTGCTCTGGTCGCGCGAGATCGAGGGCGGCAATTTTGCAACGCCCGAGCGCCGCGCCGCCCTTGAGGCCCGGATCGGCGAGCTCACCAATGCCGTCCGCGACGAGGTGGTCCGCCGCTACTATCGGCAGGATTTTGCCGAGCGCCTGCAGCGCAATTTTGCTCCCGCGGCCGCACGTAGCGGCTATGGCCGCGGCCCGTTCCGCTCAGCCAAAGGCGGCGAATCATCCCGCCGTTTTGCGCCCCGCGCCCCGGGTGGCAGCCGATTCGGCCCGCCAGCAGGCCCGGCCCAGGGGCTGCTCCCCGGCCCCTACCAGGCGGCGAGCCCGCAGCTCGCCAATAGCCCGATCATGCACGGCCAGCGCAGCGCGCTGTCCCGCCGGGAATCCTTGATCCTGCAGACCCTGATCAACCATCCCTGGCTATTGCACGACCATCTGGAGGAGGTCGCGGCTTTGGAGCTCGCCCACCCGGAGGCGCACAAGCTCCGCGCCGGCATCATCGCCGCCTTCGCGAACGACCACCACCATTCTCCCGATGAGGAAGAACAGGCCGAAAAAATGCGGGCCGACCTCGAGGCGGGCGGATTTTCACAAATCCTTCAAAGGGTTGAGCGGGCGATCACGACCCAGGCGGTGTGGGGCGTCAAGGTCGGCGCGGCACGCGAGGATGTTCTTTCCACCTGGCGGCAACTCGTTGCCTTGCATCAGAAAACACATGCATTACTTAGGGAAAGGAAGGACGCCGAGCAGGCTTTGGCCGAGGATTCCAGCGAGGCAAACTTGGCGTGGCTGCGGGACATCCAGGCACGAATGGCAGAAGCCGAAGGCACCGAGGCCCTGATCGAGGGATTTGGTGAGCTGTCGGGCCGGTTCCAGCGCAGCGTATGATGAAAGAATCATGCGGACGGTTCGGGCCGGACCCGCAAAAAGACTCGCCAAACCCATGGTTTGGCTGCAAAAACAGGGTTAAGCGAAACTTAATAGGCACACCCTTATTTGGTGTGCAGACCGTCAGGGCGGACTAAAGCGGAATTATGGGGTGGCGACATGTTGCGCCGCCCTTTCCGTATCATGAGCATGGTCGGGGAGGACGTAACGGTTTTCCTGATCCTGCTCAAGCGAAGAGATTGAGTGCGAATGCTTCTTACCAAAAGGAAGCTGTCGCATTCGTGACGTCAGTGGATCATGAGAGGCGCGCGTCGCAACGCCGGCCTCACGTGAAGCGCGTTTCGGGAGCTTGATGAATGGCCACCAAGGCAAAGACGCTGCAGGTTAAGGACAAGGAAAAAGACGACAAGGCAGCGGATGCCCCCGAGAAGGAACAGGCGGATGCGCCGTCGCCCTTGCTTGACCTCTCGGATGCTGCCGTCAAGAAGATGATCAAGCAGGCCAAGAAGCGCGGCTTCGTGACCTTCGATCAGCTCAACGAAGTGCTTCCCTCCGACACAACCTCGCCGGAGCAGATCGAGGACATCATGTCGATGCTCTCGGACATGGGCATCAACGTCACCGAGGCCGACGACGTCGACGGCGAGGAAGAGGACAAGGACACCGACGACGAGACCGACAACGAGCTTGTCGAGGTCACGCAGAAGGCCGTCACCGAGGTCAAGAAATCCGAGCCGGGCGAGCGCACGGACGATCCCGTGCGCATGTATCTGCGCGAGATGGGCACTGTGGAGCTGCTCTCGCGCGAGGGCGAAATCGCCATCGCCAAGCGCATCGAGGCCGGCCGCGAGGCGATGATCGCAGGCCTGTGTGAAAGCCCGCTGACCTTCCAGGCCATCATCATCTGGCGCGACGAGCTGAACGAAGGCAAGATCTTCCTTCGCGACATCATCGATCTCGAAGCAACCTATGCCGGCCCTGACGCCAAGGGCGCCATGAACACGGCGATGATCGCGGGGCCGGTCGCCGACGGCGCGTCCGCCGCCGAGGGCGAAGGCGAGACCGGGCAGGCCGCGCCCGCCCATGTCGCACCGCCTGCCGCGCCGCCGTCGCCGACCCCGTTCCGATCAGCGCCCGCCGGCGGCGAGCCTGAGGGCGAGGAGAAGGATCCGGGCGAGGCCGCCGCCGAAGCCGACATGGACGACGACGAGTTCGAGAACCAGATGTCGCTGGCGGCGATCGAGGCCGAGCTGAAGCCGAGGGTGGTCGAGACCTTCGACAAGATCGCCTCCGAGTACAAGAAGCTGCGGCGCCTGCAGGAGCAGGACATCGCCAACCAGCTCCAGAGCGAGTCGCTCTCGCCCTCGCAGGAGCGCAAGTACAAGAAGCTGAAGGACGAGATCATCGTCGAGGTGAAGTCGCTGCGCCTGAACCAGGCCCGCATCGACTCGCTGGTCGAGCAGCTTTACGACATCAACAAGCGGCTGGTCTCGTTCGAGAGCCGGATGATGCGCCTTGCCGACAGCCACGGCGTTGCGCGCGAGGATTTCCTGCGCAACTACCAGGGCTCGGAGCTCGATCCGCGCTGGCTCAACCGTGTCTCGAAGCTCTCTGCAAAAGGCTGGAAGAACTTCGTCCACCACGAGAAGGACCGCATCAAGGATCTGCGCCACGACATCCAGCAGCTCGCAGCGCTCACCGGCCTCGAGATCGGCGAATTCCGCAAGATCGTGCACGGTGTGCAGAAGGGCGAGCGCGAGGCACGCCAGGCCAAGAAGGAGATGGTGGAAGCCAACCTTCGCCTCGTGATCTCGATCGCGAAGAAATATACCAACCGCGGCCTGCAGTTCCTCGACCTGATCCAGGAAGGCAACATCGGCCTGATGAAGGCGGTCGACAAGTTCGAGTATCGCCGCGGCTACAAGTTCTCGACCTACGCCACCTGGTGGATCCGGCAGGCGATCACCCGCAGCATTGCGGATCAAGCCCGCACCATCCGCATCCCCGTGCACATGATCGAGACCATCAACAAGATCGTGCGCACCTCGCGCCAGATGCTGAACGAGATCGGCCGCGAGCCGACGCCGGAAGAGCTCGCCGAAAAGCTCGGCATGCCACTTGAGAAGGTGCGCAAGGTCCTGAAGATCGCGAAAGAGCCGTTATCGCTGGAGACGCCCGTCGGTGATGAGGAGGATTCACACCTCGGCGATTTCATCGAGGACAAGAACGCGATCCTGCCCATCGACGCCGCGATCCAGTCGAACCTGCGCGAGACGACGACTCGGGTTTTGGCCTCGCTCACCCCGCGCGAAGAACGCGTGCTCCGCATGCGCTTCGGCATCGGCATGAACACCGATCACACGCTGGAAGAAGTCGGCCAGCAGTTCTCGGTGACCAGAGAGCGCATCCGCCAGATCGAAGCCAAGGCACTGCGCAAGCTGAAGCATCCGTCACGGAGCCGGAAGTTGCGGAGCTTCCTGGATAACTGACGCAGCAACGCAGGTCATCATGCCCGGGCTCGACCCGGGCATCCGTTAAGCAAATCGGCCGACCTAATTGTCCGTCTGGAGAGCTTTCGCCGCCCAGGCGGACAATGGTGCAAAGGCTTTCTCAGTTTCAGGGAAAGCGATATCTGCCTTTGTAGCCAAAAGTTCTTGGAAATAAAGAGAATATTGCCGCTTCAAGACATTGGATGTTTTGAAGAAGGTTCTTGCCGCTGTCTTCACGTCAGCTTGGTAGATTGCTTCAAAGGCGCACCCTTTAAACGAGGCAGAGACCTCTCCAAGGGTAGCTATTGATCGCTCTGCCAAGAGGTATTCATTAACATAGCGCTTCTTTGCAGATCTTCCCGCGTTATCGTCGTCTAGTAATACGCAGAATTCTATTCCTCTAACCGTCTCGTACAACACGCGCTGCCCGTTTGCGACGCCGCGACTGGCAGCGCAACAAGCTTCTTGCTGCCCGCGCCGGCACCATCTCCTTCAAGGACATCAACGAACAACTGGATGGGCTCGCAAGCCACGGCGCGTCCGAAGATCAGACACCTCGGACGCTATCGCCTGCGTGCGTCGTTCAGCGACGGCATGGCGGGAGGGTATGATTCCGCGCCCATCGTTCAGCGCGGTGGGCCGATGCTCGAGCCGTTGAGTGATCCGGGATTCTTTACGCGGGTCTTCCTGGAAGATGGCGCGCCGACTCGGCCAAACGGCTACGATGCCGCACCAGGCTAGCTGCGGCGTGAGATCGAGGCCGGCGGAGTATTGGTGCGCGACGTTGCGGCCTGACTTCGCTGTCGACGACAGCCTATTTCTTCTTCACCCCGACCCGCTCGATTTTCTTGATCGCGAGCGGCGGGCGGCCGGATTTCTCGGCGATCTCGCGGTCCTGTTCGAGGATGTAGCCGCGCGCCGGTTCGTCGCCGTCGAGGCCGCCAAGCAACTCGGCGGGCACGCGCCGGTTGGAGCGTTGCGAGCCGTCTTCATAGAAGACATTGAAAAAGGCGAACTCGCCTTTGGGATTGGTGCCGGGTTTCTTGGCCATGGCGGCTTGTCGTCGATCACGATGCGCCTGTCAAAGAAATAACGTGCGTTCGAGTGATTGGCTGCCCTGCGCAAAGAACGCCGCGCGTTGGTGCTGTTAACTGCGGTCTGGAGCTCTCTGCCGATGTCGCAACGGCCTACTGTGGCTGCGGGATGGTCGGTGCGGCGGCATAGTCGGCAGCGCGGCATTTCCGCGTCGCGGCCTCGCACCGCGCCTGATTCACTCGTTCGAACGGGGTGGACTAGGATCCACAATGGTTTTCGACGCACCGCCAGGCGCAGGCTGCATCGGCGGTGGAGTGCCACCTTGCGGGCTTTCAGCGGGCGCGCCACCCGATTCGGTGTCAAGCGGTCCGGTCCGCCCCTGCGGCTGTTGCTGTCCCTTGTTATCGGGCAAAACCGTGCGGCCTGTACTCCAGGGGGAGTCGCCTGGTTTTTTCTCGTCACTCTGAGGCTGGGCTGCGGCGACTGAACCCCAGATGCCAACGCACAGCACCGTAAGAAGAATGCGCATGGACGCTCCTTCGCCAGCTTTCGGCTGGGCTCTTGGGACGGGTGCCCGAAGGCGGAGGATTCGACGCCCAACGAACCCGTTGGTTCCAGTCGTCCTGGATCGCGCTTCAGCGGTAACCACGTTCCAAGATTCCTGACGAAATCCCGCCGCGGTTACCAACTGTCAGGGATTACGGCCTTTGCTCCTCGTCACATCAGCATGGTGACGAGAGATGGTTATGCCTGTCGGACGATACATCGCCTGGGTTGGCGCATCGCTTCTTGCGTTGCTGTACATCGCTGACTGGTGCTCGCCACAATCCTTAACAGTGGAGGCGGGTGAGCCGGTCGAGCGGCCGGCCATCCGGATCGCGTCGGTGGAGCGGCCGCCCGAGCTTGTCGTCATGGACACCAGCCTGCCCACCATTGTGCCGCCGCCGACGCTGGCCGAATCGGTGCCGCCAAGCGAACCGCCTCCGCTGCGTGCGCTCGCCGCAGCGCCGCCGCCTCCGCCGGCGGTCGAGGTCGAGAAAAAGACCAAGAAGGTCGTCAAACGGCAGGCGCCGAAGGTCGCGGCGGTGCAGCCGCCACTACCGCTGGCTCCCGCGGCCAGCCCGGCGCCGCCGCCCGCTCAGGGGATCAAGTTGTCCTTCGCGGATATCATTTCCGGGCAACTGGTGAAGGATATTTTCAACCTGCATTGAGGTGCAGGCTTATCCTGCGAGCCTCGCAGCCCGGGTGGAGCGAAGCGCAACCCGGGGCGGCTGTGTCAACACTTATCGGCGGTCCCCGGGTTACGCTGCGCTCCACCCCGGCTACGCGCTCTAGCTGCCGGACGCCGCCTTGCCCTGCGTTGGAGCCATCGCAGCGACGCTCTGCGCCACGAGTTGGCCGCGGCCGCGCCGCGGGCCGCCGTCGATCTGCTGCTGGCCCATCGCCATGATCGCCGTGCCCATCGCGCTCGAGCCCAGCGTGACGATGAAGCCGAACAACAGCAGCCCGAGCGCAACGCCGGGCGTATCATCGGCCAGGATCAGGTCACGCAGGTGGCCGGGATTGAGCAGCAGCAGGCCGCCGACGAGCAGCACCGCAACCGAGACACCTGCGGCGAGATTGATCGCGAGCAGCCGAAACAGCGGCGCTCCGAGAACAACGGATTGGCGCGGCGAGGGCGTCTCTTCCTGCAAATCGTTCATGATGAAATCCTATCGCATTTTCCAAGCGACAGGGACGGCGGCTCAGCCGACAAACCGGCGAATTGAAAAGCCGGAGCCCGGTGCTCACCCATAACCGGCACGGCCCCAGCTTCGTTCCTAAATCCGCAGGCCGCTTCGCCATTTGCGCCGGTCTTTTGACGTGCCTGACTTTCACGGGCATGATCATCGCTCCCGCCCGCCGTTCTCTCTTGAAGGAAATCCGATATGCCGAGGCTTGTTCTGGCCGTTCTGTTGCTTGCGCTGTTTGCTTCCGGCCCGGCCAGGGCTGCCCGCTGCGGCGGGGACTTCCACGCGTTCATCGGCAGCTTTTCGCAGGAAGCGGCCGCGGCCGGCATCTCGCAAAGCGTGATCTCGCAGGCGCTCGACGGCGTGCAGCAGGATGCGGGCGTGCTTGCCTTCGACCGGCGCCAGCGCGGCACGTTCCGCAAGAGCTTCGAGCAATATGTCGCGACCCGCGTCGGGCCCGGGCGGATCAACACGGGACGCGCAATGCTGCAGCGTCATGCGGCTCTGCTATCGAGCATCGAACAGAAGTACGGCGTGCCGCGTCAGATACTGGTCGCGATCTGGGGCTTGGAGACCGATTTCGGCAAGGGCGACATGGGCAAGCTGCCGGTCTTCCGTGTGCTCGCCACCCTCGCTCATGATTGCCGCCGTACCAAATTGTTTCAGGGCGAACTGCTTTCGGCGCTGCAGATCGTGCAGCGCGGCGATCTCCGCCTCAACGACATGATCGGCGCCTATGCCGGTGAGATCGGCCAGACGCAATTCCTGCCGTCGTCCTACATCAAATACGGCGTCGATTTCGACGGCAACGGCCACGTCGATCTGCGCCATAGCGTGCCCGACGTGCTCGCCTCCACCGCGAACCTCCTGCACACCAACGGCTTCAAGATGGGCGCGTCCTACGAGGAAGGCAGCGCCAATTTCGAAGCGATGCGCGAATGGAACAGGGCTGTCGTGTACCGCAAAACCATCGCCTATTTCGCCGATCGGCTGATGGGCCGATGACATGCCCGGTGCCGTCATTCCGGGGCGCGCCTCTTGGCGCGAACCCGGAATCCACGGGGGCCGCAAGCGCAAGCGGTGAAATGGATTCTCTGATGTGCGATTGCACATCATAGCTCGATGCAATCGCATCGCCCCGGAATGAATGAGAGACGCATTGCGCAATCCTCTCCTCCGTCATGGCCGGGCTTGTCCCGGCCATCCACGTTCTCCCGCCGTGCACCGAGGCAAAGGACGTGGATGCCCGGGACCCGGCTACGCCGAGGCTTCGCCGGGCACTCTAATGTCAGTCCGGCGAAGCGATAGCGAAGACGGGCAAGCCCCGGGCGTGACGGCGTCGTATCATTCGCGCGATTTTCCTTAAGCCAATCAACGTGATTTGGCTCGTCCAGCCCAGCAACGAAAAACATTCCGCTTTCACCGTCGGGCAAATCAGTGATTTAACTCCGCGCGTCTCACCCGAATGAGGGGCGGGTCGCGATCGTCACGAACGTTGCGGTGAGATGCGGTGGACGCGGGTGCTGTGAACGACGAGCGCAGCTATCCGCGGACGGCGAAGTCGTGTGGTCCTGGCGCCCCGACGCTGGCGCTAAGCTCGCGAGCAGCAAGAGCTGCCGCGGGTGACGGTGGCAAGAAAGCCCGGTCACCGAGGAGAGCACGAAGTAAGCCGTAAACCATCGCGCAGGGAAAGCCGGAATGCTTCGGTTGAACCTGTGGTCCTACCCCCGTGCTTTTTGTTGCACGGGACCCATGGGTGCAACCGGCACCCGGCTTTCCCTGCGCCCTCTGATATCGAGGAGGGTGAAACGAGACGCAAAGCTCGGACGCAAAGCGCCGCGAGAATGCGGACTCATATCCTCACGCTATTTGAAATTTGAATCAGAACCCACCCCACGTCGTCCCGGACTTGATCCGGGACCCATAACCACAGGCCGTTGTCGTGTGCTCCGCTGTAACCGCTCGCTCGCGCCACAACACTTCCCTATGGTTATGGGTCCCCGCTCCCGGGCGCAATTGCGCCCTAGGCGGGGACGACATTGATGCGAGGCGTGAGAGAATCGTAGGATGGGTAGAGCGAAGCGAAACCCATCATTCGTGCCGCTCGCTCCATCGCGATGGGTTTCGCTGCGCTCTACCCATCCTACAGGAGCTCCTACGTCGCCGCCCTCAAGTCGGCGCGTAGGCCACACGAAAATATCGGTCATCGCCGGCACCTTGCGGCAAGCCGCAAACCGCTGCAGGGCAGTTCGCAGCCGCCGCCCCGGTGCGATATTGCGGCAGATGACTGTCGAGCGAATAGACGACGCAAAGCGCGAGGCTGGCCCAGACGGCCGCGCTGAAATAAAGCGACATCCAGGCGATCTCGTCTTTCCAATGCTCGAAATCGTGCGTCACGACCCAGCGCGTGCTCACGTCGTGGAGCCCCTCGAGAAAACCGAGAAGCTTGCTGCCATCGGCAAGACCGGCCTGCCATCGGCTCAAATACATCGGGACGTCGACCGTAATGAGAAAGGCCAGATAAGCCGCAATTCCCACGATCGCGACGATGAGGGCGATGCGAACCGGACCGTTGAATTCAGGCAGCAGCCGGCAAAGACCAACCCCCACAACGAAGAAGGCGATCGCCCATATCGAATTCTCGATGGCGTTGCCCAGATAGTTGGTGGACACCACAGCGTACCATGAGAAGCACTCGGCAATGATGATCAGGGGGACGATCAAATGCGCGGCGTTCAACGTGGTGTCCGCGCCGGTCATTCCGCCCAATTGATTGAGGATGATCGCCCACTGCACGGCAAAGCAGATCTCGGCCACGGTCGCGACCGATCGGCCAACGAAGACGCTCGATAGCCAGGTGTCGACCAGGCAGATACGCTGGACATCCGCGCGCGGCAGCAGCGACCTGAAGGCGCAGCCAAAGACATAGGCCGCGGAAAGCAGGAACATGGACTGGGTGCCGGAGCTGTTGACCAGGCCGTCCGAGGGAACTTTGTGAAACTCGCCGTACAGCAAGAACCAAAGCGCGATGTTGGCGCCGCTGATGAGGGCCAGCAGACCCCACCACCGAACCACCGGATTTGGCCGCGCCCGCCACTCCATACTCATAGGGCCGTGCTCCCGCGTAGTCGAACTGACATTCGACGGTAGCAATTCTGTCACAAATCGCAACCTGATTGCGACGGGCTGACGGAGGCTTGACGCTTCTGTGACGCGGTCGACTGGGCAGCGCAACGCGCGCGGCCAGCCGGACTTAATGTGACGGAGACGCTACCTGCTCGCTCGCAGGCCCGGCGCAGGAAACGCCGGCGCCCAGTTCAACGCCAGCCGCTGGCCGATCGCGATCTCATCGGTCGACATTTTTGAAGCGACTGCGTTGCGGAACCGCGCATAGGTGTCCCGCTCGCGGCCGGTGGTTCGGGCGGCCGCGAGATTGAGCCACTTATAGGCGAGGATGAAATCCTGCGGAACGCCGTGGCCCTTGTCGTACATCAAGCCGAGCATGGCCTGCGCGAATGGGTTGCCCTGGACGGCAGCACGGCAATAGAGATCGGCGGCGGCGTCATAGGCCTGCGGCGCGCCGAAGCCATGCTCATACATGAAGCCGAGCAGGCCGAGCGCGGTTGCATTCTCGCGTTCGGCCAGCGGTGCAAGCTCCCGGAACGCGCTGACGTAGTCGCCGCGATGGAACGCCGCGGTCCCGCGCGAAAGATTGCTGGCCGCGACCGGCGCGGCGGCTGCCGAAAGCGCAACGGCCAAGAGCGCGAGGAGAAATCGACGCCCGGCGCGGATGCTCAGCATTCTCTGTCCTGCTCAATGGAAGCTGGTCGTGATTGCGGCGTTGGTCGGGGTCGTGGCAATGCTGCCGCGCAATTTCGATCGGAGTTCTTCCGCCACGACGTGAGCGTCGGAGCCGTCGCGGATGATCTGCGGGCGGATGAAGATGATCAGCTCGGTGCGCTGGGTCGAGTTGTTCTGGTGTCCGAAGGCATCGCCGAGGCCCGGAAGCTGGTCGAGCACCGGGATGGCGCTGCGGGTGCCGTTCTGCTGCTCGCTGATCAGGCCGGCCAGCAGCACGGTCTGGCCGTTGGCGACTGAGATCTGGCTCTTGACCCGCCGCTCCGACACCGTCGGTGTCAGGCTGTTGGCACTGGCCGCGGGCACATTGCTGATCTCCTGCTCGACGTCGAGCCGGACATTGCCATTGACGCTGATGCGCGGCGAGACGCGGAGGATGATGCCGGTGTTGCGATAGTCGATCGTGTTGACGACGGTGTTGTTCGTCGTCAACACCGTCGCGCTTCCGGTCGACACCGGGACGACGTCGCCGACCTGCAGCGTCGCCACCTGGTTGTTGATCACCACCAGCGATGGGTTGGAGAGCACCTTGACGCTGGTCACCGCATGCAATGCATCGAGGATCAGGCTGGGCTGGGTTTCAGATCCGATCAGGAAGTTGAAGCCAGGGAAGGCCCGATTGATGAAAGCGTTGGTGACCGATCCGGCGACGGTGGCCGCCCCGGTCGTCGGGTCGGTAATTGTCGTCGGCGCCGCGGTGGCCTGGGTGTTGAGAATGGAGCCCGTGTTCGGCTTCAACCCGACATTCCGGCTCGTCAGGTAAGCCTGCACGCCATAAGACAACGTATTGTTCAGCGTGACCTCAGCAATCGTCGCATCGATCGCGACCTGCAACTGCGGCTGGTCGATCTGCACCAGCGTGGATTCGATGATCCGGTAGTTCGCCTGGTCGGCGTAGATCAGCAGCGTGTTGTTGACGGTGTCGGGTGTGATCCGCACGTCCTGCATCATCGGCTGGCCGTTTCCGGAACCGCGGCCGCTGTCGAGCGGAGCGCCGCCGCCGTTTTGATTGCCGTTGGCCGGCTGCCCGCCAAGCCCGCCGTTGCCGCCGAGGCCGGGCGTGCCATTCATGGAGAGATTGCCGCGCGAGGCAAAGCCGCCATTTGTGTTTGACCCCAAATTGCCGTTGAGCGAGAGCCGATCGCCAGCGCTTGAAGTTGCCGCTATCCCGGACCCCGGCGCGATCTGGCTGTCGGCACTCTCGGTCAGGCTCGACGACGATCCGCCGAGGAACATATCCGTCAACACCCGGGCGATCTGGCGGGCATCGCCGAACTTGACGCGATAAACGTGGACGGTGGTCCGCGCGGTATCGTTTCGATCAAGCCGCTTGATCCAGGTCGCCGCCGTGCGAAGCATTTCCGGCTTCTTGGTCACCACCAGCACCGCGTTGAGGCGGGCAATCGGCAGGAACTTGATGATGTTCTGACTGAGGCCGTTCTCGCCGGAATCGACGATCTTCTCCATCTCGGCAATGATGGGAGCGGGCGAGCCGCTCGATATCGGGAATACGCCGACGGATTGGCCGCGCATCCAGTCGACGTCGAAGCTGAGCACGGTGTCGACGGCGGTGCGGCGCTCGGCCCCGGTTCCCTGAATCAGGATGAGGTTTCGTGTTGTATCCGCGCGCACGGCGCCGGCCTTGGTGGCGAAGCTGTCCATCAGCTTGAGCAGCGTTTGCGCCGACACATATTGTAAAGGCACGACGGAGACGCCGAACCCGGGTTCCGGGTTGCCGCTTGCCGTATCAACCCGGCCGCCGCCGACCGCATCGCCGAGCGGCGTAAGCCGGTAGCCGGTCGTATCGCGAAGCAGCACGACGCCGCTCAATCTCAAGGCATTCTCCAGCACGAACACGATGTCCGACTTCGGCACCGGACGGACCGACACCAGGCTCACCGTGCCCTGCACCCGCGGATCGATGGTGTAGCCGACATGCAGTATGTCGCCGAGGACGACCTTGGCGACCGTTGCAACCGGTGTGTTCTCAAAGTTCAGATCGAAGCCGTTGCCGTTCGCTGTCGGCTGCAGCCGCTCGTCCGACACCGCCGTGACTTCGGATCCTTCATACATGGCCGCGCGAACGCTGCCACTTTGGGCGCCACCAGCGCCCGACGCGTTCACCGGTTGCGATTGCCGCGGCAACAGATCGAGCGAACGTACCTTGTCGGAGATGTCGACTTGAGCCGAATCCACGCCTCCGACCGTTGCGGAATTGCAGGACGCCAGCAGCCCCAGCGACAACAAAACAAAGGCGGCAGCAACGCCGCCACGAATCCGTTGGTAGCGGCCCAGCTTGCCTACGCGCACCATTAGTCCTTGCCGTTTCCGACTGGAGGATGTTCGACGATCCGTCCCTGTCCCCTCGGATTATTAGCGAGCCAACATGACAGAAATAAATTGGTTGCGTGATTGTTGCCCTGGCGACCATTCTGCGATGGAGGCCGAAGCATGAAAATGAGGCAGCAATTCAGATCAGGGAGGGTAGTCTCAAAGTTTTCTTTAGCGGTGAGCAGGCGCCGCGTTCGTATGCCTGTCACACTTCGGATCGATAACAACACGCCTGACGTCTGCGCTGCTTCAAATCATGTGACGGAAAAGACGACATGGCCAGCGATCGGTCCTCGCAGTTCGTCGACTACCTCCGTCAGAACAAGCATTTGACGCCGGTTGACGGTGAGACCGACGCGACGGGTCAGAGCGGCTCCGGCCGTCGCATCCACAAGCTGTGGGAGATCACTGATCTCTCGCCCGCCGAGTTTGCCGACGAGGCCGCCCGCTTCTTCGAGCTCGGTCGCATGACCCTGCAGGAGATGATGTCGGCCGCGCCGCTCGCGGCGTCGTTCTCGCAGCGCTTCCTGCGCGAGACCATGGTCTATCCGTGCACCACCTCCGATGGAACAATGACGCTCGCGGTCGTCGATCCGACCGATCAGGCGACGCAACGCGCGGCACAGATCGTGCTCGGCACCGCCGTCACGGTCAAGATCGCAACCTCGGAGGACGTTGCCGTCGTCCTCGATCAACGACTGAATGTCGATGATACTGACGCGGCCGGACCGGCGGCAGCGCTGCCGCGCGAGGACGACATCGAGAGCCTGCGCGATCTTGCGAGCGGCGCGCCGGTGGTCCGCGCGGTCAATGATCTGCTTGAAAAAGCCGTCGAACTTCGCGCCAGTGATGTCCACATCGAGCCGTTCTCCTCCGGCCTCGTGGTCCGCCTGCGCATCGACGGCCTGCTGCGGCCGGTGGCGGCATTGTCAGGCGTGCTGCCGCAAGCCGTCATCTCCCGCATCAAGATCATCGCCAATCTCAATATTGCCGAGCGCAGGTTGCCCCAGGATGGTGCGGCGCGATTGCGGGCAGGGCGTTCCGATATCGATATCCGCGTCGCGATCATGCCGACGCAGCACGGCGAGTCGGCCGTCATTCGCATCCTACCAAAGGATCGCGGATTGCTGGTCGTGGAAAAACTGGGCTTCTCCGCATCCGACGAAAGCAAGTTGCGGCAGCTCCTTGCGCTGCCGCACGGCATGATCGTCATCACCGGTCCGACCGGCAGCGGCAAGACAACGACACTTGCGACGATCCTCTCAATCCTCAACGAGCCGACTCGCAAGATCCTGACCATCGAAGATCCGGTCGAATACGAAATTCCCGGCGTCAATCAATCCCAGATCAAGCCCGCGATCGGCCTGACCTTTGCCACCGCATTGCGCTCGTTTGTGCGCCAGGATCCGGACGTGATCATGGTGGGCGAAATCAGAGATTCCGAGACCGCGCATGTTGCGGTCCATGCGGCTCTCACCGGCCATCTGGTGCTGACGACGCTGCATACCGAGACGGCGGCTGCGGCGGTGCCACGCCTGCTCGACCTCGGCGTCGAGGGCTATCTCCTGCGTTCGGTCCTGCGCGGCGTGATCGCGCAGCGTCTGGTCCGGCAGCTATGCGAACGCTGTAAATCAGGACGGACGCTTGGCCCTGCCGATTTCGCCGAGGATCCGCGGCTTGTCGCATTCGGGTTTCGCGCCGGTGAAACGATCCAGGAACCCTGCGGATGCGAACGCTGCGGCGGCAACGGCTATCGCGGCCGGCTCGGTGTGTTCGAGCTGCTAGAAATCTCCAACGAGTTGCGCGAACTGATCGGGGAGAAGACCGACGGGCTGAAGATCGATGCGACGGCGATCCGTGCGGGGATGACGACAATGCTCGACGACGGCATCGCCAAATGCCGCGCCGGGCTGACGTCGCCTGCCGAAATTCTCCGTGTCACAACCATGCGGTGACCACGTGCCGAATTTCCGCTACCGCGCCCTGACCCAGAACGGCGAGATCGTGAACGGCACGATCAGCGCACCGACGGCCGCCGAGGTCGCGCGCCGGATCGAATATCTGCGGCTCTTGCCGATCGAGACCATCGAAGACAAGCGCGCGTCCCACGGTTCGGGAGGTCACGGCTTGTTCGGCCGGCCGAGCGCCGCCGAGATCACCACGTTCACGCGCGACCTCGCAGTGCTGCTCAAGGCCGGCGCCCGCCTCGACGACGCCCTTGAACTGCTGTCCGGCGATGCCGATGTCGGGCGGATGCGCCCGGTGGTGGCGAAGATCCGGGCGGCTCTCCTCGCCGGCGAGAGTTTCGCCGATGCGGTGGCAGATCATCCGAGCTTGTTTCCACCGATGTATGGCGCCTTGGTGCGCGTCGGCGAAGTCTCGGGCACGCTCGATTCCGTGCTCGAAATGCTGGGCGCTGAGCGCGCGCGTTCCGAACAGATGCGGCGGAAACTCACCGATGCGATGCAGTATCCCGCCTTTGTATTGGTCGCGGCTTCGGGCGTGATGCTGTTCTTTCTTCTGTTCGTGCTGCCGCAATTCTCGACCGTGCTTGGGGATTTCGGTGCGAAGTCCGATACGGCGCTCGCCACCTTCATCCAGTTGTCGGATTTCCTGCGTGCCAATGCGACGGCAGCCATGTTGATCGCGGCTGTGACCATTGCAGTCGTCTGGTGGTTGTTGCGCCAGCCGAGCGTGCGCGCTGCAATGATGAACGGGCTATCGCAGCTACCCCTCATCGGCAACATCTTTCAGTTCTATCGCGCCAGCCTGTTCTGCCGCAATCTCGGTGTCCTGCTCGGCAGCGGCGTCAATCTCACGGCCACCTTGCGTATCCTGGTTGACATCATGGCGGTGACAGGAAGCGAAGCGAGCTGGACCGCTGCAGCCGACCGCGTCCGGCATGGCGGGAAGTTGTCGGAAGCCCTTGCCGTCGCCAACAGCCTGCCGCCGATGGCGGTACGCATGCTTCGGCTCGGTGAAGAAACCGGGCAATTGCCAGTCCTGTCGGGACGGGTCGCGGAATTCTACGAAGCAAAATTGCAGCGCAGCCTTGACCGTATCGTCGGCATCGTCGGGCCGCTTGCGATCATCACGATCAGCACGGTCGTCGGCGGACTGATCGTGTCGGTCATGACAGCGCTGCTGTCGGTCACGCAACTTGTCGGTTAAGAGCAAGGGTCACATCATGATTTCGCTCAAGAGTATTGCTGAACTGCTCGTCACTCGCTTCATTCATCGAGCCGCCCGCGAGAGAAAACAGCACGCTTATCGCGGTCAAGAGGGCTTCACGCTGGTCGAGATGCTGGTTGTGATTGCCATCATCGGCCTGATCATGGGCCTGATCGGCCCGCGTGTGCTCAATTATCTCAGCGAGTCCAAGGTCAAGGCCGCACGCATCCAGCTGCAAAGCTTCTCAAGTGCGCTTGACCTGTTCTATCTCGATGCCGGCCGGTTTCCTTCATCTGCCGAAGGTCTCGCCGCGCTGGTGCAGCGGACGCCGGGGCTCGCCGCCTGGAACGGGCCGTATCTGAAGGGCGGCAATGTCCCGAAGGATCCCTGGAATCACCCTTACGTCTATCGGTCGCCCGGCGAGCACGGTCCCTATGACATCGTCTCCTATGGCGCCGATGGCCAGGAGGGTGGCAGCGGCAATTCCGCCGACATTTCTCTCGAAAAGACGACAGCCTCCCGAGATGAATGACGTCACGCAGCGCGGTTTCACCCTGCTGGAGATGGTGTGTGTGCTCGCCATCATCGCATTGCTGGCTGCCGTGTTGCTGCCGTTCATTCCACGCCAGACGTCGCGGTCGCGTTTGCAGGCCTATGCGTTGCAGACCGCGACGCTCCTGAAAGCGGACCGCAACGCCGCCATCAATCGTAATGCCAGCATCGCGACGCTGGTCGATCCGCCGAGCCGCGTGATCCATTCCGGTTCGTCGCGATCGACGGTCCGCATTCCCGAGGACGTACGTTTCGATGCGCTGTTGCCGCAAACCTGCCAACGGCAGGCGGCGCTGTCGACCATTCGCTTCTTCGCCAACGGCAGTTCATGTGGCGGATCCATCGCGCTGACACGGTTCGACGCCGGCTATGAGATCCGCGTCAACTGGCTCACCGGAAGGGTCGAGGTAGTTTCCCGTGACACCGCCACCAACTGATCGCCCCGACGCGGGCTTCACGATCATCGAGGTGCTGGTCGCGCTGGCGGTGGTGGCCGTCTCCATTATCGCGATCGGTACCGTCATGGCCGGCAACATGCGCGGCGTGCGGGCATTGGAGCAGCACGTGGCGCTGATGCAGGCGGCGCGCACCTTGATGACGGTGGGTGTTCCGCCGCGCGCGGAATTGCAGCAGGGCACCTCGACAGGCCAGGCCGAGGGCTATCGCTGGACCATCGACGTCAGTCCGCTTGGTGACGATTGGAATGTGCCGGGCGCCAATGTGCCATGGACGGCCGAACTGGTGAGGATACGCGTCAGGTCGCCCACTGGCGCGCTATCCGATGTTCGGACGGTGCGCTTGATGCCGAGGCCATCAGAATGAGCCCGGCATCGGCAGCGCGGCGCGCCCATGAGCGCGGATTTACGTTGATAGAGACCATCGTCGCGCTGGCGCTGATGGGGCTCTTGCTGTCGGCGCTCGCGAGCATCACCGCGCAATGGCTGCCGAACTGGAACAAGGGATTTGGCCGGATCCAGCGCAGCGAACTGGCTGGGATCGCGCTCGAGCGGATTGCCGCGGACCTGGCCGCAACCGAATTTATTCCCGCCAACCGCGACTCGCGTCGTCCGCTGTTCGACGGATCGGAATTGTCTGTCACGTTCGTGCGGACGGCGGCGGGGCCGAACGCGGGGCCAGGGCTCGACGTGGTGCGTCTCGGTGAAACCAAAGATCGCGGCGAATTCGTCACGGTCCGCTCGCGGACGCGCTTCACGCCGTTGCCCGTTGGGCTGTCGCTGTCGGAACAAACGCATCTCGGCGATCCGGTGGTGCTGCTGCAAGCGCCCTTTCGACTGTCATTCGCCTATGCCGGTCCCGACCATGTCTGGAAAAGCACGTGGCGAAACGCGGACCGGCTGCCGGCAATGATCAAGCTGACGGTGCGTGATGCTGCGAGCCAGCGCGTGCTGTCGGTCTCGACGATCGCGCCAGTCCATGTGCAATTGCCGAGTGATTGCACGAAGCCGGACGGCAAATGCAACGATAACAACGCGCAAGGCGCTACTGAACCGGGGGGACGCGATGACCGCGATCGGCGCACGTAAACCCTCAGGCGAACGCGGCTTCGTCATCGTTACCGTGCTTTGGATCCTGGCGGCCCTGTCATCGCTCGCGATGGTCTTCGCCGCCTATTTATCGGCATCCACGCGGGCGATCGCCGTCAACGAGACGGCGCTGCAGACCGAAGCCTTGGTATCCGCGAGTCTCGAACTGACGGCCTACCAACTGGCGCTGGCGGACGAACGTACCAAGCCTCCCCACGGAGCCTTCCAATTCCGCATGGATGATGCGAGCGTCCAGGTCGCTTTCATTTCCGAGGCCGCCCGCATCGATCTGAACTTCGCTCCCAAGGAAATGTTGGCCGGCCTGTTTGCCACGCTGGGCGCCCGCAAGGACGCGGCCCTTGAATATGCGGATAGAGTCGTCGGCTGGCGAACCCGTCTCGTTCCCGGTCGCGCGAACGAGGAGGAGGCGCGTTACAATTCTGCCGGCTACTCGCCGCGGCAGGCTCCGTTTGTCCATGTCAATGAATTGGCGCTGGTCGTCGGCCTCCCGGCCGCGCTGGTGGAGCGTGCACTGCCTTTCGTGACTGTGTTTAACGGATCTCCCGATGTCGATCCGGCGATCGCGGCGCCGGAGGTCATCCAGGCGATGCCTGACAAACCTGCGAACAAGCCCAATTCGTTCGGAGATAGTTCGGCCTCGCTGAACCGGCCCCGGCCGGCGTCGCCGTCCGATTCGGGGAAGAACGATGCGTCGACCGCGACGAGTCCTTGTTATCGCGTCGAGACCACGATCCGTTTCCGCAATGGCCGCCGCAGCACTTCGGAGGTCGTGATCGCCATGGGCGACAAGGTCGACCCCTATCGCGTGTTGTCCTGGCAGGATGACATTGCGCCGCGAAACGTCGTTTCTCGTCGCGGGAGCACATGATGGCGATGATCGCGCAGGGCAGGGAGTGGTTCGAGCAATGGATCGCGGCGGTCGCGGGTGCGGTTGACGGCATGATGGACAGGCTGGTGCGTCAGCGCCGCATCCAGCTTGACGAGAATGCTGACGGCACATTCACCGCCAGCATGACTGCATCGAAAGACAATCTGGCTCCGACGATTCTCTCCTTCCGGATCCGGCACGGCGCCCCGGAGCCGACGTTGCCGGCGCAGTGGAGTGCGGTCTTCAAGGGCAGCCGTGTCGAGGTGCAATTGCCATCTGATCATGTCATGACCCGTCTGCTCGACTTCCCAACGCGGGCAGCTGATTTTCTCGATGGCATGATTCGCTCTCAGGTCGACCGCCTGACGCCGTGGGCGGCAGGCGAGGCGGTGATCGGCTGGAGTTCGCCGGTTGCAGTCGCTGACGATCGGATCGAAGTTGCCTTCAGTGCGACCTCGGCGTCGAAAGTCGATCCGTTGGTGCAGTTGGTGGACAGGTTGGGCGCTGCTTCCGTTGCCATCCATGCGCCGGCAGCGGGCGGCAGCGGCACGCCGGTCCGGGTGAAGCTGCTCGACAAGCGGCTGCGCAGCATGGCGGGACCGAACGTGCCGCGCCTGTTGCGCGTCGCCCTGATCTCCACCGGCGTCGCCGCCGCTGCCTCATTGTTCCTCAGCATCTATCTCGGCGGTTCGCTGCAATCTGAACAGGACGATATCCAGCGGCAGATTGCGCAACGCCGCGCGGCATTGCGGGTTGACGCCAATGGCGTGGCGTCCGGCATCGGTCTCTTGGCAAAGCGCAAGCAGACCACGCCATCGAGCGTGATGGTGCTGGAAGCGCTTTCGCGCGTGCTGCCCGACACGACCTATGTGACGGAGCTGCGCATCGAAGGCGACAAGGTGCAGGTCGTCGGCATGACCCAGGACGCCCCATCGCTGATCCGCCTGATGGAACAGTCGCCGCAATTCACCCGCGCCACATTCTTCGCACCGACCACCCGCGCGGCGAACGAGTCGGGCGAGCGTTTTCACGTCGAGGCCAATATATCAGCGTATTTTGGGTCCGGCTCATGAACGCATCAGCCCGATCATTGAAGGCAATCAGCACCTCGCCGTTCGTGGCGGCCGCGACCTATATCGGGCTGCTGATCCTGCTGCTGTTCGTGGCCATATCGTCGCTATCCGATCTTATCGGTCAGCGCAACGAACTCGCCTCGTTGTCGGCGATGCTGGCGCAGTTGGAGGGCCGCACGCCCAGAGCAGGCGGCGCGCCCGGTGAGACGATGCCAGCTGGCTCGGCCTATCTCGAAGGCGCCACCGTCACGGTTGCCGGCGCGACGCTGTTGCAGCGCGTGGCGGGTTCGGTGACCAAATTCGGCGGCAATGTATTGTCGACCCAGCTCGATGTTCCCAATACACCTGCGAAGGCCGGCTTCATCAGCATGGTCGCGAGTTTTGAAATCGAGCAACAACAGTTGCAACAGGTGCTTTACGATCTTGAGGCCGGCATGCCGTTTTTGTTCATCGACCAGCTCGTCGTGCAGACCATCCTCGATGGGGCGAACACGAACACGGGCGAACGCCTGGGCAAGCTGCGCGTTCTGCTGGGCGTCTCCGGACAGTGGCGGGGGGCCAAGTAATGCGTTTGGCAGTCATCGTCATGAGCTTCGCGTTGTCGGTTCAATCCATGGCGGCGGCTACGCCTGACGCATCCGGCGATGCACTCGATGCTGGGCTATTGGATGACACACGGCTCGGCGGACCCGTCCTGACATCGCCGCCGCCTTCCGAGCCTGTCACGACAGTGCGCGCGGTTCCACCGCCGGCGGCGCCGGTCCGGCAACTCAGCGCCAATCCGTTGTGGGGCATTCCGCTGACGCAACTATCCAACACGCGCGAGCGTCCGGTGTTCTCGCCCTCACGGCGGCCGCCGCCCGTCGCTGTCGCCGAGCCTGTCGTCACCAAGCCGCCGCCGCCGCGGAAGAAGGAAGTCGAACCTCCGCAATTGTCGCTCGTTGGCACCATTGCCGGAGATGACGAAGGCTTCGGCATCTTCCTGGATCAATCGACCAATGCTGCATTGCGGCTGAAAGTCGGCGAAGATTTTCAGGGCTGGAAGCTGAGTGCGATTCGCGGGCGGGAAGTCACCATGGAAAAGGACGAGCAGGGCGCTGTGCTCACACTGCCGCCGCCGGGCGGCGAGGGTGGTGGCGAGGTTCATCTCGTCCCGGTGAGCACGATCAGAACGCCATTGGTGAGGCGACGCTAGCGCGATGTCATTTGGTTGAATCGGTTTAGCCGCAAGTTCACCTCTCCCGTAGGGAGAGGTCGCGCCGGAGGCGCGGGTGAGGGGTTACGGTCCCTCGATAGAGCAGATCCCCTCACCCGGCGCTGCGCGCCGACCTCTCCCTACGGGAGAGGTGAAAAGAGGGGTCCTAACCGGCTACATAGGTAACAGAATAGACCGGCGACATGGGTAACAGGTCAACTGATCGGCAAGGAGGAGCTTGCCGATGGGTTGGATGGAGACCTGTGCTGTGGATGAACGGATGCGGTTTGTGGTGGCGGCGCAAAAGCATGAGGAGTCATTTGCGGCGGTGTGCCGGCGGTTCGGAGTGAGCCGTCGGGTGGGCTACAAATGGCTTGCGCGGTTCGAGGAAGAAGGGGCGGCCGGTCTGTTCGATCGTCCGCGAGCTCCCCTGCATCGTCCGCAGAGCATTGCGGAGGAGGTCGCCGAACGCTGCCTTGAGGTCCGTCGGGCGCATCCGACCTGGGGACCGGTCAAGGTCCTTGCCTTTCTCGAACGGAAGTCACCCCGGACGGCATGGCCAGCGGCCAGCACGATCGGCGAGCTGTTCGACCGTGAGGGGCTGACGGTGAAGCGCAAGTTGCGCCGCCGCAGCCCGCCCTCGAGCGTGCCCTTTGCCGGCTGCGAGGCGGCCAACGATGTGTGGTGTATCGATTTCAAGGGCTGGTTCCTGACCGGGGACGGCATGCGCTGCGAGCCGCTGACGATCACAGATGCCTACAGCCGCTATCTGCTGCGCTGCCAGGCTCTGGCACACACCGACACGGATCATGTCTGGCCGGCGCTGGACGCGGCGTTCCGCGAGTTTGGATTGCCGCATTACATGCGCTCGGACAACGGCTCGCCGTTTGCCTCGCGCGGCGCCGGAGGATTGTCGCGGCTGTCGGTCAAGCTGATCAAGGCCGGCGTGACGCCGGAGCGCATTGCGCCGGGCAAACCTCAGCAGAACGGCCGCCACGAGCGCATGCACCTGACCCTGCTGCAAGACGTTGCCAATCCGCCGGCTCCCACCATGCGCGAGCAGCTCAAGCGCTTGCGCAGCTTCCAGCATCTCTACAACCAAGAGCGTCCGCACCAATCGCTCGACAATGCCACGCCAGCCGACCGCTACCAGGCCTCCTCGCGCCGCTTCCACGGTATCTTGCGCAAGCCGGAATACGCTGATGACCAGGACGTTCGCTCGGTCCGGCACAACGGAGAGATCAAGTGGCAGGGCAACACGATCTATATCAGCGAAGCGCTGATCGGCGAGCCTGTCGGCTTGGCCGAGGACCAGGACGGCTGGACCGTCAGCTATGGCCCGATCGTGCTCGGCACGATCGCTCACCGCGATGACCAGCTCCGAAGACCCAAACGTAAAGCAAAAGGCTGTGGACTTGAGGACAACGCTGCGCGTTGCCCTCAGGGTCCACAGCCTCAACAACAACAGACCTGAACGAAACGAGAATTGTGTTACCTATGTCGTCGGTCTGAACTGTTACCCATGTCGCCGGTTGCTCA
>NZ_AXAP01000095.1 GCF_000472865.1 Bradyrhizobium elkanii WSM2783 | reverse complement strand
TCCCCCTCCTGCAAATCAATCCGCGAAGAGAATCACAGCTGCCACGCGCCCGATATAAAAAGATTCACAGTCTCGTAGGGTGGGCAAAGCGAAGCGTGCCCACCTTCTCTTGCACCGATCGTGAATGGTGAGCACGCTGCGCTTTGCCCACCCTACAAGAGCTAACCCGCGGCAATCTTCTCCGCGCGCTGGAATGCCGGACGCGCGGTGCAACGATCGATATAGGCCTCGAAGGACGGCCGCGACGGCACCATCTTGAACAGCCGCACCGCATAGTTCAGGCCAGAGCCGACCACGATATCGGCGGCGGAAAAATCCTCGCCGAGAATCCACGGTCCCTTCTGCACCTCGGTATCGAGCACGTCGAACACCTGTGTCGCGGTGCCCCATGCGGCGGTGCTGGCGGGCACCTCGAGCTTGGTGAAGATCTGGATCAGCGCCGGCTCGATGCAGCTCGGCGCGAAGAACAGGTACTGCAGATATCGCCCGCGCTTCGGGTCGTTCAGCGCCGGCGCGAGCTTCTTCTCCGGATAACGATCCGCAATATAGGCGCAGATCGCGGCAGCTTCGCCGAGCGCGACGTCGCCGTCCTTCAAGGCCGGCACCTTGCCCATCGGATTGACCTTCAGGAACTCCGGCGCCTTCTGCGCGCCGGTCGAGATGTCGGTCAGCACGCGCTCATACGACAGTCCGGTTTCTTCCATCAGCCACAGGCAGGTGAACGAGCGCGAACGAGGCGACCAATAGAGCTGGATCATGGGGCTGAACCTTTCACGGGCGAAGACGCGTTCATCGCTCCGAACGCTTGCATTGGCAACGGCCAATTCTAGAGCGTTTTCGAGCGAAGTGGGCGCCGGTTCGCGTGAAGAAAATGCGTCAAAACAAGAGTCCAGAGCTTCGGTTCTGATTCAATCAGAACCGAAGCTCTGGGGCGCCGTGAAGGGAAGCTTGCTCATGAAGTTCGGCGGTGCAGCGAAGCGGCCGGAGACAATATCCCGCCCCCCCCCCCGGCCGCGTGAGACTGCTCTGTCGCGCGTGGACTACACGCCGAGCGTGCCTGCCTTTGCGGCCGCGTAGCGGTCGCCGATCGCCTTCCAGTTCACCGTGTTCCACCAGGCCTGCAGATAGTCAGGGCGGCGATTCTGGTAATGCAGATAGTAAGCGTGCTCCCAGACGTCGTTGCCGAACAGTGTGCGTTTGCCGTCCATCAGCGGGCTGTCCTGGTTCGGCCGGGTCTCGAGTGCGAGCTTGCCGTCCTTGGTCACGGTGACGAACACCCAGCCCGAACCGAACACGCGTCCGCCGGCCGCGTTGAAGTCGGTCCGTAGTTTCTCCATTCCGCCGAGATCGCGGTCGATCGCGGCGAGCACCTCGCCTTCCGGCTTGCCGCCATTCGGTCCCATGATCTGCCAGAACATGGTGTGGTTGGCGTGGCCGCCGAGATTGTTGCGGACGCCGGTGCGGACCGCCTCGGGCACGTTGTTCAGATTGGCGAGCACATCCGCGACGGGCTTTTCGGCGATCTGCGGATGATCTTTGACGATCGCGTTGACGTTGTTCACATAGGCCTGGTGATGCTTGTCATGATGGATCTGCATCGTCAGCGCATCGATATGCGGCTCCAGCGCATTGGCGGGATAGGGCAGCGGATCCACCTTGAACGGACCGGCAGGCGGCGGGGCCGAGCCTTGCGCGAACGCCATTCGCGGCGAAGCGGCTGCGGCGACGAGGCCGGTTGCGGCCATCATCAGGCGGCGGCGGGACAGGAATGACATCGTGACCTCCGGGATTAAGGAAAGCATGGTGTCTTATTGTAGGCGCAGGACGTGAAGCGGTTCCGACAAAGTACGATCACGATATCGCGGCCAAACCGCACACGGCCATCAGCCACGGTTGATTTGCAAAGCCCCACATAAACTTAGGGCGGCCATCAAGGCCGCCCTTTTTTAGTTATTCTATTGTGTTTAGAGCGTTTTCGAGCGAAGTGGACACCGGTTCGCGTGAAGAAAACGCGTCAAAACAAGAATCTAGAGCTTCGGCTCTGATTCAATCAGAGCCGAATATGCTCTAGGCGCTTACTCGCCGGCGGCTTCGCGCGGCGCCGGCGCGTCGGGTTTCTGCTTGGCCTCCAGATCCTCGCCGGTCTCCTGGTCGACCGCCTTCATCGACAACCGCGTCTTGCCGCGGTCGTCGAAGCCGAGCAGCTTGACCTTGACCTTGTCGCCTTCCTTGACGACGTCGGAGGTCTTCTGCACGCGGTTGGCCGCGAGCTGGCTGATATGGACGAGGCCGTCCTTGGCGCCGAAGAAGTTCACGAAGGCGCCGAACTCCATCACCTTGACCACGGTGCCCTCGTAGATCTGGCCGATCTCCGGCTCGGAGGTGATCGACTTGATCCACTTGATCGCGGCCTTCATCGCCTCGCCGTCATTGGAGGCGACCTTCACGGTGCCGTCGTCCTCGATGTTGATCTTGGCGCCGGTCTTCTCGACGATCTCGCGGATCACCTTGCCGCCGGTGCCGATCACTTCGCGGATCTTGTCCGTCGGGATCTTGAAGGTCTCGATGCGCGGCGCGTATTCGCCGAGTTCGGCGCGTGCAGCGGTCAGCGCCTTTGACATCTCGCCGAGGATATGGATGCGCCCTTCCTTGGCCTGGCCAAGCGCGACGCGCATGATCTCCTCGGTGATGCCCTCGATCTTGATATCCATCTGCAGCGAGGTGATGCCCTGGTCAGTGCCGGCGACCTTGAAATCCATGTCGCCGAGATGATCCTCGTCGCCGAGGATGTCCGACAGCACCGCAAAGCGCTGATCTTCGAGGATCAGGCCCATCGCGATACCCGCGGTCGGCCGCTTCAACGGCACGCCTGCGTCCATCAGCGCCAGCGAGGCGCCGCAGACCGAGGCCATCGACGACGAGCCGTTGGACTCTGTGACTTCAGACACCACGCGCACCGTGTAGGGGAATTCATGGTGCGGCGGCAGCACGGGATGGATCGCGCGCCAGGCGAGCTTGCCGTGGCCGATCTCGCGACGCTTGGTGCCGCCGAGGCGACCGGTCTCACCGACCGAGTAGGGCGGGAAGTTGTAGTGCAGCAGGAACGTCTCCTTGTACGTTCCGGACAGCGCGTCGATGTACTGCTCGTCCTCGCCGGTGCCGAGCGTGGTCACGACCATCGCCTGGGTTTCGCCGCGGGTGAACAGCGCCGAACCGTGGGCGCGCGGCAGCACGCCGACTTCGGCGACGATGTTGCGCACCGTCTTGACGTCACGGCCGTCGATGCGCTTGCCGGTGTCGAGGATGTTCCAGCGGACGATCTTCGCTTCCAGCTCCTTGAACACGTCGGCCACGCGCAGCTTGTCGTATTTCGGCTCCTGACCTTCCGGGAAGAAGTGCGCCATCACCTTTTCCTTGGCGGCGCCGACCGCGGCATAGCGTTCCTGCTTGATCGGGATCGCATAGGCGGTGCGCAACTCCTGCTCGATCAGGCCGAGCATGTCCTTCTCGATCGCCGAATTGTCGATCGGGGTGATCTCGCGCGGCTCCTTCGCGGCCTTCTCGGCGAGCTCGATGATCGCGTTGATGACCGGCTGGAAGTGGCGGTGGCCGAACATCACGGCGCCGAGCATGACGTCTTCGTTCAGCTCCTTGGCTTCCGATTCCACCATCAGCACGGCGTCCGCGGTACCGGCTACGACGAGATCGAGCTGGGTCTCGTTCATCTCGTCCAGCGTCGGGTTCAGCACATATTCGTCGTTGGCGAAGCCGACGCGGGCCGCTCCAATCGGGCCCTTGAACGGCACACCGGACAGCGTCAGCGCCGCGGAAGCGGCAACCATCGCCAGAATGTCCGGATCGTTCTCCATGTCATGCGACAGGGTGGTGATGATCACCTGCGTCTCGTTGCGCCAGCCGTCGACGAACAGCGGGCGGATCGGGCGGTCGATCAGGCGGGAGACCAGCGTCTCCTTCTCGGTCGGCCGGCCCTCGCGCTTGAAGTAGCCGCCGGGGATGCGGCCCGCGGCATAGGCCTTCTCCTGGTAGTCGACCGTCAGCGGCAGGAAGTCGACGCCTTCGCGGGGCGTCTTGGCGGCGACGACGGTGGCAAGCACCACGGTCTCACCATAGGTCGCCATAACGGCGCCATCGGCCTGCCGGGCGATCTTTCCGGTTTCAAGCTTGAGCGGACGTCCGCCCCAGTCGATCTCCACGGAATGGGTCGTAAACATTTTGGTCTTCTTTCATGGTTTCACGAAAGAGCGGGCCCCCAAAACGCAAAAACCATGCGCAAGATGGCGAGACACTGATCGCAAGTCGTGATCAGTATCCGGCGATCCTGCCATGGTTCTCAAGTTCCGGATGGCGTCCATCCTTTCGTTCGTACGGGCATCTTGCCCCGCCCGGCGGCCGGATTGCTGCTGGGCACTTTAGGTTTGAGCATGGTCTTTCCGGAAAACCGGGTCATGCTCGAGGCTTGAGCATGAGTGCGTGCGACATGCGGTCGTCACGTTCATGCTCTTGCGCATGATCGTCTCCGAACGGTTGAAACTCCGGTCTCTCGGAAGATCATGCGAAAACGCGCGCTAACCTTGCGCGCGTAGTCTTGAAATCAACGACGAATGTTATGCTTTTCTAGCAATGCCTTGTAACGCGCCTCGTCCTTTTTCTTGATGTAGTCGAGGAGAGAGCGTCGCGTCGACACGAGCTTCAAGAGGCCACGGCGTGAATGGTTGTCCTTCCCGTGGGTCTTGAAGTGCTCGGTGAGGTTGCTGATGCGTTCCGACAGGATCGCGACCTGAACCTCGGGCGAGCCGGTGTCGCCGGCTTTGAGGGCATTCGTCTTGATGACTTCCGCTTTACGTTCGGCGGTAATCGACATCGTCAAATACTTCCATGGTTGCGAGCCGAACTGGCAGTCAGTCCGGTCAGGTTGAACACGCGCTTGGGGATGATTTCGCCATTGCCAATCTCGGCAAGCGCGAGAAGCCGGCCTGCCACCGTGACATAGACTGTGCCGCTACTACTGGGCGCATCCCGTCCGCGCAACAAAACGGCTTGGCCCCGATGGAGCCTTGCCGCATCCGCCCGTGTGACGGCCAGTGCCGGGATGTCGTCCAGCGCGGTCTCAACGGGCAAAAGCGCGTCGGCGAGGCTGCCCTCGCCAGACGCGGCTCTATTACACAAAGCCTCCAATTCTTCCAGCGGAATCATGTCGCTTTCGGTAAACGGACCGACAACGGTCCGCCTGAGCGCGCAGATATGGCCGAAACAGCCGAGAATCCGCCCCATGTCCCGGGCCAAAGCACGAACATAGGTTCCCTTGCCGCATTCGGCCTCGAACACGGACTGACCGCTATCTCCGTGTTCCACCAGGGTTAATTCGTGGATCTCGACCGGCCGGGGTTGCAATTCGACCTTCTCGCCGTCCCGTGCCAAATCATAGGCCCGCGCGCCCTGGACCTTGATCGCGGAATATTGCGGGGGGACCTGCTCGATCACGCCGGTGAAGCGCGGCAGCAATTCCTGGATCGATTCGGCCGAGGGGCGAAGTTCGCTGGTCTCGACCACGCGGCCCTCGATGTCGTCGGTGTCGCGTTCCTCGCCCCAGGCCACCGTGAAGCGATAGCGCTTGCGGCCCTCCATGACGAACGGAACCGTCTTGGTGGCTTCACCGAGCGCAATCGGCAGCCCACCCGAGGCGAGCGGATCGAGCGTGCCGGCGTGTCCGGCGCGCTTGGCCTGGAACAGGCGCTTCAGCACCGCGACGGCGTGCGTCGACGTCATGCCGATCGGCTTGTCGAGCACGACCCAGCCATGGACGTGGCGCTTGTCGCGCCGCGGCTGGTTGCCCCGCTGCTTCTGCTTCTGGCGCGGATCGTTGTTGACGCGACGCGTCTCGTTGCCGCGCGCAGGCGCCGAAATTTTTTCTTCATCCGCATGCGAATCGACGTCTTGCGATTCGATCACGGGGTTTGCGGTCGTCACGGTCATCTCACTCGTCGTCCGAATCGGGTGCAAGATCGCGTTGCACCGCAGGTGTTCTCAGTAATTTCTCGATACGTTCCGCCTCGTCGAATCGTTCGTCGACGCGGAAGCGGATGTCAGGTGCAAATTTCAGGTTAACGCGGTGCGCGATCTCGCCGCGGAGAAATTTCTTGTTGCGGTCGAGCGCAGCAATCACGGTCTCGGTGTCGCGTCCGCCGAGCGGCATCACATAAATGGTCGCGAGCTTCAGGTCCGGCGACATTCGCACCTCGGGAACGGTGATGATGTGGCCTTGAAGATCCGGATCGTGGACGTCACCGTGCGAGAGAATCTCGGCAACCGCATGGCGCACGGTCTCGCCGACGCGCAATTGACGTTGCGAGCCGCCGGCGGCGGAACTCTTCTTCTGATGACGGGGCATTATCTAAAATCCCAAATTGTCGCCATCACCCGCGAAAGCGGGTGATCCAGTATTTGCGCCTAGAATCAATTGCGATACCGGATGCCCCGCCGGAGCCTGTCATCGGGCTCGCCAAAGGCGAGACCCGGTGGCGGGGCATGACGGTTCAGCTCGAAATTCCCGCGCTTCGTAAGACTTGGACTTACAGAGAGCGCTGGATCGTTTCGATACGGTAGCATTCGATCACGTCGCCGACACGCATGTCGCCGTAGTTCTCGAACGCCATGCCGCATTCCTGGCCGGCGACGACTTCCTTCACTTCGTCCTTGAAGCGCTTCAGCGTCGACAGCTTGCCTTCATGCACGACGACGTTGTCGCGGATCAGGCGGACATTGGCACCGCGTTCGACCGTTCCGTCGGTGACGCGGCAGCCGGCGACCTTGCCGACCTTGGAGATGTTGAACACCTCCAGGATCTGGGCGTTGCCGAGCATGGTCTCGCGCAGGGTCGGCGCGAGCAGGCCGGACATCGCCTTTTTGATGTCATCCACGAGATCGTAGATGATGTTGTAGTAGCGGATCTCGATGCCGTTGCGCTTGGCGGCGGCTGCCGCCTCCTTGTTGGCGCGTACCGAGAAGCCGATGATCGCGGCGTTGAAGCCTTCCGCCAGCGTGACGTCGGATTCCGAGATGCCGCCGACGCCGGCATGCAGGATGCGGGCGGCGACTTCCTCGGTGCCGAGCTTTTCCAGTGAGCCCAGGATCGCTTCCAGCGAGCCCTGCACGTCGGCCTTCACGATCAGCGGGAATTCCTTGCGGCCCGCGGTCTTGAGCTGTGACATCATCTGCTCGAGCGAGCCGCGCATGCCCGAGATCGAGGCGGCGGCGTTCTCGCGCTTCTGGTGCGCACGGTAGCTCGTGATCTGGCGGGCGCGGGCTTCGTTCTCCACCACCGCAAGCCGATCGCCGGCTTCCGGCGGACCGTTGAAGCCGAGCACCTCGACCGGCACGGACGGACCGGCTTCGTCGAGATTCTCGCCCTGGTCCGAGATCAGCGCACGGACGCGGCCCATCTCGGCGCCGGCGACGATGATGTCGCCGACCATGAGCGTGCCGCGTTGCACCAGCACGGTCGCCACCGGACCACGGCCGCGGTCGAGCTTGGCCTCGATCACGGTGCCTTCGGCCGGACGCTGCGAGTTGGTCTTGAGGTCGAGGATTTCGGCCTGCAGCGCGATCATTTCGAGCAGCCGGTCGAGGTTGGTCCCGTTCTTGGCGGAGACCTCGACATCGACGACTTCGCCGCCGAGCGATTCGACCTGCACCTCATGCTGCAGCAATTCCGTGCGCACGCGCTCGGGCCGCGCGTCCGGCTTGTCGATCTTGTTGATCGCGACGATGATCGGAACCCTGGCGGCCTTGGCGTGATTGATCGCTTCGACCGTCTGCGGCATCACGCCGTCATCGGCCGCGACCACCAGCACCACGATATCGGTGACCTTGGCGCCACGCGCGCGCATCGCGGTGAACGCGGCGTGGCCGGGCGTGTCGATGAAGGTGATCTTCGTGCCGCTTTCGGGCGACAACACTTGGTAGGCGCCGATATGCTGGGTGATGCCGCCGGCTTCCCCGGAGACCACGTTGGCGTGACGAAGCGCGTCGAGCAGCGAGGTCTTGCCGTGGTCGACATGGCCCATGACCGTGACGACGGGCGAACGCGGCTCGGTATCGGTGGAATCGTCGACGACGTCGAACAGGCCTTCCTCGACGTCGGACGCAGCCACGCGCTTGACCGTGTGACCCAGTTCTTCGGCGATCAGTTGCGCGGTGTCGGCATCGATCACGTCGGTGATCTTGTGCATCGCGCCCTGCTTCATCAGCATGCGGATGACGTCGACCGCGCGCTCGGACATGCGGTTGGCGAGTTCCTGGATGGTGATGACTTCCGGGATCGTGACTTCGCGGATCAGCTTTTCCTTCGGCTCGTTCGCGCTGATGCCCTTGAGGCGCTGGGTGCGGCGGCGGAAGGACGCGATCGAGCGTTCGCGCACGTCGTCGGCGTTGAGCGCGGTGACAACCGTCAGGCGGCCACGCTCCTTCTGCGGACCCGGCTTGTGGGTGGTCTTCGGGGCGGCCACGGGGCGCATGGCACCGCCGGGACCACGACGAACCTGCCGCGGACCCTCGTCTTCATCGGGCTCTGCGGCGACGCCCGGCGCCCTCGCCGCTGGAGCCGACGCTGGTGTACGTGCTGGGGTCGCTGACGTGCGTCCCGGGGTCGCTGACGTGCGGCCCGGGGCCGCAGATGTGCGGCCCGGGGTCGATGGGGTACGGGCCGGAGCCGCCGGCGCAGGGGCTGCTGCGGCCGCTGGCTTGGCTGCCGCGGCGGGCTTCGCTTCGCCCTCGCCAAAGCGCCGCTTGGCCTCGATCTCGGCCTTGCGCTTGGCTTCCTCTTCCTGGCGATGACGTTCCTCTTCGGCCAGCCGGCGGGCTTCGGCGGCTTCGCGCTCGGCGCGCTCGGCGATTTCGCGGCTGGCGCGGCGCTTGGCTTCCTCTTCGGCCTGCTGGCGCTCTTCGACCTCACGCTGCCGGGCGTCGGCGAGTGCGCTGGCGCGGGCCGACCGCTCGTCTTCGGTCAGGCTACGCAGCACCACGCCCGATCCGCCGGCGTTGCGCTGCGATGGAGAAGACCCGCCGGGACGACCGAGCGGCCTGGCGGGCGCCGGCGCGGGCTTGGCCGCCACCGGCTCCGGCGCATGCGCCTCGGTTCCGGGACCGTCGCCACCGACGCGGCGCTTGCCGCGCTTTTCGACCACAACCTGCTTGCTGCGGCCATGGCTGAAGCTCTGGCGCACGGTGCCCGTCTCGACGCGTGGCTTCAGCGTCAAGGTCTTGCTCGGGACACTCAAAGTCTTGTCGCCAGGGGTTTTGGTATCAACCATTCAGCAGTCCTAATCTCGTTAGCGTTGTGCCTTTTCGCACGCGTTATCGTCGCAGTTCCAAAAGACCGAAATGACTGTCCTCGGACCGTCATCCCGCTCCATCTTATTGTTTGAACATGATCTTTTCGGAAAACCGGTTTCCCCTTTTCCCGATCATGCTCTAGCTAGAATTTCTGGCCGCATCGGCGGTCTTGTCGTCGTCGGCCATCCGGTATCGGACCAGAAGCTGGCAGCGCGACAGGAACGTCTTGCTCGCCGGGCCCGCGAGCAGGGCAGCATGTATCACATTTGACCGGCCCAGTGCCAAATCCAATTCTGCCGATGTCAGCGCGGTGACGACAGATATTTTCGGCGAATCTTCATCTTTTCGGCCCCTTTGCCGCAGGATCGCGTCCAATTTGCGGACGCCGTCGGGGGCCGCATCGGAAGCATGGATCAGACTTAGGGGTCTTTCCCGCTGCGACAACGCGTCCTCGACCTTGCCGAAGCCGGAAACGACCTGGCCGGCCTTGGCGGCCATCGCCAGCGCCTCGAGGCTGCTGCGAACCAGCAGCGCTTCGGTATCATCGGGCAGAGTCGCCGCGACGCGGACGTCGCGCTTGAATCCCCGGCTAAACTGGTGACGCCGGACCGCTTCCGCAACCGTGCGGCGCGAGGCCGAAAGCCAGAGGCCTCGCCCCGGCAGCTTGCGTTTCACATCGGCGATCACCTCGCCGGTGGGGGCGACGACGAAGCGGATCAGCTCGTCGATCGGGCGCACCTCGCGGCTGACCGCGCACATCCGCATGGTCGCGGATTTTTCGGTCCGCGGCCCATGATCCAGATCGGGGTCAGCCATCGCGAGCATGCGCGGGCCATCTCCTTACGCCGTCGGTTCTTCGGCGGCTTCCGCCTCGGCATTCTGCTTGGCGAGGTCGGCCTCGGTGATCCAGCCGGCCTTTACGCGGGCCTGCATGATCATCGCCTCGGTGTCCTCGCGGGAGATATCGATCCCGTCGAGGAACCCGGCATGCTTGGTCTGTTCGCCACCCTCCTTGCGCTCGGTCCAGCCGACCAGATCGTCGGTGGCGCAGCCGGCGAGATCCTCGACGGTCTTGACGTCGTTCTCGCCGAGCTTGACCAGCATCTTCGCGGTGATGCCGGGGACCGTCTTCATGGCATCCTCGACGCCGAGTTCCTTGCGCTTGGCTTCCAGCTCGGCCTCGAGCTGCTCCAGATATTCCTTGGCGCGGTTCTGCAGTTCCGTCGCGGTTTCCTCGTCGAAGCCTTCGATGCCGGCGAGTTCCTTCACATCCACCAGCGCCAGTTCCTCGACCGAGGTGAAGCCTTCCGACGCCAGGAGCTGGCCGACGACTTCGTCGACATTGAGCGCCTCCATGAAGACGCGGGTCGAATTCTCGAAGTCGGCCTGACGACGCTCGGACTCTTCCTGCTCGGTCAGGATGTCGATATCCCAGCCGGTGAGCTGCGAGGCAAGGCGGACGTTCTGGCCGCGGCGGCCGATCGCCAGCGAAAGCTGGTTGTTGGTGTCGGGCACCACGACCTCGATGCGCTCGCGGTCCTCGTCGATCACAACCTTGGCGACTTCGGCCGGCGCCAGCGCGTTGACGACGAAGGTCGCGATGTCGGGCGACCACGGGATGATGTCGATCTTCTCGCCCTGCAATTCGTTGACCACGGCCTGCACGCGCGAACCGCGCATACCGACGCAGGCGCCGACCGGATCGACCGACGAATCGCGCGAGATCACGCCGATCTTGGCGCGCGAGCCGGGATCGCGGGCCACTGCCTTGATCTCGACGATGCCGTCATAGATCTCGGGCACTTCCTGCGCGAACAGCTTCGCCATGAATTGCGGATGGGTGCGCGACAGGAAGATCTGCGGGCCCCTCGTCTCGCGGCGGACGTCGAAGATATAGGCGCGGACGCGGTCGCCGTTGCGGAACACTTCGCGCGGCAGCATCTCGTCGCGGCGGATGATGGCCTCGCCACGGCCGAGGTCGACGATCACGCTGCCATATTCGACGCGCTTGACGACGCCGTTGACGATGTCGCCGATGCGGTCCTTGAATTCCTGGTATTGCCGGTCGCGCTCGGCCTCGCGCACCTTCTGCACGATCACCTGCTTGGCCGACTGCGCAGCGATGCGGCCGTATTCGAGCGGCGGCAGCGTGTCGGCGATGGTGTCGCCGACACGGGCGCCGGGGTTGGCGCGCTGGGCGTCGGCGAGCGAAATCTGGTTGGAAGCATTCTCGACCACGTCGACCACGAGCATGTGGCGCGACAGGCGGAGTTCGCCCTTCTTGGGGTCGATCTCCGCGTGGACGTCGGTCTCGCTGCCGTACCTGGCGCGCGCCGCTTTCGCGATGGCGTCCTCCATCGCGGCAATCACGATGCCGCGGTCGATCGATTTTTCGCGCGCGACGGCGTCGGCGATCTGCAGCAGTTCAAGTCGATTGGCGCTGACTGCCATGGCTAGTCTCCTTCGTCAGGCTCGGTCTCGCCCCGGCGCAGCCGTTCGGCGGCGAGGCGGTGTTGTTTGGTGTTCTTCGGGGCCGGCTTCTTGCCGGTCCCTTGTTTCGGCTTATGGCTCTTGCTCGGATCGCTTTTTTTCGCATGCGCGGGTTGTGGCGGGGCCAGCCCCAATTCGCGGCGCAGCTCGCGCTCTTGAGCCTTGCCGCGCCGCATCGATTCGGCGATCAGCTCGTCGGTCAGCACCAGCCTTGCTTCGGCGATGTCTTCCATCACCAGCAAGGTCTGTGCATCTTCGCCCTCGCGTGTGTCATCCCGATGTAGGCGCACCGCGTTGTCCTCGACGCCATTCAGGATGCCGCGGAACCGCTTGCGGCCCTGATGCGCCACCGCCATCTCGATCTTGACGAGGTGGCCGGCATAGCGTTCGAAATCCGACCGCCGCACCAGGGGGCGGTCGATGCCCGGCGACGAGATCTCCAGCCGATAGGCCCGGTCGACGGGATCGGCGATGTCGAGCACCGGTGACAGCGCCCGCGAGATCGCCTCGCAATCCTCGATCTGCATCGAGCCGTCCGGCCGTTCCGCCATGATCTGGACGGTGCAGCCGGCATCGCCGGTGATCTTGATGCGCACCAGGCGGTAGCCCAGTCCCTGCAGGACCGGGGTGGCAACTGCTGACACGCGCGCCGCAGCGCCGGGCTCGACAACGAGCCGCGGCTCGGCGAGCAATTCGGCATTGACGGAACCAGCGGTTGGATCGGTCATATCGAGGGTCAAAGATGCGTCTTGAGCTGTCGGTTTTGTTGGTTAGCCGGCCCTAGACCGGTGTCCGATCATGATACGATCACGCTGATCGGGCCATGATCTTATCTCTCGTGTTTGAGCATGATCCTTGCGGACAACAGGCTTCCGCTGTTCGGGTTCATGCTCTGGTTGCGCTACCCAAAGCGGACCAGGCTCAGCCGGGTTCGTTCGGGTAATAAAAAAGAGCGGGTCCGGAAGGGCCCACCCTCAATACGGATCGTATGAGAACTTTAAGTCGCTGCTGATATAGCGCTTTTCCGCCCGCCCGGCAAGGGCCAGAGACCGCTGCTGAGCAAATTTGCGCTATCGGAAAGTTGGGTGCGAATGTCTAACGCTTCGTTCACGAACGCCACCTAGATTGCGCCGCAAAAACCGGCACGGCGGGCCGGTTTGGGTAGGCTTATGACGACGACGGCGACTGCGCTGATCCCTGAACTCGACGAGATCGTCCGCACCGGTGACCCCGGGCGCCGTGCCGACGCCGCGCGCCGGATCGGCGAACTGTTCCTGCAGGGTGCGGCCAGTTTCAGTACCGACCATGTCGATCTGTTCGACGGCGTCCTGACCAGCCTCGTCCCCCATGCCGAGCGCGACGCGCGGGCGCAGCTCGCCGAACGCCTGTCGCTGCTGTCGAATGCGCCGCGCAGCCTGATCGGGCAGCTTGCGCGCGAGGACGAGATCGCGATCGCAGGACCGCTCTTGCGCCGGTCGCCTGTCATCGACGAGCAGGTCCTGGTCGAAATCGCGCGCGCGAAGGGGCAGGAGCATCTGCTGGCGATGGCGGAACGGCCGACGCTCTCGGCCGATCTGACCGACGTCATCGTCCGCCGCGGCAATCGCGACGTTGTCAGGCGCGCGGCCGGCAATGCCGGCGCCGAATTCTCGACGAGCGGCTATTCGACGCTGATCCGGCGCGCCAGCCAGGACAGCGTGCTGACGCTTGCCGTCGGTCAGCGCGCGGATCTGTCGCCCGAGCAGTTGAAGACGCTGGTGGCAGGCTCCGTCGAGATCGTCCGCCGCCGCCTGTTCGACGTGGTCAAGCCGGAGCGGCAGGCCGCGATCAAGCAGGCGATCAGCGAGCTCAACGGCATGAGCGAGAAGGTCGACAGCGCACGCGATTTCACGCCGGCCCAGCGCACGATCCTCGCGTTGCATCACGCCAATCAATTGAACGAAATCGCGCTGCTCGATTTCGCCAAGTCGTTCAAATACGAGGAAGCGGTGTGCGCGCTGGCCGCGATGACCGGCGTCAAGATCGCAACGCTCGATCGCCTGATCACCGGCGACCGCTACGATCCGATTCTGATCGCGGGCAAGACCATCGGTCTCGAATGGGCCACCGTGCGCGCGCTGATCCTGCTCCGGCTCGGCCCCAACCGCGTGCCGTCGCCAGCCGATATCGAGAGCGCGCGGCTGAACTTCACCTGCCTGATGCCCTCCACCGCCCAGCGCGTCGTGGACTTCTGGAAAACGCGGTAAGTGGTCGCTTCGTTGTAGCCACAACACCGCTGTCGTCCCTGCGAAAGCAGGGACCCATAACCCCAGGGAGGCGTTGTGACGCGAGCAAGCGGTTGCAGCGGAGCACACAATAACGCCCTGTGGTTATGGGTCCCGGGTCAAGCCCGGGACGACGGGCGGAGAGATCGCGAATGATGGCTTCAGCCCATTCTGCGAAACCGCAGATACGTCGCCTTGCGACCCTCGCGCTCGGCTTTGGCGCCATAGCGCGTCATCGTGTACTCGGGCCAGGGAGCCTGCCAGTCCGAGGCGCGTTCAGCCAGCCAAGTGAAATCGGGCGAGCGCATCAGGTGCCATAGCGTCCAGGCGCAGTAATCGTCGATGTCGCTGACGAAGCGGAATTCGCCGCCTGCTTTGAGGATGCGCGCCATTGCTGCAACGGTGGCATCCTGGACAAAGCGGCGCTTCCAGTGCCGTCGCTTCGGCCAGGGATCAGGATGGATCAGGTCGATGCGCCGCATCGACCCTGACGGCGCCCAGGCGAGCAGCTCGGCGGCGTCGCCTGCGAACAGGCGGATGTTGCCGATATTGTGCGCCTCGATCTGGGTCAGGATCTTGGCCATTCCGTTGACATAGGGCTCGCAGCCGATGAAGCCGATATTCGGAAACGCGCGGGCCTCGGCGGCGAGATGTTCGCCGCCGCCAAATCCGATCTCGAGCCTGACATCCTCGACGTTGTCATCGAACAGTTCGGTCAGGCTGGCCGGTGCCGGGCTTGCGATGTCGAGCGCCAGATGCGGCAGCAGATGCTCGATCAGGTCGGCCTGATGGGCGCGCAGTCTGTGGCCTTTGCGCCGTCCGAAGAACGAGCCTTGCGCATGCGCGTCGCGCTCCTGATCGCGGGAAGGCGTCATCATCGCAGCGTCTGATACAGCCGATGCAGCAACCGCGCGCGCGGCTCGATCGATGAGATATACATCTGCTCGTAATGGGTATGGGCGCCCTTGCCGTCGACGCCGAGGCCATCGAGCGTCGCCGTATGCAGCGCGGTGAAATTGCCATCGGAGCCGCCACCGGTCGAGGTGTCCACGAGGTCGAAGCCGATCTCGGTTGCGAGCCCCTTGGCGTGTTCGTAGAGCGCCGCGCCGGCGTTGGTCTTTTCATAAGGCGGCCGATTCAATTCGCCGACCACATGCACGCTGACGCCGTCGGTCCGCGATTTCAGATTGAGTATTTTCGTTACCAGCTCTTCGGCGTCGGCAATCGTCGGCACGCGCATGTCGACCTCGGCATAGGCCTCTTCCGCGATCACGTTCGGCTTGGTGCCGCCTTTGACCACGCCGACATTGACGGTGACGCCGCGCGCCAGATCGTTCATCGCCTCCAGCGTCTGGATGATGTTGCCGAGCTCGCGGATCGCGCTGCGGCCGTCCTCGGGGCGCGTGCCGGCATGCGCGGGCACTCCCTTGACGAAGATCTCGAAGCGCGCGACGCCCTTGCGCCCGGTGACGATCTTGCCGCCGTCGCGTGCCGGCTCGGTCACCAGCACATATTTGGCTTTGCGGCCCTCGGCTTCGATCAGCGCGCGCGAGGTCGGGCTGCCGATCTCCTCATCGGAAACGTAGAGCTGGGTCACGCCGAGCGGCGCCCGCGCGCCATTGGCGCAAACTTCCCTGAAGGCGTGGTAGGCGAGATAGGCACCGCCCTTCATGTCATAGATGCCGGGACCGAAGGCGCTGTCGCCGTCGATGCAAAATGGCAAGCGCTGGATGAATCCGAGAGGGTGCACCGTATCGAGATGGCTCAGCACCAGGATTCCCGGCGCGTCCTGGCCCCAGGCCGAGCGTGCGACGAGATGATCGCCGCATCCGTTCTGGCCGGCGATTCGCTCGAGGGTGGCCGGCAGGCTGCGATAGCCTTCGGCGACGAGATCGGCGAGCTTGTTGACCTGTTCGGGCGCCTCTGTCGGCGTTTCGATCTCCACCCAGCGGCGGATGCCGTCGAGAATCTCCGCAGGATTAAATGCAGGATTAAATGATGTCGTTGTCATTGGCGCGCCGGCATCTGGAGCATGATCCGGAAAAGTGGAAACCGATTTTCCCTCGCGACTAACGCGAAGCGTTTGCGTGGGAAGATCATGCTCAAACAAAGAGGTGAGATCATGATCCGATTCGGTCTAATCGGATCATGATCCAAGAACGATTGAACCGACGTCATGCGCCCGCACCGGCGGGCGCGTCAATCGCCATGTCGCAGGAATGACGACGCCGATCAACGCTTGTCGGGGCCTTCGCGAGCGGCGATCTGCTCGACCAGCTCGACGATGCTGCGGCGGAGCTTGGCGTCGGCGATGCGCGTGAAGGCGCGCGTCAGCGCCAACCCTTCCGAGGTTGCGAGAAAGTCGGAAACGTAGCTGGGCGAGGCGCCTTCGCTGAAGCCTTCCGGGGTTGTCGAGCCGCTCGGTCCGCCGTCGAACAGGAACGAGACCGGCACCTGCAGGATCTCGGATATCTGCTGCAGCCGGCTGGCGCCGACGCGGTTGGTGCCCTTCTCGTATTTCTGAATCTGCTGGAAGGTGAGGCCGAGCTTTTCTCCCAGCTTTTCCTGGCTCATGCCCAACATGATCCGCCGCATGCGGACACGGCTGCCGACATATTTGTCAACAGGATTGGGCGCTTTGGTAGACATCTTCGGACTCTCCTGGAAGGACTACGCGCCCGGCGAATGAGGCAAAACGGGTATGGAGTATGCCCCAGGCGCCGGTATCGTCAAAATCCTGCGGGAGGATCGAGGACGAATGCGGACAATTTGAGCTACTGTGCTGGCAGGATTTCAGTTTCGGCTTGCAACGATAGAATGCGAATGACGCGGTGGTTCTGTCAACTGGTGGAATCACACCAGCGGAATTTTTCATTGCGCAAGCAACCATCGAGAGCCCGCAGGCGTCAAGAATTGCGCCGGGCAACACGCCGTGCGACCACAAGCAACAATGCGACGAACAGAATGATCGCCGCGGGAATGTCATTGAAACGTGCATATAGCGTTGGCGGGATGGCAGCCGGTAATCTGGCATCGAGCACGCCTTCGATGCCAAGGCCAAGTTCTGCGACAATCCGTCCCGCCGGATCGATGACCGCGGAGATGCCGGTGTTCGCTGCGCGAACAACGGGCAGACCCTCCTCGATCGCGCGCAGCCGCGCCTGCTGTAGATGCTGGTGGGGGCCGGTCGAGATTCCAAACCAGCCGTCATTGGTGACGTTGATGATCCAGCCCGGCCGGTCGTCGTGGATGTCAATGTCATCAGGGAAAATCGCCTCGTAGCAGATCAGCGGCAGTGCGCGCGGCGCATTCGGGATGTCAAGCGCGCGACGCCGCTGGCCGGCGATGAATCCGCCATGGACCTTGGTGAGCTGCACGAAGCCGAGCTTTTCCATCAGGTCCTGAAATGGCAGATATTCGCCGAACGGCACCAGGTGCAGCTTGTCGTAAACCGACAGCACGCTGCCGTCGTGGTCGATCACATAGATCGAATTATAGGCGCGCGTGATGCGGACGCCTGGCGGCAGATCCGGGGCGCGCACCGAGCCGGTGATCAGCACGGTGCCTTGGGGCAGGAGCTCGGCGATCTGTGCCATCGCGTCGGCCTCGCGCGTCAGGAAAAACGGAAACGCCGATTCTGGCCAGATCAGGATGCTGGCATCGCGCACACCAGTGGATTGCGGGCCGGAAGCGCGATCGGACAGCGTCAGATATTTCTTCATCACCTCCGCTTTGGCGGCGTAGTTGAATTTGACGTCCTGCTGCAGGTTGGGCTGCATGATGCGCAGCTTGACGTTGGCGACCATGGTGGTCGGCAGCCGCGACAGCCGCACCGCGCCGAAAACCAGCATGGCCGCGAGAACGACCAGCGCTATGACCGGCACCCGCCACAGCTTTCGGTTGGATGATTTGCCATCGATCAAGACGGCCGGGCTTGCGAAGATTGCGAGGCTGAGGAACGTCATGCCCCAGAGCCCGATCAGCGACGCGGTCTGCGCCAGCGCCAGTGGTTCTGACAGCGCATAACCGAAGGCGTTCCAGGGGAATCCTGATAGCACATGACCGCGCAGCCATTCGGCGATGGTCAGGCTCGCCGCCAGCGCCAGCACGCGGAAGCCGTCGGGAGTCCAGAGCAGGCGCGCCAGCGCAAAGCCGAGCGCGGGAAACAGTGCCAGATAGGCCGGCAGGCCGAGTATCGCAAACGGCAACAGCCAGGCGAAGGTCTGCGCATCGACCAGGAAGGCATAGCCGATCCAGTAAAGCCCCGGCACGAAGTAGCCGAGCCCGAACCAATAGCCGGAGATTGCCGCCGCCGGGATGCCGCGCCACTTTCCGGCGCCTGCGCCGTCAATCAGCCAGACCGCGACCGGGAAGGTCAGGAACAGGATCGGCCAGGCGTTGAACGGCGCCATCGCGAGCGAGGATAGGGCGCCGGCGACGAGTGCGATGACGGCGCGCTTCCATCCCCAGGTCAGGATGATCGAAAGCCCGGCCGCGCGGAGTTGATCGGAAACCCTCACTGCGGGGCGGCTCCGTCGCCGGAGGGCGGAGGCGCGGTGTCGTTGGCCTGCGGGCTGGCATCGGCCTGAGGGCTGGCATCGGGCGCGGCCTCGCTGCGGCGACGGCTCTCGCGCTCCTTGCGCGGGACGTTGCGTTCCTTGCGGGTTGCGATCCGCACGCGCTTGACCCGTCGCGGATCGGCGTCGAGCACTTCGACCTCGAAATTGCCGGGCCCGGAAATCAATTCGCCGCGCACCGGCACGCGGCCGACAAACGACACCAGATAGCCGCCGAGCGTCTCGACTTCCTCGCCGGCTTCGCCCGTGACGAAGTCTTCGCCGATCACCGAGCGGACATCATCGAGGCTCGCCCGCGCGTCGGCGATGAACGAGTTATCCGGCTGGCGAACGATCGACGGCGGCTCATCGCTGTCGTGCTCGTCGTCGATCTCGCCGACGATTTCCTCAACGAGGTCCTCGATCGTCACCAATCCGTCGGTGCCGCCATATTCGTCGACCACCAGCGCCAGGTGAATACGCGTGGCCTGCATCTGCACCAAGAGGTCGATCGCGCGCATCGACGGCGGCACATAAAGAAGTTTTCGGATGATGCTGGCTTCGTGAAGCGGCAGCGCGAGATCGACCGCGCGCAGGTCGAGGCCGGCGGGCAGCGGCTTCTTGCGCCGCGTCTTGCCGGCGTCGCTGACGCGCGCTCTTGCGGTCATGAACGCAAGCAGGTCTCGGATGTGCACCATGCCCTCGGGATCATCGAGGGTTTCGTTGTAGACCACGAGGCGCGAATGCGCGGCGCTTTCGAACAGGCTCATCAATTCGCCGAGCGGGATGTCGCGCTTCACGGCGACGATGTCGGCGCGATGCACCATCACGTCGGCGATACGCCGCTCATGCAGATTGAGAATGTTGCGCAGCATGGTCCGCTCGACGGCGGAAAAGTTCACGTCATCGGGCGTTGACGCATCGAGCACCACCTGCAGGTCGTCGCGAACCGATCCTGCCTTCCAGCCGAACAAGGTGCGGATCGCACGCAGCAGCCAGCCCTCCGCTGCGGGACGCTGTACCTCCTCCGGCACCACGGCCGGCAGGTTGCGCACATCGCGCGGATTGTCGTGGGTAGGTTCGGAGTCCGCCATTTCAGTCCATCCGCTCCCGGTCCGCATACGGATCGGGAATGCCGAGCTGCGCGAGGATTTCGCGCTCGAGATTTTCCATTTGCTCGGCGTCGTCGTCGTTTTCGTGGTCGTAGCCGATCAGATGCAGGAAACCGTGCACCGCGAGGTGGCTTAAATGATGGTCGAACGGCTTCTGCTCCTCGTCCGCCTCCCTGCGCGTCGTCTCATAGGCGATCGCAATATCGCCGAGCATGCGCGGGGCGTCGTCCAGCCCCTGAGCGCCCTTTGGCTGCAACGCCGGAAACGACAGCACGTTGGTCGGCTTGTCGATGCCGCGCCAATTGTTGTTTAGCGTCCGAATTCCGGAATCATCCGTCAGCATCACTGCCAGTTCGGCCTCGCCGACATCGGCGTCGGTGATTTCGGCGGCGGCCTCGATGGCGCGATGGATCACCGCTTCAGTATCAGGCTCGGTCTGCCAGCAATCGGCTGTGACCAGAACCTCGGTAGCGGGGAAGGCGGAAGACACTGTCGTTCCAAAAAGTTGTTGTTTCTAGGCGTTGTGGTTGCGGCCGGAACCCGCTTGCGGCAGGTCCGTGAGGCCGGCTCATGACATCAAGATTTGGCGGCGACCTGCCGTTGTGGCAATCCCTCATAGGCGGCGACGATCCGCGCCACCAATTCGTGACGGATCACGTCCTCCGCGGTGAAGCGCACCTGCGCGATGCCCTCGACGCCTTCCAGCAGGCTCACTGCCTCTGCCAGCCCGGAGGCCTGGCCGTGCGGCAAGTCGACCTGCGAGGGGTCGCCGGTGACGATCATGCGGCTGTTCTCGCCGAGCCGCGTCAGGAACATCTTCATCTGCATCGAAGTGGTGTTTTGCGCTTCATCCAGGATGATGACGGCATTGGTCAGCGTGCGGCCGCGCATGAAGGCAAGCGGCGCGATCTCGATCTCGCCGCCCTGCAGTGCGCGCTCGACGACGCGCGCATCCATCAGGTCATAGAGCGCGTCATAGATCGGCCGCAGATAGGGGTCGACCTTCTCGCGAAGATCGCCAGGCAGAAAGCCGAGCCGTTCGCCGGCCTCCACCGCGGGTCGCGACAGGATGATGCGATCGACTTCCTTGCGCTCGAACAATTGCGCGGCATAGGCGACCGCAAGCCAGGTCTTGCCGGTACCGGCAGGCCCGACGCCGAACACCAGCTCGTGCCGCTTCAGCGCGCGGATGTAGGAATCCTGCGCGGCGGTGCGCGCCCGCACCGGGCGCTTGCGTAAGTTGATGGTCTCGAACGAGGGCTTTGCGGTCTTGGCGTCGAACTCGAACAGCGAGCCCTGCGCGATCACGGCGCGGATCGCGCCTTCGACGTCGCCCTGCGAAAGATCATGCCCCTGCGTTGCCTGGCCATAAAGCGTCTCCAGCACGCGTCGTGCGGCGTCGCAGCCGTCGCGGGAACCGGCGATGGTGATCTGGTTGCCGCGGGAGTCAACGACGACGCCGAGCCGGCGTTCGACCTGCGCCAGATTCTGTCCATAAGGGCCGACCAGCGCGGACGCGGCGCGGTTGTCGTCGAAGTCGATGACGACCTGGGTCTCTGGAGGGATCGGCATGTCGCGGTCAGGTTTGCGGCTGGGAGCAAGCGATGGTGAATCCGATGCGCTTTTTGGCAAGGGTTCAGGCTCCAATGGTCGTCTGCGAAAGAGCGGATGACTGAGGCCGCGCATGACGCGGGGCCAGCTCGCCGAGCAGGCTGTAGCGCTCGAGGCTGTCGATCCTGACCGGCAGGACTTTCCCGACGATGTCCGATGATGCCATCACGTGCGCGGGCTGCAGATAGGCAGTACGGCCGACGATCTGGCCGGGATTGCGCCCGGCGCGTTCGAACAGCACATCGACCGTGGTGCCGATCGCAGCCTTGTTGAAGGCCGATTGCTGGCTGTCGATCAAGTTCTGGAGGCGCTCCAATCGCTCGTCCATTTCCGCCGCTGGCACCATCTCCTGCATGTCCGCCGCCGGCGTGCCGGGCCGCGGCGAATATTTGAACGAATAAGCCGCAGCGTACCCTATTTGCATGACAAGCGCGAGGGTCGCAGAAAAATCTTCCCTACTTTCGCCGGGGAAGCCGACAATGAAATCGGAAGAAAAAGCAATGTCTTGGCGTACCGCACGAAATCGGTCGATGACGCGGCGGTAATCATCGGCGGTATGTTTGCGGTTCATGGCTGCCAAGATTCGGTCCGAACCGGACTGTACCGGCAGGTGCACGAACGGCATCAGCGCCGGCAGGTCACGATGCGCCTCGATCAGACTGTCCTCGACATCGCGCGGATGGCTGGTCGAATAGCGCAGGCGCAGCACGCCGGGGATGGCGGCGAGCCGCTCAAGCAACTTGCCGAGCGGCCAGCTTCGTCCATCCGGCCCTTCGCCGTGATAGGCGTTGACGTTCTGCCCGATCAGGGTGATCTCGCGCACGCCGTTATCGGCAAGCCGCGCCACATCCTCGATGATCCTCGTCACGGGACGCGAGACTTCTGCGCCACGCGTGTAAGGCACGACGCAGAAGGTGCAGAACTTGTCGCAGCCTTCCTGCACGGTGACGAAAGCTGAAATGCCGCGCGAGCGGATCGCGTCGGGCTTCGGCGGGGTCAAGAATCCGAACTTGTCCTCGACCGGGAATTCGGTCTCCAGCGCGCGGCCTTCCGCTTTCGCCTGCCTCAGCAGTTGCGGCAGATGGTGGTAGCTCTGCGGACCGACCACGACGTCGACGGTCGGCGCGCGGCGAATGATCTCCTCGCCTTCGGCTTGCGCAACGCAGCCTGCGACCGCAATTTTCACGTCGCGCCCCTGGCGCGCGGCGTCGTCCTTCATCACGCGCAGCCGCCCGAGCTCGGAATAGACCTTTTCCGAGGCCTTCTCGCGGATATGGCAGGTGTTGAGGATCACCAGATCCGCTTCGTCGGCGTTTGCCGTCTCGACAAAACCCTCGCCGGCCAGCGTATCCACCATGCGCTGCGCATCGTAGACATTCATCTGGCAGCCATAGGATTTGATGTGCAGCTTGCGCGGCGGCGTCATGGAACCTGCTTGGGGTGGAAAGGAGCGCATCGGGGCGCAGGGCTCAAATATAGCCTAAAGCCGTCAAAATCCAGCTTTTGGGCCCGTCATTCCGGGGCAATGCGCCAGCATCGAACCCGGAATCTCGAGATTCCGGGTCTGGTCCTTCGGACAATCCCGGAATGACGGCTCAGGTTGCGGCGACGATTGCACCGTTTTCGATCAGCCCGGGCAGTTCCCGCATGTCCGCAAAGGTCATCGTGGCGCCGGCGGCGCGCAGCGTCTCGGCATGGCCGGGCCCGCAATGGCTGCCGCCGCAGAAGCCGAGCACCGCCATCCCGGCGGCGCGGGCGGCTGTGATGCCGGGGAGGCTGTCCTCGACCACGAGACAGCGTTCGGGCGCCACCTTCATCTGCCCGGCCGCGAACAGGAAGAGATCGGGCGCCGGCTTGCCGTTCTTGACCTGCAGGGCTGAAAAGATGTTCGGTGCAAATCGTTCGTAGAGGGCGGTGCGACCAAGGCTGACGCGCATGCGTTGTGGTGAGCCGCTGGACGCCACGCAAACGGGCTGCCCGATCTGGTCGAGCGCGGCGTGAATGTGCGGCACCGCCTGCAGATCCGCCTCAAAGGAACGGAACAGCTCGTCCTGCAATTGCGTGTGATAATCATCTGGAAGGCTGCGGCCGAGTTCGGCCTCGATTTCGAGATTGGCCTGTCGTGTCGAGCGACCGAGGAAACGATCGAACACCTGTTCCGACGTGATCGGATAGCCGTGACGCGTCAGGACCTCGGCATGCGCGCGACACGAAATGACTTCGCTGTCGACCAGGACGCCATCGCAATCGAAGATGATGAGATCGGGATTCAATTCAGACTACGATTTATCTTCGTCCAGCGGGACGCAATACAGTTCGAGACGGTGGTCGACCAGCTTGTAGCCGAGCTTGCGGGCGATCTCCGCCTGCAGTTTCTCGATCTCTTCGGACGTGAATTCGATCACCTTGCCGTCGCGCAAATTGATCAGGTGGTCGTGATGGCTGTCGGGCATCTGCTCATAGCGCGCGCGGCCCTCGCGAAAGTCGTGGCGCTCGATGATGCCAGCGTCCTCGAACAGCTTTACGGTGCGGTAGACGGTCGAGATCGAGATCTTGTCGTCGACCGCGACGCAGCGCCGGTACAGCTCCTCGACGTCAGGATGATCCACGGATTCGGCCAGCACGCGCGCGATGACGCGGCGCTGCTCGGTCATGCGCATGCCGGTCGCGGCGCAGCGCGCCTCGATGCCGGTGTTCTTCATCGCAGACGAGGTTTTCAGCGGAGCCATGTTTCTTCAGCCTGGAAGGGCAGGGCGGGACTGTTCTGCCACCGCCCGCATGTTACGACAAGTCACGGCGCATCAGAAGCGCATTCAAATGTTCCCCACCGGGCTGCTTGTAATAGCGTTCACGGCGACCGACGACGGCAAATCCGGCCCGTTCATAGAGCCGTCGCGCCGGCTGGTTATTTTCCTCCACCTCGAGGAAAACAGTGCGCACGCCGCGGCCAGCAAGATGGCCCAGATGCGTCAGCAACAAATTGCGCGACAGGCCGCGGCCGCGCTGGCTGGAATCGATCGCGATCGACAGGATTTCAGCTTCGTCCGCTCCCATCCGCGATACTGCAAAGCCGATGATCTTGCGCCCGAGCCGCAGCCGATGCACCAGCGTGTTGCGCTCGGCGAGCATTGCCTCGAATTCGCCTTCGCCCCAGCCGCGATGAAACGAGGCGCCATGTAGCTGCGCCAAACGCGGTGCATCGCGCACAGTCGCGGCTTCGACCGCCGGCGTGCCGCGGCTGAGCCATTCGGAAAGCCAGGCCATCATGACGCGGTCGATTGCGCGACGTCGAGCAGCGGATTGGCCGGCGGCTTTGCGTCCGGCGCGCGCAGATAGAACGGCCGCGCCGGCGCCGCTTCGGGGCTGACGGCCGCGCCGACCCAGGCGACCCAGGTGATGTCGGGCGCGGCCTGGGTATCGTTCTTGAACGGCGGGGCCGTCTCCGCCGGCCAGCGGTCGGCGAGGATTTTTGCGGCATTGCCGACCAGATGCGGTGTGCCAAGCTGCGCGGCCTTGATCGCCTGCTCGACCGGCGCCACCTTCGGCTTGACCAGCGGGCTGCCGTCGCCGCTCACCACCTGGAAATAGACATGGTCATGCCGCGCATCGATCGCGGAGATGATCGGATGCTCGCCGTTCTCGGCGACGACAGGCGCGGCATAAGCGGTCAGCGTGGTGACACCGACGACGGGTTTGCTGGCGGCCAACGCGATGCCGCGCGCCGCCGACAGGCCGACGCGCAGTCCGGTGAAGCTGCCGGGACCGGTGGTGACGGCAATGCGATCAAGCGCGACGAAGGCGATGCCGCTCTCCTTCATCACCCGCGCGATCAGTGGCATCAGCGCTTCGGCATGCCCGCGCTTCATCGGTTGCGATTCCAGCGCGAGCGGCTTGCTCGCGGTGGTGTCGAGCACGGCGGCAGAGCAGGCGTCGAGCGCCGTATCGATGGCGAGAATGATCATGGAGCGAATGGCAATTGGCGAATGGCGAATGGATGGTCAGGCGCGATCCCTATTCGCCATTCGCCACTCACTATTCGCTCTCCTTACATCGGGCGGACTTCGACCACATCGGGGACGAAGTGCCGCAGCAGATTCTGGATGCCGTGCTGCAGCGTCGCGGTCGAGGACGGGCAGCCGGAGCAGGCGCCCTTCATGTTGAGATAGACGACGCCATCCTTGAAGCCGCGGAAGGTGATGTCGCCGCCGTCATTGGCGACTGCAGGCCGCACCCGCGTCTCGATCAAGTCCTTGATCTGCGCGACGGTGTCGGCATCTTCGTCATTGAAGAACTCATCTTCCTCATCGAGCGAATCGTCGCCATCGACGCTGCCGTCGGCGAGCAGCGGCGCGCCGGACATGTAGTGCTCCATGATCGCGCCGAGGATTGCGGGCTTCAGATGCTGCCAGTCGCCGTCGGCCTTGGTCACGGTGACGAAGTCGGAGCCATAGAACACGCCGGTGACGCCGGGCACGGCGAACAGCCGTTCGGCGAGCGGGGAGCGGACGGCGGCTTCAGGTGTCGCAAATTCCATGGTGCCGCTCGCGAGCACGGTGCGGCCCGGAATGAACTTCAGGGTGGCGGGATTGGGGGTAGCTTCGGTCTGGATGAACATTTGTTTTCTCCGGCGTCGCCGGTTCAAGGCCGGCGCGTGGGGTTCCCTTAGCAGATGGCGACGGCGAACGCACGGATCAAGGCGGGAACCGTCGGTTCCGACGATTGATCAAGGGGTTACGATAGCGAATCGATCTCTTCGTCGGTCAGTCCGCCGGGCACGATGGTGACGGGAATCGGGAACTCGCCCATGATCTTGGCCATGGTGGTGATGATCGGACCCGGGCCTTCCGGCCCCGGATTGGCCGCCAGCACCAGGATCGAGATGTCCTCGTCCTTGTCGATGACGTCGAGGACCTGCTCGGTTGGGTCGCCCTCGCGAATCACCCGCTCGGGCGTGATCGCGGCAATCCCGTTGGCGCGCCCGGCGGCGCGGTCGAGCGCCTCGTTTGCCGCTTCCTCGGCCTCGGCACGCATGATGTCGGCCACCCCGAGCCATTGCTGGTTCTGGTCCTCGGTCTCGATGACGCGCAGCATCACGACGCCGCCGCCGACCCGGATCGCCCAGCGGCTGGCGTAGTAGACGGCGCGGTCCCATTCGGCGCTGTCGTCAACGATGACAAGGCATTTCGGCTTGTGACCAGATTCGTAGCTTCGTCGCTGGGTGGTCATGCATGTCCCGGTGCATTATTGCCAAGCAGACTTATGCTGCCACACCCCCTCGGCTTTTGGGAGAGGGTGCGAGAGCAATCGATGTTGATCGCCTATCGCTGCCGGATGAAGCCGACGACGTCCTTCGCGGCGCGCATGGTTTCATCGGCGATCACGCGGGCGCGGTTGGCGCCGTCGACCAGGATTTGATCGACATGGCCGGGGTCGGCGACCAGCCGCTTCATTTCGGCCGCGATTGGCGACAGTTTCGCAACGCAAACGTCCACCAGCGCGTTCTTGAAGCTGGAGAACTGGCCGCCGCCGAAATCCTTCAGTACGGCCTGCTTGCTGATGCCGGCGAGCGCTGCGTAGATGCCGACGAGATTGTCGGCTTCGGGCCGGGCCTCCAGCCCCTTTTCCTCTGATGGCAACGGCTCCGGATCGGTCTTCGCCTTGCGGATCTTCTGCGCGATGGTGTCGGCATCGTCGGTGAGATTGATGCGCGAATTATCAGAGGGTTCCGACTTCGACATCTTCTTGGTGCCGTCGCGCAGGCTCATCACCCGCGTCGCCGGTCCCGTGATCAGCGGCTCGGGCAGCGGGAAGAACAGGCCGTCGGCAAGGCCGTGGCCGCGGATCGAGTCGCCGAAGTCGTTGTTGAACTTCTGCGCGATGTCGCGTGACAGCTCGAGATGCTGCTTCTGGTCCTCACCCACAGGCACGTGGGTCGCGCGATAGAGCAGGATGTCGGCCGCCATCAGCACCGGATAGTCGTAGAGACCGACGGAGGCGTTCTCGCGATCCTTGCCGGCCTTCTCCTTGAACTGGGTCATCCGGTTCAGCCAGCCGATGCGGGCGACGCAGTTGAAGATCCAGGCAAGCTCGGCATGGCCTGCGATCTGGCTCTGGTTGAAGACGATGTGCTTCTTCGGGTCGATGCCGCTCGCAATGAACGCCGCCGTCACCTCGCGGGTGTTGCGCGTCAGCTCCGCCGGGCCGCCCCAGACATCAACGCCCTGCGTGATCGCGTGCATGTCGACGACGCAGTAGATGCAATTGTGCGTCTCCTGCAGCTTGACGAAGTTGACGATGGCGCCGAGGTAATTGCCGAGGTGCAGATTGCCCGTCGGCTGGACGCCTGAAAAAACCCGTTCCACGAACGCCATGGTGTCAATTCCCGGAAAATGCCGCTTCGGCGGGGTCGTTTGCCATTTTGGGGCTATCGGCGCAAGTCAGGCGGGACGGTTTTGCCTGATCGCGGCGACCGCCTCGCGCCAGCCGATCACGCCGAACAGCTTCAGGAACAGGCCGTAGCTCGCCATGGCGGCCAAAATCACCGCGAACAGCAGCACGGCCTGCGCCGGCCCGCGCGATCCTGCGGCCAGCGGCGCGAACTCCTGCAGAAGCCACAGCAGCGCGCCCATGGCGAGCGCCGCCAGGCAGATGCGCGGGAGCCGATCGCGGGCCTCCGTATCGATCGCGAAGCCGAATGTCGCGCCGCCCTTCCGGATCAAATAGAGCGCGTTGCTCCAGGCTCCCAGCGTGATGCCGGCAGCAATGCCGCGCGTGCCGAAAGAGTGGCGGAGCAGGAACGCGGCGACGATCGCCACCACGATGGCGGTCAGCGCCCCAAGCAGTGGCGTGCGGGTATCCTCGCGGGCGAAGAAGGCCGGCGACAGCGCTTTCACCAGCACATGCGCGGGCAGGCCGAGCGCAAGCCAGGTCAGCGCATGCGCGGTGGCCGTGGCATCATGCGCGGCAAACGCGCCGTGCTCGAACAGGATCCGCACCACCGGGGCGCTCAATACGATGAGGCCAAGCGTCGCCGGCAAAGCGAGTCCGACCGCCAATTCCAGGCCGCGCGATTCCACGCGCGCGATGGCGGTTCGGTCACCGCTGTGCAGCGCGCGCGTCATTTCCGGGATCAGCACCGTGCCCATGGCGACGCCGACGATCCCGAGCGGCAGTTCGATCAGGCGGTTGGCAAAATAAAGCCAGGAGACCGCCGACGGCGATTTGGAGGCGATCACGGCACCCGCCACCATCAGCCATTGCGGCGCGCTGCTTGCGATCATCCCGGGGACGGCCTTGCCGAGGAAGTCGCGCATGTCCTTGTCGAAGGAGATGCGGAGCGGCGTTGCAGCGCGGCCGCCGCGCAGCACGAGGATCGACAATTGCAGAAGTCCCGCAAGGCCGACGGCCGCCGCGACGACCATCGCGGCATGCGCGGCATCCCCCCGCCATGTCAGCAGCACGGCCATGACCGCGATCAGCGCGATGTTGAACAGCAGCGGCGAGAATGCGGTGAGCGCAAAGCGCGCTTGCGCGTTCATGAGCCCCATCATGACCGTGACGGGTCCGGCGAAGGCGAGATAAGGCAGCATCAGCCGCGCATTGTTGACGGCAAGGTCCAGCGTTTCGCGGCCGACAAATCCCGGCGCCAGCGCCGCGATCACCAGCGGCATCAGCAAGCCGATCAGGACCGACGCCACGATCAGCGCGGCGCTGATAGTGCCGAGCACGCGACCGGCGAAGGCCGCGGCGGCCGCTGCGCCTTCGGTCTCGCGCAAGCGGAGCCACGCCGGTATCAGCGCGGCGTTCAGCGCGCCCTCGGTCAGGAGCCGCCTGACCACATTGACCATTTGAAAGGCAACCAGGAACGCATCGGCAACCGCGCCGGCGCCCAGCAGCGCCGCGATGATGGAATCGCGGGCAAAGCCGAGCAGCCGTGAGGCCAGCGTTCCCGAGGAGACGGTGAGGAAAGAGCGGATCATATGACTTCTATATAACAGCCACCTGGCTTGCTGGCGCCATGTTGATCTGGTACGGCGCAGCCTTCTCAATCGCTCGAAGGATGGATAATGGCCGACGCAAAATATGACGTTCTCGGGATCGGCAACGCAATTTTCGACGTCCTGGTGAGGACCGACGAGGCGTTCCTCAGTCGGCACGGCATGGCCAAGGGCAGCATGGCGCTGATCGACGAGGCCCGCGCCGGCGCGATCTACCAGGACATGGGCCCAGCGACCGAGATGTCCGGGGGCTCGGCGGCCAATACCATTGTCGGCGTCGCCAATTTCGGCGCCCGTGCGGCCTATGTCGGCAAGATCAAGGACGATCAGATCGGCCGGCTCTATGCCCATGACATCCGCGCCGCAGGCGTCGCATTCGAGACCAGGCCCGCCACCGATGGTCCCGCCACCGGCTGCTCCTATATCCTGGTGACGCCGGATGGCGAGCGCACCATGAACACCTATCTCGGCGCCGCGCAAGATCTGACGCCGGCCGATATCGATGAAGCGCAGATCGCGGCGTCCCGCATCGTCTATCTCGAAGGCTATCTCTGGGATCCCGCGAGCGCCAAGCAAGCCTTCGTCAAGGCGGCGACGATCGCGCATGCCGCAGGCCGCCAGGTCGCGCTGACCTTGTCGGATTCCTTTTGCGTCGATCGCTATCGCGACGAATTCCTCGAATTGATGCGCAAAGGCACGGTCGATCTGGTGTTCGCCAATGAGGCCGAGCTGCGCTCGTTGTACCAGACCGCCGATTTCGACAGCGCGCTGAAGCAGTTCCGCGTCGATGCGAAACTCGGCGTCGTCACCCGCAGCGAGAAAGGCTGCGTGGTGGCAGCGAAGGACGGCGTCACGGCCGTGCCGGCATTCCCGATCGAGCAATTGGTGGATACGACCGGCGCGGGCGATCTCTTCGCCGCCGGCTTCATGTTCGGCCTCGTCCGCGATGCCGGCTATGAGAATGCCGGTCGGCTCGGCGCGCTCGCAGCCGCAGAGGTGATCCAGCACATCGGCGCGCGCCCGCAGACGTCGTTGAAGGAGTTGGCGCAGCAGAACCGATTGCCGGTTTAAGGCTGCTCTCACGCCGCAGTGCCGTAGGGTGGGCAAAGGCGCGCTTGCGCCGTGCCCACCATCAACACTTCGCTCGTGATGGTGGGCACGCTGCGCTTTGGCCACCCTACGAGACTGTGAATCTTTTTATATCGGGCGCGTGGCAGCTGTGATTCTCTTCGCGGATTGATTTGCAGGAGGGGGACGATGGCTGGTGACGAGTTGTTTGGAGAGCTGCCGGAGCAAGCGGAGCCACGGGCCGAAGCAGTGCGGCGCGGTGCGCCGCGGCTGCGCGAGCCGGTGCGCGACCAGGTCGAACTGCGAGCGGTCGATATCGACAGCCTGATCGGACAAGATCATCCGGCACGGGTGATA
>NZ_AXAP01000094.1 GCF_000472865.1 Bradyrhizobium elkanii WSM2783 | reverse complement strand
GCGAAGTGAGGAGCCCATCGATGACGTAACCAACATCCCTTACCCGCCGAGGTCTGCGAGAGGATGAGACGACCATGGAGGATCGGTCTTCCCGGCGCATGCGAACACTGGTGACCCGAATGGCCCGCTCGAGGCCTGTCCGCTAATCAGTTCGAATGCGCGCTGATATCCATGATGGCCCGGAGCCCAGCACGCTCCAATCAGAGGCCGGATACATTGATGCAAGACCGCATCTGCCAGGTTGACGAAACCGCTTGCAACGCGCGGCCGGACCATACATTCGGGTCACTTGTCCCGAGCTATTATCAGCCTAGCTGATCGACCAGTGCCGACCATAGAGCCCATGGTTCGCCTCGATGTACCGGGTCCTCAATTGCAGTGTGCACCATGACGACCTTAGAGGTCGGATCAACGCAAATATACTGGCCCTTGAATCCTAACAACGCGAACTGCCGCCTCTCACCGGGAAACAGCCACAAGAGATAACCGTAGCCAAATCTCCTCGTCGCCACGACCGGTCGCAGATAGTCATCCGAAGCTCGAATGGTGGTCGCATCGATCATCCATTGCGTCGGAACGATCTGCTTGCCATCCCATGCGCCATCATGCGCCAGCAAACGTCCTAGCCGGGCGTAATCGCGCAGAACGGCATTGAAGCCAAAGTGCCCCAGTTCGAATCCTTCTGCGTCTACCAGCCAATTGGCGTCCGCTTCCGCGCCGATCGGTTACGATTGGTCCCTTCGATTTCAATCTGCGCGAACCAAAGGTCGGCGACCTCAGCGTGCTGGCCACGGACAAGGGACCTGCCATCTTTCCCAAGCTTTATCGGCGCTATACCAACTGGTCGGCGCGCAAGAAGGCGCATGTCACAGGTCAGAACTTCCAAGGATTCCTAGCGGCCGGATCTGGCGGAAGGCCCGACATCTGCTTCTTACTCTCTGATTTCCTGGCCACTGGCGTTCATTCGGCGATTCCCCACAACTTTGCCGACTTTGTGGTAGGCGGGAAGACAATCAGGTTCGCCCCAGATAGTCTGGTTTTCAAAGAGGCGCCTTCCACGTTGCTCGGGCCGGACAACAAGCCCATCACCCACTTCTGAGTCTAGTACGCGTGATCTTCGGCCCAATGCTCTTGCGTGGTCATGATTGACCTCCTTCGAATGCATAGGGAAGGGAGTCCGTGGGACCGGACCCACCACCAGATCAACACGCAAGTCCGCCCAAGAACCAGAGCCCTATTGGCGTCGGCCACCAATGCTTCAGACGTCCTCGGCGGAGATCATCGCTCGGTTCCGACCGGGTCGCCTCATTGCATCTGGCATCTCTGCTAGAGTCGTGCGAGGTAATGCGCCAGCGGCGAAATATCGTCCTCGGTCAAGGGATAAGCTACCTCGGCCATCGCGGCCACTCCGCCGCCGGATCGAACGCCGGCTTTGTAGTCGTGGAGTGCCTTCGCAAGATAGTCCTCGCGTTGACCCGCAATGCGGGCGACGGCCCTGCTGCCAGCGTAGTTGTCCCCGTGACAAGAGGCGCACCGTCCGGCCGCAGCCGCTTTCTTGCCAGCTTCGGTCAAGTCGGGATGATCGTCGGGCACCTTCGCCGCGGCTGGATCGGAAGGCTTGAGCGAAGAGAAGTAAGCGCTGAGGTCGCGGACATCTTCGTTGCTGAGTTGTTCCGCGATTGGTCCCATGACCTCACTCTTACGCGCACCGCTGCGGAAGAAAACCAGCTGCCATTGCAAGAACTGATCAGGTTGCCCCGCCCATGACGGCGTGTTCTCGGTGGCGGAGACACCTTTGTCACCGTGACACCCCGCACAGGCCTCGGCCTTGTTCTTTCCGGCCTCAGCATCCGCCGCAAGGACTTGCATTGGCGCGAAGGTCACTAGTGCAACAAGGACTCGTAGCGACGTCGGTCTAATGCATTTCATCCCGCCGCCCCCCGTCCGCCAACAGCATCTCGCACGGTCGCGATCCTCCGCTGGTTGACCATTCTGCCGGAAGCGGACCTGCGAAGCGTACGGCACAGCGTGTTCGCAAACACACACCACGATTTATTCCTTCGTAAGCTCAACAATGGTCCTCTCTCCATTGATGGTCTCGACAGTGAGTTCGACCTGGTCGCCATAACGAACAGAATCGAAGAGCAGACCGTCCTGTACCTTGAAGTCGGCAGTCGTGAGAGATGTCAGGCGCACGGTGATCCGATCATGGCGCTGGTCCACCTCCGCGACGACTCCCCGCAACTTTTCTTGCGGCCTAGCTCGGATTGCCCGCGCTGGAGTGAGATCGTCGATTTGGCTCGTCAGGACCTGCTGGTTTGCCTCACGATCCGAACTGATCGCCGGTGCATCAAGAGGACGCGACGCGACATGCGCCGGAGCGAGTAGCGCGGCTGAGATCGCGAGAGCCCGGATGCTGACGCGGCTTATCCGGAGCAGGCTTGCTATCCGGATGCGCGACAGGTTTGCGCAAACGTCGCTATCGCGGGAGAAACGTCGAATCCAAGAAGAGAAGTTGATGGCAGACATGCGGCGTCCTTGGTGAAGTTCGGACGCGATTCTTGGGCATGTCGCCTCGTGGGGGGATCGCACGCCCCCATAGATCGAATAAACCGATTGCCGTCGCTGCTGTCAATCGGCTGTCAGATAACCAGCAAGACTCCCGAAATCAGCAACAAAGCGAGGACGATCTTTCGGAACATCGCTTCGTCAATGGAGACAAACAATCTCAGCCCAAGCCATGTTCCGATTAGCAAGCACGGCAAACCCATCACGAAGAGTTTAACGGTCTCGCTGGTCACCGTTCCCTTTCCTCCAAGCCAGAGCGCTGACATGAGGAAGGTCGTAACGGCAACGGGCTGGAATATTGTGCGTTGAAGGTCCTTGGACCAGCCGCGCAGGCCGCACCAGATCGTCACCAGTATGCCTGCTAAGCCGGTCAGGGCCTCCAAGCACGCCGTTGAGCAAGCCAACCGCAGCGTCGGCCGCGCTCGCTCCGGTGGAGATCGGTTTTAGGCCGGGTCGGAGAAGTGCGCGGAGACTGTACGCAGCGAGGAACGCACCAACCGCGATGCGGACGGTTCGAGGATCAGGTCAAGAGAGACACGCCCGTCGGAACCCCGAGAGCGGCGCCGACGATGAACGGCAGCAATTTGCTCCCATCGAGCGCGCGGCGCAGTCTCCAGACTGAGTAGCCTTGCACCAGAAGACCGAAACCGACGATCAATGTCGCGCTCTGCAGCGGCGTGAGGATGTAAAGCCATAGCGAAGCCGCCACAACCAAAGGCAAAGCCGAGAGCCCAGCAACAAGTGCACCCGCAAAGGTCGCAAGCAGAAATAGCGGAAGTTCAAAAGTGGACCCGTCCATGCGCTCGCTCCACAAAAAAAGCGGGCAGCGCTTGCATGGGGTCACCATTTTACGGGGAGGCTGCGACGTCCCCGATCAGTGAAATAGCGCAGGAAGCGAACGGCCGCAACGAGCGACGGTTTTACGCCGCCTTTCCTATTCGCAACGGCGATCAGGAAGGATTACTGACCGTTGCTTGATCTTCAATCGTCTACGTGAGGACGGATCAGTCCCCGCTCTCCTTGAGCGGGTTCAAGCACCAGCCCAGCTTCTTGAGCTGTCGCAGATCCCTGGAAGCCTCTGCCAAAAGCCAGTCGCGGAACGTGACGATCTTCGGCTGGGCTGCCGTCGCCTTCGGACAAATGATCCAGTAGGTCTTCGAAAGTCGCAATGCTTCCGGAAACGGCCGCACCAGCCGCCCGTTGATCAGGTCCCATGCCGCCAATGTCGTACGGGCAAGTGCGATACCCTGGCCGTTGATCGCCGCGTCGATTACCATGCTTGCCCGATTGAGCACCGGACCGTGGATGATATGCGTGTCGTTGACGCCCGCCGCCTGCAGCCACCTGGACCAATCTGCCCGGGTATCCATATGGATCAGCGGATATTTGAGAATGTCGGCTGGCTTGCTGAGCCGTCGCCGACCCGAGAGAAGCTTCGGACTGCAAACGGCAAAGAGCTGCTCGGCGCTCAGCTTGATCGTATCGAGCCCGGGCCAATTGCCCTCGCCATGGCGCACCGCAAGGTCGACTTCCTCTCGCGCGAAGTCGACGTGATGAAGTGTTGCGGAAACGCGAAGGTCGATCCCGGGGTGAGCTTCGGCGAAATGGCCCAGCCGGTGAACCAGCCACTTGGCGGCAAAGTCTGGCGAGGTGCTGACGGTGAGGACGCCGGCGTTTTGCCTTTGCAGAAGCCGCTCGGTGCCAACCGCAATACGGTCCAGCGCATCGCGTACGATGGTGAGATAGTCCTTGCCCGCCTCGGTGATGATCAGGCGCTGGCGCTCGCGATTGAACAGCTTGATCGCAAGCTCAGCCTCCAGCGCCTTGACCTGATGGCTTACGGCGCCCTGCGTGACGCAAAGCTCCTCGGCTGCGCGGGTAAAGCTTTCATGCCGAGCCGCGGCTTCGAAAGCCTTCAGCGCATTCAGGGGCGGCAAGCGTGGACGCATCGCACAAGGACTTCATGAGAAAAACTAGGGCCGGCCAGAGAAACGATGCTTTGCGGATAACGGCCCGCTCACTCTATTGAACAGCTCCAGTACAGCATTTCACGAGATTTGGAGCTTGTCGATGTCAGCCTTGATCAATGATGCAGCGCCGTTTCGATGGATCCAGTCGGCGAGTCCGCGCGCGCAACTTTATCAGAGGAATTCGGTGCGAAGGATCGACGTTCCGCAGCGTGGGCTTCGTGCTTGGGCCGCGCGGCGCAGGCTGCGCCTGGCACTCCGCGATCTGGCCGACGACAAGCATCTGCTCGCCGACATCGGCCTCACGCGCGAAGAGGCGCTGGACGAGGCCGCTAAGCCATTCTGGCGATAACAAGCGCCCGTTACGAACAAGATAGAGGAGGAACAGATGGCAGAGCCAATCGTCTATGGCTTCCCGCGAAGCCCCTACGTCAACATCGTGCGGTTGATTCTGACGCACAAGGACGTAGCGTATGGCTTTCATGACCTTGAACCGGTGATGGGCAAGCGCGAGCATCTGGCGCTGCACCCGTTCAACCGGGTCCCGATTCTTCGGCACGGCGACTTCACGGTCTACGAGACCAGCGCGATTGCCTCCTATGTCGACGAAGCCTTCGAGGGGCCAAAGCTGACGCCGCGCGACGTCCGCCTGCGAGCGCGCATGAACCAGTGGATCAGTGCGGTCAACTCCTACTACTACCCCTACATGATCTATCACGTGACGCACGAACGGCTGGTCTTTCCGGAACTCGGCATCGCATCCGACGAAAAGGTCGTGGCACACGCGATGCCCAAGGTCGAGCTTGCGCTCGGCATGGTGGAGCGCGAACTGAGTCACGGCCAAGGCTACCTGCTCGGCTCGGACCTCACGATTGCGGACTTTTTCCTGCTCCCGAGCACCTTCGCCTTCAGCCTGACGGAGGAGGGCAAGGCGATGTACCCGAACTATCCGGCTTTCTGCCGATGGCGGGAGCGCATGGAAAACCTGCCGGCGACGCGAAAGCTTCGCGCGATCCTGCCGCCGCGCGAACCGATTCCGCATGCCCGCGAGTGGGCGAATTCGCACCGACCGAGATACTGACCCTGCAAATCCAAACTTGTCGGAAACCGCGGCGAGGCAAGGATGCCTCTGCACACCGCATTCGACCCCAAGACCCGGCGCGTCTTCATCGCGCATATCGCGCGCAACACCGTCGAAGTGATCGATCACGCTGCGGGTAAACACGAAGCGACCCTGCGGGGATTCCAGTAGAAAAATATATCCCTCTTCGCTGGAACCTTTGTCGGCTGCCTCTATTTGCTCGCTGTCCAATGCTAGGAGGTAGATACTATGACGAAAATTCTTTTTGCGACGGTCGCCACCATTCTCGCATTTGGGCACCTTCATTTGCGCAGCAGGACAAAACCACCGGACAAGCGCCCCCATCAGGCACTTCCGCGTTCTACGTAGCTCAAGATCCCGCGACGATGAAATGTAAAGTTGTCACTGCCCAGCCTGCCCCTGGTGAAATGAAAGTTATCGGTACGGCTCATCCGACACAGGCGGAAGCGCAAACAGCTTTGGCGGCTGAGATGACGCCGAGCTTGGAGACGCTTTCGAGCTTGCCGTGGCCGTACTTTAGGCGTAACCGCTCCGCGTTGAGCGGCTCCATCTGCGTGACCCACGACGCCGAACTCAACGCGGTTGAACCACCCGGCTACTGCCGTATCCTCCGGCCATGGTCTTTCTGCTCACGGTCAAAACGCGACTTGCGTTCTACGTCGGCTGTTAGCCGGACCGGACGTTCACGGCCTGCCCCGCCGCTTAGGCCCAAAACCGATAGGCTTCGTCTTCGTATGGATCATCACCTCTCGGCGGCGGTGCGAGCTTCGCGCCGTCGTTGCGGAAGTGATCGAGACCACGCCCGAGCTTGCGGCCTGCCAGCGTGTGCTGGTCTTGGACCAGCCGGGGATTGGCGGCGCGAAGTCCTCCAGCGAAGATTGCAGGCCTATGGCGGCGGCCACTGCCGCCGTTTATCGATCACTGCTTGCTCCTGCGACCGTCACCGCTTGTGCTTCGCCCGCATCTCCGCGGCGAATGTCCTGCCCTCACTCACCCACGTATCGAGCGGCAGGTCGTTGAGCGATTTCACCAGCACCGCTTTGGTGCCGGACAGCGCGCCGTCGTCGAACTTGAAATACCAATAGCCCTTGCCCATCGCCCGATAGAGGTTCAGGCAGGGGTCGCCGATCAGGTGGATGACGGTGTCTCTGTTGAACATCGTCAGTTCGGCTTACCCTTATAGCTTCGTTCAATGACCCAGCCGCCCGCGTCATAGGTGGTTGTGGTGTTGCCGCGGGTCGACGAGCGCGCCGAGATGCGCCCGCCAGCATCGTAATAGGTGGTTGAGCCTTGGCTGTCGGCAGCCGAACGGCCGATGATACGGCCCGCGCCGTCGTAATAGGTGCGCTGCTGCACCAGCGCGGCGGTCGGCAGCAGTGTCAGCAGGACGATCTTGGCCATGCGCTTGCTCCTGTGAAGCAAAAACTTTGACTGAGCACGCGGGTCGACCCTTGTTCAACTGGACCAAGGTACATCCGGGGTTTTTCGGGCTGCTCCCTTGCGCCAAGCGTCGGGTGCCGAAGCCGGTGAAGCCCCACAGACGGTCGAGCGACACTTGCGCAGACCAGCTCCGAGACCGAAAAGAACGGCCATCATTATCAGGGCGGACCGAAGACCGAGGTCCCTCACCACATGGGCAAGGAGACGGTTGGCATCTCGACCAAGGGCCAGTCGGGAGGTCATCACTACTCGGGTGGACCGAAGACCGAATCTCACCACATGGGTGAAAAGCAACAATAAGCTTCAGCGTCGTGTTCGTGCGAAGGCCTAAGCAGCTCGTTGTTGCAGCCACATCAGACGTTCTGGGCGTTCTCCTCCGTGGGTGATGCTCCACTGGAATGAGGGCTGACTTCGGCCGGCGCAGCTTGATGCAAGCCAATCCTGGAAGCGAGACTTCCAGGACCGGACGAACGTCCAACGAGAGCAGCAGACAGGTCTTATTGCTTTCGAAGTCGCTAAGTGTGCCGCTTTCCCAAGCTGTAGAAAGGGGCAACCGCCGTACTGAAATCGCACGGGTTCAGCATATTGACGAGGATCGACAGATCTGGCGAGAGACTGACGGCCCGCGGCAAGTGCGCCGCCTCCGCCTGTCATTTCTTTTTCTGAAGCTTGGTCACCGTGTAGCCCGAGGCCGCGTTCTCGGCCTCGAACTGCACCTTGTCGCCGACCTTGACCTGCTTGATCATCGCGGGATCCTTAACCCGATAGACCATGGTCATTGGCTCGTCCATTCCCAAACTTTTTGCCGGACCGTGCTTGAGCGTGATCTTCCCGGCGCTCTCATCGACTTTCTTGACCTCACCGTCGATCATCGCAGTCTGCGCGGCAGCCCCGCCAAGCATCAATGCCGTGGCAAGGACGGTTGTTTTTGCAGCGCGAGCGAACGTCTTCATTGTATTCTCCTTCATTGCTTCATTTCACCGTTACGTGGCCGGTCATGCCGTATTCGCGGTGATCGGCGATCAGGCACGAGTATTCGAACCTTCCCTTCTTCGTGAATTTCCAGAGGATCTCAGCCGAGTTCTTGGGTTCGAGCCGAACGCCGTTCGGGTCGTCGTGCTCCATGTGAGGATGCTTCTTCATCAGTTCGGCGTGCTTGAGGTTTTCAGCCGTGGTGGCGAGGATGAACTCGTGACCTTCCTTCCCCACGTTGCGCAGAACGAACCGAATCTGTTCACCCCGCTTCACCTCGATGTTCGCTGGTTTGAAATCCATCTCGGTCATCTCGACCTCGATGGTGCGGGCCGGCTTCTTCGGGTCGCCCGGTTCTCCTGCGGAATAGGATTCGTGCCCGTGGGACTCGTGAGCAAGCGCAGGTTCCGCCGTCCATATCGCAATCAGCGCCAGGCCGATCGTCATCCTCGTTTTCATGTCATTCTTTCTCCATTTCAATTGTTCGATTTCTTGCGGGAATGTGGGAGCTACATTTTCATTCCCTTCACGTCGTGCTTAGGTTTGCCGCCACCTTGCGATGGCTTAATCGTCACCGGCGACTGGCGCCGCGCCGGCTCCGCCGATGGCGCCTCGACTTCATGGGCGATGGTACCGGCCGGATGCTTATAGGGGGCGGGGTCGCGGTAGTCGCCGTGCGCCAGGTCTTCGCGGATCTTCATCACCGTGAACATGCCGCCCATTTCGATCGGACCGAACGGCCCCGTACCGGTCATCATTGGCAGCGTATTGTCAGGTGCGGGCATCTCCACGGTGCCCATGGCCATTCCTGTATGGCCCATCACCATAGCGTCTGGAGCGAGCTTGCCGACCGCCTTGGCCAAGTCCCTTTTCGAGACGCCAATCATGTTGCGCATGTCGTGCCCCATCGCGTTCGCCGGACGATCAGCCACTGAGGCAAGCCGAGACTATGTCGGGCAGGCGGAATTCGAGACGCATCCCCGGGGCGGAATCGTTCGCTCGAGCCGCGAATCATGCACCATGCGGTCTGGCCGATCATCCGATCGAAACACCCCGCGACCTATCTCGCCCTCTGTGCGCGGCTACACCGAAGCCTGACCGACTCGGAGGCGCTGGAGCTCGTTATGACCTGCCCGAATTCCATCATGAACGAGACACGAGGCTTGGCGATCTGGGCCGTTGGCCAGATGGAGAGTGCCCGCCTAGTTGAAACGCTCATCGTTGTCTTGGCATCGGTGGTACGACCATGTCAGCCTGTGTCCGTTGTATGGCGCATTCGCGGGCGAGGAAATCGACGAGCGCTCGAACCGATGGAAGCAGCCCACGCCGCGAGGGGAAGACCGCATGGACGATTCCTGACCGTGGTCTCCAATCGGGAAGTACGTGGATGAGCCGACCGGCACGGATATCATCCCAGATGAAGATGGTCGGCAGCTGCACGGCGCCAGCACCTGCGATTGCGGCGTTCCGCAGGACCGACATGTCGTCCGTGACGAGGCGGGGTGAGTGCGGGACAGTCGCCACCTGACCATCCGCGTGATGCAGTTCCCAGGCATGGTACCGATGCGGCCGCTGTAGATCCAAGCTCGGCAGCGTGTGGAGATCGATGGGCGACCGTATGGTGTGATCGATCAGGCCAGGCGCGGCAACGAGGCACTGGACGCTGTCGTCCAGTCGCCTCATGACCAGGTCGGTCGCCTCCAACGGTGGAAACCGCACACGAATCGCCAGATCGAGCCCTTCGGCGATCACATCGACGCGGCGGTTCGTGCTCTCCAATTGGATCTGTATGGCCGGGTTCTGCATCATGAAGCGCGCAATCAACTCGCCGAACTGAAAGGACAGGAGCGCCGTGGGGCAACTCATACGAACCACGCCGCGCGGCTCTGCCCGCACCTCGGCGACAATCTGTTCGGCCGCCTCGGCCTCGACAAGCATCGCGACGCACCGCTCGTAAAATTCGCGCCCGATCTCGGTCACCGAGAAGCGACGCGAAGAGCGGTTGAGGAGGCGCACACCGAGGCGCTCTTCAAGCAGAAGGACACGGCGGCTCAGCTTCGATTTCTGGATGCCGAGCGCGCGTCCTGCGGGCGAAAAGCCACGATGATCAACGACTGCCGCAAAATAATAGAGATCGTTCAAGTCCTGCATCGTCCTTTCAATAGGACACTGCGTTTCTATGAGCAATCTTTCTGGCGCATCGTTGCGCTGGTACCTCCACCGCCATCAGGCATCCCGCACCGAGTGGGATCGGAGGACCAGACAATGACCAGGAAGATTCTGGGTCGTTACGGCAACGACCACCAGCATTGGGTGGGCGACGGTTTCCCGGTTCGCTCGCTCTTCTCGTACAACACGCTGGGTGCGCACATCAGCCCGTTCCTGTTGCTCGATTATGCGGGGCCGCACAATTTCGAACCGACCAAGCATCGGCGCGGCGTCGGCGAACATCCGCACCGTGGGTTCGAGACCGTCACCATCGTCTATGACGGCGAGGTCGAGCATCGCGATTCCGCCGGCAACGGCGGCGTAATCGGTCCCGGCGACGTCCAGTGGATGACGGCGGCGGGCGGCATCATTCACGAGGAATACCACTCGCCCGGCTTTGCCAAAGCGGGTGGACCGTTCCGCATGGTGCAGCTCTGGGTGAACTTGCCCGCGAAGGACAAGATGGCACCCGGCGGCTATCAGGGCATCCTGAAGGCCGACATCCCGGTCGTCTCACTTCCCGGTGGTGCGGGCAAGGCCCGGATTATCGCCGGCGACTATCGCGGGACGAAAGGGCCGGCAAAGACCTTCACGCCGATCAACGTATGGGATCTGAGCCTGAAGGCCGACACCGATCTGACGCTTGAACTGCCGACGGGCCATACCGCCATCATCGTGGTTCTGACCGGGCATGTGACGATCGAGAGCAGCCACGAGGCGGGTGAAGCCGAAATGGTGCTGCTCGATCGCGAGGGCGGCGAGGTGAACATCCATGCCGATGCAGAAGCCAAGCTGCTGATCCTGACAGGCGAGCCGATCGAGGAGCCGATCGTGGGCTACGGGCCGTTCGTGATGAACAGCGAGGCGGAAATCCGCCAGGCCATCGATGATTTCAATAGCGGGCGCTTCATGACGGCCGCCGCATGATCGAGGAGGCCGGAGCCGGTTTGCAGGTCCGGCCTCTTCTTCCTGTGGAGGGATGAGCGCTCACCCCTCCACCTGAACCGAGGGCTTCGGCCCGCCTCCAGCGCAAAACGTCCAATCGAGGAATAGAGACCGCAAATGGCCAGTGAAACCATCCGCAACCCCCTGACCGACCATCTTCTCGCACCCGAGAATTCGGCGCTCATCATCATCGACTACCAGCCGATCCAGGTTTCCTCGATCCGCTCGATGTCCCGCGAGGAACTCGTCTTCAACATCGTGAGCACGGCCAAGGCGGCGCTGAATTACAGCCTTCCGATTATCCACTCGACGGTCAACGTCGCGACCGGCCGCAACAAGCCGCCGATCCAGGAACTGCAGGACGTGATCGGCCACCTGCCGACCTACGACCGCACCTCGATCAATAGCTGGGAGGACACCGAGTTCAAGCAGGCGGTGAAGGCGCTCGGGCGCCGCAAGCTGATCATGACCGCGCTCTGGACCGAGGCGTGCCTGACCTTTCCCGCGCTTGACGCGATCCAGGAAGGCTATGAGGTCTATGTGCCGGTCGATGCCGTTGGCGGCACCTCGCTCGCCGCGCACGAGACGGCGCTGCGTCGCATCGAGCGAGCCGGCGGGAAGCTCATCAGCCGTGTGCAGATGTATTGCGAGCTTCAGCGCGACTGGGCGCGTCAGGCGACTGTGCCCGGCTTCATGGGCGTCTTCGACAGTTTCGATGGGTTCAACCCCGAAAAGGCGGCCGAGGAAGCGGCCAAGGGCTGAGGCCTCATGATGGCGGCGGCGATTTCCGCCGCCACCATTTCCCGCAAGGAGAAGAAACGAATGAGCGAATTATTCATCGTGGTCGGTCTCAAGGCCAAGACGGGCAAAGAGAACGAACTGCGGCGTGATCTGTCCGTTCTTGTCGAGCCGTCGCGCAACGATGAGGGCAATGTCCGTTACGATCTGTTCGAGGATCTGGACGAGCCTGGGCATTTCGTGTTCGTGGAGGAGTGGGCGTCTGTCGAGGCGCGCAACCGGCATCACGAACACGGTCCCCACATCCAGCATTTTCATGCCAATGGCGTGGCCAACGTCGAGGAGAGGATGTTCGCGCATATGTTGAAGCGCGTCGTCTGACGCATTTCAGAAGTGCACGGGCACCAACAGCGCAAGCTTTCAATGGGCGGCCGCGCTGTCCGGCGGGGACGTAAGGCTGGGTAGAGATGACTGATCAGCATCATGGCGTCGCAGTACAGCCGCGGACCGTTCCGTTCGAGCCCGATGCGTACATAGGCATCAAGGGATGGCAGGGTCTTCAATGTTTTGGCCTCGCCAGATAATCGGGAGCGGAAACCCGTCACGCGTTCACAGCGCCTCCAGATCCAGAATCCTTCCACCAATCTCTTCAAGCCGGGCCTGATAGTTCGCTGGTTCTAACAACTGACTCGGGAAATAGAGGCCCACAGGGGCTGGCGGTTGCTCGTCCAGTCCCAGGCACCTTTCGAGAACCATTGCCACGCCCAGCCCGGTGAGGGGAAACTGCCCTTGCGGATGGACCACGGCATGGCGCGTGGAAAAGGGACGGCCAGCATCGTCCTGTCCCTGGAGTTCGATGACGATCTCGGTAGACATCGGCTCGCCGCGTCTGCGACTGGAGCTCATGCCCGTCGCCAGGTTGATTTCCATATTTGGCGCGTCCGTTGCGGCTGCCAGCGTGAGGATATCGTTCGGCGAGATCGCGATCGCGTCCATTTGAATGCCGTCCACGGCGCGAAAGCTTGTCTTGGCAGCCTCGCCGGAGCGCCAGACATAGGTGCCGTTTCGACATGTGAGAGCCGCAGGCGGCGCATTTGTCAGCCCTTCGAGGTCGGACACCTGCGCCGGTCCGCCTTTATCCTCATCGTCGAGCAGCAGGCCGATGCGGATATTGTCGACCCGCGAGAACCGCCGCGCCAGGGCAAGGGCGACGACCGACGTCGCGCCGACCAGCCATTCTGTGCCAAGAACGACCGCCGACCGAGCGGAATCCTGCATGAAGCCGGCGACCTCGAGCCCAATCGCATCTATACCCGTGGAAATTCCGATGTAGGGTAGGCCTCGCTTTCGGGCAAAGCGGAAGCCGGACAGGGCTTCATCCCGCAAAAGCACCGCGACGGCGCTCACCGCCTGATCACCGATGCCCAGATCCGGCGCCGCGAGATCAAGCGCTACCCCGGCAGCGTGCCCAACCTCCTCAGCTACCTTCCGCGCCCTGGCGAGATTTCGGCCCCCGATGAGCAGCGGAACATCCGGAGCGGCTGATCGCAGATATCTGGCTGTATGGCGACCGACGACGCCCGATCCGCCGATCAGAAGAATGGGATCTAGTGACATGACAAACCCCTCTGCAAGGTTCGTGTTTTCGATTGCTGGCGGCCTGTCGTGACTCGGCCCAGCCGCTCGGCGGGCCGAGGCCGCATCGGACTGCGATGGATCAGACTTTGCTCGGCACGCGCGCGATCACCTTGATCTCGAAATCGAAGCCGGCGAGCCAGTTAACACCGATAGCAGTCCAGTTCGGATAAGGGGCTTGCGCGAAGATGTCGCTCTTCACGGCCATGATCGAGCCGAATTGCTTTTCCGGATCCGTATGGAAGGTCGTCACGTCGACAATGTCGTCGAAAGTGCACCCTCCTGCCGCAAGCGTCGCTTCTAAATTAGCGAATGCCAGCCGGACTTGCGCCTCGAAATCAGGCTCAGGCGAACCGTCGACGCGGCTCCCGACCTGACCTGAAACGAATAGCAGATCGCCGGAGCGGATCGCTGCCGAATATCCATGCTGCTCGTACAGAGCGTGGCGGTTCTCGGGAAATACAGCATCACGTTGTGGCATGGGCAGTCCTTTCATCGTCCTCGCTCGCGCAATGCTGGATCGGCTTCCGTCAGGAGTCGGCGAGCGAATATTGATATACGACTCGTATGTGAATATTGTACATACGGACCGTATGTCAACTCACATGCGACCCGTATCTGAAATTGAGGCGAATGACGATGGCGAAGCGGCGGATCGACACGATGGAGGAGAATCGGGCCAGGCTGATATCAGCCGCGCGCAAGGCGTTCGCCGCGAGAGGATTCGCTGCCGCTTCCATGGACGAACTAACTGCGGATGTGGGCCTTACCCGCGGCGCTCTTTATCACAATTTTGGTGACAAGAAGGGGCTGCTGGCCGCAGTTGTGGCTCAGATCGATGGCGAGATGGCGGCACGCGCGAAAGAAGCCGGCGCCGCAGCGGGCGATGACTGGGAAGGACTGCTTGCAGAAAGCGAAGCCTATATCGAGATGGCGCTGGATCCGGAGGTACAGCGGATCGTGTTGCTGGATGGCCCGGCCTTTCTGGGCGATCCCTCGCAATGGCCAAGCCAGAACGCCTGCCTACAGGTAACGAAGCATATGATCGCCGGACTCGTTTCAGAACGCGTCTTGAAGCCCGTCGACGTCGAAGCCGCAGCGCGCCTGCTCAGCGGGGCGGCGTTGAATGCCGCCTTGTGGGTGGCCGCAAGCGACGATCCCAGGTCAGCCCTGCCCAAGGCCGTTGATGCGTTCCGGCTCATGGCAGCAGGTCTGCTGGCAGAACAACGCTGAGTGTTGGCACTTTCGCGCTGAGCAGCCGAGCATCCTGTCGGCACGGCCAGCATGAATCTGCTTGCTGAACAAAAGTCCCTGGAGATGAGTACAACTCGCCTGACGCCGCGACGCGGTGCACTAGACCCGACCCTGTTGGACCGAGCCTTGATGCGGGGGACGGGGCCGAGTTCGTCTCAGGCGATTGCGCCCCCGTCGGCGGTCAGGATGGCGCCGGTGATCACGCTCGCTGCAGGACTCGCCAAAAAGGCCACAGCGTTTGCGATTTCTCGCGGCTCGCCGAAGCGCCCCAGGGACGTGAGGCTCCGCTGGAAGTCGGCAGCCGCCCCGTCTGCCGGATTTGCGTCGGTATCCACCGACCCGGGCTGCACGAGGTTTACCGTAATGCCGCTCGGACCAAGTTCACGCGACAGCCCGCGGGTGAACGAGGTAAGCGCAGCCTTAGACATCGCATAAGCCGTTATGCCGGGGAACGGGACCCGCTCCCCGAGACCCGATCCGATCGAGACGATGCGCCCTCCTGCGGAAAGATGCGGAATGACGGCCTTCGCGAACAGCACTGGCGCTCGCACGTTAACGTCCATCAACGTTTGATAGTCGCGTACATCAAGGTCGGCGATCGTTCCGGAGTGGCCGATCGCCGCGCTGTTGACGAGAATATCGAGGCCGCCAAGCGCCGCGACGGCATCGCTGACGGCGCGCGTGATAGCTTCCGGGTCAGCACTGTCGGCCTGGATAGCAACTGCGCGGCGTCCTGTGCTCTCGATGGATTTGGCCACCGCGTTGGCTTTTTCGGCCGAGCGTTGGTACGTAAACGCGACATCGGCGCCGTTCTCGGCCAGCGCCAACGCGATCGCGGCTCCTATGCCTCGCGACGCGCCGGTAACCAATGCGCGCTTCCCATTCAGATCGATCATTTATTTGTCCTTTTCTACCATTGTTGCTTCAGGCGCTCAGGTGGCTCGTGTGACACGCGGCAGACGGTCAAAGGCCTGATCCACGGATCCAGTGTTCGGCATCTCTCGCTCTCAACGTCGAGAGATGCCAAGCTGTGTTGCGAAGGGCGGAACGCGGTCCGATGGCTACTCAAGCCGAACCGGGCGACACCGTCAGGAGCGATGGCCCGCGCCGCCGCGCACAAGAGCATGTTCGGCAGCCCACCGATCACCGATCTGCAACGGTAACCTTCCGGCCCACAAGTGGCTCGGGAACGGGCTGAAGGAGCAGTCGATCGCTTCCTGACATGGCGTCCCCCTGGACTTGCTCAGAAAGGCGTTCGTCATCGCGACGACGGATGTCCTCGGCTACCTCCGCAATATCAACCTCGGCAAATCCCAACACCCGCAAACCCTCCGCGCCCATCACATAGGCGGATTCGACCGTCTCTCGGATCTGATAGTCGACGCCGGCTCGGATCAACTCGACCGCATGTCCACGATCACGGCTTCGAACCAGGAGCTGCGCCTGCGGAAATTCATGTTGCGCCAATTCCACGATCTGCATTGCAGCCTTGGAATCGTCGATGCAGATTATGATCGCATCGGCACCGCTCGCACCGGAATGATGCAGTACATCAAGCCGCGCACCATCACCGAAGAAGACCTTGAAGCCGTATCGCCCGGCGTCGCGGATCCGATCCGGGTTGTTGTCGATGACGGTGAGGTCGACGCCCTTTGCCAGCAGCGGCTGGGACGCGATCTGCCCGAAACGGCCGAAGCCGATTATGAGCACGCGGCCTTTCAGGTCGCGGGCAGCATCGACGCCCTCCATCGACGCCTCGGTGCGCAAGAGCCGGTCGGCCGCAATCATCAGGAGCGGCGTCATGGTCATGGACAGAATGATCACGGTGGCGAACAATGCGTTCTGCTGCGCATCGATCACGCCACCCGCTGTCGCCGCCGTGTAGAGGACGAACGCGAATTCGCCACCCTGCAGAAACATCGACGTCCGATGCAGAGCCTGATGATTGGAACTGCCGAACAGGCGCGCGACGGTATAGACGACGGCGCCTTTGGCGGTCGTGAACGCGAGCAGCAATGCAAGCAGAAGCTGCCACTCGGCCGCCACGATCGCGAGGTCGAGCGACATCCCCACGGCGAGAAAGAACAGCCCCATAAGCAGTCCGCGAAACGGCTCGACGTCGCTTTCGATCTGATGGCGATAGCTCGAATTCGACAGCATCACGCCGGCGAGGAAGGCCCCCATTGCCATCGACAGACCAGCGACGTCCATCAGCAGCGCTGCTCCAAGAACAACGAGCAGCGCGCCCGCCGTCAGAACCTCGCGCGTCCGCGCGCGAGCGAGGAGCGCGAAGAACGGGTTCAGGACCCAGCGCGAGACGCCGAGCAGCGCTAACATCGCCGCAACCGCGACCAGCATATCCGTCCATGATGCCTGCCCGTGGGACAGGGGTGACAGAAAGCCGACCACCGCAAGTAACGGAACGATCATCAGATCCTCGAACAGGAGGATCGCGACCGACTTCTGGCCCTCTGCGCCTGAAAGTTCGCCTCGATCCTGCAATACCGACATGATGACGGCGGTCGAGGAGAGGACGAAGCCCGTGCCGGCGATGAACGCGACGGGTCCGGGCAGATTGAAGGCCAGGGCGCCGGTCAGCGAGAGGGCCGCGATCGCGCCCGCAACTTGCGCGAGGCCCAACCCGAAGATCTGGCCGCGCATCGCCCACAGTTTGTGAGGCCGCAATTCCAATCCGATCACGAACAGGAACATGACAACTCCAAGTTCGGAGAAGTGAAGGATGGATTGCGCATCGGCAAAAAGGCCAAGCAGCGACGGACCAACGAGAACGCCGGCACCGAAATAGCCCAGCACCGAGCCAAGCCCGAGCCGCTTGAACAAGGGCACTGCGACGACAGCCGCGCCCATCAGCGCGACGGCGGGCCCGATCGTCTGCCCCAAGCTCACGTCAGCCATGGTCGGCCTCGCAGTTCTTCTGGCGAGGGTTCATTTCTCCCTCTGCATCGGGCGTAAGCGGAAGTTGGCGCTGCACAGAGCCCTTCGCCCATCGCAGTTGTACGAAGCGGGCGATTTCGGCCTGCAGTTCGAGAGCCTCCGGCGCGGCGCCGCCGAACCCGCCGTGGGGTTGGGCCGGTTCGCGGGACGCAGGCGTAGGCGCGTTCTGCGCCGTGGCGTGCGGCGCAGGCTGGTCCCGCAGCGTCGCCGCACGCGTCTGGGCGTGGCCACTGGCGGATAGGAGAAGCAAGGCCGCCAGCACAGCGCCGGCCGATACCGGACCGCTCATGACACGGCCGGCGCTGGCGGCGCCGGTTCGTCTGGCAGCGGGATGAACTCGGCATTGTCGGCATCCGGCAACTTCATCCTTCCCGCCTTCCAGTCGGCTGCAGCCTGCGCGAGCCGGTCCTTCGAGGAGGACACGAAATTCCAGTAGATGAAGCGCTCGCCGACCGGCTCGCCGCCAAGGACCATTACGGTGGCCTGTTCGGTGGCGCGAACGCGCGAGGCGGCTCCGTTGAGCACCAGCATCCTGCCCGCGTCGTAGCGCGCGCCGTCCACCTCCACCGCACCAGTCGCGACATAAAGCGCGCGCTCCTTATGGTCACTCGGGATCTCGGCGACCGCCCCCAGCGTCATGTCGAGGTGGGCGTAGAACAGCGGGGAAAGCGTTTTGGCGCCTGCGGTCAGACCATAAGCGCTGCCGGCGATGAGATGGCCGGTCACGCCGGCTTCGTCCCATTGCGGCAGGTCGCTGGCCGGATGGTGCGAGAAGGACGGAGCGATCTCCTCGTGGCCATCCGGCAGTGCGACCCAGGCTTGGATGCCATGTACGCGATCGCCGTGCGCCCGCGCGTGCTCGAGCCGCTCGCTGTGCGTGATCCCGCTGCCTGCGGTCATCCAGTTGACCTCCTGCGGCCGGATCGGCTGTTCGTAGCCAAGGCTGTCGCGGTGCATGATCTCGCCGGAGAACAGGTAGCTGACGGTCGACAGGCCAATATGCGGATGTGGGCGGACGTCCAGGCTGCGATCGATGCCTGGCAGCAGATTGAGGGGTCCCATATGATCGAAGAAGATGAATGGCCCGATCATGCGACGCTTCGCGAACGGCAGCACGCGGCCAACTTCAAAACCACCGCCGAGGTCACGGCGGCGCTGTTCGATGACCATCTCGATCATGCTGTCTCTCCCGATCCGGGTGTCCCGACGACGATGTCGGCATATTCGGGGTGGCGCGCGTAGAAGGCGGTCATGAACGGACAGACCAGGATCACCTTGCGGCTGCTGGCGCGGATCTCTTCGAAGACGCCGCGCGCGAGTTGCGAGCCGATCCCTCGTCCGGAAAACTTTTCCGGTACGATGGTGTGGGTGAGGACGATCCGGTCGCCCTTCACACGATAATAGGCTGCGGCGATCTCATGGCTGGCGTCGATCGCCAACTCGAAGCGACCCCCGGCAGGATTGTCCTCAATTCCACTCATGCTCGATCACTCCTTAAAGAAAGCCAGAAGATCGGCGTTGATGAGATCCGGGTGCGTGGCGAACAGGCCATGCGAGAGCCCGGGGTAGGTCTTGAGCGTGCCTTTCGAAAGGAGCTCGATCGCCTTGCGGGCCGATGCGTCGACCGGCACCACCTGATCGTCCTCGCCGTGCATCAGGAGTACAGGCAACGAGACCGCTTGCGGGTCCTCGGTGAAGTCCGTTTCGGAGAAGGCGGTGATGCAGTCATAATGGGCCTTAGCGCCGCCCATCATCCCCTGCCGCCACCAGTTGCGGATCAGTCCTTCGCTCACCTCGGCGCCGTCGCGGTTGAAGCCGTAGAAGGGGCCGTTGGGAATATCGAGGAAGAACTGCGCACGATTGCGGCTCAGCGCATCGCGGAATCCGTCGAACACCGACATCGGCAGGCCGCCGGGGTATCGATCCGTCGCCAGCATGATGGGCGTCACAGCGCCGATCAACACTGCCTTGGCCACACGGCCGGGCTCGCTGCGCGCGGCATAACGGATGACCTCACCGCCTCCCGTCGAATGGCCGACATGGATTACGTCCTTGAGATCAAGTTCGCGCACCAGGGCGGCGACATCGGCCGCGTAGGTGTTCATGTCGTTGCCGGTATCGGTCTGGTCGGATCGGCCATGACCGCGCCGATCATGCGCGATGACGCGGTAGCCTTGGCCGAGGAAGAACAGCATCTGGTTATCCCAGTCGTCCGCACTCAACGGCCAGCCATGGTGGAACACGATCGGCTGGGAGTCCTTCGGCCCCCAGTCCTTGTAGAAAATCCGGGTGCCATCCTGCGTGGTCACTGTCGCCATGTTCTTTGTCCTTTCTTAGCTGAAATGAGAGTTAGCTTAGATCGATCGACCTCTGGCGGAGCGCGCTCAGCGCGGCGTCAGGCGCCTCGCGAAAGGCGCTGATCTGTTGTTCGGTGTATCGTCCGATCGCTGCGCGGGCCGGCGCGGGATGTTGCTCGGCAAGCTCGACCACCCGTGCGGCGTCCGCAGCCAAGTCGAGCTCATCCGATGGCGCGCTGCCGAAGTTGCCGAGGAAGGCGCTGAGTGACCTGCCATAAAGCTTGCGTTGACCCGCCGTCATCGCGCGCCCGATCCGCGCGAGGGCTGCGGTCGCTGTGCTGCTTTCCGTTGGCATGGGATCGTGGGAGACCACCAAGACATCGATGCCGAAGGGCCTCAGTTCGGCGCGGTACACTGCCGCGAAAACCTCCATAGCCGCGTGGGAGGCTTCCGATGGGCCGCTGAAGGGGAGCTGCAGGCTCGACATCCAGGAACTGATCTGCACGATCCGTCCATGCGCGGTCCGCAACGCCGGTAGGAAGGCATTGATGATCGCCAAGCAGGCAAACACATTCACGTCGAATTCGTGTCGGATCGCGTCGATCGGAAGAAGTTCAAGCGGACCTGAAGCGAGGCCTCTCGTATTGATGATGAGAATATCGACACCGGCATTGCCGACCGCGTCCGAAATGCCGTCGGCCCACGCCGTAACGGCTTCGACTTTTTTGATATCGCAGACGATCAGGCTCACCCGCCCCCGCGAAGTATGCCACAGCTCTTCGGCTTCTTCTGCAGACGTCGCTGTGCCGAAAACGATGTAGCCCCGAGTGGCGAGGCCGAGCGCGATCTCGCGCGCCAGGCCCTTGCCAGCGCCTGCGATCACGACCGAACGGCCCGACCTTGCAGAAAGCGACGGCATGTCAACTCTCCTTCTCCGAACGTTCATCCGTTGAGGCCGGCGGCCCTCACGATCGGCGCAACTTCGGTGCCGAGAAGCTCGATCGACCGCTTCATTGCGGCTGTCTCGAGCGACGCGGTACTCATCTGAAAGGTGATGCGCGATACGCCGCCGAGCACTTCGCTGGCATGGAGCATCTTGGCGGCGACGGTCGCCGGTGCGCCGATCAAGAATGCGCCGTCGGAGCCAGCCATATCGTCGAACTGCGCGCGCGATGGCGGCGACCAGCCACGCTCGCGTCCGACCTTGGTCGTCAGATGCGCCCAGCCGGGAAAGAAAGCGTTCCGCGCATCTTCATCGGTGTCGCCGACGAAACCCATGGCATGCACGCCTACCTTAAGCGTGTCCGGATCACGTCCTGCATGTGCGCCTGCTTCACGATAGAGATCGATGAGCGGTCGGAACCGCTCGAAGCTGCCGCCGATGATAGCAACCATCAGCGGAAGGCCGCGCGCGCCGGCGCGCGCGAAGGATTGGGGCGTGCCCCCGACGCCAACCCACAGAGGCAGTCGTGATTGGTGAGGACGCGGATAGACGCCTTCGCCCCGCAACGCCGGGCGGAAGCGACCTTCCCAACGCAGGTTGGTCGTCTCACCGAGTTTCAGGAACAGGTCGAGCTTCTCCGCGAAGAGGTCGTCGTAGGCGCGCGTGTCCAGCCCAAACAGCGGAAATGCCTCGCCGAAGGATCCACGGCCGACAACGATCTCGGCACGGCCCTTGGAAATCAGGTCAAGGGTGGCGAACTCCTGGAATACGCGCACCGGATCAGCAGCGCTGAGGACCGTCACTGCGCTCGTCAGCCGTATGCGGCTTGTGCGAGCCGCTCCTGCCGCCAGAATGATGGCGGGAGCTGAATCAAGAAATTCGGCGCGATGATGCTCGCCGATCCCGAACACGTCGAGGCCAGCCCGATCCGCTACCTCGATTTCATCGAGAAGGTCCGCCATGCGATCGGTCGCAGAAGGAAGCTTTCCGGTGAGCGGATCGGGGAGGATGGCTGCGAAACTGTCGATGCCGATTTGCATGGAGTCCTCCTTGAATCTGATGATTTCCCGCGGAGCGACATCCGCCGGAGCTGCGGCTCGGGCGCGTCGCCTTATTTAGAGCGGGCCCTGGACTTCGGTCGGATACAATTGGAGAGACGGATCAAAGCGGACGTCATGTTCACTGCTAGAACCGGAAGGTTGCCATGACCGCGACGAGGGTTATGGTGTTGGCCGGTCCCGTTTCCGCAATGAATCGGCCGGGATCGAACGCACTTATTGAAGCCGTAAGGTTGAGTTCGGACGTTGCTTGCCACGCAACGGTCAGTTCGACCTGGTTGCCGATAAAGCGCGCGTCGCTGCCCTTGCCGCTGCGTACGAGGTTTCCCGGAACCGCATAGATTCCGTCGGTCGTACTTTGTCGCCAATAGGCGGCGGCGGAGAGGGACACCGCCACGTCACTTCGTGGGTGAACCGTCAACGTAGGTTTCACATCGATCAGATTGCGTGGCCCGACCGGGGAAAGGGCACCGAAGTATTTGCCTCTCGGGAAAAGAGGATTGAATGTGCCGAGCTCACCGTCGTCCGGATCGCTGTCTCCCGAGATGACATCGGCCATTATCTGGATTTCCGGTTGAAGTGGCAGGTCCTGAAAACGATGGCCGAATTCGCCTCCGATACCCCAGGCCGCAACGTTTTTCATACCGAACGTTCCCCGTTGCAGCGCACCTTCGAAATTCCAGAACCACGCGCCGGTATCTCCGAACAACCTGGCTCCGAAAGTATGGGCCATCTCTCTGTCGATGCCTTGATCGAACACCGCTTTGCGATCGCGAAGGCCGAGGTAGTACAAGTCGAAACCGAGCGCATGGTTTTCTCGCAGCCATTGCGTTGCATAGATGCCCCAGACTGCTTTCTGATCGGAAGTGCGATCGTCGAAGTCACCTGGCTGATTGTCGACCGGACGAAAGTACATCGCCGTCACTTTCCGCTCCGGAGTCGTTACGGCAGCATCGAGGCCATCGAAAGCCTGGGGGATATTTGGACCGTAACGGGTGTCGATGAAGCGGCCTGCCCCGAGCGAGATCAGTTTGCGGCCCGCCGACATCCTGAAGGATGTGCCTTCGCCGACGTTCAGATCGACCTCGCCGAATGCCTGGAGCATGTCGGCCCCCGTCGTGTCGGCCGGACGCACCGGGCGGCTGGTACCGGTGATCGCTGAAAGAATCGGCTGTACGAAGAATCTTACATTATCGTCGTGGAGGTCGGCATATGGCATGAACCGGTGCCAGATGTAGCTGTCATTCGGCGCCGATCCCCAGTTCACGTTCGTGTAGCCCTCATATCGCGATCGGGCTTCCATGCCGGTCGCAAGGTAGGCGGATCCATCCTGGTTCAGTCGAATATACTTGAAAGGCTCTGTCCAATGGCCAGTGCGCCTTGATGGATCGGCGAGGTACGACCAGTCCTCCGAGTATCGATCGATGGTCAAGGTCGGGGCGCGCTCGGGGTCGGCACGCACCTGGGGCTGCGCCTCCGCCCGTGCAGTTGCTGTTGTGGCGATGGCGATGGCGATGGCCATGAGTACCGATCTAGAATTTCTCATGAAGCGCATTCACTGACGATAGCGATCCTTTTGTCGCGTGAACAAAAGTCACACGCGGAGCAACAACGTCTCCAGAACGTCATCGTCGGAAGCTTGGATTACGAGACGTACACGGCGAAATCGCGAGAAGCGTCTGGCTATCTCGCGATCGCGTCGTCTCGTTCGGACCGATTAGCCCTTCGGCACTGGCGTGTTGAGAAGCTGCTGCTCCCAAAGATACGCGATGCCGCTGCCGCTGAAGTGCTGGATGAGAATCTCGGTCAGCTCCTCGACATGCTCGGTGCGCGCCCAATCGCGTTGCCATTCGCCAGCGAGCGCCATCACGGTCATCACGTTCGCGCCGGCCGCGATCATTCGCTGGATGGCAACTTCGTGAGACTCTTTCGAAATCCCGCCCGACGCGTCGGTGATCACGGTCACGTCCCAGCCTTCGCCGGCGGCCTGGATGACAGGCATTGCGACGCAGACCTCGGTCCACAGGCCGGCGATGATCAGCTGCTTGCGGCCAGTCGCCTTGACGACCTTCACCACATTCTCGTCCTGCCAGGTGTTCACCCAGGTGCGATCGATGACTTCCTGGTCCGGAAATACGTCGGTGATCTGCTTAAAGAGAAGTCCACCGCGCGCCGCGATCACGCTGGTGAGAATGGTCGGAACATTGAAGGCTTTTGCGAGCTTCGCCAGCGCGGTCGTGTTGTTGACCACAGCTTGCGGATCGTGGCTGTTTAGGTTCGCCAGCTGATAGGGCTGATGATCGATCAGGACGAGCACCGAATCTTCTGGACGAAGAAGCGAGTCTAGGCCGTTACGGAAAGTCATTGATACTCCTCTGTAGCCGTTGTCAGTAAGGTTGGTTTGCGGCAAACATCCGCCGACAGCGGCGAGGCGGACACTGTCACCCTCACTGTTGCCGCGGTAGGCCGCCTTTCCGAGAAACTGTGTCGCGCAAATGGGAACACTGAATTGGACATCGAGGAACTACGCACATTCGTGGAAGTAGCTGATGCCGGAGGAGTGTCGACCGCCGCGCGCCGGCTCGGTCTCACGAAGTCACTCGTCAGCCGACATCTTGCGCGGCTCGAAGCGGAACTCGGCGTGCAGCTCCTTGCGCGGACGACGCGCGGCGCCGCACTGACGGAAGCCGGAGCCACCTTTCGTAATCACGCAGCCCGAGCTTGCGCCGAGATCGACGCGGCCAAGGAAATGTTTTCGCCCGAAGGCGAACTTCGTGGCCGTTTCCGGGTCGCCATGCCGCTCACCTTCGGCCCGACCCATCTAGCTCCCGTGCTGGCGGATATGGCACGACGTCATCCGCAACTACATATCCATACGGTGTACAGTGATCGCTTCGTCGATCTCGTCGCGGAGGGTTTCGACTGCGCGATCCGGGTCGGCTATCTACAAGACTCCAATCTGATCGCGCGTCACGTCGGACCGATATACGGAAAGCTGGTCGCCAGCCCGGCATATATCGATGCGAACGGATCTCCCCAAAAGCCGGAGGAGCTTTCCGGTCACCAGGCGCTCATGCAGGGTACCGAGACCTGGCAATTCTTGGACGGCGAACAAATCGTCAGCATCCGCCCCCAAGGGCGCTTCAAAGCCGACAACGGCACGGCCCTCGTTGCCGCCGCGCTCGCGGGACTAGGCATCGCGTGGGTCCCCGACGGCGTCACCAAGGACTACATAGCTTCCGGCGCGCTCGTTCCGGTCATGACGCGCTATCCGCCGCCGCCGGCAGGCGTGTATGTCGTCCGACCACCGAGTCAGCATCCCGCACCGAAGGTACGGGTCCTCGCCGAAATGTTGATCGAGTGCTTCGAGAACGCACCGCATATCGCGGGCAACACGTCCGACTAAAGCGGCACGCGGAGGCGTTGGAGCAGGCGCTCTAATCCCGTCGCACGTCCGCGAACGGATAGTACAGATAGAGCGCGACTGACCCGCAGGGGGCCTTGCGGCGAGCGCGCGGTAGAAAGCGGTGGCCGATAGTTCTCCCCATCCCACTTCGATATCTTCGGCTGCAATACGGGTTCACCCGAAGCAGGTTCTCACCACACCCGTAAGCCCTCTTCAATGCGCTCGCGGCACCGATTGAGAGACACTTCGGCCCTCGCTGTGCGTCCCCGACCGCAATACAACCTGAAATATGGCCGATCGCGCGTTTGAGTCAGGGTTATGCGTTAGGGAAGGGCCGTAGAGTCAGGCTTTTGAGTTATTCGAGTCAGGGAATCGTGTTACGGTGCGTTAGATGGCCATTGATTCCATTTCGTAATTTCGGGCGGCTGAGTCAGGGTTATTTGAGAGAGGACAACGCTGTGTCGGGGAACGCAATTCCCTGACTCTCTAACGCAATTACCTGACTCAATTTACACACAACCCTGACTCAGCAACTTTCTGCCAAAGGTAGATTGAGTATGCTTGGTGCAGGCGCCTCACCCTATTGGATGCCGGGAGATACGGTACTATAGAACCATCAACTTAGAAGACCGCCTGAGCCGTAGTCCACGCCTCAGGCTCAACAGCTCAGGGCGTTACGAAAGGCCTTCCGGCGCCTCGCGCAGGCGCCTCCAGCGGCCCTCATGCCATGAGATGCCAACCCGCCCAGGGCGCGGGAAGCGAGCACATTAGAGATAGTGCCAGCCAGGGCAAACGAGCTGGTCGGTCGTGCTTAATGCGGATGTCCGCGGAGCGAGGGACGGTGCCACCCAAGTTGGGCGTTGCGCCGCGTATGTCTGGACCAGAAGAGTACCATCCCTCCTGCGCGACTTTGATGGTTAGAACTAGCCGTCCATAACAGTCTGGCTGTAGCTTCGGATCCTGCCGTCGTCTGATCGACGTAGGGGGGACTGTATATCGGCTCGCAGCAGACCTGACTCGGATTCGCATGATCTGACTCTGCGCCCCCCTAGTAGGTATCGTCAGACGTCATGTAAGAGGCACCAGCACTGTAAGACGCGGAACAAATTTGAACTCGCGCCGTCCAAGCTGGACTAGTCGCCTCGACTAGTGCGGAACGGCACCTGCATAAAGTGCATCAGGTGCCGAAGTACTACCGGCTGCAGTTGATATTCCGACTTGGTTGTGGGTGCAGCCGTTGCAGCCGTGGGCAAAGTTGGTCCCCTATAAGTTGGTCCCCTAATCGAGGCAAAGTAGGCCCCCTAGGCTGAAACACATAAAGCCCCGCCAGCGATGGCGGGGCTTTTCATTGCGGATGTCGTGGGTCGAGGACGAACGTCGATCAATCGGACCTGTGTCCGCTTTACCTCGACGAGCCGGCATCTCGGATGGACGAAGGGATCGTCAGATACGGGCCACGAGCGGACAAGGCTAATCACCCCCTTCACGTAACAGAAATGTCTAGTCCAGCAGGATCGCGGTTGACAAACAAACGGGTTCTATCGCCATCGTCAAACTCGATTGCAATCTCATCAGCGCAATGACGCCAAACAATTCGGACCGTTTTCCCTTTCAAGAGCTCCGTTAATTTCTCGGCCTCTTGCTCTAACTCTGTCATGGGAATTCTCCGCTGATCCTGCACGCCTTACCCACGGGTGTAGGTAAGCATCCTTTCGCTCTGATTAAGGAGTTGGGCTCAAACTGTATCGATTGTTGGAGGCTAAGTCCGTTCTGGGTCAAAATGCGAAAGTCTCGGCGTGAGCAAATCTGGTCCACTATGCCCCACCAAAGTGGACCTCAAGGAGGCGGGTTGCCAATTCGCTGATGGGCCAAGGAACGGACACATGCCGAAGCAGATGCGACGAAGCACAGCCTGCCCGAGCAGCACATGCATCAGGCTAGACAGGTAACTAAGCGCTGGCCGCCCAATCTTTTCTCCATAAGATTCGATCGCCCCAATATTCGATGCAGGGGGCGCCTCCCTCAGCTTCGACTTTGAACCAATAACAATCACCCCAAACAGCCTGTGATCCCGTCGTTATGCCACCGAGAAAAGCGCGGCCGCGTTCATTCAGGCCGACCAAAACGACGTGCCAAGTCATCGGGTTGCCGACAATGGTCGTCTTTATCGAGCCATGCCCGTTAGTCGGCGTAAACTCAACCGCGTAGTTGCCTTCTGGACCGACGAAGCTGGCTGTAAATGGTTGTAGCGATGTAGGTGCCATACGGGACACATCTTACGTTTGCGAGAAGTTGAGCCGACAATGGGTGCTCGGTTGCATAAGCCCAACACATCTACTTTTTGAGGCACGAAATGCTCAAAATTGAACGAAGTGCCACGAGGTCCGCTGTGGGTCATTCGCGTCATTTTTGGCCAGTGCCCCAGATGTCTGCTTTTCCCTTAACAGCAGCGGAATAGCAGACATCCGCCGACCGCCGCTTGGGGCCAACAGCAGAAGCCAACGGCACCCGGCCTCATTACGCCTGAGGACGCAGAAATCTACATCTTGTCGATGATCGACGAAACACCGTCTTCGGACGCGCTTTCTGTAGCAGCGGCAGCGACAATCGCGGGGATTACGTCCTCGGCACTATCAACGACAATGGGTTGAATCAGGTGGTCTCTATGAAGGAAACCTGCGCTGCGTATGTGGTCCAGCATCGCCATCATAGGCGCCCAAAAACCTTTAATGTTCACCAAGACCATCGGCTTACGGTGCTGCCCAAGCTGGGCCCAAGTCATGATTTCCACGATTTCTTCGACGGTACCGATGCCACCCGGAAGTGCCACGAAGGCATCAGAACGCTCGAACATTCTGTGCTTGCGCTCGTGCATGGTGTCTGTGATCGTCAAGTCTTCGAACATCTTGAGCGCATCAGTCGTCGTTTCCCAGTTTGTGAGAAATCTCGGAATGATCGCGCCGACCTTGCCGCCGTTATTCAGTGTGCCGCGAGCGACCGCGCCCATCACACCATGGGTTCCGCCGCCGTAGATCAGCGTTAATCCCGATGCGGCAAGTGCGCGTCCCAATCGTTCGCCTGCCTCAACGTAGGCAACATCGTGACCGGGCGAGGAACCGCAATAGACGCAGACTGCTTTGATCTTGCTCATGTGAGGATAAACGCGATGCACGTCCATTGCGTCAAGCTTGTTTTTGCTCGCCAGAGTCCGCTATGGGTTAAAAGCGCCGATGGGAAGGTCGACCAGTCACTTCCGATCTACCCCGATAAGCAGACGATGTCCGATCCCGCGCGGACTTCGCATTCGGGCCATGAGCAGACCTTGCGACCCAGCCGGCCGAGGACTGGGCGGCAAAGAATACGCGCTGCCCTCTTTACGGTGCGCGATAGGGGCGTATCCTTCTCCAAGGCCAAGTGCGTGCGGGTCTCATTATAGTAGCGAGCATAGGATTTCAGAATTCGGCGCAGATGTGCCTCGCCCAAGACAATGATGTGATCCAAACACTCACGCCGGATCGATCCGATCAACCGTTCGGCAAAGCCGTTCTGCCAGGGTGAGGCCGGCGCAATAGGCTTGTCCCGAATGCCCATGGCCCAATCGGCGCGTGACGACGCGGCCAAAGATCCGATCCCGATCGCGGATGAGGTAGCGCAGAGCCTCATCCCAAGGAAATGCCTCCGTTACTTGACGTGCAACCCATTCGGCCGTCGGATTTGCTGTGACGTTGATCCAGATGAGGTCTCTACGGTCTAGCCGGATGATGACAAAGGCATAGAGCAGGTCAAAACCGATAGTTGGAACCACGAACAAGTCCATGGCGGCAATGTCCGGTGCGTGGTTACGCAAGAAGGCTCGCCATCCCTGGCTGGGTGGACCCCGTCGTTTCACCATGTACTTGGCGACGCTCGACTGCGCGACCTGAAACCCGAGCTTGAGCAGTTCGCCGTGAATGCGTGGCGCGTCCCAAAGCGGATTTTCGACACTCATCTGCCGGACCAATCCGCGCAGCTCCGTGTCGATTTGTGGCCGCCCTCCCCGTCGACGTGATTTCCAACGCCAATAGTTCCGAAAGCCGGCCCGATGCCAACGCACGAGAGTCTCGGGTTTAATGATCGCGAGAACCTGCAGTATTGACGGAAACCAGCGATACAGCTGGATAAGGAACCAACGATCATGGTTCGTGAGCCGGACGCGACCATGCAGCCTACGCCTCAAGACCATCAACTGATGTCGAAGCGCCGCGTTCTCAGCTTCAAGCCGCAACCTCGACTTGAACGGCGAGGCCAAAACGGCCAGCACGAAGCAGAGCAGCCCGATCATTCCGCCAACTTAGGCGATTCCATCACATCATCAACCCGGACAAGGTTTTCGGTACACACAACAGGTGTCCGACACGGCCATAGGTAAATTTCTTCGAGACGAAGCTAATGGGCCAGAACACCGAGCGCTCCTCGAGTTGATCGGCACGCTGATCGATGACTGATCGCACGCGGCTGCCCGTCGTCCATCGACGACGGAAGATCAGGCCCACTTATCTTCTTCGCGGCGGGCTTCGTCCTCATTGAGGCGCTCGGCCACGTCATCAGCGACAGGTGAATCTTCCGTCGTCGCGATCGGCGTGCCGTCCTGCTTCTTGATCGTTTTGCCTTCGGCACTCACGGGAAAATCATCGGGCTTCAGCGGCTTCTTTGACGTCGACATCGCGTCTCCCTCCTGTGTGCCGACACAATAGCACGCGCTCCTAAGAAACGGGGGCCAGAACTCTCGCTTAGCTAGGTGCGTCCACTTCGGAATACGCGCTCACTCGTTTTCATCCTCGCTAAGTTCCCGCTCTGCCTGTAACCAGAACTCNAGATCCCGTCCCGTAGGCCGCCCGTGCTGNTCCCAGAGTTCGTGGGCACGAGCCCTGATTGCTTGCTTGGACCGGCNCGCAGCTAAGCGCCGTTGCAGGCTCTCTCCCAGATCCTNGACGAACGCCTTGAGCCGCTGATAGGTCGTTTGGTCGGTTATCTCGGAAGCCAGCCGCTTCGCTTGCTCGAGCNGGCGCTCTAACTCTTGGCGATCGGTGCTCTGGCTCATGGTCACCTCCGCCGGAAATAAATCGGCAAAATTGTTCATCTTTGGCTTGTTCGAGAAGCCGGGCCATGAGGTGCGCCCCGTACGTGAAAATCACGCCTACTGGCAACGAGTTGTTCGCGTAAGTCATGACATAGCGGTCTCCCGACTAGGATCATTCCGATCTCCGGTCATCGTCATCGGACCATTGGCGGTGAAGTTCGCGCTCAACGAAACAAGCCGCCACTGTGATCTATACGAGCAACGCTCTTTTGGCGTGTCAGCAATCTGGCATTCCCGCCGGACGTGCCGACGCATTTCCGGTGGAGCCGGTTGAGCCAGAAGCGCCAGAACCGGTTGGGCCCGGCGTGCTTGAGCCCACAGTCGTTTCAGGTGCCTTTTCCGACGATGATGCACCAGCAGCGGTCGGGTTCTTTTCGCGAATGATGTTACTGCCTACATCCCAGCATTGCTTGGGCGTGACGCCCTGATCGCGGTTTGCAGTAACGCCCGTTCCTTGTGCGTTTGCGAAGCTGGTGACTGTCAAAAAAGTGGCGCCACAAACCGAAGCGAAATAGATCGTTTTCATGGTTCTTTCCTTCTCATCTGACGGCGGGCGCTCAGTGAACCGTTGGATGCCTGAGAGCGGGGCCGATCGCCTCACTGCCGTCGGCAGCCAACTCGTCCGCGAATGAGGGTCGCTGTGCGAGCCTCAGCCATTCTTCGGAAAGCCGAAGCAGTTGCTGCTTGTCTATCGAAGAGACCGTCTTCGCGGCTTGTTGCCGGCAGTGCTCGGCTCGCGTGCGGCAAATATCTCCGTGCTCAACCATGACCGGTACACTGGTCGCGCTCGCTCCCGGCGCCGATTGGCCCCGCATCAACTTCAATTCACCCATCCGGTTTAACGTTCCTAGCCCAGCCGTTTAGGAACGGTCTGCGGAAGGTCGCGTTTGCGGACGGAAAGTCGTGGTTTGCAGTCAATGCCCCGTTACTTCTTTCACATCATCGGAAAGTTCCCATTTCGGGACGAAGTCGGAACGGAGCTTCGAGACGATCGCGCTGCCTGGAAGGAAGCTCTGTTGCTGACCCGGGACATTGAAACATCGCTCCAGCCGGGGGAGAGTTGGAGCCTCGATGTCATGGCGC
>NZ_AXAP01000093.1 GCF_000472865.1 Bradyrhizobium elkanii WSM2783 | reverse complement strand
CCGGTGGTTGCGCATCAAGCACAAGGTCAGGCGATGCAAGGGCGGGACCTATCCACTCTCGCACCTTTACGGGCACTTTGGGCTCGTACGTCTAACCGCGCTTGGCCGCGACCGGCCGTGGGCGAAGGCGTGAGGTCTTGTCCGAGAGCCGGATGCGGGAGATCTGCCTGTCCGGTTCGACGAGCGGGATGTGGAAACGGAGTCACGGCTACACCACTAAGGCACCGCCAGACGAAAGGGGCGGCAACAGATATGTGTAGCCTAAAGCCACCGCGCCACATCTCGACTCCACCACCCGGCTCACACCCGGTAGGCTCGGATCGAGCTAAATGGGTTCTGCTCAAGAAGCCGACATGTCAGCGTTAATGAGCACCCTGCACGAGTCTAGTAACGCCGCAGCAGGTTGCCGAACTTCGGATCCAGGGCCTGCGCGGATTCCATCAGCAGGGTTTTGCCGGGCGGTGTGGCCTGCACATAGGCTGCGATGAGCGGGGCTTCGAAACGGGAGCGGTTCGAAAGCACGGTGCGAATATCCGACAAGGCGAGCAGGCGGATCTCTTCATCTGATGCGGCCGAACTCGATGTGACGGCCTGAAGTCTCATGAACGCCACATCGGACGACGCTGGTCCCGTAAGATAGGACGCCTTCAGCGCGGGAAGGGCGGTGCCATCGGTCCGCGCTTTCAACGTTGCAAGCGTCAACCAAAGCACCGGCCTGATCGGCGAAACTTTCAGCGCGGCCGCGACGGCGCCCTGAGCGGCCTGACTGTCCTCCGCCCGAGTGGCAGGATCGAGTGCGGGTTGATTCAGAACCTGCGCTGCCTTCGCGATCGCATGATCAGCGAGAAAATCCCCGTCGAATGGAAACAGCGCGGCGAGGATGGTGGAGGCAAAGCCTGTTGTCGCGGCCTCGCCGTGAAGTCTGCCCGTCAACAAGTCGTCTGCACGAAGCTTCGACCGACTTAGGTCCGCACAGAAGCTGAAGGCGGCATAGGCGATCAGTATCACCGCCATGCACGTTCCCGTCGCGCGGAGCCAGGTCATTTGATTCATCGGCTGACTTTGTGGATGGACACCGTTCGTCGGTGCCGGATAAAGCCCAATTGAAACTTCAAATCGCGAGCAGACTATCACCCTGTATCGTCAGCAGCGTCAAGTTGCCGGTCGCATATGCGCCCGTATCGATGTTGATGCGGTTCGGCCGAACGTCCGGCGCGCTGACGGGCGTGTGTCCGTGAACGATATATTTGCCGAAACGCTCCTCGGAATTGAGAAACTCCTCCCTGATCCAGAGCAGATCCTGGTCCTGCTGCTTGTCGAGCGCAACGCCGGGGCGAACGCCGGCGTGCACGAAGAAGAAGTCCCCGCAGGTGAACGACGTCGGCAACTGCTCGATGAACCCAAGGTGCTCGGGCGGCAAGGCACGCTTCAATCCTTCGATGAGCTCGACCTGCTGTTCCGTCGTCGGGTTCATGGTCGGCGTCACGCCATAGGACATTAGCGTCAAGAGGCCGCCGTAATGGCGCCACTCCTGGAGCTTGGCCGGGTCCTTCAGGACGTCGAGCAGGAAGACCTCGTGGTTCCCCTTGAGGCAAACCGTTTCGTGACTTTGGCTGCGCTGGATCAGGATATCGAGCACGGCCCGCGATTGCGGCCCGCGATCGACGTAATCGCCAAGGAAGACCTGGATGGCGCGCTCCGGCGCCGAACGGTCGAGATCAACGTCAATTACGGTTAAGAGCGATTGAAGAAGATCGGCGCGTCCGTGGACATCTCCGATCGCATAGACGCGGACGCCATCGGGAAGCCGGGGCTTGATGTTCTTGCGAAAGCGTCGGGTCAGACCCATCCTTAAGCCAACTCGCCTGCCTCCGGAGCTGAAGCTCCAGATTCTTGTTTTGACGCGTTTTCTTCATCGCGAACCGACGTCCGTTTCGCTCGAAAACGCTAGAGCCGATCAACCCTGCCACGGCTCTTAGCAGAGCCCATTTCGGACCGATATCGTTAATTGTTTCAGAAAGAGTTGCTTCGGTTTTGACTAAAGGGCCGCGCAGCCAATGAGCTGTATCTCAAGAGATCTTTTGTAGCTTCCCCGCAACAAGAACGGGGGGCGCAAAATGCGCGGAGTTGCAAAGATATTGGCGGTTGCCGCCGCCATCTTCACGATCGGGCTGCAGCACGGGGCGAAGGCCGGCTTTGTAGGCACGCCAATGGCGCTGCGGGGGGCTATCCAATACATCAAGTTCGATGCGCCGACATTGCCGCCGATGGCGTTCACGATGTTTTGCCTCAAATATGCCGGCGAGTGCAAACCGCGCCGCATGGTGTTCCGAGGCGGACGGCTGAAGCTCACCGCCGAGCGTTGGGCCGATCTCAAGGAGGTCAACCATTCGGTCAACACCGGGATTCGGCCACAGGCCAATCTCGAGGGGCTGGCCGGCGAGAAGTGGCTGCTGCATCCCGCAAGCGGAGACTGCAACGACTATGCGGTGACCAAGCGCCACGAGCTGATCGCAAGGGGGTGGCCGGCCCGTGCCGTCCTGCTCAGCGAGGTGGTGACGACCTGGGGCGAGCATCACCTGGTCGTCGTCGTGCGCACGTTCAGCGGCGACCTGGTCCTCGACAATCTGACCCAGAACATCTCGCCCTGGTCGCGCAAGCCCTATCGCTGGGTGCGGATCCAGATGCCCAAGAACCCCAACTATTGGGCATCGCTGGGCGATCGCAACGCCTGAACTCAGCTCACCGTGCGGCCTGGCTGACGCTTTGCGAAAGGCCAAGCCCCACGATCGCTGCAAGACAGACGATGGCCCCGGTACGTAGCAGGCCGGGACCGGCAAATCCCTGCACAACGGCGAAGCAAAGGCTGGCGGCCGCCGCCGCCGAAAAGAAGGAGTCGCGGCCACGCCGCAGCGCCCCTGAGACAAGGCGCGTCAGCAGGGAAAGCACGATCGCGATTGCGAGTGCCAAGCCGATCCAGCCCGTTTCCACGAATAGTGCGATGGCCGCGGAGGGGACCGCAAGCGGCGCCGTTGCATCGCCGGATTGATAGATCCGGCCGATGGACTGGAAGGCTCCGGCGCCGGCACCGAACCAGCGCGTATCGGCAAGCAGGCGGTCGAGTACCGCGCGCGCTTGTTCCGGTTGGATCGGCAGAAGCCGCAGCAACGGCGATCCAGAGCCTTTTTCGAAGATCCAGGTCAGAACGAGGGCCGCGCCAATGGCTGCGACCACGCAAATCGCGCTGGCAGCCAGGGCCGGCAGGTCCAGCCTGCGAATGACCAGGATGAGCAGAAACAGCGCGACGCCGAGCGCGCAGGCAACCGCGCTGTTGGTGTCGGAATATCCCAGGATGACGGCGCCGTTGATCAGCAGGCCCGCGAGCCCCAGCATGCCGATAGCAACGGAACGGATGATCGCGTGACGCGTTTCGGCGCGCTCCGCGGCCAATTGCATGACGGCGAGATTGAGCGCCACGCCAAGGCCGCTCAAGCTGGTCGCGAAATCCCAGCCATCCGGACCGATGCTCGCTCCCTGCAGCCGATGATCGACGATTTTCGGCACCGCCACGAGAGCTGTCAGGGTGCTCAACACGAACAGGACGAGCTCGGCCCGCCGCCGATCCCTGCTAAGGACGATCGTCACCCCGATCAGCGCGACGCAAGCGAGCGCCAGAAGGAATGCGCCGAGCGTTCGGCTGAAGTCGGCCGTGACGTATCCGAAGGGGATTCCTTGCAGGGCATCATACGTAGTGGTCCAGATCGGATGAGCGAGTGACAACCCGATTGGCATCAATTGCGCGCCAATGCAGAGCGGAATGGCGATCAATACCCAGCGCAGGTTCGCCGTCGCACGCAGCAAATGCTCCCGATCCGCCTTGCTCACGCTCACCGATGCCGCCAGCAGGCACACGCCTGCGGCGGCCATTCCGAGCTCGGTGACGAAGCCGGAGTTGGAAGTTTCAAGAACGGTGGTGAAAACGAGCGCGAAGAGGAGGGCGAAAAAAGCGACGGACAATCGGACTGCTCGGAAAATGCCTGAACCGAGTCGTCACCATATCTCCCGTCGGCTTCATTTCAAAGAAGCGGCCGTGACAATTGGATCCGCAACCGCGGCGGGGGATCAGCGGGCGGTCTTGAGCGGACGAGCCACAACGCGCGTCGCCCGCGCCGCCGCGAGGGCGAAGCGCGTGAATGATCCGAACAGATATCCACCGTGGAGGGCAAGTGAGCCGATCGCAAAGCCTGTGAGACTTTCGACCACCGTCAAGGAAAGGATCGGGGCAAGCAGGAGCGCAATTGCGCCGGTCGCAAGCGTCAGAGGCAGAAGCACGAACACCTTGAAGCGCAAGCCGAAGACGGCGCCAAAGAGAAAGCTGAAGATTGCAATCTGAGCCATACGCACACACTCCTGTTCGGAGTGTCGGCTCCAGACCTTAAAACGCGCTTAAGTCGGATATGCAGATTGCAGCTTACTGGCTGCAGCTTGCAAGCAGCGTGCTGTAGGCTTCGCGGAGCCCGTTGAGAGCAACGATACCTTTGATTTCGCTGGTATTTTCCTTGACGGTCACCGTTAATGACGGTGTGATCTGCCATTTGCCGCCGGCCAGCACGCCAGCTTCCTCGGGCAGAAGCACCGCTGCCCCCGCGGCGGCCATCGTGCCCTCGAAGCTCTGGGAGAATCCCGTGGAGGCAAGGGTCACCTCCGGACGGCTGCGCGGTGGAAATGGCCGGATCAGCGCCACCAGCACCTCGATCTTGCCCTTCGGCGCACAGCGGATGATCAGGCCGGCAAAATCCGGATCGGACTGCAGCGCGTCGGCCGTCTTCATAATGGCAACAAAGCTCTCGTCCGCCTTGATCCCCTGGGCCCGGGTGAACTTCCAGTTCGACATATTGGCCACAGGTATCGGGGTCATCCGGCAGACCCGCGCTGAGCCTTCGGTGCGGCAGACCGAGTTCTCATAAGTTAATTTGTTGGCCGGAGCGGGGGGAACTTGTCCGAGCGCCAGCAGCAAAACCAAGGCTGGAAGCATGTGATGGCGCTCCGAAGTGGTCAATCAACGCAGGCTTAGCAAACCCTCGAAGATCGGGAAACTCACCCCTACCGAATCCGCCATCCTCGGGATACTGCCCAGCTAAAGGGCAGGTCCGCTGTCATAAATGTTGCATATTTGATCAGGGATACCGCTGAAGGTCTCCCATAGTTGCGTCGGCGCCACACTCGCGGTTCCAAATCGCCGTTAACCATCTGTTCAGGGCCGGAACGTCTTGTCGCAGTGCGAACGGCGCCGTAGGACTCGCCCGTATTGGGGAAGTTGGGGCGATTCAATGTATTTGTTTGCCAAGGGCTCATTTCTGAGCACGTCTGTCTTGTTGCTTGCTGTGGGACTTGCTGGTTGCTCGACTAACCCGGGTTCCGGGCCGCTCACCGATGATGTTCTTTCGCAGACGACGGAGAATGGGCCGCAATACGAACTCATTCCGATCAATACGACCACGGTGAAGATCCTTCACACCCACGAGCCGAAGGGCCTCGCGGGTGCCTTTACCGACCAGCGGCCGCCGGCAAGCATCGTGTTCGGCATTGGCGACGTCGTCAGCGTCACGATCTTCGAAGCCGCCGCGGGTGGTCTTTTCATCCCGGCGGAAGCAGGTGTGCGTCCGGGTAACTTCGTGACCATTCCCGATCAATCGGTCGACAATGACGGCTTCATCACCGTGCCCTATGCCGGTCAGATCAGGGCCGCCGGCCGTACCGCCGTCGAGATCCAGCGGGCCATCATCGAGCGGATCGGCAATCGCGCGATCGAGCCGCAGGCCGTCGTCGCGATGGCGAGCCAGCGCACGCAGCTCATCAGTGTGCTCGGCGAGGTCAACACGCCGGCGCGTTACCCGGCGAGCGCTGCCGGTGCCAAGGACAAGGTGCTCGACGCGATCACCCGCGCGGGCGGCATCAAGGGCCAGGGCTTCGAGACCTGGGTGATGCTGGAGCGCGGTGGCAAGCGCGCGACGGTGCCGTTCGAAAATCTCGTGATGGCGCCGGAGAACAACATCTACGTGCGTCCCGACGACAGCATCTATGTCTACCGCGAACAGCAGAAATTCCTGGCGTTCGGCGCGAGCGGTCAGAGCGGCGAATTCAATTTCGACGCCTGGCGCATCAATCTTGGGGAAGCGGTTGGCAAGGCGGGCGGTCTGCTTGACTCGCAGGCCGATCCGGCCGCGGTCTTCCTGTATCGTCGCGAGCCTCGGAACGTGGCGGCTCAGCTCGGCATCGACATCAGCAAATATACCTCGGACACGATCCCGGTCATCTTCAGCGTGAACTTCCGCGATCCCGGTGGCTTCTTCCTCGCCACCAAGGTGATGATGAAGAACCAGGACATTCTCTACGTCTCGAACTCGCGTAACGTCGAAGTTGCCAAGTTCCTGACCTTCCTGCGGGTGGTCATGGCGACCGGCGGCGATGCGGTTAACCTCTCGAACGACGCGCTGATCTTCCGCAACAACATCAAGCTCGCGCCGTAACTCACCTCGGCCAGGCAAACAAAATGGCACCGTGACTTTGTCTCGGTGCCATTTTGCGTTTATGAGCAAACTTCGTGTTGCTCACATCTGAAGAGGCCACATGCTGTTGGTTCGGCTCCGGCGGGGTAGCCTTGTTGCTGCGGCGTGCGCGGTGATCGGCCTGCTGGCAAGCGAAGGCCGGGCCCGGTCTGAGACGCTGGGCGTTCGCCACCGGATCGATGTCGTCGTCTCCGCCGAGCCGAATGCTCCTGTGATGGAGCGGCTGCGCGGCTCGAAGGGGGCGCTTTCCTTTACGGTGCGTCTGTCAGCGAATTCCCAGGAATCGCGCTATTTTGGCATGCTCTCACCGTCCTTTTCCGATATCGTCATTCCAGAAAACGCAGGCGCACCGCTGGTTGCGCAAACCAAGATCTGGGAGGAGGAGACCTGCCATCAGCGACGGGGTTTGCCGAAAGTCACGGTCACACAGATCAAGGCGAATTTTGGCGACGACAAGAACGGCATCGAGGTCTCGTCCATCAATCGTCACATCGGACTCCGAGTGCCCGCTGACGAACTCACGCCGGGCATCAAACTGGGGCAGGGCAGCGACGAGAGCGGCTCCTTCTATGCGGTGCGCGCACAAACGAGGGACAGCCGGCTGAACGTCGACCTGAAGATTTATCTGTTCGACTGCTTCTTCTGAGAAACTGAAATAATGAGATTCGCGCGAAGAGGCTCATGCGGCTAGGCAGGCTCAATATCCGGTGGTCGAGAAACCTGCTTTCCACCTGCATCCTGATTTTTGTTGTTGCAGGCGCACCGTTTCCGTTCGGCTCCACCAACGATCTCTCCATTGCCTTTTGGTGCCTTTGCCTCGGTCTGGCGCTGGCGCTCGCCTCCACCCGCGCGCTGCGAAGCGAGCATGCACGGATCATCGCCGGTATCGGGGTGATCATTGCGGGATACGCATTCGTGCTGCACGAGCAGCTTTCGGATCAGCCCTGGCTTGCGCCGTTTCACCCGATCTGGAAACAGGCCTCCGACCTGCTCGGCACGCCGATTGCGCCATCCGCCTCCATCGTCAAGAACGAAGCCTTCTTTGCGCTCGGCGCGCCGCTCGCGAACGTCCTGGCGCTGCTGCTTGGTCTGATCATCGGAGCGGAGCGTGAGCGGGCGCGGCTTATCCTGTGGGTGATCGCAGCCTCGGGCGCTACTTACGCGCTCTACGGCGTGTTGTCGTTCCTGATCGAGCCAACCATGATCCTTTGGCGCGACAAGACGGCCTATCTCGGCAGCGTCACCGGGACCTTCATCAACCGCAACACTGCGGCCGCTTATTTCGGGTCCTGTGCGGTGATCTGGATGCTGCTGATCCTCGAGAAGATCCGGCGGCGGATGCCGGAGCGGCGCCTGATCTGGGCGCGCCTTTCAAGAGACCTGGCCGACATCCCGCCACGCGAGATCATCCCGCAGGCGCTGGCGCTTCTGATCTGCCTGATGGCGATGTTCATGACGACCTCGCGCGCCGGCGTCGGCCTGTCGCTGCTAGCGATAATCGTAGCGTTCACCGTATTCTTGCGGAAGGATCTGCCAGCGCGCACCGGCATATGGATCTCGCTCGGCTCCGGTATCGTCGTCGCGCTGGGCCTGTTGCAATTGCTCGGCGGGCGGGTCTCCAGCCGGTTCGACTCGCAGGGGCTGGTGGACGAGGGGCGGGTGGAGGCGTGGAAGTCAACGCTGCGCATCATCGCCGACAACCCCTGGTTCGGGACCGGGATGGGCACTTTTCAATGGGCCTTCCCGCCGTATCGCAGCCCGAACATCTCGATTCGCGGCGTCTGGGATGCCGCGCATTCGACGCCGCTCGAGCTTGCCTCAGAGGTTGGCATTCCGCTCGCGCTGCTGGTGGCAACCGGCTGGATCGTCATGTTCGTCGTTCTTGCCAAGGGCGTCTTCGGACGGCGGCGGGACGTCATCATTCCGCTCGCGGCAGCAGCCACCGCCTGCCTTTCGCTGTTGCATTCGATGCTCGACTTTACTTTGCAAGTCCCCGGCTACAGCATTCCGTTCTTCGCGCTTTTTGGCGCTGGGCTGGCGCAATCGTTTCGCTCCGGTGAGGCCGGAAGCAAGGCGGGCGAGACGCAGGACAGCAGGGCCGATATGGCCGGGCAGCCGGAGCCGCGGAAGATTGCTGGCCGCGCTCGCGCATTTCATAAAACTGTCTATTTTTGAAGCGCTTGCCGCTTAACGAAGTTTTTAGAATGGGTGGACAGCGGGAACCGGTTCCGCTACGTTGCACCGCGCATAGCGATATTCTCGCGCTCAGGGGCGGCTGATTTCAGGAGGAATTATATGAGCGTTGTTAAGTTTGCGCTGCGGGTGGCCGCGGCGGCGGCAATCGTCGCGACCATTTCATCGGCAGCCAGCGCGGCCGTTTATCCGCCGCGGCAGCAGCTTTCGGCGCAGATCATTTCGGAATTCAAGGGCTCGCCCACGAGCCTGTTGCAGCAGCATCCGCAAGCCGGCGCGGCGATGATTTCGCGAGTACGCGACCTCGCGGCGTCCGATCCCACGACGCTTCCGGTGCTGATCGGGCTCCTGAAGGATTCGGCGACCAGCAAGGATCAGGTCAAGGCCATCGTGGCGGGTCTGGCGCAGGTGGCGCGGCTTGCTGCGCGGAACGATCAGGCCTTCGCCGACGAGATCCAGCGGGCGATCGCCGGCACCAACAACCAGGACGTGATCGCCGCCTATCAGGCTGCGACCGGCGACGTCGCGATCGCTGCGGCTGGCGGCGGTGGTGGTGGTGCAGGCGGCGGTGGCACCGGCGCCGGCGGGCCGACCGGTAATTTCGGTGCCGCGTTCGGCGGCAACAATGGCGGCGGTGGAACGTTCGGCGGATTGCATTATGCGAACTCCGGCTCGAACTTCGGCGGCGGCTCGGTCGGCAGCACGAGCAGCAGCGTCAGCCCGCGCCGCTGAGCGCGTTCAGCTCAGTCGACGCATTTCAATCGGCTTTCGAGAGCGGCGCCAGTGCGCCGCTCTTCCGTATTTGGACGGGGTGTCAACCGCGCGTCATGGTCGCGCGCGAGCGCCGTTAAGCTTCACGCGAAATCTCGTGTGTGGAGTGCGACTGCACCGCATCAATTAAGTTCATCCCGGTCTTGCGCCGTGCTATTCTGCCGCACGGCATCGCGCTTTGGGGCACGGTATTTCCCTCGCTCGCGCGGGCCGCGGGGCGATCCAAGATTAAAAAATCCAGATCCGTTATCCCTCGATACTTGAACGCTGGTTGATTTCAGGAATTGCAGATGCTGCAGGTGAATAAGCCGACCTCGGAAATCAACCGCGAATATGTCGAAGTCGAGAGCTCCCCATCGCAGACGCTGACCTCCTATCTGGAGGTGATCAGGCGGCAGTTTCCGACCATGGTGGCGATCGTCTCGGCGTGCCTGATCCTCGCGCTGCTCTACCTGTTCACCGCCGCGCCGCAATTCACCTCGACTGCCTCGATGGTGATCGACACCCGCAAGGTGCAGCTGTTCCAGCAGCAATCCGTGCTCGGCGACATCGCGGTGGATTCGGCGACCGTGGAAACCCAGGTCGAGATCCTGAAATCCGAGAACATCAGCCTGGCGGTGATCCGCGACCTGCATCTGATCGACGATCCCGAATTCACCGGCGGCGGCGGCGGCCTCCTGGGCACCGTGATCGGCGGGATCGGCAGCCTGTTCTCGAGCGGCAGCGCGCCGTCCGAATTCGAGCAGACGCGCAAGGCGCTGGAGCGGTTCGAGAAGAACCGCACCATCAAGCGGCTCGGCCTGACCTATGTGATGGAGATCGGCTTCACCTCGCTCGATCCGCAGAAGGCGGCCAAGATCGCCAATGCGATCGCGGACGCCTATATCGTCGACCAGCTCGAGGCGAAGTACCAGGCGACCCGGCGCGCCAGCGTCTGGCTGCAGGACCGCATCAAGGAGTTGCGCACGCAGACCTCGGCCGCGCAGCGCGCCGTGGTCGATTTCAAGACCGCCAACAATATCGTCGATACCGGCGGGCGGCTGATGAACGAGCAGCAGCTCGCCGAGGTCAACAGCCAGCTGATCCTGGCGCATGCGGCGACCGCGGAAGCCAAGGCGCGGCTCGACCGTATGAACGACATGCTCAAGCAGGATATTCCGGACGCCAACGTCGCCGATGCCCTGAAGAACGACACCATCGTCAAGCTCCGCGCGCAATATGTCGACATGGCCTCTAAGGAATCGATCTGGTCGACCAAATATGGCAGCGAGCATCTTGCCGCGGTCAACCTGCGCAACCAGATGGCCGAGATCAAGAAGAACATCCAGGACGAGCTCAAGCGCATCCAGGAATCCTACAAGAGCGACTACGACATCGCCGTGACGCGCGAGGAGGCGATCAAGACCAGCCTCGCCAATGTCGTCTCCGAATCCCAGCTCACCAACCAGGCGCAGATCCAGCTCCGCGAGCTCGAGAGCAACGCGCAGTCCTATCAGGCGATGTATGACAATTTCCTGCAGCGCTACATGGAATCGGTGCAGCAGCAATCCTTCCCGATCACCGAGGCGCGTGTGATCAGCGCGGCGACGGCGCCCTTGAAGAAGAGCTATCCGAAGACGCTGATCATCCTCGCCGCCGCGCTGATGGGCGGCTTGATGCTGAGCTTCGGCGCGGCGATGGCGCGCGAGCTCACCGACAAGGTGTTCCGCACCACCTCGCAGGTGGAGGAGGTGCTGGGGACGAACTGCATCGCGATCCTGCCCTCGCTGGCGCCGCCGGCTGGCCTGCCGTCGAAGCTCCCGGACGGCCTGCAGTCGAGGCTCCCCGCCGGCCTGCAGTCGAAGCTAGCCGGCACGCTCGCAAAGCCGAACAACAACCCGGAGCCGGACCTGCTCCGCTATGTCGTGGAGAATCCGCTGTCGCGATTCGCCGAGGCCGTCCGAACGCTGAAAGTTGCGGTCGATCTCAATTCGATCGTGCGCGAGAACCGCGTGCTGGCGGTGACCTCGACGCTGCCGAACGAAGGCAAGAGCACGCTCTCGACCAACCTCGCGCAATTGATGGCGCATAGCGGCGCGCGCGTGCTCCTGGTCGATTGCGACCTGCGCAACCCCTCGCTGTCGCGCGCGCTGGTGCCATCTGCGCAAGCCGGCCTCGTCGACGTCGTCGCCCAGAAGGTGCAGCTCGAGGACGTGCTGACGGTCGATCCCGTCACCAGGCTCGCGATCCTGCCCGCCGGCACGACCTCAAAACTCCTGCACACCAACGAGATCCTCGCCTCCAAGCCGATGCACGCGCTGATCACCCTGCTGCGCTCGAAATTCGACTACGTGGTCCTCGACATGCCGCCTATGGCGCCCGTGGTCGACGTCCGCGTGACGTCGTCGTTCGTGGATTCCTATGTGTTCGTGGTCGAGTGGGGCAGGACCAACGTCGACGTCGTCAGCCACAATTTGCGCGGCTCGCCGGAAATCCAGAACAAGCTGCTCGGCGTAGTGCTGAACAAGGCGGATACGAAGGCGTTGGCGCGGTATGAATCCTATCACGGCCGCTATTACTACCAGAAATACTACGCCCGTTACGGGTATGTCGAATAATCGTTGGCTAGAGACGCGGGCCTTGCTGCGCGGAATGGTGCCGCTGCTCGGGCTTGCAGGCGTGCTCTGGGTCGTGATTGCGCTGCCGCCATTCTGGTCCGAGGTACCGGCCCGTGATATGTCGGCGCGGATCCTTGCGGATGACCGCTTCAAGCCAAATGCGCTTAGGGATGCTTTGGTACGGATCGAGGGGCAGCCAAGACCATTGCTTCTGCATTCCGAGCTTGTGCGGTCAGAGGCTCTTGTTCGGCTTCGCTCGGCCGAAGACGTGATGATGCAAAAACGCCCGGAGGATGCCGACCGCGAAGTGGCAAGTGCGGTGGAGAAGGTCCGGTCCTCCCTTTCGTTGAACCCTTCTGATTCCTTTCTGTGGCTGACACTGTATGCGGTGGAAATAGCCCACAACGGGGTCGCCGCGACGAGCATTACCTATCTTGAACAGTCTTACGCTGTGGGCCCCGTTGAGGGGTGGGTAGCCCTTCGGCGCAATCGGCTGGCTCTTGCAATTTTTTCAATGCTTCCCGCGGCCACTCGGGAAGCTGTCGTTACCGAGTTTGCGCGGTTGGTGGACTCACAATTCATCGAAGACGCAGCGACGAACTTGGTGGGCGTCGGTTGGGCACAAAAGGAACGTTTACTTGTCGCCCTCGAAGGAGTGGACATAAATGCACGACGCATCTTAGCGAAACGGCTCTCGATGAAAGGCGTCAAGGTTGACGTGCCAGGTATTGAAACAGACGAGAGGCCTTGGTGGTGATAGCGATAATTTGCCGATCACAAAAAGCGAACTCTTACGCAATAGCTAGCCTTCTGTTTGTATTGCTGACGCCATCGGCGCGCTGCCAGACGAGTCCAGCCTCAAACACTCCAAGACTTACAATGCAGGGGGCCGCCGAGCAATCTAGCTCACCTGTTGTTCGCGACGCACTTGGTCGCCCCTGTCTCGATACGGAGGCTGCGGCACGAGCTCACGTTATAAATCCCACGATGCTCGACCACGTTGTCAGCATGAAGAACAACTGCTCGAAACGTATCGGCGTGAAGGTCTGCTACTACGGCTCCGATCGATGCATCGATAGCATGGTGCCAGCATATAAGCGCGTCGACCTGATTCTTGGTTCCATGAATCAAGTCAGCGTCTTTAGGTACAGCATTTTCCAGAAGGAGAAATAGTGCGTGTTAGGCCTGATCCTGCTTGATTTCACAATCAAAGAGCACGATACGTGAATGCCGAAAGTGCTGCTAGTTTCCGGTTTTACTGAAACCGAAATAAATTCCTTCCGTGAAATCCAATATTCCAGAGTACTCGCCGAGCGAGGGTGGGATGTGGAGATCAGAACGTCAACTGAATCGTACATATGGAAATACAACAGGTCGAAGCTAAAAAGTACGTTTCCTAGTCGGAACGATGATGAACTGAAAAGCAAATACGGAATCACGATTTCCCGGTCGAAGCCGCTGCTCCGGTTATCTGATTTTGTTCTTTTGCCGATCTCTATGGCAGCCATTCGTTCGGCCGATGTGGTTCACGTCATCGAATTTCGCCAAGGCCTATCGGTGGTCTATGCAGCCCTCGCGAAGCTATTCGGTAAGCCCGTCATTTACGATCATGAGCAAAGGGGAGATCGGCACTACACATGGTTGCATACCCTCGATAGCTTTTTCCGCAGAGTGTTGATTTGCATTGGCTCGATTTTTCCCGATGTGGTTAGGCACACCGTAATCGCTAACCGGGATCATTTCATTCGAAACTCTTGGTCACGCAAAGGCAAGCTGATGTTTGCGCCGCTTGCTGCGGATGAGCGGGTCTTTTTTTTCTCGAACGAACTTCGAGCCGCATCTCGCGCAAGACTGGGACTAGCATTGGATGATAAGGTTGTCGTGATATCCGGGAAAATTGACGCGGTTAAGCGAACCGAAGAGGCTGCTAGAGCGGTTCGCGACGCTGGCTACAAGCTCATCTTGGTCGGTCGAATGAGCGACGACGTGCGAAAAATGTTCTCTTCGTACGGCACGGAATCGGTGATCCAACTTCCCCATTCGCCTCCAGCCGAAGTTAACGCTCTCTACAACGCTGCCGATGCCGCTCTCTTTACTACATTTTCAATATCGTACTGGGAGGCGTTATCGACGGGATTGCAAGTAATCGTTCCGAGAACGCAGTTCAGTGAGATGGCATTGCCAGATAATCAGGCAATTCTATTCGGCAGTGAGGAAATGTTTCTCGTACCAGAGGAGCAGTACAAGCCGGAGACCGACGTATATGATTTGGTGAAACAGGCGCTCCATCATCGGCCACTCCAACTTCAGAGCCGAACTACGAATGGATCATTTCTGTGGCCTGCGCGCGCGGAAGAACTGCTCAAGCTGTACCAAAGTCTCTGTGCAAATGCCCGAACCTAGAGTGGCTCAGGTCCACATGCTTGTTCACAGGCTTCGGACGGACGCGCGTCTGGTTGCGATTGGTCAAAGCGTAGCCCGCCAAGGATTTTCCGGGCTCGCAGGAATGGCGACAAACATTCTTATCGCGAGTTCAGTAGCCGCAACAAGTTTTGCGATCTTCAGTGCAGCTATAGTTGCCATCCAAATCATTTCAGCTTGGGTGGCCTTCATCCTTTATCCGCTTATCTACAGCGAGCTCAGTAAGGATGCATCACACTTCCGCCCGCTTTGCCGTCGTCTAGCTGCGCCGCTACTGGCGGTAACAATATTTTCCGGAATTCTAGCGCTGGCTACAGTCGCTCGATCGGAAGAAATAGAAAGTTGGCAAGTGTTCGCAGTGGGCAGTGGTCTCGCGGCCTCCGCCGTTCTTCCAGCATTCGCGCTCGGTCTGCAAAACTATAGGATGTTTAATACGCTGGAGCTTGTGCCAAGCGTTCTCGGGCTTGCGTTGATTGCGCTGATTCGTCCTACTTCGGCCGGCGATCTCATTGTCATTGCATCGGTCGGGTATCTTCTAAAGTCGGCGGTCTACATCTTGTGGTTGTTGGTGACTTATAATTCGTTTGCCGTTCACAGAGATGTTGATTGGAAGGCCGCGGTCAGGAATGGAGCGGCCGTAGGGCTCTCAGGTGCGGCGCAAAGCGCTGCTTTCCGGGCTATTCTCCTCTCCGCATCTTTCACGGTGCCAGCTTCGTATTTCGTCTTAGTTGCGGTGGCATGGCAGTTCGCTGAAAAGGTGTTAGTGGTTCCGCAAGCTGTAAATGCAATCATGTTCGGTCAGTTTAAACGAAGCGGAACTATTAAAGGAAGCTGGAAGATACTCGCACTAGGATCTGCCGGAAGCCTCGCGGTGATTCTTGTCACGCTGGCCGCTCTTATGTTCTTTCGTGAAACGTTTGCTGGATCTTACGATCATATCGCCGGATGGTTTATTCTTGTGTCGCTGTTATTCGTTGCTCAAGGCGTTCGAATAATGCTGCAAAACTGTCTGAACGCTCTTGGGAAATCCAGAATAATTCTATGGGACGCAGTTGCGATGCTGGCAGCAAATGGCACAATTCTGCTTGTATTCGGCGTTGTTTCGGCCAGCTCAGTCTGGTCGCTGCCACTCTACTATTTCCTTCTGCTCGCATCGCTATTCGTCACAATGCGGCAGTACCTCAGCCTCGGAGCTCGATAGTGCCAACTTCTTCGCGGGAGCAGTTGCTAGTAGTGATTAGCGAAGCTGAGTGGGTTGGTGGTCATGAAGTGATGGGGATCGCCGCGATTAAGGGCCTTCTTGCGCGTGGCTGGCGTATTCATGTTCTTTGTTCAATGCGCAATGAACGGTTTATTGAGATGCTGCGCACCCTTCGGCATTCGTCAATGAGTGTTGAACCTCTTGCGATTAGATCATCGCGTTTGAAAAGTGTGCTTCCCTTCTTCTTCCTTAGGGAGTTCCGTTTGGTTTGGCGCTCCATGACTCATCAGCGCGATTGCGCTGCTGTATTATTGCTGCAGGGACGAATCGAAGTTGGGGTTGTCCCTGCAATCGCCGCCAAATTGCTCAAAATGAAGTTGATTGGGTATGTGCCGTTTGCCCATTCGGCCAAGCTTGTTTCTGGACGTTCTCTTTCCGGTCAGATCCGTGACCTCATAAATCGCGCCTACTATCGAACAATAGGTTCGTTCATCACCTGTTATGAGGGTGCAAAAGCCGACATAAAAAAATGGGCCCCAGCGGCTCAGGTTGAAGTCGTCCACAATTTCGTGCGGGACCAAAGCCAACCGGCAGATGATAGGAGTAGATTTCGGCTCGATCACGGCCTTAACGTGAGTGGGTTCGTTGTGGCGATGATAGGTCGGATAGAGTTTCGTCAGAAGGGCCACGACTTCGTTATCGAAAATTTCGACGCTATCTTTGCCGGTATTACCGATCCGTATCTTTGTATAGTAGGAGAAGGGCCCGATGTGGCGCGTCTCGAGGGCATGATCAAGATACGTAAGCTCGAAGCCCGAGTTCGCATCATAGATTGGACGCCGTCCGTCGATGTCGTTCTGTCGTCCATAGATTGCTTATTGCTTCCGTCCCGCTTCGAGGGGGTCCCGCTGGTGATGCTCGAAGCCTTAGCATTAAATACGCCCGTTGTTGCATCTCGGAAGGATGGAATGATCGATTATCTTCCGAATGAATGGCTTTTCGAGGTCGATGATGTTGTTGAATGCAACGACTGTCTTAAGCGGCTGAGTAAGAAATCGTACCATGACCCAACTGACTTGAAACGAGTTCCGTACTCTCAACATGCTTTCGAGGAAAACTTTGCAACTGCATTCAATCGGCTGGCGATATCACCGCAACGTTAAGTTGACTGAAGCGAGATATCATCTTTCGATCGCTTGAATGGATTGAACGTACGCCAGCGCGCATTCAGGAAGACCCTCATGGGCCTCTCAATGAAAGTGTAGCTTATCGCTGCGCAACAAAGAGCGGCGCATATCAGGATAGCTGGGATGAACGAATTCAATTGGGCCAATTTGGCTACGCCGGCGTAGAAGGGCTCCTGCCAAAGATAGATCGAATATGAGAGCACACCAAACCAAACGAATACACGCGAAGCGAGAAACTGTCGCACTAGTCTGGGTGAGTAGTCGATTGTGTTTACCGCTATCGCCAGCATGATTGTGCCTGCAGTGTAGTTTATGTAACCAGAGAGGAAATTCGAAAACGAGAGAATGCCAGCGATCGCGGCCAAGATCGCAGCGTATGCGGGGATCCGTCCAAATTGAGGAAGAAGAAGATAGATCGATGCCGAAATCAATATTGAAGCGGCTCGTACGTCGGTTCTCCAGTAGACTTGGTAGTCCGCGAGACCAAGCGCCCAAGAATTGAAAATGCCGTTGACCATACAGACTGCTGCCAAAGCTACTGTAACTTGCAGCGCTATCTTTCGATCTCTTTTTGAACAAAATGCAACGAGAGCTAGCAGGACGTAACTATGTTCCTCCACTGCTAGCGACCAAGTATGTGTGTAAATCGATCCTCGCGTGAAAATTGCTTCAACGTAGTTTGTGCAGAATGTTACGGCGGCTGTGGCATCCACTAAATCGGCAAGAGGTCGCTTAGTACCCAAGAGTGTCACACTATATAAAGCCGGAAGAAAAGTAGCGGCCACAAAAACGAGCAACGCTGGATAAATGCGTGCGATGCGACGACGGAAAAACACGCCCAATGGAACGTTCTGAACGAAAAGTATGTGGCTCATCAGCCGGCCACTCAGAACGAAGAATAGTTCGACGCCCAGATGTCCCCAATTCACATACGGGACTGGAAGAAAATGGCCAATCAGGACCGAGATTATGGCTAAACCGCGCCACCCATCGAGATGCTCGATTCTCTGACTCTGAGCAGCCTTCGTGACACCTAGTTCTGGCGCCGCGGGACTCATAGGTGGCGGCCGTTTCGAGGAAGCGGCGGCCGGATCGCGTCGAGAAAATGAGCGGCGGACGCGCGCCAGGAGAATCGTTCTCTCGACTTGAGGTATGCTCGATCCCGAAGGCCGAGCAAGCTATCATCAGAAATTGAGTGCGCTAGGAAATCAGCTAATACATTCGAGGTTGATGCCTCAATGTAATCGTCCTGTGGCGTCAGGTTCAGCCCATACATACAATCGGAAAGGGCATACATCGGTAAACCCAAGAAGATGTAATCAAGAGCCTTAAGCTTGAACCCGCCGCCGACGCTGTCGATCAGTAGACCTGCCCTGCAATTGTTAGTGGCCTCGGCCAAGCTCCCAACTTTTCCAGTAATGTCCAATTGGGGATATTTCTGACGCAGATGGCGTCGAAATGGCTCCTCCATATTGCCGATGATCTTCAATGTGACGTTTCCTTGCTGCAGCGTTCTGTAGCCTTCGTCCAGAAACTGAACAAGGTTTGCGCGTTTTGTGCTCCATAGGAACGATCCAATAATACACGCTGTGCGTGTTTTTGGAAGCGGGCGGAGTTGAGACGGAATATTGTGGTAGCCCGGTGTTATCAAAACTCTCGCTTTTGTGGGATAGCTGCTCGCGTAACAATGTAAGTCATGTTCGGTTATCGCCGTGATTAGGTGGGCGCTTAGGCATAGGTTTCTCTCAAGTATAGCTGTTTTGAAGCTATCTACGGACCGTACAAGTTTCGAGATCAGATTGCCGGCTTCGGCGGCCGCGATGTTTGCTCGAAGTGCGGATTCGAAGTTATGAGAAAAATAGACTAGGCTCGCTTGTGGGGCAGTCTCAATGAGAATCTTGTAAGTCCAAGCCATTGCGAGAGAATCGACCACTATTACATCAGGAGCAAGTTCCCGACAAATCCGAACGGCGTGTTGCGCGAAATGGTTCTGGTTGTATCGGTGTGTATTGTTTGGAAAGCGAGATAGTAAACTCGATAATTCCGAATTTGGGTAAGGGGGCACTTGTCGAGTATTGATACCAGGCAAGAGGGAGCGACAATCTTGTACGTCGGTTGCGCCATAGCACAGGAGCGTGAGATCGCACAGCGGCGCTAACGCAGTCACGATTCCATGGGTATAGATGTGTTCGCCACCGTTTTCCGGGACCGGCGTCTGTTTAGCTATCCACAAGACTTTCAAAGCGAATTCCGGGTTGGCTGTTATCAAGCGATCGCACTGTCAGTTGCGACTCAGTAGCGTGTAAGATCGTTCCGATTTGTCCAATTTAGGGGCCGTCGCAAAGCTATTGGTCGAAGTGTAACCTCTAGTGCGAAAGAGCATTAGAGCCAGCATAGCGGACTGAAATGGCGACGAAGGCAAGCCGAGAGTGAAGAGATTAAGCGTACACAGCATTAGCTGAACACGCGTGGGACGAAATCTCCAGATCGGCCAGAGAAGCGCTGCGGAATAGGCTAATAGGCCGTACAACCCGAGTTCAATGAACACGTTGAAGGGTAGGATCGCGGTGCCAATCTTCCCAGACAACGTTTGATTAATTGCCGAAGCACCCAACCCAAAGATGAACGAATTTTCGGAAACCTTCTCGATCACCGGAAGAGGACTGAACAGCCGGGTCGAGCCCGAACTTGAGCTTCCCGGATCGTATATCTTTGAGAGTACGTTGTTAGCTGAGTTCGAGAAATCGTCGAGCGATTCTCTTTGTTCCAGTGCTAGAGCAACTACAGCAAGAGAGCCGACAAAGAACAAGGCCCAAATGAAACGGCGGACTATAGTAGTTGATTTATTGGTGCGTGAGCCCCCGAGCCAACTAGGTCCAGCAACCCCGGCAAACAAAAGGAGCAGGCCTACCACCCCAGTGGATGATTGAGACAAAACAATAGCCAGTACCGTAGCAAGAACGGGAATGGGAGATAACCCGCCGAGCGACCAGTTGGCCGTCAAGAGCGAGATAGTGGCCAAACAGAACCACGAAGGCTCGCTGAATAATCCAGACGTTCGGGGGTCATTGGTAACCGCAATCTCGGTAACACCATCAGCAGACCAGAGGCGAACAAGGCCAAGCGCTTTGAAAGAGGCTATGCCAAAATAATCGAGAAAGAATGTGACGCTGAGAACCCAAAGGGCGAGTGTGATTGCCTTACTGAATGTCGCCCGATGCCTTTCGATGAGTTTAGGCAGTGCAAACAAGGTGAAGAAAAACAAGGAAGATCCGACCGCGAACTTTATGACTCCGAGTTCAGCTAAGCGGGATTCAATGGAGATTAGTATGAAGGTAGTTGACATAAAGACGGCTGCCACACATGGCATCACGAGCCTATGCCCCTCGCCGAGAGCCAGCATGAGCAAGCCAAGGTAGCTGGCGGCGACCAACGAAAGCGGGATTTGGCTGACGTAAACGCTCTGCATTAGCGCACACAAAACGTATGCAGCAAATAGCAGGACGTGCGCCGTCTTTGTGCCCGCCTTATTGGCTCCGTCGCACCTCACGGGTAGATCATGTTGGATCTGGCGCATCGTAGCGGTATCTTTGGATCGAGATATAGAGTGCTATGTCTGTGCACAGTAACGACTTGTCAAACTGCGGCCCTACGGCGAAATTTAGAGTTAAGGCCAGGCCGTCCTGCGTGTTTTTTGATTCCGAGAAGGCGAGAGGTCGAAAATTGGGGATGTTATTCCCGACTAGATAATGGTCTGCGGGGGTCGATAAGCTTAGCTTTGCTCCGAAAAGTGTAGGGATAGAAATGGTCCCCAAATCCACGGTGGGAGCGCTGACGTCCGACGCCCATTGCGCGGAGTGAGCGAACAAAACGGAAGTTATGAGGTTCAATCCGACGCCGGCCCATCCGGAAAAGGCAGACTTAGGTATAGTCCAAAACATCTGCTTGTCTGAGCTACTCCGAATGCGTTCCTGACTGAGCACAAACCGCTTTATCTCCATGTCGCGAGTTGTTTGAAATCGCGTGAAGGTAGGGAATATTCCTGCCCTCCAAACGTCAAGTCCTGCTTGGTCTCTGCCACCCGCTAGCCTCAACGTTTCCTGCGCGGAACGATTGTCGCAATGTCGGTATGTGCGTTTCAGAATTGATGATGGATTGACCCGTACTGAACCTTCGAGCAGGTAGGAACAAGTATCATAGGTATTAGCTGGACCAGTTATGTCATAGGAATGACGTTTATCTACCGTCAGGAATTCGCAGTTGAAGAAGTATGCGCCCGTCGAACCGCGATGATCCTCATCAGAATTGCCAACAAATTCCAGAGATGGCGAGCTGAAGAACGCATATGGCGCAATCGAACTCACGAAATGAGCGTTGATAGCGCCGCCCCAATCAGAGCCATTTGGATCGTATTGACACTGTCGAACTGAAGAGTCATTCAAACCGGAGGCATGCACTACGCCGCCAGATGCAGCAAAGTTCATAAGTCCCTCTAGACGCACGTGGTGATAGTTGCCCCCAGTGTTGAAGGCGCGGCCATTGTGTGGCCATGCCCCTACTGTCCCGAGATGCCCGCCTCCATAGACTCGGTTGATGTCGACCTGTTGGGCACCTGTGAGCATCACAGTGTAACCAGGACAGAACGTGGATCGAATTCTCTCGATACGGATACCGGTGGGCTGACTGGCCTTCCAGACGCTCGCGAAGCAGTTGCCTCGAATATGCAGAGTGCCGCGCTGTATGTTCGTTCCGCGTCTACCTATCAGCCGCGCTGTCTGGGTAGACAAAACTTCCGAAATTATAAAGATATCATCGAAATCTCGGTAAGCGTTGGCGCGAAAATCGTGAGTCCCTTGGCTAACTTCGGCCACAGCTACTATTGCAGATCCGACGGTTAGCGGTGAGGTGTGCTGTGCATCGTGAATGGTCAGTCTTAGCTCTGAACCGATTGTTTCAATGCTTCCTTCCACAACGAGCGCTCGTGCATAAATCAAACCGGTTCCTGGGAGTTTTGCACGACTCTGATATTCGATCGCAAAATCCGTCGCGGTGATTTGGCTTGAGCTCGCTAGAGGTGTGACTCCGGGGCCGTCCACCAGCAAAGTAGCGACAGACGGACGGCTGCTGACTCCATCAGTAGGCGTTCCAAAGATATGAAATGGACCGTTCGCGAGCTGAGCCGTAATTCGCGACGTTCCCGGCGGAAAAAATACAGCCCTGTTCAACGCTAAGACGCTTTTCCAAGCGTTAGTGTCGTCCGTTTCTCCGTCAAAGCGAGCGCCGGCCATGAGAGGCGTCACTGCAGGCTCGTCTATACTCCACCATCTGCCCGCGTTTTGAAACTTCATAGGATGGTGCGGCTCGGCACTACAACGCTGATACAACGCAAATGCCGGTCTGGACGAATCCTCAAATTTTTCAACGTAAACGCTCGTATCATCGTCCAGCTCTTGAGTGCGGGCGGACTGCAATGTAGGCGCGTGTACTATCTTCCCATTCTTACTAGCAGCGAATGCTGATGCGCTTTGAGCAACTGCTTCGGCGGTCATCCCGCCTGCGAGTGCCATCATTAACCTACGCTGGAAATCGATCCTCTCAGTCATAGGCTACCATTATAACGGAGTAGAACTTCATCGATTGGTGGCGTCAAAGCTTGATGCGTCAGATTTGCGTCAGTATGCTTCGCCGCGACCTAACCCGAGCGCAAGTGTTGCGGTTTTCAACAAAATGAAGACGTCCAGGCCGACGCTCCAATTATTAATATACCACAGATCACACTCCACCCGCTTCTGCATCAGCTTCACCGTCCTCGTCTCGCCGCGATAGCCATTCACCTGGGCCCAGCCGGTGATGCCGGGCTTCACGGGGTGACGGAAGGCGTGATTGCTACTTTGCATGGGGTTGTTTTCGACATTTTGATTGGACGGTCGCGAAAGCGCCCGGTGCGGACCTAGTCCCATCCCGCTTTAGCTCGTTAGTAGGCTGTCGGCCGTGCAAGAGTAACCATTAGCGTCCCCAGCAGGATCCGCAGATCCAACCACACCGTCCAATTATTGATGTACCACAGATCATACTCCACCCGCTTCTGCATCAGCTCCACCGTCCTCGTCTCGCCCCGATAGCCGTTCACCTGGGCCCATCCCGTAATGCCCGGTTTTACGTGGTGCCGAAACGCGTAGTTGCCGATGATCTGCTCGTATTCGGAGTTGTGGGCGGCGGCGTGGGGGCGGGGGCCGACCAGCGACATGTCGCCCTTCAGCACGTTGAAGAGCTGCGGCAGCTCGTCGATCGAGGTCCTCCGCAGCCATTTGCCGATCGGCGTCACGCGCGGGTCGTTCTTGCTCGCCTGGCGGATCGTCGGGCCGTCCTCCAGCACGCGCATGGTGCGGAATTTAAAGATGCGGAACGCCCGGCCGCCGAAGCCGTTGCGGGTCTGGCGGAAGAACACCGGCCCACGCGAGGTGCATTTGATCAGGAGCGCGGTGAACAGCATGATCGGCGCGAACACGATCAAGGCGAACGAGGCGCCGATAAGGTCGAGCGCGCGCTTGACCGCGCGCTCCTTCCAGCTCAAGGGCGCCCGGCGCAGCTCCGCCGTCCAGGCGCTGCCGCTGTGCACCTGCGGGTATTTCAGGAAGCGCGAGACGTTGGCGTCGGGCACCAGGTGCACCGGGATCGGCAGGATCTTCAGCCCGTCCAACAGGCTGTCGATCGCGTGCTGGCGGCTCCAGTTCATCAGCAGGAACACATGCTCGATCCGCTCTTCGCGCGCGTAGGCGACGAGTTCGTCGAAGCGCGGGCCGATCGAGGACATCAGAAGCGGCGAGGCGAGCTCGCTGGTGTGGATCTCGAACACGCGCATCAGCCGATAGCCGTGCTGGCACAATTCCAGCATCGCCGCCGAGGTCGCCTGCAGCCCCTGCTCGGCGATCACGACCACGCGGCTGTTGGCGAACGCGCCCTCGCGCAGCGCCCGCCGTATCCAGCGCGCCGCCACCATCTTCCAGAGTGACAGCGCGATCAGCCCGACCAGGTAGAACGAGATCGTCGTGCCGCGGGAAAACTCCTCGCTCACCTTCATCGTGAAGGCGATCGCCAGCAGCGCGGCAAATACGCCGGTCCAGGTCGTCAGCGTGATCCGAAGCTGCCGCGGCAGGTCGGTGATCGCCGTCAGCTCATAGCCCTTCTGCACCGTGACGAGCAGCCCGAAATTGATCGCCACCATCAGGCTGGCAGCGGCGTAGATGTCGGTCTTGCCGAGCGTCGATTGCATGAAAAGGTGATATGCTACCGTGCAGCCGACGCCGCAGACGAAGATCAACAGCCCATCCGCCAGCGTCACCAGCCATTCCACCAGCGCTGGCCGCAGCCAGCTCCGCCCGGACCATTCCGGGAGCTGGCCGTTAATTTGTGCAGGCTGGAGAGGTGGGCCCCCCGTGGGTAAGGAGGCCGGACGCGTCGCCAATATCGTCATAAAAAAGTATCCGCCAGCCAAAACAAAATTGATGAAAATACTTGCTCAGCCGGGCCTCAGCGTATCAATCCAAACGTGAACGAAAACAAGGGATACCGAACGGTAACCTTACTCAATATGCTGGCATTGTATCCCATTTGCATCTCACCCCTGCGCGCGTTGCGAAAATCTCGCGGAGTCTCCCATTGAGCAGGACGTCCAGGCGCCCGCGCAAGGCCGCGCGACGCAGATATCGCCGGGCCTGGCTGGCGGTCGCCGCGCTCGTCATCCTCAGTGTCGCCTATCTGGCGTTCAAGCGCGACGACATTGCTCCTGCGCGCACCACAACGCCTGCGCGCAACGAGACAACGATCTTCCTCGACGGCCGTTTCGGTGCGCGCTTCGCCGGCGAGATGCTTGCCAAGCAGCAGGGATTGTTCGCCCAGGATGGTCATACGATCACGGTCGCGGAGAAAGCCACCGCGGATTTTGTCGAGATGGTCGCACGCGAGCATGCCATCGGTGTGACAACCGGGCAGAAGTTCCTGCTGGCGGCCTGGCGCGGCGTGCCCGTCACGGCATTCGCCGCCAGCTTCCTCGACACCTCCGTCGCGATCCTCACCCTCGAGAGCTCCGGGCTGCGGCGTCCCGCCGACCTCATCGGCAAGCGGGTCGGTGTCCTCAGGGGAGGCGAGGGCGAGGTGATTTTCGACGCCATGATGGCGCAGCTCGGCCTGCCGCGCAGCCAGATCACCAAGGTCGCTGACCGCGACAATCTGCAGGCTCTGCGCGCAGGCGAGGTCGATGCTGTCATCACCGACATCGGCGCGCGGCCGGTGCCCTCCGACGCCGCCATGCCCCGCCTCAACATCATCAGGCCGCAGGAATATGCCATCCACGTGCCGGGCCAGGTCTATTTTGCCAGCTCCGATCTCGTCCACGATCGCCCCTCCATCGTCGGCCAGGCCCTGCGAGCCATCATCCGCGGCTGGCAGCTCGCCTATGGTGACTATGCACGCAGCGTGCCGCTGATCGTGGGATTCGATCCCGCCCGCCTGCGGGCGGAGCGCGTGACCTTCGACCTTCAGCAGCAGCGCGATCTCGTCTCGCCGACAGGGATGCGAATCGCGGAATATGACGAAAGCCGCTGGCGAACGCTGCGTGACATTTTGATGTTCGCAAAGCTGGGAGAGGAGACGGTGCCGCTGTCGCAAGCGGTAAATTACGGCTTCGTCCGTGACGTCTACCGCCGTTCGCCCGATCTCGAAGGCCCGGGGGCGTGGCCCGGCAACCCCTGAGCACCGCGACCGATGCCGATAAACCACAGCCGCGCGTAGATCGTCGTGGTCAAGTTGCGCTCTGTTTCTGGCATTGATAAACTCAGCGCCATTGGGGCTTTATTTCCACAATTTCTCGCTTCCCTGTCACTGCCAGCAACGGCGGGGCTTTGGGATGCACTGTTGGGGCTAGGGGGTTTTCATGCTCAAGACATTCGCAGGGGCTATTGGGTTGACGTTCGGCGTTGCCGTGATGGCAAGTTCGGCCACGGCCGCCGTTCAGATGCCGGCAACGGCCGCCATGCTTCGAGCAGACAATGCCGTGCAGGCCGTTACCTTCTGGGGGCAACCTTATCCTTACGGCTACGTGCCGTGGCGTCGTTGTCCACGCGTCCGCGTTGAAACGCCGTACGGATGGTATTGGGATCGTGTCTGCGTTGCTCCCGGCACAACAGTCCTTCGGCGCGCCTACTAAATCACCGCACGAAGCTGCTTCACCGGCGCGATAGCTAAATCGCTGCTGCCTTCTTGCGCCGTGTGTTGCCACAAGTTTGTGCGGCTCTCTGCATTCACCATGAACTATGGTGAGGTTGGGCGTGGGGCTGTCTAATGGTGAAGCTTGTGTTAGCAAGTTCGCGCGCTTGGGGCTGCAAGCGCGCAGCGTGTGTTGGGCTTTTTTTGAAATGAGTTTTGATTGTCTGTTTTTCCGCGCGGGGCACGCGGAAGGGGGCGCATGATGGCGCCCTTTCACTACGATCTTGCAGATAAACGAATCTTTGTCGCAGGACACCGAGGTATGGTCGGCTCAGCGATCGTACGTCGGCTCTCAACCGAGAATTGCACGGTCCTGACAGCGGACCGAAGCGCGCTCGATCTTGCCAAGGAAGAGACGACGCTTCGCTGGTTCGAGGCAAACCGGCCTGATGTCGTGGTGCATGCCGCCGCGAAAGTCGGCGGCATCGGCGCCAACAACAATTTCCCGGTCGACTTTCTCTGCGACAACCTCTCGGTCGAATTGAACGTGGTGCGTGCCAGTCACGCGATCGGGGTTCAGCGCCTGTTGTTTTTGGGGTCGTCCTGCATCTATCCCAAGCACGCAACGCAGCCGATCAGCGAGGACCAACTGCTGGCGGGCCCGCTCGAGCCGACCAATGAGTGGTACGCGATCGCCAAGATCGCCGGTCTGAAGATGTGCCAAGCCTATCGCCGTCAATACGGCGATGATTTCATCTCGGCCATGCCGACCAATCTCTATGGCAAGGGCGACAATTATCATCCGGATCACAGCCACGTTCCGGCGGCGCTGATCCGCCGCTTTCATGAAGCCAAGCTCGCGGGAGCGCCGACGGTTACCGTGTGGGGCACCGGCACGCCGCTCCGCGAATTCCTCAACGTCGATGATCTGGCGGATGCCTGCGCCTTCCTTCTGAAGCGATATTCGCAGGACATGCCGATCAATGTCGGCAGCGGGGACGAACTCTCGATCGCGGATTTCGCCGCTCTGGTCGCCGAGGTCGTCGGCTATCAGGGCAAATTCGTCTTCGACGTCAGCAAGCCCAACGGCACCCCGCGCAAGCTGCTTGATAGCTCGCGTATCCGCGAACTCGGTTGGCGCCCGCAGATTTCGATGCGTGCCGGCCTCGCCGCGGCCTACGCCGATTTTCTCCGCGGATACGGCCGCAATCTCGCGCTTAGTCCCAGTGCGTCAAACTGAACGGAGTGCAGTATCTCGCCTAAAAACTAAGAAACTTAACATCTTTGATTTGGTCTGCATTTAATGCGCATACTTCTGGTGGGCATCAACTACGCGCCCGATCTTGTCGGTGTCGCGAAATACAACACTGAGCTCTGCGAAAGTCTCGTGGCCGAAGGCCACGACGTCCGAGTGATCACCGCACCGCCGTATTATCCGGCGTGGCGAATTCCGCGGGGCTTCAGATCCTGGTACTTCCGGTCGAGAAAGCTGAATGGCGTGCAGGTGATCCGTACGCCAATCTACGTGCCCGCCCGTCCGTCAGGGGCCAAGCGGCTCGTTCACCATGCGTCGTTTGCGATGGCGAGTGCGATCCCTCTGGTGCGGACGGCGCTCTCGTGGCGACCCGACATCATGCTTTCGGTAGCGCCGTCGCTGACATCAGCGGCCCTCGTCGCCGCCGCCGCACGCCTGACCGGGGCGAAATCCTGGCTTCATGTGCAGGACTTTGAGGTGGACGCGGCCTTTGATCTCGGTCTTTTGCAGAACCAAAGGCTCCGTCGGCTGATGCTGCGCGCGGAAGCGAGAATCCTGAAATCCTTCGACCGCGTCTCCACAATCTCACCGCAGATGTTGCGACGTCTCAAAGAGAAGGGAATTCCGCAGGAGAAGGTGAGGGAGGTCCGAAACTGGATCGACACCGGCGCAATCACTCCGGGTCCCGCAACGGTCAATTTCCGAACTGAGCTCAAGATTGGAGAAGACGACGTCGTCGCCCTCTACTCGGGAACGATGTCGAATAAGCAGGGGCTCGACCTCGTCGTGGAGGCGGCTTCTGCCCTCGAGGAAAGTCACCACAACGTTCATTTCATTCTCGCCGGAGAGGGGCCTCACAAGCCGAGGCTCCTGGAGATGTCACAGGGGCGCGGCAACATCCATTTCCTTGGCGTGCAGCCCAACGATCGTTTTGCCGCGTTGATGGCGACCGCGGATATTCACCTGATTCCGCAGCGAGCGGAGGCGGCAGATCTGGTGCTGCCTTCCAAGCTCGGAGCCATCTTCTCCTCCGGGCGGCCGGTCATCGCTATGGCTGGATCGGGTACCGGGCTGGCCGATGAAGTGGAGGGCGCCGGTTTGGTCGTCCCGCCGGGCGATGCGAATGCGCTGGCCGAGGCTGTCCGAGCGCTCGGCGAAGATGAGCCGCTTCGAAATGTTCTGGGCAAGCAGGGCAGGACGCGCGCGCTCGAACGTTGGAACAGGGAACGCATCATCCATCAGTGGCTGAGGGAGATGCTATCCATTGATGATGACAGTGCCAGGCCGCAGAGCAGCGGTGGGACACAGCTCCAGCCGGAAGCGCTGTTGCTTCCGGTCAAGGAGTAGGTGCGCCTGACCGGCAAATAAGCTGGTCAAACGCTCGAGCGGTTGGATAACCAATGCGCTCGAGCAATCGCCGCAAGCGGTCCGCGTCTGGCGCCTTTTTTCCTATTCGTGCCGCGCGTAGTAGCGGAAGCCGTGCTGCTTGATCAGTTCGTCCCGCTTGGCCGATTCAAGATCTTCCTGCATCATTTCCTTGACCAGCGCCTCGAACGAGGTCTTCGGCTCCCAGCCGAGCTTGTGCTTTGCCTTGGAGGGATCGCCGAGCAGGGTCGCGACTTCCGACGGCCGGAAATAGCGGGGGTCCACCGAAACGATGCATTTGCCGGTCGCCTCGTCATAGCCTTTCTCGTGAACCCCGCTGCCTTCCCATCGGACCTTGATTCCGATCTCGGCCGCGGCGTGGTTGACGAAATCCCTCACTGAATACTGCTTGCCGGTGGCGATCACGAAGTCATCCGGCTTGTCCTGCTGCAGCATCATCCACTGCATCTCGACATAGTCGCGCGCGTGACCCCAGTCGCGTAGCGCGTCCATGTTGCCGAGGTAGAGGCGGTCCTGCAGCCCGAGATGGATCCGCGCCAGCGCCCGCGTGATCTTGCGCGTCACGAATGTCTCGCCGCGGACCGGGGACTCGTGATTGAACAGGATGCCGTTGCAGGCGTACATTCCATACGCTTCACGGTAGTTGACCGTGATCCAGTACGCATAGAGCTTGGCGACGGCGTAGGGCGAGCGAGGGTAAAAGGGCGTCGTCTCCTTCTGCGGGATTTCCTGCACAAGCCCGTACAATTCCGAAGTCGAGGCCTGGTAGAAGCGTGTCTTGTTCTCCAGGCCGACAATGCGGATGGCCTCGAGCAGGCGCAGCGTGCCCAGCGCGTCGGAATTTGCGGTGTATTCGGGTTCCTCGAATGAAACGGCGACATGGCTCTGCGCTGCGAGATTGTAGATCTCGTCCGGCTGGACCTGGCCGACGATACGGACCAGACTGGAAGAGTCCGTGAGGTCGCCATAATGCAAACGGAATGGCGGATTGGCCTCGTGGGGATCGAGATAAATGTGGTCAATTCGATCGGTGTTGAAAAGCGAAGCCCGGCGCTTGATGCCGTGGACCTCGTATCCTTTTTCCAGGAGGAGTTCCGCCAGATAGGCACCATCCTGACCGGTAACGCCAGTAATTAAAGCACGCTTTTTCGTCATAAAGCCCCCAAAACGAGATTTCTGCGCCGTTACATAACGCAATAATTCTGCCAGAATAGAAGTTTCCGGCGGATCATGTCGTACGATCGACCAACAGGATTAACCGCGAAACGTGTCCTTTGATAAAAGGTGCCACGTGGTGCAAAGCGCTGCCCGAAAGGGCGGCGCTGCGCGCAATGAGAATCGATGCCCATTCTTGATCGAGGCCTGCGCGTGAGGCGGGATATCGCAGTCGATAGCGGCGCCTTCACTCGTGACGATCAGCAATATCCATTGGGGTTATTGCTCTGCCAGCGCCAATGATCTGCGCACATGGTCTCGAGCGATCTGGCCGCTTTCCATCCCATCAGTTGGGACGCGGTTTCCGTGGCGGCGTAGTAGGCATCGATGTCACCCGCCCGACGCGGCTTGATGTCATATGGGACGGGCCGGCCACTCGCTTTTTCGAAAGCGCGAACGACTTCGAGCACGCTGCTGCCGGTACCGGTTCCGAGATTTACCGAGAAGCATTTCGGACTGTCCAATGCCTTCAGTGCGGACAGGTGTCCGAGCGCGAGATCCATGACATGGATGTAGTCGCGAACGCCTGTTCCATCAGGCGTGTGGTAGTCGGCGCCCCATATGTTCAATCGCTCGCGTCGTCCGATTGCAACCTGAGCCACGAAGGGGACCAGATTGTTGGGGACGCCGCGGGGATCCTCGCCGATCAATCCGCTCTCGTGCGCCCCGACTGGATTGAAGTAGCGCAATATGGCGATCCCCCAGCTCGAGTCGCTGACATATTGGTCGCGGAGCATGTCCTCGATGATGAGCTTGGTCCGCCCATAGGGGTTCACGGGATTGAGGGGATGGTCTTCGGTATAGGGCAGAAATTTCGGGGTGCCGTAGACAGTGGCCGATGAGCTGAACACGATGTTCTTGACGCCCGACCGTTGCATCGCGCGCAGCAGCCGGTGAGATCCGATAACGTTCTGATCGTAATATTCGAGCGGCTGCGCAACGGAATCCTGAACGGATTTCAGACCGGCAAGATGCATGACGGCCGTGCAGTTGTATTGCGTCAGCACCTGCTCGATCGCGCGTTCGTCGCGAATGTCGCCTTCAACGCCAATCAGCGCTTTGCCGCAAATCTGCTGGACGCGCTGCAGGGCAATCGGACTGCTGTTGGAGAAATTGTCGAATACGACGACATCTTCGCCCGCGGCCAACAAGGCCACGCAAGCATGCGAGCCGATATAGCCGGCCCCGCCGGTCACAAGGATCATCGTCATTCTCCGCTAGATTGGGTTCTCAAGGAGCGTTGGCGCAAAGAGTCTCTACAATCTAGAGCTGTTGAAAGCAAAGGTGCGATGCGAGGGGTAGACAGCGGGATAGAGGCCGGCATGTCAAGATCGATCGGAAAGAATTTCGCTCGGTCATCAAGGACGTTGCCGGGCGCCTTCCCGATGGATGGCGGCCGACTGCGGAGCGGCCGCGTAAGTCGTCACTCCACTGTCATCGCCCGCGAAGGCGGACGATCCAGTATTCCAGAGACACTCGTCTTCGAGTGAGACGCCGCGGAGTACTGGATGCCCGCATGCGCGAGGCATGATGACGGTGGGCATGGCGAACAGCTCAATCAGATCTTCTGATTGTACTCGCCGACCTCCGGATGCGTGCGCAGCACGCTATCCACGGTCTCGAACATGTCGCGCATGCGCTGCTCGCTGACCGGGCTTTCGACCACCACCACCAGTTCCGGCTTGTTGGAGGAGGCGCGCACCAGGCCCCAGCTGCCGTCCTCCACCGTGACGCGCACGCCGTTGACGGTGACGAGATCGCGGATCGCCTGGCCGCCGATCTTGGCGCCCTGCTGTTGCAGGCCCTCGAAGTGCTTCACCACGGCGTCGACCACGCCGTATTTGGCCTCATCGGCGCAATGCGGCGACATCGTCGGCGACGACCAGGTCTTGGGCAGCGCGTCCTTCAGGTCGGCCATCGACTTGCCGGGCGCGCGGTCGAGCATCTCGCAGATCGCGATCGCCGAGACCAGGCCGTCGTCATAGCCGCGGCCGAACGGTTTGTTGAAGAAGAAGTGGCCGGATTTCTCGAAGCCGGCGAGCGCGCCAAGCTCGTTGGTGCGGCGCTTCATGTAGGAATGGCCGGTCTTCCAATACGCGGTCTTGGCGCCTTGCTGCTGCAGCACCGGATCGGTGATGAACAGNCCGGTCGANTTCACGTCGACCACGAANTGCGCGTCCTTGTGGATCGCCGACATGTCGCGCGCCAGCATCACGCCGACCTTGTCGGCGAAGATCTCCTCGCCGGTGTTGTCGACCACGCCGCAGCGGTCGCCGTCGCCATCGAAGCCGAGGCCGACATCGGCCTTGTGCTGCAAGACCGCGTCGCGGATCGCGTGCAGCATCTCCATG
>NZ_AXAP01000092.1 GCF_000472865.1 Bradyrhizobium elkanii WSM2783 | reverse complement strand
CAGGAAGTCCGTGATGTTGCCGGGGTAGCCCTGCCAAGGCGAGGCGTAGGCAGACGCCGACTGACCGAAGGTGAAGCCTGCGAACTGGAGAAAGAGGTACTGGATGGAAACGAAGCCGCCTCCGGGAGTGTCGAGCAGCTGCGAGTTTGCGACCGGCAGCGAGCCGTTGATCGAGTTCGGGTTGAAGGTGTTGTTACCAAGCGTGCTGAACGTAAACCGGCCCTGGCCGAAGGTACGGACCGTGCCATATTCGGTCGACGTGCGGGTATCGAATGACAATAGCATACGGGCGCGGGCGGCGAAGTTGTCGAAGTAGCGGTTGTGTTGGCCTGCGTCGCCGTTCCAGGGAGGCGTGCCCTGTATGCCGCCATTGAATGTGGTGTCGACGCGGAGATAGCCACCGATCTTGATGCAGGTGTCGGTGCCCGGGATGAACCAGAAGCCAGCGCCATACTGCGAACAGACCTTCACATATTCGATCGGCTTCGCTTTGACAGGAAGGTCAGCGCCCACGGCTCCGCTGGTTGCGAGCAAAAGGCTCGCCGCCGGACCGAGGATCAGGATTTGGGTTGTCGCCATTACCGGCCTCCGCCGTGAAACCTGTACGTCGGAAATCGAACGCCCCCCACAGTTTTAGCGCAGAAGGCATGTCGCACAATGCGCGGCGACGTGCCGCAAGCGGGTTCATGTCGCAGTGTATCTTTTTCGCAACGCATGCGAGCGCTGCTTCGGAGCGCATGCTGGTGAGAGCTGCCCTGGAAGCCTGTGTGTACTGAAAACCCGCTATACCCGGACATAGTGATGGTGAAGCCCGCCAAAAATCACGTGTGATTTGATGTTTCCTATTAGTTGAACTGGACGCGAGGCCGGCGCATCCTTATCCAATGACGATGCGTTCTAATGTCGTTGTAGTAGCGGCCATAGGATCGCAGAATTCGGCGTAGCTGCGCCTCGCCGAGGACAATGACGTGGTCGACGCATTCTCGCCGGATTGATCCGATCAGCCGTTCCGCGTAGCCGTTCTGCCATGGCGAAGCTGATGGAGTCGGCTTGTCCCGGATGCCCAAGGCCCGCAATCGGCGCGTGACGACGCTGCCATAGATCCGGTCGCGATCCCGGATGAGGTAGCGCCGAGCCTCATCCCGGGGAAATGCCTCCGTGATTTGACGTGCAACCCATTCGGCCGTCGGATTTGCTGTGACGTTGATCCAGACGAGGGATCTGCGGTCGAGCCGGACGATGACGAGAGCATAGAGCAACTGGAAACCGATCGTTGGAACGACGAACAGGTCCATGGCGGCAATGTTTGGCGCGTGGTTGCGCAAGAACGTCCGCCATTCCCGGCTGGATGGCCCGCGTCGCTTGACCATGTATTTGGCGAGGCTCGACTGCGCGACCTGAAACCCAAGCGTGAGCAATTCGCCGTGGATGCGTGGCGCGCCCCATAGCGGGTTCTCGATGCTCATTAGCCGGATCAGCGCGCGCAGCTCCGCGTCGATCTGCGGCCGCCCTCCCACCGGCGCGACTTCCAGCGCCAGTAGCAGCGAAAACCGGCCCTGTGCCAATGCACGAGCGTCTCGGGCTGGATGATCGTGAGGACCTGCAGGATAGACGGAACCCAGCGGTACAGCCACATCAAGAACCAGCGATCATTGTTCGTAAGCCTCACGCGACCATGGAGCCTGCGCCTCAAGACATTCAACTGATGTCGAAGAACGGCATTCTCAGCCTCAAGCCGGATCTTCGACTTGAATGGTGAGGCCAAGACCACCACGACGAAACACAGGAGTCCGAACACTCCACACACAGGTGCGCTTTGCGCGACCTTCCAAAGACGACGGGATGCTCTGTCAGCGAGTTGGTGAAATTGAATACTCAACTTTCCATCTTGCCGGGACGAACTTTGAAGATCTTCCCTGGCTCACGTTCGAGGACGCTCACACAAATGTTCCTCAGGTCAATGGATCGCCTCCCAGAATCGTGGGGCCAACCCGATACCTTTGCTCGTTAACGACGGCGAGGTTATCTTGTATGCCGTTCGCAATAGCTTTCATTGCTTCCCACTTTCATGCAAAACCGTTTCAAAGAACTCCACACGGTACCGGAGTATGGAACCGTCCTCACCCGTGAAGTCTGGCTGATTGTACATCCTCGGATCCGACAACTAGCGCGGATTCAAGCTGTTATGTCCTGGATTTCTTCTGCGCTTTCGTCGGTCTCGCGAAAGGAGCGCTCAGCAAAAGGGAAACGTAGATGTGTACCATTGCGCACCGCCGGCGATACCGTAATCAACATCGATCGATACGAGCTCGGTGCGCATATTTTCCCGCCACCGTCAGGCGCGCACCATTCCGGCGAAGGTCTAATTCACGGCTAGTTCGGCCTCGGCGATGCCGCCGACACCGCGCGTGCCGAGGCGCAACGTGCGCGGGCCGATTTCAAGGCGCTGCTAGAGAAGGAACGTAGATCTCGCTTCGTCGTCCTCGTCAAGCGAGCGCTGAGCCGGGACGACGCTGGGGTGGTATCTCGCGATCGGATCAAGGCGCGTCCTCTCCACGCACGCGGCCGACCGTGTTGGGATCGGTCGGCAGCACTGTTGCGCCGGCGCGGCTGGCGGCGGCGGAGGTGATCATGCCAGGGTCGGTGGCGCGGGCATCGCGGGGTGGGGTGAATTCGAGCAGAAACAGTGCCGCGGTCGCCAGCACCGCGACACTGGCGGCGGCGATCACGGGCAAGAATTTTCCGCGCGTCTCGGGTGCACGAACTTTCATAGATCAATTCCTCTGCTTGAAACTTGCGGGAGACATGATTCGGGCGCCGTGCTGCCATCTCGAAACCTCAGGGCGTCGCCGGCAACGCCGTGCCGCCGCCAAACTTGGACGGATTGTCATGGTGAGGGGTTCGGTCGTAGTGAACCGGCGGGTCGAGGCGCTGCGTGGACCCAGCCCGTAACGGCGTAGCCTTGGCTATGAAGGACGTGGTGATGCCGGCCGGTGTGATGGGACCGGTAGCGCTGCCACTGGCGGGGTCCTATGCCGCTCTCCCTTGCCGCATAGGCCTGCAGGGCGGCGGGCCCCTCTAAAATCAACCTGGCGGCAGGGGTTGGCGCGCCTCCGTTCAACACGTCAAGATAGGGATAGTAGAACGCGAACGCGCCCGGCTCCTGAATGGCGGCCTGAGCGAACACCGTGGTTGCCGTAAGGGCTGAAAACAGTGCGGTTGCCGCGATGGTTTTGAGTGAAATCATCGTGTCGTCTCTCCATGACGTTAAGCCGTCGCGCGAGACGAGGCTTCGGTCATGTGTGGCAGAAAGCCTTCATCGAACGCGCCACGCCACAGTTTCTGGTGGTCGATGGAGGCCACCATGGCTTAAGCCAGCCTGAAGAGGCGCGCCCGCCTCGGCGTAGGCGATGACACGATCTCGCGACCAACCATCATGTGCCTGCCGATGGGCGCGGGTTGGATGACGCGGTCGTCGGACGCCAAAGCGCGATCGCGCCGCCTATCCTCAGTCATTGGGTACTTCAAATCGGGATAGGCTCGTGCACGACGTCACCGAACATCATGCGCGGACGGTCAAAGCCGATTTCCTCTCATGTCTCGCCGGTACCGCGGCGGGCGCGCAATTTGGAGCCTAACGCCGCTTCGGTAGAGTCGAGGATGGGCGCGGTAGCTTGGGGCCTATGGCCAGCGCCCCGTTTCCCATGCCCGCTCATCAAACCGGGTCGTGCACATCAGCACGATCACGGAGACCGCGGGGGTAGGCACAACCTCTAGAGTGCCGCGCTTGCACGCTCAAGCATCGATGCACGCGCGCTCAGTTCAAGAAGATCGCTCGCGACATCAATAAGGATTCGAGCAATGCGCGCAAAAAGGTGGAGATGCGGTTTGCACACTTGACGGTCCAGCATGCCTTCGAACGGATGCGCCTTCGCGGTCTCACCGGCGCCCGCGACGAGTTCCACTTCGCCGCCATTGTGCAGAACCTAAGACGATGGCGCTGCGTCTACTCGGCCCGCCAACAGGTCGAGTCTGCGCGTCGATTGCGTAAGTGGCGCGTGGTTGTGTGCGAGTTAGCCGATCGCATCCGGGATCGCGCGTTACTGACATCTCGAGCTCTCAGTGTGTCACCGGCAACGCCTCGCCGCCGCCAAACTTCGAAGGGTCATTGTAGCTTGGCGTGTCATCGTAGTGGACCGGCGGCCGAGGCTCTGCGTAGGGCCCGCCTTGGCTGAGACGATCGATGCTGATGTACTGCCTCGCTTTGCGGGCGGGGTGATGCTCCTTGGCAAAGACCACCGGGGTTGCTGCCAATACCGACAAAGCAGCTGCCGCGGCGAAAACTGAAAGACGAGACATTTGGACACTCCTTCGTTTGCGTCGAGCAACGATTGCGGAGTGGCCTTAAGTGGAACTTAAGGGCCTGAGATCAGACCCTGAATGCAGAAGTATGGTGGTCCGGCGCTCACAGGCTTCTGCCCCCGATCTTTGAGAAGGCTCGCGGCGTGTCCCGATCGAGCGCCTCACAGCAATAACCAGACGAGAAATACCCGAATGCGCAGGTTCCATTCCTTGCAATCCTGCCCTTGCCATCAGCTGTTGTGCGGCAATAGGGGCTCGAGACAAGAGCTGAAAATGAAATGAAATCGCCAGCACGAAGCTGGCGATGGTCGGCGTCGTCTTCATGGTGTCTGCTCACTGCTCATTATGCCGCTCCTCAGGCAGCCTTCTCCTCCAGGCCTTCTGCCACTTGATCACCTCGTCGAGGTGCAAGTTACTCGCCCTGGGGCGATCTGCCGCAACTTTGGGAATGTGCCTGACTTCTCCATGCAAAGCAGCGTCGACCTGCCCTCTCCTCGAACAACTCGCATGCCCGCAACTCAGGCCCCGATCTGCTACCCGCCAATTTGTAGGGCACTTGACCTTGCGACGCTATCCCTTGGAAAGCCCCGGCGAGATGAAAGCGAGAGCGTAAGCGCTCTCGACAGGCTTTCAACGGGACTCTCCTTGAATGCGAGACATCGATCGGGTGGTGAAACGGCGAACGCCGAAGCTTCCTCTCTCGCGGAATACCGCCGCCGAGTCGATCATCGCCGCCATGCGCGGCGCACCGCAGAACATGAGGCCTCCTCGTTAGCGGCTTATCACTTCTCGGCTGCACTGCCCAAGTAAGCCCCGCCGGCAAAACGCGGGCGCTCCGTCCCGCTGTAGGGTGTGATCCTTGCTGAAGACATCCAAATGCCGTTTTGCCCTCGCTCGGTCCCGAACCAATGAGCCGGCGGCGTCGGGCAATGCTCTGGCGGCGATCCGGAGAGACCCCGTCCGCCGGGAGGACGGGGTCTCAAGGGGATTTCCGTCGGAGATCGCATGCCGTCTACCGCGCAAGCATCCGTGTCACTCTCACTTCTCCAACTGTTGGCGCCACGCTGCTTGGAACTGCGCGCGTGCCCGCGCCAAGCGTGACATCACCGTGCCAATCGGCAGCGCCGTAACGTCGGCGATCCGGCGGTAGGACAATCCTTCGAGCTCGCGCAGCACCAGCACTTCTCGCATTGGACGAGGCATGTTGCTGAGCACGAGTTGCACCGCCATCGATTCCGCCTGGCGCAACAGCGTCATTTCCGGCGTATCGGCATCTGACGCCACATTTTCAATCGGATCCTCGTCTGGCAACGAGCTGCTGGTGCTCTCAACCTCCAATCGCATTTTGCGTCGCCGCCGTTTCAACCAGTTGCGATGGCAGTTGCGCACGATCGCAAAGATCCAGGCGCGGGGATCGCCGCCCTGATAGCCTTCAAAGCCGCGATAAGCTTGAAGAAACGCCTCCTGAACGATGTCCTTCGCTACGTCGGCGTCACCGCTGAGAAAGCGTGCCAAGCTTTGCGCGGCGTCGCGCTGAAGCATGATGTCCCGCTGGAAGCGTTCCTGTGTGTTGTTGCTCACCTCGACACCCCATCGAACTATTCAACACCGATATTTCCGTCTCGATTTTCATCGAGCGATGTGTCGCGTCAAAGTTACGCTGCACGATAAGTAGCCCGACACCAGCGGTGTCGATGACCGATATTGATCAGCGGCTAGACAGGTCCTGCACTAGAGGCGATAGCGCGAGACCATGATGGGACGGATCGTAAGTGATCTTCGGTTCGCCCCATGATCCGTGGCGTCCTGGAGGTCCATCGCCGATAACGCCGCCGCGTTGGGCTGGCGCATCACAGGTAGCGACATCATCCGCCTGTCGGCCATATGCCAACGCATTGTTATGTAGGTGGAGCCGCGCGGCTGATCGCTGAGGTCCGACAACTCTCGGCATGTACAGTCGTTGCGATGCACGAAATCGCGGCGGTCGAAGTAGATCGCTTCTTCACAGGTGACGCCTCCCCAAGCCGAACCCCGGATCAGGGTTCGTTACGAGGCCAGAATGACTTCACGCCTTAAGCCAGCCTTAAGACCATGAAGTTCATCTTCACGAAGCGTTGATGTCTAGATTTCCTGGCAGAACCATTGTGCCGGATCGCGCTTGTGACTTCTGATTCCATCTTCGTCTTCAGCGATCCCATGAAGCGCGCTTACTTTTTGAACGCGTGGCTCACGCGTTGGCGCTGATCGCCCTCGATCATCAGGAAACACAGTCGTCACGCTACTTCGGCGGTCTACTTCGCTTGGCAGAAGCTGACTCCATTGCGTCGGCAGTGCATCGAAATAGGCTTGCTAGTTTGAGCGCCTCATTTCGTTTTTGACCTGGGGGTATCAGGCGGGCCAGCTCCAAGGCCTCTTCTGCGAGCATATCCCAGTTGCGCCTGTCAGGTGAGTGCTGCGATCCTTTGGTCATTGCTCGATCGACGTACCTTGTACTTGCGGGTGTAACCTTTCAGTAGCAAGACTCCGATGTGATTGACGTTATTCCCTCGGCGCCGATACCTTTAGGTTGTTGGCCGCGGCGCTTGCCTTCGTATGCCTGCCGCAACAGCCGGCTCGATGCAGGTCCGCCTGCCCGCTCAAATTGATGAGAAGGTTGGGTACAGCACGCCCTGCGGTATTCCGCCGGCGGAGTGCCGACCGCAACGACGTTGTCGCTTACGAGCAGTGATGGCGAAGAGGTTTTCGTCCTGCTGTCGCGGGTGAAACCGAACGAAGGTTTCTTTCCACGGTTGGGAATTTCTAGCCGCGAAGATGACTCTTTGTCCTTGAGATCCCCGCCGACGCCTTTGTTTCAGCGAGCGGATCGTCGCGCAGTTCTTGTGAGGAGATGTCATGAAGATGACTCTTATTTCGGCGGCGTCCATTTTCGCCTTAACAACCGCGAGCCACGCTGACGAACTCTTCGACATTCAAGCTCAATCTCAACAGCTGCGCGAGCAAAATCTGGCGCTGATCAAGCGACTCACCAATCTCGAAAAGCGACAGCGCGAACTTGAGGCGCGACAGGCAAAGCAGTCTGCCGGCGCAGAGCGGCCGGTCGATTCGATAACAGCCGGTCAGACTGCCTACAAGGCAGTAAGCAAGAAAGCGTCACCGTCCAACGATAGCCTGACCTGGAACGGCATTACGCTATATGGTGCCGTGGATCTCAGCCTAAGTTACCTGGACCACGCTCAACCATTGAGCAGCACCTACGGGGCAGGGGTGAATTACCTGATCTCCAGGAACAGCAACGGTCAATACCTTGGTGTTACCGGGAACGCGCTTAGCTCGTCATTCATAGGTCTCAAGGGAGACGTCGAACTGACTGAGGGGCTGTCCGGGGTATTCAATTTTCAAACAGGATTTAATCCCTGGTCGGGCAGGCTTTCCGACGGACCCGGGTCCGTTGCACAGAACAACGGATTGCCGCTCAGTGAGCAGACAACATTTGGAGACTCTTCAAAAGCTGGTCAGCCATTCAATATAGCGGCCTATGGCGGTCTAAAATCCGAGTACGGAATCCTGACTTATGGCCGACAGAGCGCGCTAACGTCGGACGGTGTCTTCAACTATGACCCCATGTACAATTCGGGCGCGTTTTCCGTGATCGGCTTCCAGGGAGCCACCGGTGGCGCGGGAGACACCGAGAATCGGATATACGACAATTCCTTCAAATATCTAGTGAGTGTAGGTCCCTTCCGCGCGGCTGCGGAAACCCAAGTTAGATCTGGTTTCGGTGGCGCCACAGGCAATGCTTTTGAGGGTCAAATCGGAGGGGACTATGCCGGCCCGTCGTTTGATGCGATCTTCAGCTACGTTCAGGACGCTATCTCAGTAGCGCCGTTATCTGTGGGCACAATAATCCCGACAACCCTTACGGATCCGGGAAGCGGATTTGTTGCGGGAACGATCTCCGACAACACCAGCGTTATGCTTCTCGCCAAGTATGCCATCGGGCCTGTGAAGCTTTACGGCGGCTATGAGCATATCCAATTCGCCAACCCGAGTAACCCCTTGTTTGCGGGCCAGACCATCCTGGGTGGCTACACGCTTGCCAGCGCCAATAACACCTCCTTCACGACCGATAGGATCCTCCAAGTATTTTGGACGGGCGCAAGATATGCGGTTAGACCTTACCTCGACCTGAGCGTCGGGTACTATCACGAAGAGCAGAACAGTTATCAGGGCGGGACCCCCGCTACCTTGAATGCGGGTCATTGCACCGATGCGAGCCTGTCGCAGTGCAGCGGACAACTGGATGCGATTTCCTTCCTCGCCGATTACAGATTTGCGAAGCGCTTCGACGCTTATGCAGGCATCATGTGGGCACAAGTGTCGAACGGTCTCGCAAGCGGCTTCCTGCACAGGTCCGCGATCGATCCTACAGTCGGCTTGCGTTTCCAATTTTGAGAACAAAATTGCCGAGCAATCAAAGAGAAATCCGCCAAGACAATCGTAGAGCGATCGATTCTGCGGCTTTAACAACTGATCAAATGCCGACGCGGCGCTCGCAACCTGGCAGTCAGAGTGATGCCAGCAAGGAGATCCGTGAGGGGTCCTATGAGACCCTAATCAATAGAGACGTCACGAGTGTGATCGCGTGCCCTTCGTGACTCGAAAGAAGGCGAAGCGCCACATTGATGCGATCCGCTTCGCACCGACCCATCGAGCCAGCTCGTTATTCGGATTCGCTGTACTGCTATTCGAAATAGCGGCAGGTCAAATATCTACCATCGAAGATATCGGCGCCCGCTCAAATATCCGGAGATGACGAGTATGGTGCCCGCAAGGGGATACCAGGTGACAACAAAGAGGTGGCTGTCGTCGAAGCAATTCGTTGCATAGAAGGTCGCGGCGATACCACTTGCAGCCAATCCGGCTAGAGCACCGCTAAGTCCGGCATTGGTCGGCGCCCCTTGCCTCAAGGCAACGATGATCATCACAAGTGGTCCTGCGCCAAGCAGCGGAATGATGGTCATGCAATTGAGCGAATTCGACCCAATCAGCCTAACCATCCATTGAGAGGCAGGAACGGCCATCAATTCCGCGAGCACCCCGAAAGCAAGAATGATTGCCGGGACCGGGAGCAATCTTCCCCACCATCCGAAGTCGGACCCAGGCGTGGCCCTTCGAAGAGTCGCACCAACTGCGAAAACGGCCAGAGGCACAACAACAGCAAATTTGAACAGAAAGCGGACCGTTCCCAGGGCGGAGACGATATCCTGACGAAATCCAATCGCCGAGAAGCATATCAAGGTGACCAGAAGCGTACCCGATAGCAACGATACGTTCAGATGCCGATCGACCCGAGGCTCGACGTGGCGATCTGCCACCAGGCCTCTTATCAGCTCTTCCGTTGTCATCGCAGGATATTCCGCTAGTTCTCTAGTGAGCGCGTCACGTCGTCTTGCGTCTGCTCGTGTGAAGCCCTCCGCTTCTCTTTGTTTTTCGTTTCGTTCAAGCCTTTTGTTACAAGGACGCGATACTAGGTGATACTCGTGTTGGGTTTCGCGATCGCGAAGGGAACCAATTCGGAAGCCGCCGATTCCACTCGAGGTTAGGGACCGCCAGCCGCCGAGATACAGCAACAGGATTTCGTAGCCGACGGGCCGGCGTATTATACCGATGGGTTGGTAGGACAACGACCTTTGTTCCGAGCGGCACCCGGGAATAGAGATCGATGACGTCCTGGTTCATCATGCGGATGCACCCAGACGATACAGCTTTGCCGATACTGTCAGGCTCCGTGGTTCCGTGAATGCGATAACGCGTGTCCTTCCCGTCCTTGAACAGGTACAGCGCTTGGGCGCCGAGTGGATTGCCGATACCACCGTCCATGCCACGCGCCCATTTCGCATAGCGCTTTGGCTCGCGAGCTATCATGGTGCTGGTGGGAGTCCAATGCGGCCATTCTTGCTTCTTTCGCACCGTTCCTGTGCCAGCGAATGCAAGCCCCTCGCGACCAACGCCGACGCCGTAACGGATAGCGTGGCTCGTCCTTTTGAACGAGATAGAGGAAGCGATCATGCGGATCAACGACGATGGTGCCGGCTGGGTGTGCTGAGCGATAAGTAACGGTCTGCTTAAGGAATCGCCGATTGATCTGCGATGTATCGATCGCATCGACGGGAAATTTCTCCGATTAGAGCGCCGCGTAGTGAGCCATGGTGTTCGATGCCGCAGGAGCAAGAGATGCCGTGGCGACCCGTCCTCCAGTCACAGAGCAGCCAACGAGAACAGTCGCCAATGCACAGGCAGACAGGATAAGCCGCAGACAGCGGCCAAAGTAGCAACTCAGCATGAATTCGGGGCCCCAGACGAACGGCGAAGTTACTTGGCCTTCTGACGCGCGCGCGCATCGGCCACGACCTGTACAAAGCCCTGCTCGTTGAGGGCTTGGTTGACTTTGAAAGTGCCCACCAAAAAGCCCGGCGTTCCCTGCAAACCGATCGCCTCCGCAATATTCAGGTTTCGCTTAATCAGACGAGCTATGCCATCGGCGTGTGCTGTCATATCCAAGTCAAGCTGGGCCGCGTCGATGCCGGCGTTGTGCGTTGCCTCAATCATTTTCTCCTGGGCAACGCCATATCCCGGGATGTCCATCAGGGCGTGGTGGACCGGCAGGTATTTGCCCTGATATTTCGCCGCTAGAGCCAAGCGCGCCCCAATGATGGACGTCGGGTGGAGGATCGGCCAATCCTTATAGACTAATCGGATATTGCCATCGTTCTTGACGACCTTCTCGAGGCTCTTTGCTGCCGCCTTGCAATATGGGCAATTGTAGTCGAAAAAGTCCACGATGGTGAGGTCGCCGTTCGGATTCCCACCAGTCGGCGCTTCCGGGTCGTTCAGGATCATGTCGCGCGTGATCTCATTGTCATCCGCGAACGCCACGCTTGGCATGATGAGAACGGCGGCTGAGAGAGCGCCCAGTCGCAGAAACTGCGCGCGCGATATCGTGTTGATCAAGGCAAGTCTCCTTCAGGGGCTGTGATCAGGCTCGAAGAGCCTTGGCCAATTTGCTGAGAAAGCCGGAAACGCCGATATCTCCCACGATGCGAGCTTCCTGAATCTCTGCGCCATCGGAGCCAAGGAAGACAATCGTCGGTGGTCCGACGACCGCGAAGCGCTTCATCAGGTTCTTGCTATCCTGATCGAAATGCGTGAGATCGGCGCGGACAAGCAATAGTTCACGAAATTCTTGCCGTACGACATCCTGTGAAAAGACGTTCCGCTCCATCAGCTTGCATTCGGTGCACCATTCGGCGGAGAAGTCCACCATGACCACCCGGCCCTGCTTGCGTCCAAGATCAATCGCGCTCTGGAGTTCGGCCTCATTCGTGACGACGCGAAACCCGTCGGCCCGACCGGTCGCATTGGCGGGGGACGTCACTAGTCCGACCGCAGCCAACGGTTGGAGCGGCTCGTATGTCCCTGTACCTGCTCCGGCCGCCAGCGCCCCGCCATAAGCGACGCTTAAGGCACCGATCGCCGCAGCAGCGAGGTGAGAAAACCGCCGCGAGCCCGCAAAGATGAACGTTGCGACGAAATAGCCTCCCACCGCGAGAAACAATGCTCCCCACGCCGCTGCTACGAGCCGAACCGGCATCATGCGCGAGAGCATCCAGATGGCGAGTGCAATGAACACAAAGCCGAAGATATGCTTCACGCGTGCGAGCCAGGGCCCTGAGCGCGGAAGCACCCTGGCACCGAGCACGCCAAAGGTGACGAGAGGAAGGCCCATGCCGAGGCCCAGCGCAAACAGCGCCAAGGAGCCTCGCGCCACTTCGCCCGTTTGCGCCACGTAGACCAACGCGGCCGCGAGCGGCGGCGTCACACAGGGCCCCACAATCAAGGCCGAACCGAAGCCAAGCGCCGCGGCCCCGCCGATCGATCCCTTGTTGCCCGCCGTGGCCGCAAGCCTGGACGTCCACGATTGTGGCAATTGAAGCTCGTAGAGGCCAAACATGGAAAGCGAGAGAGCCACGAACACCAGGCTCATCGCGACGATGGCTGTGGGCGTCTGCAAGGCAGCCTGAAGATTCTCGCCCGACCATGCCGCGAAGACCCCAAGCGTGCCATAGGACGCTGCCATCGCGAGGACATAAGCCGCCGAGAGGACGAAACTGCGTGCCAGCGAAAGCTCATCGCCGGCGCGCGCCAGCATGCCCGACATAATGGGGATCATGGGAAACACGCACGGTGTCAACGAGAGCAAAATGCCGAAGCCGAGGAAAGCAAATAACGTCGAGATTAAACCGTTGCCAAACAGAGTCGCTGACTCGGCTTCAATTCCGTTCGTCGCTGCGGCAGACAGTACGGCGACGGCAGGCTGGCTCTGGTCTGAGGCCTGCTGAGGTGAAGTAGCCGTGCCTCCTACCTCCGGAGCATCGCTGACCAGCAAGGTCATCAGGTCAACGGCCTTGGAGATAGGCGGGTAACAGATCGTGTCCTCCGCACAGCCCTGATAAGTCACGATCAGACTGCCTTTAGAGGGCAGCAATTCAGCTGCAACGGTAGCCATCGTGGACAGGTGGTAGACCTCGGTCGGACCAAAATTGGGGGCATCCTTGGGCTCGCCGGGCTGGGTCTCGATCCGAACTCGATGGCCGTCGACGGAGGCGGTGATACGGTCCCGGTAAAGGTAATGCCCCGGCGCGATCAACCAGCCGACCTGTACGCCGCCTTTGTCGGTTGATTGCGCCTGGAACCGAAAGGCCTGATCGGCGGGCGTGACTCCGGCGGCCCCAGCAGGCATCCCCCCAGCGATAAAGGCCAAGAACAGCGTAACAAATCCGAGAGTGCGGACGTATGGCATGGAACCCCTTCTGTTGCGACAGGGGGCCGAAGTGACGTTGCTACCTTAAGGCAGCCTTAAGGTTCGCCTCCGACAGCAAGTTCATGATAAGGAGCTGCTTCAATGCGCATTCTGGTCGTCGAGGACGATGTCGTTCTTGCGGACGGTCTGAAAGTTGGTCTCGGGCTCTATGGAGCCACACTGGACGTCGTCGCGAGCTGCGCGGACGGACAGGCCGCGCTCGCGGTTGACCCGTTCGATGCGGTCGTACTGGACGTCATGCTTCCTGATGGATCGGGGCTGGATCTGCTAGCTTCGTTGCGCGCCAAGGGCGATCGGATTCCGGTTCTCTTGCTGACCGCCCTCGACGAGGTGTCGGATCGAATCAAGGGATTGGACGTAGGCGCCGACGACTACCTTGGCAAACCTTTTGATTTGGCCGAGCTTGCAGCACGCGTCCGCGCAATCAGCCGCCGGCAGGAGGGACGCGCGTCGTCTTGCATGTCGTACAACGGAGTGACGCTCGATCTCGCACGTTTGACCGCAACCATTGACGGCACCACCATCAGCCTGTCGCGTCGCGAGTTTGCAATCCTTTCCGCCCTCATGGATCGCCCGGGCGTCGTTCTTTCCAAAAACAATCTGGAAGCGCGCCTCTATGGCTGGCAGGAAGAGATCGAGAGCAACACCGTGGAGGTTCACGTGCACAAGCTGCGCACGAAGATTGGACGCGCCAAGATCGAGACCCTGCGTGGCATCGGATATCGGATGAGGCCAATCGCATCATGATCTCGCTCAAACGCAGGCTGTTTTCTATTCTGGTCGTCGCAACCGGTCTTATCTGGCTCGCTGCCACAGGCTGGATTTACGTCGGTACGACGAGGGAAGTCGAGAACGTTCTCGACTCCCGCCTTCAGGAGGCCGCACGGATGGTCCTGTCGCTCGCAGCAAGCAACGGCGTCAGCTCGTTCCAAAAGGACGCCGACTCCGGTCACGTTGCGGAATCCCTGAATTACGAGCACCAGCTCAACTGCCAGATATGGTCTCTTGATGGCCGCTTGGTGGCGCGGTCCAGCGGCGCGCCGAGCGAGAGCCTCAGCGATAGCCGAACGGGGTTCTCCGAGCGCACCATCAATGGCGAAACGTGGCGGGTCTTCACGGCGGAAGATCCGACAAAGAACGTTCGGGTTCTGGTCGGCGACCGCCTGGGTTTGCGGGAAGGGTTCGTCACCGACATCATGAAGGGACTGGTAGCTCCAATGTTCCTGACGATCCCCCTTCTGGCTCTCCTGATCTGGGCGAGTCTCAATCGCGGCTTTCGGCCGTTGCAGATACTTGCCAAAGATCTCAAGCGCCGCAATGCCGACGATATGACCCCGGTAGCGGCTGGAAATATACCGATCGAAATTCAGCCGATGGTCTCTTCTTTGAATAATCTCTTCGGAAGAGTAAGGGACGCACTGCGTCACGAGAGGGACATCACGGCCTTCGCAGCCCACGAGCTCCGCACGCCGCTTGCCGGCCTTCGAACCCAAGCCCAGATTGCGATGACCACGCCTGACGAGAGCGCGCGGAACGCAGCACTTCGTCAAATGGTGTTCTCGGTCGACCGCACGAGCCGGCTCGTGCGACAGTTACTGACCATCGCCAGGCTCGACTCCGGACGTGAGGCGGCGATGAAGTCGGTGCATGTGGGCGTTGTCGTGCAGGAGGTCCTCGATACGCTCTCCCCATCCGACAGGGGAGTGGATGTCACCATCGATCCGGTATTGAGGAATACGTTCGTCACCACGAACCGGGAGGCCCTGGTCCTTGCCGTTCGGAATCTGCATGAGAACGCGGTCCGCCATATGCCGCAAGGCGGGACAATTCGCTGGTCTTCCCAGGTCACCGATGGTGGCGTAACTGTCTTTGTTGAAGATACTGGTCCTGGCATTCCCGAAGACGAACTCAAGCTGGTCGCCGAGCGTTTCTTCCGAGGCCGCAACAAGAGCCCTCTCGGGAGTGGGTTGGGCCTGTCCATTGTCACCCTGGCACTAAAGACGGGCGGTGCCCGGCTGAGCCTACGTAACCGGATTGACACATCAGGACTGCGAGCTGAGATGATATGGGACATTCGCCCACGGCAGGATTCAACCAACGCGCACGACGGATCGATCCCCGCGTATCGGCGAAGGGCAAAGTCCGGTCTCTTGCCGGCATAGCCGATGGTGCCGTAAACGTCGTTCGTGAATGAAGCAACGGACGGGATGACAGACCTTACCCAAAGCGACCCAGTCCCCGCGATCACCGAACAAGCGGCAACAGGAGCTGCTGCAGAGATCTTTGCCGATATCCGCAGTACGCTGAACGTGGAGGTCGTGAACCTAGTCTGGCGTCATCTCGCGACAATGCCGGGAGCCCTCGAATGGGTGTGGGGCTCATTGAAGCCGCTGTATCTGGGCTCTGCCATCACTCATGCCGAATACGTTCGCAAGAATTTAGCGCTGCCTCATACCCCTCCTCTTTCGCACGACGCGCTTTCAGCAGCCGGGATCGATGCTGTTGCCCTCTCTTCCATCCGAGTAATCCTGGACAGCTATCAGCACACGAACGCGTTGGCGCTCGTCTGCTTTTCCGCCTTTCTCGCCCGATTTGATCGGGCCGCGCCAACCCGCGCGGTTGTACCTCCAGTCGGCGATGAGAGCTCTTACGTTCCGCCGAACCGAGTGGTGCTACCGCGGCTTATACCCATCGCCGAAATGCCATCGCCGCTCGCCAGGCTCGTCCATGAACTTAACGGTTTCGGTGAGGATTCCGATCCGGCTCTGGTCGCCAGCATGTATCGTCACCTTGCCCATTGGCCCGCTTATCTTGCCCTGATAAGGACGTTTCTTGTTCCGCTTCACGAGTCGGGCAAACTGAGTTCCCTCGTTGGCGCAACCCGCCACCTCGGAGACGAATTCGGAGCGCTAATTGCAGGCGAGATTTCGACGACCGCACTGCGCCTGGAGATCGAGCCGATCCTCAACGCGGTCCGGCGTTTTGTGCGTCACCCGATCGCCCGGATGACAGGCGTTTGCGCTCTCATTCGTCACGCGACGCCACGTTGAAGCTCGTCTCTTGCTAGCAATACGCCCGGCTGCGGGATCTTACCCGTGGCGAAGCCCCGATCCATCAGGAACGTGGATGCCACCAGCGCGGCGATGGGCTGGCAAGCTCGCACCACCGCAATTCTTGGCAAAACGTCATGATTTTTCCTTCCGGGTCCGGGCCCGGTGAGATCATAGAGCAAATGAGCCGCCCGCAAACGCGTACCTGCATTTGTAAGCGAGTCGACTTGAGCATCGAGATCAGTCCGCTATCCGACGACTCCGCGAAGCTACGCCAGGAGCTAACCATCGGAGCAACCAATTGTCCGCTGCGAAGGGACCGGAACCTCCGAGAACAAGCGCAACAAGACAAGCCAAGTAAAGCAAATCCGTTTCATAGCCTGGTTGGCCAAACTGCGCTCCGTTAGGAGTTATCGCTTGAAGCTTTATCGATGAGAATCCGTATGGCAGATGGACAGTGAAGATAGCGACCAGCAACACGATAGCCATCGGAATGCTGACGATCGGAACAAGCGCCCCCAGCAGGATACAAAATCCTCCGACGATTTCCGTTACAATCGTTATCCAGGCAAACACGTGCGGAATGGGCAGGCCCATCGCATGCAGAATGCCCGTGAAATTATCGGCGCCGCGCAACAGCTTTGCAAAACCGTGCTCGGCAAATCCGTACCCGACGATGAGGCGCAACGGAAGCGGTGCCCAGCGGCCCACCGAGGAATAGAGCAACAGCTGGAATGCGGCGAGGTTTCGACCGATGCCGCTGGCAGGGCTTTTCGTGTTGTCATGGGACGTTCCTGAATTAATCATTGCTTCACTTCTCTTTTAGCGGTGACCACTCATAGATTGAAGAGAAGCAAGCCACCTTAAGCGAGCCTTAAGGACACTCGGCCGAGCGAGGGAGAAAATGGATCGCGCGATTCTAGCCGGCTCTAACGATGCGTCTAATCTGTAGCGTGGAGAAGGCCCATCGGCGCCCAGCGGTCCGGCCACATTTGAAGCCAGGTGGCACCGACCACATCTGGGTGACGATACGCGCACGAGGCATGGCAATCCGGAATCTTCTTAAGCCCGATTTAAGCTGAGAGAGGGAAACGCCGTACGCGGGCGCTGTTCCTGAACGGGAAACTAACACTCAAAGCAAGCGCAGCGCGTCACGAGGAAAGCCAAGCATCGTCGGCTTCAGTTTATGGAGAATTGGAATGAGGAAACTGCAACTTCTGTCGGCCGGCTTGGTCGTCGCAACCATGCTGGCAGCACCCGCTCTGGCCCGCGAGGCCCACGCAAAATCGCAGCATCGTGCGGAGAACGCCGTCAGCCCTGCGCCAGGAAGCCGTCACAACGAGCATTCGTGCATCCTGGCACCGCGGGTCGGTGCGTTCGCCACGCAGCCATGGGAAAACGGGCCTCCTTGCGAACCCAACCCGGGTTATTGATCCGCCGCCCTGCGGGCTGATCCGGCCAATTGTCACCAGCAACAAACTCCAAATTGGATGTCGGCCCTCCATGGCAACAGTGCAATCACGAGATGACAGACGTCGGGCTGCATCCAACATTCGCAGCCCGACTTCTCTCGTTCTACCCCGATCAGTTCCGCCCGTCCCATGATACTTGGGCCGACTCATAGAGTCAGCGGCGTGACGCGACGAAGGCCACGTTCCCTTACCTCGCACTCCAGTAAACGAGAGCGACTCATGTCAAGAAAGTGCCGGCGTTCAGTTGCGGCAGAACGTTCGGCGCGGCTCCATTGTCCGAGCGACAGCGCGATGCTCATTGCGGCTTCGCGTATTTCGTCGGCGAGCACGCGATCCTCGATCGAGCGAGCCAACACCATACCTCCAACGCAAGTCTTGCAATCGCGCGAGCGCGGGATCGTGCCATCTGTCCAATTACGCTGCATTGCCTGCTCAAAAATGTCGATCATGACCCTGAGGACGGTTTCAAATGCTTGCCGAACACGGTGCTCCTCGCGCAAAAAGTCGGTCGGAAAAGCGATCAGGGGGCAGGTTCCGTCGATATCCTCGAAATGCTCGCGCGAAAGATAGTCGCGGACGAACTGAGCCGCCGGTCAAAAGCACGCGAATCGGTGCTGACCCCGTCGCTGCTTAAAAGCTGCTTTTCATCTAAAAGTTGCGTGACCACTTCGGCATAAAGATCGCCTTTGCTCTCAAAGTAGCTATAGAAACTCCCCCGGGTAAGCCCGGCATCAGCCATACGTCGTCGATTGACACAGTATCGAACCCGCGGCGGTTGAAGAGTCGCCGTGCGCTCCGAGCAATTTTTTATTTGGTTAGTCGGCGGTGTTCGCCAGGATACGACATCGAACCTCTCTTGCGACAAGCTAGTGTTTAGTGATTAGTGACTCGCCTTTTCGGGGATGAGAGATTAGAAGAACCGCTTAGCCGCATCACCGCTTCTCGGTCTTTTTTCGTTTCGACCTGGGCACAACTCCTTTCTGACTTTAAATTTAATGAGGCGCGGGCCACGCAGAGTTGAACGACGGGACCCGCCAAGGTCAGTGGCGATTTTTGCAAAACGATTGTCGCCGGCCCCGCGCGGAGCAGTTCCGTTGAAAGGTTGCGCGCGTCATTGTGAACGTTACTGAATTGACAGGACTTTCACTCTTTAATGTACTGCGCGACATGGGGATGCGATCTCCTCACGAGGCGACATGCTCAAGAATCGCGTCCAATTTTCCAATGAGGGCGCGCGATGTCAGCCAAATCCATTCTGTCGCTGGATAGCTTCACTTCCATCCGGCTTCTCCGCCCAGGCCATGCGCAATACTCGACGTGTCGACGAGATTGCATATGGGTGGAAACATGCGCCGCGTTCCTCCGAAATGTCCCGCTCATCTTCATTCGCGCCGTCGAGCCGCGCTCGCATCCGGGCGCGGCAGGGCCGGCTAAGGCGTCGCGATGAACTTGGTGTCGTTTGCACTACGACGCCCGATCTCGCTTTTGACGGTGGTCATAGCCGTTGCATTGGCGGGTCTTCTTGCGGTCGATCGCATGTCTCGGGACATCTTTCCGGATCTCGGGGTGCCCGTCCTGTACGTGGCGCAGCCTTACGGCGGCTTGGACCCGGCGCAGATGGAAGGGTTCATCACCAACTATTACGAGTACCACCTCCTCTACATCACCGGCATCGAGCACGTCGAAAGCAAGTCGATCCAGGGCGTTGCGCTCATCAAGCTCCAATTCCATCCCGGCACCAACATGGCGCAGGCCACGGCAGAGACGGTCTCTTACGTCGACCGCGCCCGCGCCTTCATGCCCACTGGGACTGTGCCACCTTTCGTGGTGCGATTCGACGCTGGCAGCGTACCGGTCGGCGACCTCGTCTTCTCCAGCAAGACCAAAACGGTCGCCGAGCTTCAGGATGCAGCTCTCTTCAAGGTCCGCCCATTGTTTGCGATCTTGCCGGGTGTCTCGGCGCCGCCGCCCTTTGGCTCGAGCCAGCGCACCATCCTCGTTCGCGTAGATCCCGGGAAGCTACGTTCCTACAACATGTCGCCGGACGAGGTGGTGCGGGCGTTGGCCGCCGGCAACACGGTCAGCGCATCCGGCAACATCCGAATCGGGGATCGATGGCCAATGGTACCGGTCAACTCCGTCGTCGGCGACGCCAAGGGCCTGAACAACATTCCGATCCGCTCGCAGGGAACGCGGACGATCTTCATACGCGACGTCGGATCGGTCGAAGACGGCGCCGACATACAGACCGGCTACGCGCTGGTGGATGGACGCCGCACTGTCTACATTCCGGTGACCAAACGAGCGGACGCCTCGACACTCGCGGTCGTCAATGCCGTTAAAGCCAACCTGCCGCGCTTCCAGTCGGTACTGCCCGACGATGTCAAGGTCAGCTACCAGTTCGATCAGTCGCCCTATGTGACGCGCGCCATCCAGGGCCTGTTAATCGAAGGCGCTCTCGGCGCGGTGCTCACAGGCCTCATGGTGCTCCTGTTTCTGCGGGATTGGCGCAGTTCGCTCGTCGTGGTCTTGAACATTCCGCTCGCGATCCTCGCGTCGGTGACGGCGCTCTGGATATCGGGGCAGACGATCAATATCATGACTTTGGGCGGGTTGGCCTTGGCCGTCGGCATTCTGGTCGACGAGGCGACAGTCACCATCGAGAACATCCACACCAAACTTGCCGATGGCCGCAGTCTTGCCCGTGCCGCGAGCGAGGCGACCGCCGAGACGACCCTGCCTCGGTTCGTGGCCATGCTTTGCATTCTCGCGGTGTTCATTCCGGCTTTCTTCATGACCGGCGCCGCCCACAACCTGTTTGCACCGCTGGCCTTGGCGGTCGGCTTCTCGATAGTGGGGTCGTATTTGCTTTCCAGTACCTTTGTCCCGGTAGCATCGGTCTGGATGCTGCGCAATCCGAGCTCGCACCACAAGCTGCAAGAGACGTTTTTCGATCGGCTGCGGGCAAGGTACGATAGGTTCACACGCGCCGTTATGAAACGTCGACGCATCGTTGTGCTTTCCTATCTTGTCATCAGTGGCGCCATCATTGCCCTGGTTGGCAACTCTCTCGGCACCGAGATCTTTCCAATCGTGGATACCGGACAAGTCCAATTGCACCTACGGGCTCCGGCCGGAACGCGCATCGAGCGCACCGAACAGATCGCGTTGCAGACACTCGATGCGATCAAGCGTGAGGTCGGCCCGGATAACGTCGAAATCAGCCTCGGCTTCGTCGGAACTCAGCCGCCCAATTACCCCATCAATACCATCTACCTTTGGAGTTCCGGCCCCGAGGAAGCGGTACTGCAGGTGCAGCTCAAGCCCGGCGCCGGGATCGGGATCGAGGATTTGAAGGAGCGGCTGCGTCACAAATTGCCTCAAGAGTTGCCGAGTGTACGCTTTTCATTCGAACCGAGCGATATCGTCAGCCGGGTGATGAGCTTCGGTGCGCCGACTCCAATCGAGGTGGCGGCGAGCGGGCCGAACCTCGCCGATAGCCGTCAATACGCCGATAAGCTGAAAGCAAAATTGGCACGTGTGCCGGCGCTGCGAGACCTGGGATTCGAGCAGGAGCTAGATTATCCGACTGTAAAGGTCGCTGTGGACCGCGAGCGAGCCGGCGTTCTGGGGGTGACGACTGGTGACGTGGCGAATTCGCTCGTCGCCGGCACGTCATCCAGTCGTTATACCGCTCCAAATTATTGGGCCGATCCCAAGACAGGCATCGGTTATCAGGTGCAGGTCGAGATCCCAGAGCGGCAGATTACCTCGCTCGAGGACGTGAAGAACCTCCCGATCGTTCGTCGGTCGGACCAACAGATTGACTTGCGCAATGTGGCCGCCGTCGCCGACGGCACAGCACTCGGCGAATACGATCGCTACAACATGCAGCGCATGCTGACACTGAGCGCGAATGTCTCCGGCGAGGATCTGGGACGCGCGGCTGCCCAAGTGCGGCAGGCGATCAACGATGCGGGAAAGCCGCCCGTTGGGGTGAACGTGACCGTGCGCGGGCAGGTCGAGCCGATGATGGAGATGTTCGGAGGCCTTCGTCTCGGGCTCTTGATGGCGGTGGGCGTCATCCTTCTGCTGCTGACTGGCAATTTCCAATCGTTCCGTCTTTCGCTTGCGGTGGGATTGACAATTCCTGCCGTCATCGCCGGGGTCGCAATCATGCTTTGGCTCACCCGGACCACACTCAACATTCAATCTTTCATGGGCGCGATCATGGCGATCGGTGTCGCCGTGGCAAATGCCATCCTGCTTGTGACTTTCGCTGAGAGGAGCCGGGTCGAGGGCCGCGAACCACGGGAGGCAGCAATAGAAGGCGCACGGAGCCGTCTGCGTCCGATCCTGATGACCAGTTTCGCGATGCTCGCCGGGATGGTGCCGATGGCGCTGAGCCTGGGCGAAGGCGGAGAGCAAAGCGCGCCGCTTGGGCGGGCAGTGATCGGCGGTCTACTCGGCGCAACGTTCGCCACGCTCGTCATCCTGCCGGCGATCCTGGCCACGCTGCAATCGCAACATGCTCGCATTTCTGCCTCGCTCGATCCTGATGACCCGCATAGCCGCTATTTTGAGCCGGAGCGGCACCAAGCGGCGGGACGTGGGGTCGGGCACGCTGAATATCCTGCTCAGGCGGCGCAATAAGCCGACACCAAAAGGATTTTAGAGGTAAGCAGAATGAAATTCGCGAGAACGGGCGTAAAGATCTTGGTGGTGGTGTTCGGCTTCGGTGCGGTGTGTGTATTGGCCGAGCGGCATCTCGCGGCACTGTCACCGCCAATGAATCTCACCAAGGCGGATAGCCTTCCGCCTGTCGAGACTACGTATCCGCGCCGCGTCACCGTGGCCCAACGCCTCCAAACCAACGCCACCCTCGCAGCCTTTGAAGAAGCGGAACTCTTCGCCAAGGTCTCCGGATACTTATCCGATGTTCGCGTCGATATCGGCGATCACGTGAAGGCGGGTCAAGTGCTTGCGGTGATCGACGTCCCCGAAATGAAGCAGGAGCTTGCCGAAGCCGAAGCCCAGCTCGAATCCAACAAAAGTTCGCTGGAGAGCGCGCGCCGCCAAGTGGACCACGCCAATGCGAACCTGGCGCTTCAGACCGCCCTCGCAAAGGACCGGGAACAACTGGGTGAGGGACGAAATTTCATCAGCGACCGGACACTCGATCAGGTGCACGCCAACGCGGACATCGCCAGGGCGGATCTCGGAGTTGCGGAAGGAAACCGCGACCATGCAGCCAACGAAATCGACGTTGCCACCGCGACCGTGGAAAAGATCAAGGCGCTACTCGCCTATACGCAGATCGTGGCGCCTTTCGATGGCGTGGTGTCACGGCGCTTTGTGAACCGGGGCGATTTGGTCCAGGCCGCCGCCACGGCCACGCGGGCGACGCCGTCCGCGGGGTCACTTTTCACAGTGCAGCGGATCGACACGATCCGCGTGTTTTGCGACATTCCGGAGGACGATGTACCTCACCTTCACGTCGGCGATCCGGCAATCGTCAAGCCGGCTGGCTTCGACGGTAAGCCGTTCATTGGCAGGGTAACCCGCTTCTCCCTGCGTCTTGATCCCGAGACCCGCAACATGCGTACCGAGATCGACCTGCCCAACCCCGGGGAGCGGCTCTATCCGGGCACATATGCAGAGGTCTCGCTGGAAATGAACCAGCGCCCTGACGCGCTTACCGTACCCGCCGCTGCCGTAGGATCGGATGGCGAAGGCAACTTCGTATACGCCATCAATGACAATCGGATCACACGCATTGACGTCAAGATTGGGATCACCGACGAGGGGCGCACCGAGGTGACGGCGGGCCTGTCGGAGGAGACACTGGTGGTGGCAAGCACCAAGGGCGTGCCGCCACTGAGATCGGCGGTTCGGCCGCAAATGGCCCGCGAAAATTCCTCGCCTAGGACTTACGATGCCGAGTCCATTTTGCCGGCGACTTCGAGAGGCGATTGAGAAGGAGACTCCGAGTTTGCAGCCAGAAAAGGTACCATGATTCTGCAACACGCGGACTCTACTATTCGGAACAGTTCAACACGTGGAGACTCTTGATGACCTTGAATACCGAACGTCGAAATTTCGTCGCGGGCATGGGGGCGGCCGCCGCATCGACCGCTGTGCTTGCAGGTACGCAAGCACTAGCTCAAGGCAACCAGCAGACTGGAGGCAAGGCGACGCCTTATCAAGCGAAGCCGATGCCATTCGATCCGAAATCTATCACCGGCATCTCGGAAAAGGTTCTCGTCAGCCATTACGAAAACAACTACGTAGGTGCAGTGAAGCGCCTCAACGCAATCGGCACGCAGCTGGCTGAACTTGACTTTGCCAAGGCGGCAAACTTCGTAATCAACGGGCTGAAGCGCGAGGAATTGATCGCCTCAAATTCCATGATCCTGCACGAGATCTATTTCGACGGGCTCGGTGGCGCCTCGAAGCCGAGCGGCGCGCTCGCAGACGCTATCGCGCGCGATTTTGGCAGCATCGAACGCTGGCGTGCCGAATTCGCTGCGGTGGGCAAGGCGGAAGGCGGCGGCTCGGGCTGGGTCATCCTTTCATATTCGCCCCGGGACAAACGCCTCGTGAACCAGTGGGCCGCTGACCATACGACAACGCTTGCCGGTGGTCGTCCGGTCTTGGTGCTCGATATGTACGAGCACGCCTACCACATGGACTACGGCGCGGCAGCTGCGCGTTATGTCGACATCTACATGGAGGCGATTCGCTGGGACAACGCCATAAAGCTTTACGAGCAATATAGCCGAGAGGCGTAGATCAGGAGGTGCCCGTGGAGGACTAAAAGCAACCGTTATACCCGAACTATGAACAGCGCACTGGCGAGAGGTGCACCGTCGCATTTTGCAGCAATGCGGAGCGCGTAAGTGCGGACTTTGCTCTCGCGCTCAAGCTGATGGAGACGCAGGCTGACTCGCTGATGGTGAATCCGGAACCCGATTCGCAGATGCAATGACCCCGCTCCATTGCTATCCTTCGCGAAGCGGCCCAAGCCGCTTTCCTCCAAGACGCCACCGCGAGCTGGCGGATTGCGCCCAGGACGAGTTTGTTCTGGCTGCCATCGCTCAAAATCTGAGGCGCCTCGCGTCGTTCGTTGCGCGACCACCGCCCGCTCATGCCACGTGCATTGCGTAGCGTAGGAGTTGCGTTGAGAGCGTCGGGGTCGGCGGATCAAAGCCGGTCGGCCTTGCCGAATGGCTGAAAGACATCCGTCGGTACAGCCGACTTTCGCAACAACATCGACCGCAAGCTGACGTCCCGAACAACATGGGGTGTGCAACGCAGGCGATCAGGTCAGAGCCTCAACAAGATGGGTACGCGAGGGCGACGGAGTGAATCGGTCTCCGAAATATTGAGTTTCGTGAGCTACACGCCCGTTGCGGAACTCCATGATACTGACGGAGTAAGACGGTATGCCGTCATAAGTCAGGACGAACTCGGTAACCCAGAGGTCGCCGCCCCCGAGGATTCGCCGCACTGCAAAGCACTTTTTGTTTGGCTGCAGGAACCGGCTTTCCTGGATGTTGCGCCGGCCGCGGATGCGTTCGTCCGATTGCGGATAATCGAGCACCGCATCTTCGCAATAGATTTCATGCTCTGTCTCGAACTCGCCCGCGTCCGAAGCATCCCAATGACGACGCAGGGCAGACAGCTTCTCGCGATCATCCATTCTAGCCTCCATTTGGCGCTCCCATTTCACTGAGCGCGATAATGCGGGACAAAAGCATACCATTTCGGGCCCCGAGTTGTCTGAAGAGATACGGCCGCCTCGCTTCGGTCAGAAGCGACTTCCGCCAGAGCCTTGCAGGTCAGCTAAGGGGTCATTCGCGTCGGTTTGGCCGCGTACCGACGACTTCCGCTCTACGCCCAATAGCGGAACTCACTGATTGTCTCATCACGGGAGCTCGTCAAGCAGCGCCTTCGCGTCCTTCAGGTCGCACGTGTCGAAGCCTTCGGCGAACCAGCCGTAGAGCGGGGCGAGAAGATCGCGAGCATCCTGAATCGGATTCCGTTTTTTCCAGAGCCGAGCAAGACTGATGGCAGCTCGGAGTTCAAAGGATTTTGCCTGTTGCTGACGGGCCAAGTGCATTGCTTGCAAGAAGCACTCCTCGCACATGTTCGCAGGCTCACCTATTGACAGACCTATCTCTCCCTCCGTTCTATGTAGCTCCGCTGCCCAGAAATATTCTTCGGTCGCTGTCACGTGATCTTTTGAGTCGCGCAAAGCCCGCAAGCTTGCTTCCCTATTGCCCATCCTTGCGTACATTACCGCTAGTAAGCAATAATAATGCGAGAGATGATATTCGGTCCCGATCTTCCGCAGCTTGGCTATTCCCTCGCCACACAGCATGGTTCCCCGTTCAAGTTGACCACTCTGAGCCAGCGCCCAGCTTGCCAAGACGGTTGCATGCGCGTTCCAGGTTGGCAGTTGATATCGCTGCGAGAGCTCGATGGCCTTTTCGACGAAATTGTTGAGGCTATCAAGGTCACCAATCAACTCGCTCAATTGGGCCCCGGCAAAGAAATAAGCAAATGCACTGCTGTTCGCGTGATTCAGTCTTGGTGCTAAACTGAAGACTTCATCACGAACTGCTAATGCTTGCTCTGGGTATCCCAAAATCCAAAGCGCCAAGGCAAAAAATGAGCCGCCCGAAACACCCGGATCGACTACGTACTGGGAAGCCAGGGCGCGATCTCGCTCTGGATCATGGAGTGGAAGAATCGGCTCAAGATGCGCTTTGGCGTCCGCAAATCTTCCGAGCTGGAGCAGTGCACTGCCCATTGCGCGGTGCGCTACTAGTAGCGCAACCCGATCCCCCCTGTTTTTGGCCACCGACCAACAGCGATTGGCCAGTCCCAGTCCATCCAAGGTCTTCCCGCGGTTGATGCAATAGATGGCCTGTCCAAACAGAACCGGCAGAAGGTGCTCTGGGTCGCCCAATTTCTCACATAACTCAGCCGCCCTCGCACGGGCAGTCGCCACCTCTGGGCTGGCCCAGCCGTGCGCGGCTACCAAAGGCGTTCCTAGAGCGACCTGGAATTCGAGCTCGCTCTGATCCCGCTCAATCGAGTCGGGCAATTTTAGCAGCAAAGCCAAACCACGGTTGAGGTGTCGCAATGCCTCAGCGTTCGCGGAGCGTTCCGCGGCACGTCGGCCGGCTTTCAACCAGTACGAAATGCCGGGCTCTACTTGTCCGGCTTCCGTGAAGTGATGAGCTACAAGCTCCGGCTCTGCTTCCGCACGTTCGGGAAATTGATGCTCCAAAACGTGAGCAACTTGGCTATGCAATGTTGAGCGCTTGCTGCGTAGCAAGCTACTGTACGCCGCGTCTTGAACCAGAGCATGCTTAAACAGGAAAGTTGGTCGCGAAGTTGTTCCACGACGGAGTATCAGTCCAGAATGGAGAAGCCGTTCCAGGGCCCCTTGAAGTGCCTCATCTCTGTCTCCTGAAACAGCAGCCAGAAGCTCATATGAGAACTCCCGCCCAACAACCGCTCCGATCTGGGCAACCTCCTTGGCGGCACCGAGCCGGTCAAGCCGCGCCATCAGGGACGCATGCAGGCTCGCGGGCACCGCGAGGACCGGTAACGGAGCTGCGACAACGGTCCGCTGCTCTGCGTCCTCGCCTCCGGCCTCCAGAACCGCCTTGGTCATCTCCTCCACGAACAGGGGAACGCCGTCGGTGCGCTCGATGATGTCCTGCCGAATGCTTTCCGGCAGCAGCTTGCTGGCGACGATGTGGTCGATCATGGCGCTGGCTTCGCACTCTGCCAGTCGATTAATGATGAGAGCCGTTACGTACGGCTGAGCGAACCACGACGGCTCAAATTCCGGCCGGAACGTCACAAGCAGCAGAACGCGAAGGGTGCGAATTCGGTCCACGACCCGACCGAGCACTTCCAAGCTCGTCGGGTCGGCCCAGTGAGCATCCTCGAAGATCATCAGCACCGGACTTTGGCGTGTCAGCGCCTCCAGCTGTGAAACGAGAGCCTCCAGAGTTCTCTCACGACGCTGCTGCGGAGCCAGCTCGAGCGCGGGATAGCGGCCATCATTTGGTAGCGACAGCATCGCGGCAAAGAGTGCGGCATCCACGATCGACGTTGAGGTCTGCGCGAGCACCGCATCGAGCTTGTCGAGCCGGCTTGCGGGTTTGTCGTCGCGCGCTAGTCCGGCGGCATGCGCCATCTGTCCGATGATCGGATAAAGCGCGCTGTCGGTATGCTGCGCAGAGCAGAAGTAGCGCATGCGCGTGTGCGGCTCGCCAGCGAGGCGTTCCAGCAGCGCCGCGGTGAGTCGCGATTTGCCGATGCCGGCCTCGCCGGATAGCAACACCACCTGACCTTTTCCGGTTTTCGCTCTATTCCACCGTCGCAAAAGCAGCTCAAGCTCTTCTTCTCGTCCGACCAGTGCAGTCAGGCCGCCAGGATGCATCGCTTCGAAGCGGCTCGCGACAGGACTTGCCTGCAGCGCTGCGAAAGCTCTCACCGGCCTTGCAATTCCCTTAAGGTCCTTTGGCCCGAGGTCCCGTAGCTCAAAGAGATTGCCGAGGAGCCTGCGCGTGCTCTCAGCAATGACGACCGTGTTTGGCTCGGCAACGGCCTGAAGGCGTGCCGCGAGGTTGGGCGTCTCGCCGACAATACCGCGCTCCTGCACTTCGCCGGACCCAACCAAATCGCCGACGACAACCAGTCCCGTGGCAGCCCCAACCCGCACCTGCAGCGGCTCAGGGGTCGGGAGGGTACCAACCGCATCGATCAGCGCGACGCCGGCCCGAACTGCACGCTCGGCGTCATCCTCATGGGCTGCCGGATAACCGAAATAGATGAGAACGCCATCGCCCATGTATTTGGCGACGAAGCCCCCGAAACGGCACACAGTATCGGCGACACGCGTCTGATAGACCGAAATGACCTCGCGCAAGTCCTCAGGGTCCATACGTGCTGAGAGCGCGGTCGAACCGACAAGATCGGCGAACATCACGGTGACTTGGCGGCGCTCAGCGGTGTCGGTGGGGACTTTGTCGGTTCTCAGAGGAGCGTTGGATAGAGGCGTTGGTGCGCTCGCTTCAGCGCGCAAGCCACTGATGGCGTCGAGCAGCTTACGGCGATGCCCGACGAATGCGACACCAAGGTCCTTTAAATCCTCCGCCGTCAAGCTCGGCAGGACCGTGTCGTCGATCTTATTCTCTCGGAATGCCGCCTCATACTGTTCGAGGCCAAGCCTCCGCAGCCAACCTTCGACGTCCATGATGGCGCCCCAGTTCGCTTGGCGCCGCATGATTCCTCACGGAAGGCAGCCTGTCTAGGGTACCGTGTCCTTGAAATGACCGCTACGGCGCCAGTAGGCGACATCGTGGCGACGCGCTGAGGAGGCCGACACTGGGGTGGCCTCAATCGTCATCCTGCTGAGGGCAAGGCGGGTCCGAGTATTTGGGGCCTAAAACCCCGGCATGAGAATCAAATAGGTACCAAGCCGGACCTAAACTTTTTAGGGCGGTCGGAACGGAATCTATCTGAGGCGGTTTAGCGCGAATGATGCGTCGCTTCAGAGGAGCTGAGCATGAAGAAAAGCATTCTTGTTGGTCTTGCTATCCTCACAGTCTCCACTTCTGCCGCTTCGGCATGGACTCATCAAAGCTACCGGAATAACCACCGGCCTCACTATGGTTCCGCCTACGGCGCGACCAGGGCCGCCCAACGCGAAGCCATGAACAACCGCGCTTACAACGCTTACAACAACGGCTATTATGGCCCGGGTTATGCGCGTTCAGGCTTCTGGCCGGCCGATGCAGCCGGCGCGGCGATTGGAACGGCCGGAGCCATCGCCGCTGGCGCAGTCAATACCGCAGGCGCGATTGCAACGGCACCATTCCGGCCGGCTAATTCCTACGGCTATTACCCCGCTAATTCCTACGCCATGGCTCCGGGCGGTGTGAGCAGCAAGGACCATGCGCAGTATATGAAAAATCTGCACGACTCCGGGTATGATCGGAAGAACGACTTCAACGCGAACGGGACCGTAAAGACGCAATAGCGCCAAGTCTCGTCGAACACCGAAACTAGCGATCGCCAAGAATAAAAAAGCCCGGAGGCGGAAAGCCTCCGGGTAGTGGGCTTTGCGTGCGCAAAGCCTCTGCCGATGCTGCGCCTTGTCATAGGCGCGACTGTCAACCCCGGCGTCGAGAAACGGCAACAGGCTCAAAGCATCGGCAGCTATCGGTGACCGCAGAAGCAACTGGCTCCCGTATTCTCGGCTGGTACGTAGCACTTCAAGCAATCGATGTCTCTTGTGGGTCACAGGCGGCGGTGGAGGCGAGCACTGACCGGCGTCCGGTCCGCCACTGACAGCCGACATGATAACGGTTTAAGCGTTGTTCTGTTTGGGGCCAGCAAGGTACATCGCAGTCTGAGATAAAAGCCGCACCACCGGGGAAGACGGAAGATCGCTTAGGCACAATCCTCATGGATGCCAATCAGCCACAGAAAGCACCATGTGCCACACAAGCTGATCAAGAGCGGAGCCCATATCCCGAAATTTCGATCGAGTGTTAGTAAACGCCGCCCAGCAGAAACCGCTATGCGTTCGTACAGCGATGGTTTGAGTTCCATCCAATAGACCAGGATGCCACCAATTGTTTCGCGCATTAACAAAGAAACCTTTGGCATAGTTAGGATTTGCAGCGGAAGCGATGGTCATTGTACGGATGGTGCTGTCGTTAAGCAGCTGGTCGGCATCTTTGAATCCGTTGATATGGACGAAGAACGCCGTCAAATCGCTTGGTGTCGCGATCCAACCGCCGTGAGAATCCATCCGGGTGACGTTCATTCCATACGGATCGCCCGGAGTCTGATTATAGTATTTGACCTCATTGGCCGCTCGATCCTCCAACGTATTTCCGGCGATCTGCATGTCAATTATGCCGCATCGCTTTAGAAGATTGTCTTTGATGTACCGCTCGTACGTCTGACCAGTAAGCTTTTCAATCACGCGTCCAAGGATGCAATAGCCGAAATTAGAGTATGCAAAGGACTTTCCTACAGGATCATTTAGAGTGATGTGTTTTAAAGTCCAAGCTATGAGTTCCCGATGATTCATTTCCTTATTCAAGAACATCGGATCGCTAACGTTGTTTCCCCAACCGCCGGTAGTGTGAGTCAGCAGATGCTCAATTGTAATTTGCTCGATAATGGAGCGATTAGGCGGGGTCGGATAATCATCTCCGAGAATAGAATCTGGTCCAAAAATGTGACTATCAAGCTTTAGCTTTCCCGCTTCGATCAGTGTGAAAATCCCGGTCGACGTAATCGGCTTAGCTACACTTGCAATTCTAAATCGGTGTTGCGGCGTTAATGCTTCCCCGGTTTCTCGATCGGCAACACCGAACGCTTCGACAAAGACAGGTTTTCCCTTGATTGAGATCGCAACTGAAAGACCTGGAACATCATAAGTGTCCATAAAATTAGCCGCCAACCGAGCCAATCTATTGCGCTCAGCCGAGGTCGGTGGTGAGGCGAGTTCTTGAGGAAGAGCCGGCGATGATCTCTCGACTAGTCCTACAGCGCAAAGCAAAGAACCCTGAAGCAACCTTCTGCGTGAAACGAACATGCGGCCCCCACCACTGCAAAGCGATAAGCTAGAGTATCGCACGTTTTGCTATTTTGCCACCTGTACTGAAAACGAAGTCAGCTAATGGGATGGTCCGGCCGTGCTCCGGCCCTGCCAGCACGAGAAGCTGGCAAGGGGCGCTCAAGACAAGGAGCACGCCATGTCTCAGAAACTCAACGCAGCGATCGCCGTGATCGGCGTCGATATAGGCAAGAATTCGTTCCACATTGTGGGTCATGATCACCGTGGTGCCATCCTGCTGCGGCAGAAGTGGTCACGCGGCCAGGTGGAAACGCGGCTCGCCAATCTGCCGCCGTGCCGGATCGGTATGGAAGCCTGCGTCGGCGCGCATCATCTCAGCCGCAAGCTCCAAATGCTTGGCCACGACGCCCGCCTGATGCCGGCGAAATACGTGCGCCCCTATTCGAAGGGGCAGAAGAATGACTTCCGAGATGCGGAAGCCATCGCCGAGGCTGTCCAGCGCCCGACCATGAAGTTCGTCGCGACCAAGACCGCCGATCAGCTCGACCTTCAGGCGCTGCACCGCGTCCGCGATCGATTGGTCGGTCAGCGTACCGGCGCCATCAATCAGATCCGTGCGTTCCTGCTGGAGCGGGGCATCGCCGTGCGGCAAGGCCTGCATTCCCTGCGGTTCGAGTTGCCGGGTATCCTGGCAACTCGCACCGATGTGCTCTCGCCTCGCATGTTGCGCATCATCGAGGGTCTGGCGGAAGATTGGCGCCGGCTGGATGAGCGTATCGAGGGTCTATCTAGCGAGATCGAAACCCTAGCCCGGCAAGATCAGGCCTGCCAGCGACTGATGACGGTGCCTGGCATCGGCCCGATCATCTCGAGCGCAATGGTGGCCGCGATCGGCACTGGAGACGTNTTCTCGAAAGGCCGCGACTTCGGCGCCTGGCTTGGACTGGTGCCGAAGCAGATATCGACCGGCGACCGCACGATCCTCGGCAAGATATCAAGGCGCGGCAATCGCTACCTGCGCGCGCTGTTCGTGCAAGCCGCGTGGGTTGTGCTGGTCAAGGTCAAGTGTTGGGAGCGCTATGGCCTCNANTCCTGGATCGAAGCCGCCAAGAANCGATTGCACCACAACGTGCTGGCGATTGCGCTCGCCAACAAGCTCGCCCGGATCGCCTGGGCGGTCCTCAACAAGGG
>NZ_AXAP01000091.1 GCF_000472865.1 Bradyrhizobium elkanii WSM2783 | reverse complement strand
TGACCGGGGTCCAGCGGGTGATGACACCAAGCTGCGACAGATTGAAGTCGGGGTTGCAGACATAGTCCGCGCTGACCGCCTTGGCCGGCGTCGTGTAGTTCGCGCACATGAAGGCCTTGGCGGCGCCGTCATAGCGGACGGCCACATACGAGCCGAAGAGGCTCGACGACCAATATGGGTCCCAGTTGTGGTTGAACGCACCGCGAATGCCAAAGGCCTCCGTCAGATGCAGCGAGCCGTCGCCGCCGGCCGCGACCGGCAGATAGACCGCATCGGTCGTCGCACCGAACCCGATGCTCTGATAGGCGCCAAAAGTGCTGGTGCTGCCGAACATCGCAAAGCTCGGCGAGGTTGAAGCCGACGAGATGACGTACTTCGTCGCCCCCTTGGCATAGCTCGCGTCGATCTTGAGGTCGTCGCCGGCGCCGGTCGGGATGTTCTTGATCTGCAACGCCGCCATCGCCGCACCGCCCCACGAGGTGTCGGGATGTCCGGAAAGCTCGGACGCCGCAGTCGGCGCCGCGCCCGGCAGGCCGACGCCGCCCGCCGGCGCTCCAAGGGCGTTCAGCACATTGTAGGAGCCGTTGACTTCATGCGCCGCGGCGGAAATCTGGAACAGACCCCAAGCCTGGTCGATGCGGATGTTGCCGACCACATCAGGCGCATGGACGCCGGCATAAGCGTTGCCCGTGTTCAGCGTGGCATTCAGCGGCAGCGACAGGTTGTAGACCGCGGTGCGGTCCCATACCGTTGGATCGTCGAGGCCGATCGTGCCGGTCACTCCGTTGCCGAAATCCGCAGTGTACTGGATGTTTTGGACGCCGGTATCAGTGTTTTGGCCGCCGATCAGGAAGTCCGTGATGTTGCCGGGGTAGCCCTGCCAAGGCGACGCGTAGGCAGACGCCGACTGACCGAAGGTGAAGCCTGCGAACTGGAGAAAGAGGTACTGGATGGAAACCTGGCCGCCGCCGGGAGTCTCGAGCAACTGCTGGCTGGCCACCGGAAGCGAGGTGTTGATCGAGTTCGGGTTGAAGGTGTTGTTGCCTAGCGTGCTGAACGTAAACCGGCCCTGCCCGAAGGTACGGACCGTGCCATATTCGGTCGACGTGCGGGTATCGAATGACAATAGCATACGGGCGCGGGCGGCGAAGTTGTCGAAGTAGCGGTTATGTTGGCCTGCGTCGCCGTTCCAGGGAGGCGTGCCCTGTATGCCGCCATTGAATGTGGTGTCGACTCGGAGATAGCCACCGATCTTGATGCAGGTGTCGGTGCCCGGGATGTACCAGAAGCCAGCGCCATACTGCGAACAGACCTTCACATATTCGATCGGCTTCGCTTTGACAGGAAGGTCAGCGCCCGCGGCTCCGCTGGTTGCGAGCAAAAGGCTCGCCGCCGGACCGAGGATCAGGATTTGGGCTGTCGCCATTACCGGCCTCCGCCGTGAAACCTGTACGTCGGAAATCGAACGCCCCCCACAATTTTTAGCGCGGAAGGCATGTCGCACAATGCGCGGCGACGTGCCGCAAGCGGGTTCATGTCGCAGTGTGCCTTTTTTGCAACGCATGCGAGCGCTGCTTCGGAGCGCTGCTTCGGAGCGCATGCTGGTGAGAGCTCCCCTGGAAGCCGGATCAAATGCTGTAGCTACGGTCGCCGCAAAGGGGTTCGAACGTTAATCCCATTCGCCGTCGCGTTGGCCATCGCGATCGTGTCCTGTGTGTACCGAAAACTTTATCCGTGTCGATGACGCCCCGGAACCACCTAAGCTGACGGAATGATAGGGCTCCTGTGTTTCGTCGTGGCGGTCTTGGCCTCACCATTCAAGTCGAAGATCCGGCTTGAGGCTGAGAATGCCGCGCTCCGACACCAGCTGGTGGTCTTGCGGCGCAAGCTGAAGGGCCGGGCTCGTCTCACAAACAACGACCGCTGGTTCTTCGTTCAGCTCTATCGCTGGTTTCCGTCGATCCTTCCGGCTCTCATGATTATTCGACCCGATACGCTGGTACGTTGGCATCGGGCCGGCTTTCGCCGCTATTGGCGTTGGAGGTCGCGCTCACCGGGAGGGCGACCGCCGATCGAGGCGGAATTGCGCGCCCTGATCCCGCAAATGAGCAGGGAGAATTTGGTTTGGGGTGCGCCGCGCATCCACGGCGAACTGCTTAAGCTCGGGTTTGAGCCGGCTCAATCAAGCGTCGCCAAGTACATGGTCAAGCACCGAGGACCACCCAGCCAGGGGTGGCGGACCTTTCTGCGAAACCACGCGTCGGACATTGCCGCCATGGATTTGTTCGTCGTCCCGACCATTGGCTTCAGAATGCTCTACGGCTTCGTGATTGTACGGCTTGATCGCAGAGATCTCGTTTGGATTAACGTCACAACCCACCCGACGGCGGAGTGGGTTGCACGTCAGATAACCGAGGCGTTTCCCTGGGACATGGCTCCGCGCTATTTATGATCCGAGATCGGGATCGAATCTACGGCATTGTCGTCACGCGCCGATTGCGTGCCATGGGCATCAGGGACAAGCCCATTGCACTAGCCTCGCCTTGGCAGAATGGCTTTGCCGAACGGCTGATCGGATCAATCCGGCGTGAGCGTGTCGACCACATCATTGTCCTGGGCGAGGCGCATCTACGCCGAATTCTGAAATCCTATGCTGACTATTACAACGGCATCAGAACGCATCGGTCTTTGAACGAGGATGCGCCGGTCTCTCGCTTGGTACAGCGTACCGGTGTCATTCGCTCACGTGCCATCCTGGGCGGACTTCATCACCACTATGACCGGATTTAGAGTTTTCGGTACACACAGCCGTGGTGGTCGATACGGGCCAAACCCTGACTCTTGCGCTGCAGCAACAGGCCTACTCGATCTCTGCCACAACTCGACGGGTAGCGTATTTTAACTCAGGGCTGAGATGCGTAGTGAGCGAAAACGAAGTCGTGAGCTTTGGCAGGCTCGTGGCATCCGAAGCAGGTCTTGTGCAGTGCCTCGTCGCCAGGTTTTCCGTCCTTGAAGTCACCGAATCCCCAGCCGCCCGTCGCAGCGTACTTTTTTGAGTCCTTGACCATGAACTGAACATTTACGGCAGACTGGACAACGAAAGACTGAGCGCCAGGAAATGCATCGGCCAGGACTTTGTTATTGTCTGCTGACGGAACGCGATTCCAGTGTAGGGCGGCAATGATTGTACCGTCCGGGAACGGAATCGTCCCTTCCTTAAAGGCCTTGATCGCTATTTCGTTGCCGAGTTGAACGCGCAACTGGTCGACCTTGTCTGTCTTTAGCTGGTTCACAGCGATCAATTTCCATTCGCGGTATCCGGCCGGGATTGTGACACCGTAGATCGGGGAGACGTTGCTCTGCGCCGTGGGCCTCGTGACGTATAGAGTACTAAGCGCGACAACAGCGCAACCGCCCAAGGCAAGATAGTATTTCAGAACGCTCGTACTGGCATGGAGCATGACGGTCTCCTTGAAAGAGGTGCGACGAAAAACCTCCCAAAAGCCGGACCGGATCATAGCGGCGCGAGAAATCGGCCTCAATACACTGCGCGCGGCAAGCGGCCATGCCGTCGCACCACCCACGGCCGCAATGAACTCCCGCCGCCTCATGCCTGCTGCTAAAAAACGAAGCGGCCGATAATCGTCCGAGTGGGTTCTATGAAAGAGTGAACTTTAGGCTCGGCGTTTGACGGTCGTCGAACGTCGCCTTTCGGTCTTGGCCGTGTAAAAACGGCCAGGAGCCGAGGGGCGTCTCAGGTCGCGATCGCAGCAATCAGCGGCTGGGTTCCGATGATGACCCGCGTCAGATTGTCTAGCCAGTTCCCCGTGGACAAATGTCACGCTCTCATCGGAGATCCCATCTACGCAGACGCCACCCTTGATCGCATCGTTCACAACGCTCATCGCAATAGTCCGCGCTGCCGTTTATGGCCCCAAAGGGCTGATCTGAACAGCTCGTTGACCCGGTGCCAACCTACTCCTTGCCGAGACACGCGTGCTGGTAGGGCACAGGCAGGTGTGCTTAGTTTGCGCGTCGAGTAAATTCAACTCCAGGTGAGCCATGCCTACAATTCAGCGGATCATCGTTCCTGGCATCCGACCGCCGGTCAGCCATTACTGCCACGTGACGCGTGCCGGGCCTCACGTTTGGGTCGCCGGCATTGTCGGCCAAGCGCAAGACGGTAGCATCCCCGCCGATGTCGTCGATCAGTTCGATGTCGCCATCACGATCATGGACAAGTGCCTGAAGGCGGCCGGAGCCGGCGCTGAGCATGTTGTCAAGGTGCAGGTGTTTATGACCGACATTACGGAGCGACCGAAGATCAACCCGCGCCGCATCGCGTATTTCGGCGACAACCTACCGGTCTCTACGCTCGTTGAGGTGAAAGGGCTGGTAGATCCGCGTATGAAGGTCGAGATCGAGTGCCAAGCCTACGTGGAGTAGGAACGGGCACATTGGTCCCTCCGGGGCGGGCGGCGCTTCCAGAACGCTACCCAATCGTACGCCTTGTGATCGAAACTCAAGATCAGACTCCCCTCTCAGCGCCCGTTAGCACCGGACAGCACAAGTCAATCACGCACGCACAAGCTTGCTAGCGCTGCACCGGTCAGCAATTAATCAAGGTCGATAGATACGACGTTTCGATATACGCGGTAACCGTAGTCGGTCTTGGGCACAATCGGCAGTTACGCGATGGGCTGCCGAACGAGCGCGGGCTCTCGAAATCCGCCATCTCGCGCCCGGACTTATCGCAAGAATAAATCTTATTGCCACCCTTGATCAACGAGTGTCACTGCACCAGCTGGGCGGAGGTAATCTGAGTGGTCCTACGCGATGCTTCGCACCCGAGTGCGTCGCCGCGAGACTCGAAAAGAAGGGTCTCACGTCAGTCACAAACGCCTGATCTATGGTCCAAAAGAAGGAGCTTCGACATGACCGAGACACTCGCACGACCGGTCGCTCCAGCCGCCGAGGAGCGGGCCAGGCTGAAGGAGGGAGTACACATCGAGCGCAGTTCTCGCCGGGTACGGACGTACTTTGGTAACAAGCTGATCGCCGACAGCGAGCACGTTCTCCTCGTCTACGAAACAAAGCGACCGCCGGCCTACTGGTTTCCAATTGCGGATGTCCGGATGGAGTGGCTGGAGCCGTCACAGCAAGCGGAGGACACCATTCGCTGGCACTTGGTGGTAAAGGATCGCATCATTCACAACGCAGCCCGCGCTTACCTTAAACCAGCTGGTCATCGAGCCGCACTGGAGGGCCACCTCACCTTTTACTGGGATCAGATGGACGCGTGGTTTGAGGAGGATGAGCAAGTCTTCGTTCATCCTCGAGATCCGTACACAAGGGTCGACACGTTGCACAGCTCGAGGCACGTGCGCGTGGAGATCGACGGAGTGACAATGGGTGAAACTCGCCGACCCATGCTCCTCTTCGAGACTGGACTGCCGACCCGTTATTACATTCCGAAGGTGGACGTGCGCATGGATCTGCTCGAGCCCTCCGAGTCTGTCACCCGCTGCCCGTATAAAGGAGTGGCGCGCCACTGGTCGGCTCGGGTGGGCGACAAGCTCGTCAAGGACATCGTGTGGAGTTATCCGGCGCCAATTCCCGAGTGCCCGAAGATCGAAAACCTGCTTAGCTTCTACAACGAGCGCGTCGACCTGTACATCGATGGGATGCTGCAAGATCGACCAATCACGCCATTCTCTTAACGTCGAGATCGGAGAAGTAACCGCGCGTCGCGCTGGAGCTCGCACAGAAGGTCGCGCTGGCGACGATGCTGCCCTGCGCCCTCGAAAACAACCTCGGCGTGATCATAGGCCCTAGTAGGCCGCCCTGGCGCCCCGAACGCGCTCCCACCGTAGTAAGGACCGCCTGCGTAGTAACCTGTTCCTGTTTGGTAGGGGTTGCCGCCCCTGCCCAGTTAGGTGACGTGGCCGCGATCGCGCCAGCCGTGCCGATCGCGGCAGCCGTGCCGAACGCTGCGGCGCCTGCGCCGACTACACCGGCGCCGTAAGCAACCCGCCGGTTTTGCCGGCGCGCAACGTCCGCAACGCTCACGGGGGTCAGGGGCCGACCGACCCGTGCTTCGGCATTCTCGACTGATAGCGAGAGGCCGCGTTGCTCAGACCAGCCGAAGGAGAGCAGCGCCGCACCCGCAAGCGTCGAGGCTGCAATTGCAGCCTTGGCGGCGTCGGCACACCCGCGCATCTGATCGGCGAGCAATTCAAGCTGCAGACCAGTACGCGCGCACAGCACGTCCCCTACGCGCAGTTTCCGCAGGCGATTGGCGATCTGCTCAACGGCACCAACGCGTTCATGTTCATCACCATGTTGCCAGCGCTCGCGGAGGTACTCTGAAGTATTTAGCGTCTATGAACCAAGCAGTTAGTTTCCTTATCGATGATTGCCGGCGAGCTTACCGTGCTTAAAGCGTACAGAGTTTTTAAGTTAGGCGCACTGTTTTGAATGGCGCAGTAAGTGCGAGTCGAACCCCTCTTGCCTGCGTTTCGCGGCACGCAGATTGCCTGCGCCCATGGGTCGGGCCACCGTTGTTCGACGCAGCGAATGCGTCCGAACAGCTGATCTGCGTCATCTCACAGCATGCGAACACGTCGTGTTCGAGTCGATCGAGCAAGTAAACATGACCGGCTGGAGTTCAGGGTCTCATTCAAGGCTCTTAAGTTCCACTTAAGGTTCACTCCGCAATCGTTGCTCAACGAACCTAAGGAGTGTCCAAATGTCTCGCTTTTCAGTCTTTGCCGCGGCAGCTGTTTTGTCGGCGTTGGCGACCATACCGGTGGCCTTCGCCAAGGAGCATCACCACGTCCTCAAAGTGCCGCAGTCCGTCAGCATCGATCGTTCCCAGCCAAGGCTGGGCTGGGCCTACGCAGGGCCTCGGCCGCCGGTCCACTACGGCGACGCGCCAAGCTACGACGACCCATCGAAGTTTGGCGGCGGCGAGGCGTTGCCGGCGACGCACTAAGGCTTCGAGATGCCAGCACCGCGCGCCTGGATGCGATCGGCTACGGGAAAGATACTGTTGCCGCGCGTTGAATAACGGCGCTCCCAACATCGAACGGGCTGACAAACTGGTTGAGCTTGTCGCGAGGCAGAAGGGCATGAACCATCCTATCCTTGAAGAAGTTGCAACCCTCATCGACCGACGGCTGGAGGCCAATCGGAAAGCGATGTCCGTGGGCGGCATGACAGCACGGCTTGTGCGAAGGATCTCCCGCAAGCACGAGCACCTCGTGTTCGGCGTAATCCAATCTGGCATTACGGCGGGGGTTAGTTCTGGCGTAGCGAACATTCGGGTCCTGGCTGACATCCTGGGGCTTGATGGTTGCGGTTGTGCTATTCGCCGCGCCGATAATTCGCCGAATGGTGGCCTCAATGACTTATGAGTAGCTAGTCTGACCCGCAGGTTTGACTGATGGCTCAGGCCGTCCAGTTCGCCATGTGGCAGAATCGGCGCGCTAAGCTGCGACCAATTTATTCGTCAAGCTCGGATGCTCCTGAAAATCAATGTCTTCATCGAGCGCTGGGATGGTGGCGCGTACGCACTGTCGTGCGCTCGGAGGTGTTTCTCATTCAAATATAGAGCATCGACCAAGACTGGGTTGCCGTGACAGGGCGCCACGAAGCATCTCTGGAGATACTAGCTATCCTCAAGACGGTGAGTTGAGAGTCATTCCTCAGATGAGCGGAACTGATCGGGATGGTGGGAGAGAAGTCGGGCTGCGAACGTTGAATGCAGCCCGACCTCTGTCGGTTCGTTATCGCACTGGTGCCGCCGGCCGCTGGCGTTGACGTTCTCCACGCTGTGCCGCGACTTTAGGTGGCTCTCGCGAGCCAGAGCGGGTGTTGCGAGCATGGTTGCAGCGACCAGACCGGCCGAAAGTAGTTGCAGTGTATTCATTTGAGCTCTCCATAGATACCAGCCAATGATGCTTGGCTTCTCATCGTGATGCACTGCGCCAGCTTTGGATGTTAGTTTTGCGGATCAGTACAGTGCACCGTACGGCATTTGCTTCTCTCAGCTTAAATCAGGCTTAAGGAAATCCAGAATTGCCGTGCGTAACGTGCCGATGTCATGCGGATATCTTGCTAGGACCATTGTCCCTCGCTCGTCCAGTGTCCTTAAGGTTCGCTTAAGGCGGTGTGCTTCTCGTTACTCCAGCAAACAGCTGGAAGGAAAGCGCAGCTTTTGAATCGCGCATCGGCAACTGCACCATGCCGGCCTCCTGGATAGCAGCTACTCCATCAAGGGCGGGCTGTTTTCGTCACTGAGAGAGCAGTCACATTTCCCGCGAAACGGAGAAATCAAGAAATGGCTAAGTCAAGAACGTCCTATGACAACATGAAAAGCGCCAGCAGCGGCATCGGTCGAGGCCTCGCGGCATTCCAGCTGTTGCTCTCTTCCTCAGTCGGCCGCTGGGCGCCGCTTCCGTTGCGCTTCATCGTCGGGTACGGATTTGCGGAGCATGGCTTTGCAAAGTTGTTGCGCGGCGCGGATAACTTCACGGGAATTCTGCATGCGATGGGACTGCCCATGCCGCATGTGTTTGCCTGGATAACGATCGTAACGGAAATAGGCGGCGGATTCTGTATCCTGCTGGGGGCGCTTGTTCCGGTGGTCAGCATTCCGATGGCTATCGTGTTGCTGGTCGCTACGTTCACCGTCCATCTGCCGTACGGGTTCTCGTCGATAAAGCTCCAAGCGATAACTCCGAATGGGGCGCAGTTTGGGCCACCTGGGTATGAAACTGATCTACTTTATTTGGCTGGGCTTCTTGCGCTTGTCCTTGGTGGTTCTGGTCCCTTCGCAGTGGATAACTGGTTGTCCCGACGGTTAGCTGTCGCGTTTGAGGGGCGGGGTCGTTCGGCCGTCGACTGATCTCGACGCTTAAGTTCGCTCGCTCGCAATGCAGGTCCGTATTTGCGAGTGGCTCCGGTGCTTTCTCCATCATTGGCTTTCAGGGCGCAACCGGCGGCGATGGCGACCACAGAAAATCGGATCTTCGACAATTCGCTCAAGTGTGCTGTGAATTTGGTCCTGTGCGTGGTGCGGTCCAAGCCCAGATTGGTTCAGGCCCCAACGCAGGACCCCGCAATGCAGCGCAGGCGCAGGTAGTCGGAATTTAGGTCTGTCAGTGGACGCGATCTTCAGTCAGATCGATGTCGCGATCTTTGCGAGCCCGCTGCCATTTCCACTTCCTAATGGACTGCAGACGAATATCGGGAAGGGACTGGTCGTCGGAACGATCTCGGACAATACCCGCTACGTGCTGGTTGCAAAGTACGACACCGGTCCGTTCAGGTTCTTCGGCGGATATGAGCACATCCGGTTCGCGAATCCAAAAACACCCTTGAGCCCGGGCGATTCCATCACCGGCGGCTTTGTGCTCAGGACCGTCGTCAACAATAGTTTTACTACGGACAGGGTGCTTCAGATATTTTGGACCGGCCCGACATACGAAGCCAGACCCTAACCCAATATGGTCGGCTCGTGTGGGCCGCATTCGCCGGACGCTGAGGCGATCGAATATCCCAAACCATCTCGGCGCGCAGCCCCGAGATATCGTCCCGGTTGCGCAAGCGCAGGCGCGCTCCGCTTGTCCGTACTGCCAGATCCGCAATCGAAAGTCCGAGCCCACTACCGAGTGAACTCCTGTTGCGGCCGCGGAAGAAACGATTCGTGACCAACGCGAGCTCCTCTCTTGGAATGCCTGGGCCGCTGTCCTCGACGAGTACGGTTGTAGCATCCTCGGTCGTCTCCGAGGACCATCGGATCGTTCCCGGTTGTGGCATGTGGCGAACGGCGTTCTCGTGTAAATTTCGGATGGCGAGCAGAAGAGATTCGCGGTTCGCCCTGACAATGGTGTTACGGAGGACCGGATCGATCGTGACGTCTGCGTTCTTATCTGACATGGGAAGTGCGTCGATGACCTCCTCCACAACATCGCCCACGTTGACGGACTTCAGCGGTGCGTCCGACTCGGAGTCAAGCCTGGCGATGGTCAGCAGCTGTCGGACGAGACGAGTGGTCCGATCTACGGCGAACAGTATCTGACTGAGCGCCGTCTTCCTTATGTTCTCGTCTGGCGCCGTCATTGCAATTTGGGCTTGGGTCCGCAGACCCGCCAAGGGAGTGCGCAACTCATGCGCAGCGAACGCGGTGATGTCTCGCTCGTGACGCATCGCCTCCTTCACTTTTTTGAACAGATTATTCAGCGAAGACACTATGGGTTGAATTTCAACAGGAATGTCTCTTGTCTTGAGCGGGGTCAGGTCGTCAACATTCCGGCGCCGGAGATCCTCGGCCAGGGTCTGCAAGGGCCGCAGGCCGCGATTGAGACTTGCCCAAATGAGGAATGCGAGAAGAGGGATTATCAGGAACAGTGGTGCCAAGAGGCCCCGCATGATGTCGGCCACAAACGTTTTCCTCAATCCCAGGCGGTCGCCTACAAGGACCCGAACGTTTTTTGCAGGATCCTCCGCAGTGAAGACCCGCCACTTCTCGCCTTGGATCGTGCGTTCGGAGAAGCCCGTGCGATTGTCGCTGAGACTCTCGTCGGGGGCACCGCTGGTCCTCGCCACGAGGCGACCGTCAAGTGACCAGATTTGGCAGGAAAGCTGGTGCTCATAGGTCAAAAGCTCGTCAGCATGAGCTATCGAATCCTTCTGGAATGAGCCGACATCGTTACTGGAGGCGAGCGACAAGACCATCCGCGCCGCCTCTTGAAGCCTAGAGTCGAGAACGTTCTCGACCTCCCGCGTCGTCCCGACGTAAATCCAGCACGTCGCGGCTAACCAAATAAGACCAGTGGTCACGACAAGAATGAAGAATAGCTTGTGCTTGAGGGAATTCATGATGAAGCGGTCCTCATGCGATATCCGATGCCACGTAATGTCTCGATTTTGGATCGTCCAATCTTGCCACGGAGCTTATGCACGTGGACTTCGACCGTGTTGCTTTCAATCTCTTCCTGCCAGCCATAAAGGCGCGCTTCCAGATCACTCTTGGAAAAAACGATGCCGGGGCGATCCATAAGCGCGGACAGGATCGCGAATTCCCGACGCGATAGGCTGATGGCGTTTCCATCGACTGCCGCAGTCAAGCGGGCCACATCAAGTGTCACGCCGTTGTAGGACACGTAAGACGATGCGCGGCCTTGCTGCCGGCGGCTGATCGCGCGGACACGCGCTGCGAGTTCGTCCAAATCGAAGGGTTTGCCAAGGTAGTCGTCGGCGCCCGCATCGAGTCCCTTGATTCGATCCGGCACTTCATCGAGAGCCGTCAGCAGGAGAACCGGGATCCGTTCGCCCTTGGCACGCAAGGATGCTAGCAGATCCAGGCCCGATCCATCAGGAAGCATCACATCCAGCACGACGGCATCGAACTCGTCTGTCGCGAGCGCGGCGTCTCCGTCGGCGCAGCTGGCGACCACGTCGAGTGTCGCCCCATGCAATCCGAGGCCTACTTTTAGACCGTCCGCGAGAACTGAATCATCCTCGACGACCAGAATTCGCATCGAAGCGCTCCTCATTCTGAAGTTCCAGTCGGCGGCGGACCTTAAGGCTGGCTTAAGATGGCTCCTTAGATGGACCCCAGACCGTCACGGAAGCGACTCCATGTCCTACGTCCTCATACTCGGATTTGTTACTTTGCTTCTGGAACTAATTGCAGCGGCGGCGTCCGCCGACGCAGCCGGAATCAAGCTGCCCGACTAGGCTTTTCAGTTCCGCGCGGAGTGAGCCGGTAAGGGCGGGTGAGGCTTGGGTGGGCGATTGCGCCGGGTCTCTATCTCTGCCGTGACCTCTGGCTCGCCCAACAGCTGAAGACTGAGCGCGGCGACATCCGCGGAACGAATGCCGGGCCGTTCGTTGACGTCCGGCCCAATGCGAGATAGCTGCCTCCGAAATATGATGTCCCCTCGGATCTAACGACGGTGGCTGGACCCGTCGGGTCACGACGCGCCAACTCGGCATTTCCAAGGACATCACCGGCGTGAACATGCGCCATGACGCGTCTGAAGATTTTAGCAGTTGCAGTCAGCGCTCTTGTTGGAACTACGATGACGTGGCGGCACGCGCCTACCACCGCCCGGGCCCACGAAACCGTCAGTATGCCTTCGCTACAGGAACTCCACACTATGGCCTGAGTAAACAAGCTTCCGAAGGACCGCTTGGCGCTCCCGACGGATGTTGCAGACCGTTATCCGGACGACCGTCGCATTCGTCCGCTGCTGGATGCGGTGTTGAAAGAGTTGGGCGTCGCGACGCCTTATCCTTTCCCTCAAAGACGCTGCGTAGATTATCAGGGACAGTTGATCTGCCTGCATTTTTCGAACCTCCCTTCTGGGAGCCGGCGAATCAAGACCGGTGCGCCAGGAGCATTTGGACACGCGCCAGCATCCCCTCCGCAATCCACCTCAGCCGCAGCATCCATTCTTCGACGGATCGGTGTAGCGTGGAGTGTCATGGGGAGTAGTAGATCGACGGCCGAGGCCTTGTGTAGGCCCAGCCCGGAAAGCTGAGGTACTGCGGCGCTCTGCCGACGTGGTGATGTTCCTTGGCGGAGGCCACCGGGGTCGTCGCCAGCGCCGACAAAACAGCTGCCGCAGCGAAGACTGAAAAGCGAGACATTGGACGCTCCTTTCGTTGCGTTGAGCGACGATTGTGGAGTGAACTTAAGTGAAACTTAAGGGCCTGAGATCTCGAGGGCGCTGCTAAGATTTTGGAGCAGAACACATGGATTTTTGGAGAGGAATACAATCTCTGGGCAAGCGACAAGGACCTGACCACAGTGCTGAAGGCGCATCGGGACAAACTCGATCCCGATCTCGTTATCGATCACCCTGTCAAGGTCATCAATGGATCACGGTCGGTGTAAAGACTTGGGGCTTCCGAGGCCGCCACAAACCAGACACCCGCGAGGCTTCGAACGCCCCAGCAGCCATATGGCCGCGTTTCATGGTGTCTACAGAATCCGGCCGGCTTCGCTGCTGACCGGGTTGCTCAAATCCAAAACGGTTTTTCAATTTTCCGGATCACCGCGAGCCGCCTCTCATCCTGATCAGCGGCGCCACTGCATGCCGACCGACGATCCAGTGCAACTCAGCTGCGATGCCATCGAGCACCGCGCGCTTTTCCTTCATCCGTTTTAAGCGATTTCAGATCATTGGACGTCGGCCGACCACATTTCGGCGAGTTCAGACGATCGAGCATATCAACACGACTGGCTGCAATTGAGGGGCTGCTCTCCGGCCCTTAAGTTCCACTTAAGTTCACTCCGCAATCGTTGCTCAAACCAGAGGAGTGCATCATGTCTCATCATCTCGTTCGCAGTCACACATTGCCTAAGAGTTCACTCAAGACTATCGCGGCGGCCGTCGTGCTGTCCGCGCTAGCGGCTACGCCCGCGTTCGCGCAAGCCGCTATTCAAGAGCCGGGCGCATTCGCATTCTACCATCCCTATCTCGACGTGTTGAACGGAGGCGCGCCAACCCCCGCTGCCAAATTGATTTTAGAGGGACCCGCCGCCCTGCAGGCCTATGCCGAAAGAGAAAGTGGCATCGGCTCCCTGAGTGTACAGCGACATCGATCCCACAGGCGATGACCTTGGCTCATCGGACGACCACCGTTTGCCTTGTCCATCTCGCGCAATAGCGCGCCAGCCGTGCGCTCGGCCGCAGCAGGATCTCGCTGGCCTCTGTGTGTACCGAAACCTTATCCGAGTTGATGACGTGATGGAATCGCCTAAGCTGGCGGAATGATCGGGCTGTTCTGTTTCGCTTTGGCCGTCCTGGGCTCGCCGTTCAAGTCGAAGTTGCGGCTCGAAGCGGAGAACGCGACGCTTCGGCATCAGCTGATTGTCTTGAGGCGTAGGCTGCATGGTCGCGCCCGGTTCACGAACCAGGATCGCTGGTTGTTGATCCAGCTGTATCGCTGGTTTCCGTCAATCCTGTCGGTCCTCACCATCATTCGGCCCGAGACGCTCGTCCGCTGGCATCGGGCCGGCTTTCGCCGCTACTGGCGTTGGAAGTCCCGCTCACTGGGCGGGCGGACGCAAATCGACATCGCGCTGCGCGCGCTGATCCGGCGGATCGGCGTCGAAAATCCGCTTTGGGGAGCGCCACGCATCCACGGCGAACTGCTCAAGCTCGGGTTTGAGGTAGCGCAATCGAGCGTTGCCAAGTACATGGTCGAGCGGCGAGGATCGCCTAGGGTCTGTTGAGATTCATCTGGAATGGATGACAGCGGTGGCGAGGTAGATCATCGCCTCGAAACTGCTGTCCGTCTTGTCGGATCGCATAGCTATGCGTTTGAATTCCTTCAGCTTGCCGAAGAAATTCTCGATCAGGTGGCGCCATTTGTAGATGTCCTTGTCGATGTCGAGGGGCTTGGCGCGCCTGGGATGCTGCGAGATTACGATCTTCGCCTTGCGAACGTTCATGTCTTCGATGATCCAGTTGGAATCAAAAGCCTTGTCGGCGATCAAGCCACCGAATTCGATGCCCTTGATGAGGGTGCAACGCCGACGGTGTCAAAGCGATGACCGGGAAGCAGGATGAACCGCACCAGATTCCCGAGCGCGTCGGTCAGCGCGAGGATTTTGGTGGTCCAACCGCCCTTCGATTTGCCGATGGCCTGATTTTTGGTCCCCCTTTTGCTCCCTGGGCGTGGCGATGAACTTTGACGATTGTCGCGTCGACCATGGCGAATTCCATGTCTGGGTCATCTGATACGGCTTCGAAGATCCGTCTGAAAACGCCAGCCCTTACCCAATCGCGATAGCGCTTGAACACCGTATTCCAGTTGCCGAATGTCGGCGGCAGATCCCTCCATGGGCTGCCCGTACGCGCAATCCACAGCACAGCTTCGAGAAACAAACGGTTGTCACCTCCTGTGCGGCCGGGATCGGTGGACTTGCCCAAACAAAGCGGCGCCATCTTCACCATTGAGCGTCGGTCAAAACGAATCGGTGCATCCAAAACTCCTTTCGGAGCTTGAATCACGGGCAGTCCAATCTGTGAATCCTGAATCTCAACAGACCCTAGTCAGGGATGGCGAACCTTCTTGCGCAACCACGCGCCAGACCTTGCCGCCATGGACCTGTTCGTTGTTCCAACGATCGGTTTCGACCTGCTCTATGCCTTCGTCATCGTCCGGCTCGACCGCAGAGACCTCGTCTGCAAATACCGAAATCTCCGAGCCGGATCGGCTCGGCACAGACCTGCCGCGCAATCCGAGCTTCCTCGCACTATCCAACGACGCTTGTCCGGGCGACAAGAAATCGAGCCGATAACTACAATAAAACTCTGCGCGGTTGCGGAAGCACGATTGACGATCGTTTGACGGCGTCGATGACGTCGCTCTCACGTGTCCTCTTTATTGAGGTCGCATGGATGCCCATAGAGGCGTGGAGAGAGAGCGATGCCAACAATTGCGAGCTCACTGCCGGCAACGACCAGCAGAAAGGCCAATATCGTAGCCTTGCACTGTTCGTTGAGTTCTGGAAACCAATGGTCGAAGCTCATTGAAGCGCGCGGTGAGTACAACGCCGTTGCGCCCGACATCTCGGGTTACGGGACTGATACTCCCTGTTACGATCCCGCATGGTCGAGACTGGAAATCGAAGCAGAGCACTTGGCCCAGCAATTGGAGACGCTTGCCGGTCCGATCCATTTGGTGGGGCATTCGTTCGGTGGCGCCATCGCGTTCAAACTAGCGACCAGCGGGCGTTATGCGTGTCGGGTTCGGAGCTTGACGCTCATCGAGCCAGTCTTGCCGTCGATTCTGCTTGAGCAAGATGTCGATCACCCGATGTATCGATATTTCCTACACGAAACCGCACGTATCTGCGCGCCAATATGGTTCAATGACAAGGAACTTGGGTTGCAAAGGTTCCTCACCTTTTGGAACGGCCGCCAATGTTGGCAAGACCTAGCGGAAGGCAAGAAAAACGCCTTCATGGAGCGCGTCAATAAGATTGTCGGAGACTTCTCGGCGATCTTCGGCGAGTACGGTGTCGAAGAAGCCGCCCGACGACTGGCCGTGCCTACTCTGCTGTTTTCCGGAGGAGCGTCACCTAAGCCTACTCAGGAGATTGTGAGCCGTCTTGCCTCAGTGATGTCTAGCGTTCATCACATACACCTTCCAGAAGCCGGTCACATGTTGGCAATCACGCACTCTGCGGAAATCAATCCACAAATATTGCAACATATAGATGCTGCCCAATTCAAACCGATATCAATAGCGTAACTCATTTCTAGAAGTCAGCAAACGCGGGCCGAGATACCCGGCAAGTCCAACAATGCCGTCTCTACTCATCGCCGCATTGCTAAGTCGCTTCCGAGGACGCGGCCTCGATCCGCTGCACGATGTCCGGATGCTGCAACAGACTAGGAGGCTGCAGAAGCTGGATGACTCCAGCAAGGTTCTCTGAATCATGGAGTCGCGACGGGAGCGCGGAAAAGCGGGCTCTCATGGTGTTGACTTTCAGCTAAGTTCTGCGGCCGCTCGCAGGAAAAGCACGTTGGCGGTCGTTGAGAGAGCCACGACGTCTTGATCAGGGAGCCTGACCTGGGCCATGAAGTCGATTGAGATTGCGGTGAGCGGCTCCGCTTTCGCAGCCGCCCCCTCCAGCAAAATCTGAAGCAACCAGCCTGCTGGGCAGCAACCGACATCCCTTGCCCGTCAATTGGATTGAACCGGCACAGCGAGTCACCGATTGGCAGCACACCGCGGGGTAATCGAGGCAACTGTTCGAAGTGTCTCCAGAGGTTGGTGAGATAGCCGTAGTTCCATATTTCCGGTGGGGTGACGCTCCGGACTGCCTCGTAAATTGTAGGCGTGATCAACTGTTTAAGGGCGGCGAGAAAGCTATTCCACGTCTCCAGATGCGCAGCTTGGTGATAGTCGACAATCGTGACCATCCAGCGATCACCCTCAATCGGCCACAAAAACGCACTCAACGAAACAGAGGGCGGGTTCGGCCATGTCAACACCGCCTTCCAGTCTGAAGGCGCTCGCATTGGCTTCGTCACCACGGCTGTTGATAGCTGATGTTGACGTCGACTTCAGCAACCTTCGGCCGATCCCAGCCAAGAGCGTCGAGCAGCGCCATTGTCGGGGCGGCCCGGCCGGACGCATCCACTACCAGATCAGCGTCAAAAGTATCTCCGATCGACCGATCCTGATTCACATTCAACGTCGCGAACGATCCCATATCCCGGCGATGATATGATCCGCGTAACCTTGCACGTCTGCCGCAGTGTGACATTAAATAGTGCCATCGCCCGACGTCGCAGCGTAAACTCAATAACAGGCCTGGATGCGAAGAGCGTCGACAGACCAAGGTCTCGCTGTACTCCGTTGTAGTTTGTTGAGCGAGCGTATCTGTTTGCCATTTGCATTCGGAATGAGGTGCGATGTAAATAATTGCCTGAACGCCGACGTGTCACGATCCCGGCCTTCCCGGATCAGCGTCGCCATCGCCTCTCCCCGCGGGACATTCGGCGGGTCGTGCATCCAACCCTCCGCATAGCCGCCGTCTCACCACACGGTTGGAGCGTGCTACGAGCCGAGACGGCCAGCTCGGCGGTTCCATTGCGTTTGGCTGCGCCCTGAGCACGCGCACTGTTGAAATTCCTATAGAGCGCCATCGTTTCGTCATCGGGATCGACGTCAAGCTCGTTCCGGAGAGCAGCTTTGCATCGTTTGAATTGTCTGAGCGCAAGTGCAGTCTGACCGTCATCAAAGTAGAGCCTCATCAACGAACGATGGACGTCCTCCTGCAGTGGGTCGATGGCAAGAAGTTGGTGCGCAATGCGATACACTTCATCGCGAGGAGGTGTTTCCTTCAAGCAGTCCAGCAAGAGACGGAGCGCCGACGTTGCCATGGTGCGAAACCGAATTCTTTCTCCGATCAGCCAAGCTTCGAGCAGATCGGATCTGGCATCAAAGCATTCCAGCAAATCGCCGTGGTAGAGCTCTGTCGCAAGCTTTAGCGACTCGATGTTCTTGTCGGCGTATAGCGCTTCGAATTCGGATACGTCGATAGCGATCGTCTCCGCCGCGAAACCAACTCGATCATGGTCTGTCACGAGCGGAAGCTCTGGGACGTTCCGCCGCAGAATGCTTAGACACTGGCGCAGACTTTGGCGCGCAGCTCCTCCCGGGTGGTCAGGCCAGAGCAATGTAGCCAAGCGCACGCGCTGACAAGAATGCGCCGGGGCGAGGGCAAGAAGTGCAAGCAGAGCCTGCGCCTTCTTGTTGCCGATCGTTATTGCAACCCGTCCGTTGACAAGGGAAAACGCTCCGAGGAGATTGAGCCTTAACATTTCCGAACCTTGCGACGTCCAATGTTTCACGTCGAGTGTGACAGCTTTCAGAAAGTGGCTTCCCAGGTCGATCCTGACGAACCCAGTCTCCACCGGCTTTCGGATCTATTCGGCCAGCATGCCTTCGGCCAGCCGCTGCTTTCACTTCTTGTCGATCGGCAGCGGTGCGTTCGGCGCCACCAATTCCTGTACGCGGATGTCGCTCCAGAACTCTCCGGGCACGTTCGCCTCGAGGGCTTCGTGATCCTCCTCGATGCGCCCGGGCCTGCTCGCGCCGGGTATGACGGCTGCCGACGCGGGGTGCGCCAGTGAGAACTGCAGGGCTGCCGCTTTGATCGGCACGCGGTGTCTGGTGCAGAGAGCCCTGATTTTCTCGACCTTTGCCAGGATTTCTCTGGGAGCCGGTGCGTACTCAAAGTGAGCACCGCCGACCAGGACGCCCGAGCTGTACGGACCACCAATGACGATGTCGATGCCCTTCGTCTGCGCTTCCGGCATCAAACGCTGCAGCGCCTGTTCATGATCCAATAGCGTGTAGCGGCCGGCGAGCAGGGTTGCATCGGGTTTTACCTCTGCGAGATCGAAAAGGAGCTCGACCGGTTGCACTTTGTTGACACCGAGGCCCCAGCCCTTGATCAGCCCTTGATCACGCAGTTGGCTAAGCCTAACGAATGCGCCCTTGCGCGCGGTCTCGAACATGCCGAGCCAGTTGTCGCCGTGAAAGTCCCGAGCGATGTCGTGGACCCACACAAAGTCGATGTGATCTACGTTCATGCGCTTGTCGTGGATCGACCTTTCCACGCCGTCGGCCGTATAATCATAGATCATCCTGTTCGGCCGGCCGTACCTGAAGATATCCCCCTTCTCTCCGAGGTCGCGGGCGCTGACGTCCTCCATGTCGTCGAGGATCAAGCGACCGACTTTGGTGCTCAGGATATATTCGCCGCGCTTACGCTTTGATAGCTCTTTGCCAAGCCGAATTTCGGATAACCCTGCACCATAAAAAGGAGCCGTGTCGAAATAGCGCGTTCCATTGTCCCAGGCGGCATCCACTGTAGCGGAAGCTTCCTCGTCCGGAATGTCGCGGAACATGTTGCCCAAGGGGGCCGCGCCAAATCCCAACGGGCCATTCAGCAGCGCGTCTCTGATCTTCATCGTGTACCTCCATGCTCAGGTAGCAGTAAGCACTTCATTTGGCGATCTCGGCCGCGTCCAGCAAACGCGCACGGTGCACTATCGCCGATACTGGGATGTACTTGCCTCACTAATCAATCGGGGCTGACGAGAGCAGTTGACCAACAGGCCGTGTTGCCATTGTCATATCCTCTCCCGTACATAATTCCGGCTATCGAGTCATTTCAGGCCTTAAGCGTTTCCGGTGCTTTAGGGAGATAGAGGGCGACGGTCGTTCCGGCTCCCGGCGCACTTTCGATATTAACCCACCCACCGGTTTGTCTAACGAATCCTTCAACCATGCTGAGGCCGAGCCCGGTGCCCTTGCCGGCCTCCTTCGTCGTAAAAAACGGCTCGAATACTCGTTCCCGCACCTCAGGGGAAATTCCGCTGCCTGTGTCCGTCACGGACAGTCTGACATAAGACCTTGCTCGGCGGCTGCTGGCGCTTCCTTCATGCACGATAACGTTGCGGGTTTCGAGCTCAAGGGCGCCCCCGTGAGGCATCGCATCACGTGCGTTGAGTATGAGGTTGAGCAGCGCCGTCTCCAGCAGCGACGGATCGACGTGGCACCGCCAGAGCTGAGCGTCGATGCGCAGTCGGATGTCGTATCCTCGTCCGACAGCTTGTCGCATCAGCCCCTCGAATTGAGAGATCAATTGGCTTACGTTGACCAGCGTTGGTTCGAATTTCCGGCGCCGCGAAAAGGAGAGTAGCTGTCCTGTTAGCTTGGCGCCTAGATCGACGGCGCGTCGTGCAGCAGCGGCGAGCTGCCCGACCCTGCCGGTCGTCGCCACGTCCTCGATCAAATCGAGGTTCGTAGAAATCACCGCTAACAGGTTGTTGAGGTCGTGGGAGACGCCAGCGGTGAGCTGGCCGACCAAGGCCATTTTCTGGCTTTGGTGCAGCTGTTCTTCCATCGGGTGCCGGACCCTCGCATCGTATTCATGCTCGGCGATGTCTGGGATAGACTTGCGAATGGATGGTTCAGGGGTTCTAGCGATTCGAGAGTTTTCCGGAAGGTCTACACACCGCACTGGCTGGGGAGAAGGAACGCCTCTATGCATGTTCTAAAGACCTGTGTTACGAACCTATCCTGTTGGTGCCCGGGCTAACCTAGATCATCGTACGCCATTCGTCATGCACCTGCGAAACACTACGAGCGATACCGAAATGCACTTCTTGATCGATTGGGGGCGCGGGCTTTGGAGGCGACCTCCCTGGTGCGACGGTTCACCCGCAGCCGACAGATGTCTGCTTCCGTGAGATTAAAAAGCGTCGATGGCGGCATAGATAGTGATGGGCACTAGTTCGTATGCAGGCGTCCTGTGCGCGGATCGTCGTCATGACCTTTCGCATGGACCGCTGGAGCGTGCCCGAAGCGATTCCGGAACTGCCTGGCGAAATTCGCATAATTGCCGAAGCCACAGGAATAAGCGATCGCGCTAATAGGCTGCGTTGTGCCCAGAACGGCACGGCGCCGTAAGAGGCGCGCAGCATGATCGAGACGTACGGAATTGATGAAATGAGTATAGGTCAGGTTCCGCATCGCAAACAGCTTCTGAAGATAGCGACGCGAAATCCCAACTTCGGTTGCAACCTCGTCAGGAGTGACGTTTGGATCTTCAAAGTGATTCTTTACAACGTTGCAGACACGCTGAAAGAGCTTCTCGCTGCGGAAGAAAGTGGCCGGGTCTGGTGGCGAGAAGATAGCGCCAATTAGATCGTAGATCACCAGTCGCATGTAGCCTAAGGTTGAGCCGGACATCGGTACGTCCTCATCGACGGCATCACTTACAATTTTGAAAAGCGCTCGTCCCGCAGGAGTATCCCAGCGAACGCCCGGGCCATACTGTGGCTCGAAGCCCAGGTGAGAGACCAGTGATTGACGCGGTAGTTGAAGAACGAAGCACTGCCGATAGGCGTCCCGATCTGCTGCGTAAGTATCCTGCCGTTGCTCATTTTGATCCGCCACGTAGCTCACGGACCTTGCCGAATCGACCAGCAGTACTTGTCCGTTATTCAGCTCAATGGCCTGATCGTTCTGAAGCACCTTTACTGTGCCTACGACGGAGAACAAGGCATAGTAATGGTCCATGCCGTCAACGCGAGCATCTCGTTGTGTCCGTTCCACGCGGGAAGCGTTGGGCATAAGATGCATCGCGGACAATCCATAAAGGCTTTGCGCGCGGATCTTCGCGACAAACGACTTGGGGTCGTTGACCACTGGCGTATATCGGCCCCACGTCGAGTGGAGCGTTTCGTGCCACGCCCCTACATCCAGGGCTTGCGAGTGGCGCAGAGCGTCGCGCCAAACCGGCATCGGCGTTGCGGACGGCAGGGACTCGGGTAACGTTATTGAGGCTGGCTTTGCAAAGGCACGATTCGTTTTGATCACGGCCGCAGACCCTTTGTGCTTCGGATAGATATTCCACTTGACCGTTGCCAGCGTTTCTCGTCGGCTGTGACCCAGCGGCTCCGTAGCGGAAATCTCTTCGTGTGGCGAAAACCTCTAGCGTTGCAAATCATATTTCCGATTGGGCTGCACACATAAATGGGTGGCAAGAAGTTGAAGCCCATCGCACGTAATATGCAAAGGAGTCGTTGCCAGACTTGTGGTCCGACGATCACCAAAATGTGCGATTCTCCCGGGCCGCTACCACGGCCAAGGCGTCATTCATCACCGGGCGATGTGCCCGGGCCGGCAAACTATTCCGCCAGGGAATAGCGCCGCTTTCATCGCGCGCACTCATCAATACGGACGTAACCAGTCGCCGGATTACCCTGCGGAGTGTCCCTGCAGGCGGCCCGACTCGGCCGATCGCTGCCTGTGAGTTCGACGCGCAGAAAGACCGTGGTCTCGAAACACAACGGCGTCGCGCGGCCCTTAGCTCGTGGTCCCGAAACAGGGTCGGCGACCACTCCCCCGGCAGTCATGCTTAGCTTCAGAATCGACTTGAATCAGACCGGGCTTGGTAAGCGCGGTGTGCGGCGTACCCGCCATACCTATGACGGATCAATGAGGGGAGGGCACCTCAGTAGCGATAATAGTGCGCTGCAGGCGCACGACTACCGTCACGCGAAGATCTAGAATCTGTTGCGTTATCGCGGACAACCTCGAGATCAAACCCGGAGAGAAACAGGAGGACTCCAATTTGACGACGATCGTACCGGACCTCATTGGCAGGACCAACGAAGGTCGACGCGATGCCCGGCGGACAGGCCCATCCATATAGACGTGCGCTTTGCCGAGATTGCACCGGCGCATATTGAAGGCGGACTGGAACTGAGCAAACGTCCGATATTTGGATAAGTCCGACGCTGTGGTGGCGCAGCCGTCGCCACCTCTGGGGTCGCATTTCGACCTCTGCATTCGTCGGTACGGCGCCTCACAGCCGACGTCGATCTTCACCGAGAGAGAACCCAGATGTATACGATTAGCTTCCTGCTTTGGATTCACATAGTTGCCTTCGTCGCCGGCGGCTCCAACACCGTGGTTATGCCTATCATCGGCGCCATGCTTCCCAAGGTCGACGAGGAAACACGTGCGACCCTGTTCCGCATCGGCTTCCATATGGCGACCGTAGGGAAGGTGGCAGCGGCGGCTTTGCTCATTAGCGGGCCTTGTCTACTTTGGCTCAAATACGGCGGCCTGCAGGGCGCGACGCCGTGGTTCTGGGCCAAGATGGTGTTGATAGCGGTGATGTTCGCAGCAATAGCCTTCGAGGAAACAAGCTTCCGGAAATCGGCCGCCGGGGACCAGACTGCAGCCAGAAATTCGAAGCTTGGCGGCATAGTTGCCACTTTGGCTTTTCTCGGCGTGCTTCTCGCGGCCGTGCTGGCCTTCAAATGACAAGTCAGATCCGTGAGCAAGGCGAATTGCTGGGAGATGTGCGTGAGTAGATATTCATCGTCCGAGCAGTTGCGCGAAATGCTCACGTTCAAACGCCTTTTCGTCGCGGCGGCGATGGAGCGCTGCGCATCGGTTCACTACAACGTAGAACGATGCTTCTCAAAATGGTTCTGGTTGGTCAGCGTGCTGTTATCGGTCGCGGTGAGCGTAGGTGGCTGTGACGATACGACAGCAGCCGCTGATGTCAGGCCCGTAGACGTCGATGTAGCCATGGTGATCGCAAAGCCAATAAGGTCGTGGGACGAATTCAACGGTCGGATTAGCGCGATTGAGTCCGTGGAGATACGGCCACGTGTGAGCGGTTATGTTGAGCGCGTAGCCTACAAGGAGGGGGACGAGATCCATCGCGGCGATCTATTGTTTACAATCGATGCGCGATCGTACCAGGCAGCTGTGAACAGCGCGGCTGCCAGATTGCAGAGGGCGCAAGCTCTTGCGGCCCTGGCGGAACTCCGTGATCACCGTGCGCAGGTGCTTCTACCGACGAGTGCCGTATCCCGGGAGGAAGCCGATACTCGTCGTGCCACATACTTACAAAGTAAAGCGGACGTTTTGGACGCAGAGGCGGCACTCGCCGTTGCGAAAGTCAATCTCGAATTCACGGAGGTGCGCGCCCCCATCGACGGTCGCGTCGGCCGCGCTATGCTTACTGTCGGCAATCTGGCAGTTGCTGATCAAAGCTTGCTCACTACGATGGTCTCTCAAGACCCCATCTATGTCTATTTTGATCCTGACGAGCACTCCTATCTCCGGTACCGCGGCAAACTACTGAGGAGCCAGGTCGGAGCTACGCCAACCGTACGCGTTGGCTTGGCCAACGAAGATGGTTTCTCTCACTCTGGTAAAGTCGACTTTGTCGACAACAAGGTTGATCCGCAAACTGGGAGTATTCGGCTACGGGCGCGGCTCAACAATTCCGACCGCGCTTTCACGCCCGGCTTGTACGCGCGCGTGCAGATTTGGAGCGACGATGAAACGCCGGCAATCCTTATCGACGACAAAGCAGTGCTGACGGACCAGGACCGGAAGTATGTGTACGTTGTCGGGCCCGGCAATACGGCTCTGCGAAAAGATGTCAAGCTCGGGCGGTTGAGCGGCGGATTTCGCGTGGTCGAGTCCGGTTTGATGCCGGGCGACAAGCTCATCATCGACGGTCTTCAGCGTATCTATTTTTCTGGCGCGCCCGTGAAGCCATCCGAGCCGCCCACGGCGAAAGCAGAATAGGAAGCGACGATGGATATCTCCAGCTTCTTCATTGAGCGTCCGACTTTCGCAATCGTCTTATCGATTGTCATCTTTCTGGCTGGTTTGCTGGCAATTCCTTTTCTTCCTGTCGGTGAGTATCCCGAAGTCGTGCCACCAAGCGTGGTCGTGCGTGCGACATATCCCGGCGCCAATCCAAAGGAGACGGCGGAGTCGGTCGCCACGCCGCTGGAGGAAGCGATCAACGGCGTCGAAGGTATGATGTACATGAAGTCGGTTGCCGGCTCTGACGGCAGCTTACAGGTCGTCGTCACGTTTTTGCCCGAAGTCGATCCTGACACCGCTGCTGTGCGAGTACAAAACCGAGTGAGTCAAGCGCTGAGCCGACTGCCCGATCAGGTGCGGCAGTACGGCGTAACTACGCAGAAGCAGGCTCCCACTCCGCTGATGTATGTTAGCTTGTTCTCGTCGGACAATCGCTATGACTCTCTATACTTGCGTAATTATTTGACCTTGAACGTGAAGGACGAGCTGTCGCGCCTCGTCGGCATTGGCAATGTCGGCCTCTACGGCGCCGGCGACTACGCGATGCGCATTTGGCTCGATCCGAACAGACTGGCGTCGCGCGGCTTGACTGCCACAGATGTACTCGCCGCAGTGCGCGAGCAAAACGTGCAGGTTTCAGCCGGCCAGTTGGGAGCAGAGCCGTCTCCCAAGCGCACAGAGCTCCTGATCTCAATCAACGTTCGTGGCCGCCTTCGGACCGAGCGGGAGTTCGGCGACATCGTCATAAAGAGTGGCGATGATGGTCAAGTGGTTCGCCTCTCCGACGTCGCCCGGGTGGAACTCGGCGGTGATGACTACACGATGCGGGTATTTGAAGGCAATAAGAATGCCACAACCGCCGGTATCTTCTTGTCGCCGGGAGCCAACTCGCTCGGTGTTGCCACTGCTGTCTATGGCAAATTGAAGGAGCTATCAGCGGACTTTCCGCCAGGCGTTACTTACCGAGCTGTCTGGGATCCGACTGTATTCGTGCGCGAGTCAATACGGGCTGTACAGCACACGCTCGTCGAGGCGACAGTTCTGGTCGTGTTGGTCGTCGTTCTGTTTCTACAGACCTGGCGTGCATCAGTTATTCCGTTGGTGGCCGTACCAGTCTCGGTGGTCGGAACGTTCGCCTTTCTGTATCTGCTTGGTTTTTCGATTAACACATTGACATTGTTCGGCCTGGTTTTGGCGATCGGCATCGTGGTCGATGACGCAATCGTAGTCGTCGAGAACGTCGAGCGATGCATCGGGCAAGGCCTGAACCCGCGCGATGCCGCTGAGCAGGCAATGCGTGAAGTCTCCGGTCCGATCATCGCGATCGCATTAGTGCTGTGCGCAGCCTTTGTACCCATGGCATTTTTGTCCGGTGTCACCGGCCAGTTCTATAAACAGTTCGCGGTGACGATTGCGATTTCGACGGTGATATCCGCAATCAACTCGTTGACGCTGTCGCCTGCTCTGGCTGCGACGTTGCTGCGCGCTCACGGGGATCCGCAGGACTGGCTTTCGCGTGTTATGGAGCATGCACTTGGTTGGCTTTTCCGGCCATTCAATCGCTTCTTTCAACGCAGTTCGAACGGATATGAGGTAATCGTGCAGCGATCCCTGGGCCGGCGTGGTGCCGTGTTCGCCGCCTATACGGTCCTTCTGGCCCTGACTGCCGTCTTGTTTCATGTCGTGCCTGGTGGCTTTATTCCGACGCAGGACAAACTGTACTTGTTTGCCGGTTCTAAACTCCCCGAGGGCGCATCATTAGCCCGTACAGACGCTGTTGCGCGGACGATGGACGAGATCGCTCACAGCGTCGAAGGAGTTGATATCATTCAGTCCTACGTCGGCTTTAACGCGCTGCAGGTCGTGAATACGCCGAACATCGTGACGTCATACGTCATACTCAAACCATTTGACCAGCGCCGCCGCAGCGCTATGAGCATCAACGGAGAGCTGAACGCGAAGTTTGCCGGCATCAAGGATGGTTTTTCCTACGCGCTGCTCCCGCCGCCGATCCAGGGGCTCGGAAATGGCTCCGGCTATTCGCTCTATCTCAAGGATCGCGCGGGACTTGGTTATGGCGCGCTGCAGGATGCGCTCAATGCGTTCAGGGCAGAAATCGCCCGTACTCCCGGCATGACTTATCCGGTCAGTTCCTATCAGGCCAATATTCCTCAGCTCGAGGTCAAGATCGATCGAACGAAGGTCAAAGCGCAGGGTGTCGCAATGACGGATTTGTTCGAGACGTTGCAAGTCTATCTTGGCTCAACGTATATCAACGACTTCAACCAGTTTGGCCGAGTCTACAGAGTCATGGCTCAGGCGGACACGCCATATCGCCAGCAGGCTGCGGACATCGGCAACCTTCGGACGCGCAACGGGCGGGGCCAAATGGTGCCCATCAGTTCGATGGTGACGATCGCGCAGACTTACGGTCCGGATCCGGTGGTTCGGTACAACGGTTACCCTGCGGCCGATGTTATCGGTGACTCAGATCCGAAAGTCCTGTCATCCGCGCAGGTTATTGCCAAACTGAGCCAAATCGCGGAGAGGGTGTTGCCCCGGGGGATCCAGTTGGAATGGACGGACTTGAGCTATCAACAGGTAACCCAAAGCAATGCGGCAATAATTGTCTTTCCTCTAGCGGTGCTGCTCGTCTTCCTGGTGCTGGCCTCGCTGTACGAAAGCTGGACGCTCCCGCTGGCGGTGATTCTCATCGTGCCGGTATGCATGTGTTCGGCGCTGTTCGGCGTCTGGCTCAAGGGAGGAGACAACAATGTATTCGTCCAGGTCGGCTTGGTCGTGCTTATGGGGCTCGCCTGTAAGAACGCTATTCTGATCGTTGAGTTTGCTCGCGAGCTGGAGAGACACGGCAAAGGGGTCATAGAAGCGGCGCTTGAAGCCTGCCGCCTGCGGCTGCGACCCATCGTTATGACCTCTGTAGCATTTATCGCGGGCTCGGTACCGTTGGTGGTGGGGGAAGGGGCCGGTAGCGAGGTCCGGCACGTGACGGGAATTACGGTATTCGCTGGCATGCTGGGCGTTACGCTGTTCGGTCTTTTTCTGACGCCGGTGTTCTACGTCGCGCTACGGAAGTGGGTTATCATCCATAGCAAGAACGAGCCCGCACGAAGTGCAATCGATCGGCCACGTTTGGTCCAGGGGCACGAACCCTGAAGCGTACTGTCGAGAACCTCGCTTCAGCTCTTGGAACGCCGCCACGTGGCTGGTGCTACGTCGAATGTCTTTTTGAAGGCGCGCGAGAACGCCGCCTCGGATTCATAGCCCACCAGTTCGGCGACCTGTGCCACGGACGCGTTCGTACTGCGAAGCGTTTCGTCCGCAACTTGCATGCGCCAGGTAGCAAGATAGTGCATAGCCGGTAAGCCGAGCAGACGAATGAAATGATCGGCCAGCGCCGAGCGCGACAGGCCGACCTCGCGGCCAAGGTCGTCAACCGTCCAGTGCCGCGCGATGTCGCGGTGTAGCAGCGCCAGTGCGCGGGCCACGTGGGGGTTCGCGCAAGCCGGCGAACCATCCGGTTTGGCCTTCCGGTAGGCCTTCCGCGTACCGCCGCACTGTTTCGACGAACAACAACTCCGAAAGCTTAGCAAGCACGCTCTCCGATCCCGGACGACCGCTGGAAACCTCTTCCGCCGCATATTGAAACGTCGAGCGGATCCATTCGGCCGCCTCCCTCTCCTCGATTCGAAGTTTGAGCAACGGCGGCAAGCTCGTTATCACTGAATTGTGCTCGGCGCTGGCGCAGCCGAGGAATCCGCAGATTAGGCGGGTGCGTTTGCCGGTGCCACCGTGATGGATAGAGAACAACTCGCCGTGCCGCGGCGGACGGATGATTTCTCTGCTGGTCACGGGCGGCAGGCGCAGGTCGCTGCCCATCAGATCGCCCTCTAGGGTAAGACAAGCTGGCGCGTCACTTCGCTCTGGCAGGGCCGAACACGCAGCCGGGCTCAAGTCGATGGCTTCGAGATCGGCGGAGCGCGCGTATCTCGCCAATTTTCGATCGATATCGATGAGCCGTGCGAATTGGGCGGATCGAACCGCTTTGCCAATCCGCAGGAATACCTGTTAGCGGCGCTTAATGCCCGCATGATGGTCGGGTACGCGGCGCAATGCGCATTCTCTCCGAGTCAGTGGGCCTTGAGCCAACGCTCGTTGTGGAGTGATTCTGGTTTGGACTAAAGCGGCGCCGTCACTTCCAGGTCGCGCCAGTAGTGGCTATCTGCCGCGCGAATGTGCCAACCGAGCACTGCGCCATAGAGCATGGCATGCGCTTCAGCCTTGCCCACGCCAATGCGCTCGTTCATCGCGTCGACAATCGCCTGGAGCTGTTGTTCGGTTTCGGTGCGGCTGTCGAGGTCGGTCATATAGAGACCGCGCGCGCCGCGCTTTGCGATCGCGACACGGTCGCCTGGGGCGGCGCCGGGCACGACGACGAAGCAACGTACGGGTTTTTCGACGGTCATTGCTGTTCTCCGGGATATAGTCTCGCCCGCACGAAGCGTGGCCGGTCTCTTAGGCTGCGGCTGTTATCTCAGCCGTTCGGGGCGTGAGAGTCCAGAGTCCGCGGTTCAAAGAAACGTTTCTGTCGAGGTTGTTGACCAGGCGCGTCGTTTACGCGCAGGGATGCTGTTCGCGTTGGTGTGACGCTCAGGGACGCATCGAAAGTGACCGCGCGAGGCATCACGCCCCAATTATTGACGATACGCGGTGAGCGGTCGCGCGGCAGGATCAGCCTTTAATGAGTTGCTACGGCTCTCGTGGTATTCGCGTGCTTCAAGAAAGACGCGCAGCTGCTCCATGACGCCTGCGCGCACAGATAGTGCACTCTAGGTTCTGTGCGGCTGTACGTCTGACCACAACGTGATCCCCACAAGGACGGCCGCTATGCTTGTTGGCGGGGTGTCTCTCGCTGATTATCTTTGACGCCCCTTAGCGCCCTATGGTGTCAGCAAGAGAGCGTTGCCCCGGTGTCGATCCTCCAGTCCTCGCCGGGGCTTCCATTTTAGCCCAGTTTAGCTCGCGTCACGGCTTGTAGGAGACGCGAGGCTCAAATAGTAGTGTATCAAGACCTAGCTACTCGCGTGAATACCTTCGTTGGCGCCTGAGCGAAGAGAAGCTCGATGATGTCCTCGCCGACTAGTTCGTCTAAGTCTGTTGTTTCGAGTGCCCTGGTGTGGGGTTGTCAATCGGCGTTTCAAATTTGCCCCCTCGTTGGAGTGCGCCCCTGAGGGTGGACGGATCGGATTGAGGAATTGACCAGGTTTGCTGGGTTTTCGCAGAGTGAAAACCCATGGCAAAGCACTGTAGTCACAGCATCCAGTTCAAACGGCAGGTCGCGCAAGAGTTCATCGCTGGTGAGGTCTTGCATGCCCTCGCAAAACGCCACCACATTTCGCGCAACCTGATCCGGATCTGGGGTCAGCAAATACGAGGAAAGCGCCGTCGATGACGACGCCCAGGCCGCCGACCTAATCCAGGAATACGAGGCCCGGATCGCTGCGCTCGAGCGCTCGTCGGTAAGCAGGCTTTAGAGCTAGAGTTCCTAAAGGGGGCTCTGCAAAGCTCACCACGGCCGAGAAGCGGGATTACATCCGTTGTCACCGGCCCCGCGGCATCGGCCTTGCCGAAGGACGCCGCCTGATGGGGATCGCGCGCTCGACCTATTATGACCGGCCGCAAACGTCGGTCGACGACACCGCGATCGTGGAGGCGATGTTCGCTGTTTTGCGATGACTTCGAGGCCTACGGCTACCGCCGAGTGGGCGCCACACTGCGGCAGCAGGGCCTCGTCGTGAACCACAAGAAGATCCGGCGCCTAATGCGCGAACATGATCTGCAACCGAAGACCAAGCGCCGCTTCATCGCCACAACCGACAGCGATCACAATGGTCCGATCTTTCCGAACCTGGCAAGGATCTTGTTCCGAACCGCGCCAATCAGCTCTGGGTATCCGACATCACCTATGTCGCCCTGCCGGGGCGCTTCGTTTACGTGGCGGTCATTCTGGACGCTTGGTCGCGCCTGATCGTCGGCTATGCCATCGGCCGCTCGATCGACGCGCGCCTGACAGCCGCGGCCTTGAAGGTGCCCTCGAACGGAAAAAGCCGCCGCGGAGTTGCATCCACCATTCCGATCGCGGCTCCCAATATGCTGCCGAGCTCTATCGAGACATGCTGAGTGCTAACGGCTTGATTGGCTCGATGGGTCGCAGAGGCAACCCTTACGACAATGCCAAAGCGGAAAGCTTCATGAAGACGCTCAAGGTCGAAGCGGGTCTACCCAATGGCGTTCGAAAACTTTGAGGAGGTCGCCGAACAGCTTCCCCGCTTCATCGAGGAGGTCTACAATAGACGCAGGCTCCATTCGGCGCTCGGCTATCTGAGCCCGCAGCAATTCGAGGATCAACACGCCCGGCAGACTGGCAAATCAGCAGCCTGAAATCTGTCCACCCTCAGGGGCGCACTCCACATCGGCGTCCAAAATTTTGGACGCCGATCCCCCGCTTAGGGGGTCAATATTGCAGGCCGAATGACACGTTGAGAAAGCAAGAGAAGCCGTAAGGCGGGCTGTCCATCAGTCGATACACGTGCATTTCAGTATGCAGCGGGAGCGGACACCCACTTCACCTTGCTGGCGTGCCTCGAAGAAGCGGCGTTCCGCGAGGATATGACGGCTCCAAACCGGATCGAGGAACTTCTCAGCCACATGGACTGCTCAGTCCTGTAACCACGATGCACGTCGGTTGATCCTAAAGCGTCCTAAGTAGAAACGTGATCACCATCGAGTCGGATGCTGTGCTCTCTTGTTGGCGCTACTCTCGCTGATCAATCTTTACGGCGCGTTCAGATGATCAGCGAAGCGGCGTTGCCATGGCGTCGGGAGTCCCAAGTGCGTCGGGGCTTCGAGTCGGCTTAGATCAACGGAGGTCGTCGGTTCGAATCCGACCCTTGCGACCACTCGAGCGCGCGATGGGTGAAAGCTAGGAGTTGAAGGATGATCAACGAAGTCGCCGTTCCCAAGCACATTGCTGAGGCTGTCGTATCGCCACGCGCCCACGCGGAACGCAATGAACTGCTGGCGGACTTGCGTTGGCTTCGCGCCAATAACACGGTTGGTCTCGTCGAGGCTGACGGATACGATCCATTCTGGCTCGTGACCCGGCACCGCGACGTTTACGATGTCAGTCGGCAAAACAGCCTGTTCATCAATGGCGAGCGTCCGATCGGTATAATTGACCGCGCCGGTGAAGCGGCGATGCGGGCCAAGACTGGCGAGCCCTTCGTCTTCCGCACTCTGATTTCAATGGATGGACCTAATCACTTCGGGTACCGCCGGGTAATCCAGCGTTGGTTCACATCCGCAAAGCTGAGAGAGGTCGAGGCGGATATCCGGGCCATCGCGAGGGCCTCCATCGATCACATGACCGCACTTGGAACAGAGTGCGATTTCGTCCGAGATGTTGCCCTCCACTATCCTCTGCGCGTGCTGATGAAACTTGTCGGCATTCCGGCCGAGGACGAGGAGCTGATGCTGAGGATGACACACGGAGACACTGCGAAACAGGAAGGGCCTCTAATAGCGCAGCTCGAAGCAGCGTACGCCGATATGGAGGACTATTTTGCACGCCTCACCGATGCTCGGCGCCGGCAGCCGGCTGGTGATCTGGCGAGCGCGATCGCGAGTGCCTCGATCGATGGTGCTCCGATCCCGCGCTTCGAGGCGTTCTGTCTCTATCTTCTCCTCGTGACGGCGGGACATGATACAACATCCTTGTCCACGTCAGGCGCAATGTGGGGTTTAGCTCAGCATCCGCATGAACTTCCGAGGATCAGGGAAAGACCCGAACTGATAGATAAGTTTGTCGATGAGGCGATCCGCTGGACCAGCCCAGTCTCGCATTTCATGCGATCGGCGAGCGAGAATACCGAGGTAGGAGGGCGGCGTATTCGGAAGGGTGATTGGCTGATGCTTTCCTATCTTTCGGCTAACTACGATGAGACCGCATTTGAACAGCCGGAGCAGTTTCGGGCCGATCGGAATGCCTCCCGGCACATGGCTTTCGGTGCAGGCAACCACGTTTGCCTTGGCCAGTATCTTGCGCGGCTGGAGATGCGTATTTTTTTCGAGGAGTTGATCCCGCGCCTCTCTGCTGTGGTGCTGGCGGGCAAACCGAAGCGCTCTGAGTCCGCATTCATCGGAGGCCCAACGACGATCCCGATACGCTTCGCATTGCGGTAGCCGGGCACGCCTCGAATCCGACTTCTACTGAAGTGCATCACGGTTGCTGCTGGAATGCACTGGGCAGCAATGTGATCACCGCCAACGCGGTAGCTGTGCTCTTTTGCAGTGCTGCTCTCGCCGATCCTCGACGCCCTTTTGGTAGGGTGGGTGCGAGTAGCGTTGCCCCGGCGTCGATGAGCGGCTGTCACGCCGGGGCTTCCTATTTTTCGGATAGTTCAACAGTCGGCTCCAATTCCGTTTCTTGGCCGGGCGAATCCGGTTAGAGCGTTTCACGTTTTGATGGAAGCATATCCTGCGTTGGCGAAGTAGTTGCTGCATTCGGCAGGCTGGATCGAGGTGACGAGGTCGCCGATGTGTCGCCAAATGTCTTCGAGGGTACGCTTCTGCGCGATGCGCATCCAGTGCTTGATCTTGGCGAAGGTCTGTTCGATCGGATTGAGGTCGGGTGAGTAAGGCGGCAGATACCAGAGTCTGGCGCTGGCGCCTCGGATGATGCGGCGCAGAGCAGCCGACTTGTGGCTGCCGAGATTATCCATGATCACGATGTCGCCCGGCTTAAGAACTGGAACAAGCTGCTGTTCGACATAAGCGCGGAAGCATTCGCCGTTGATCGGTCCGTCGAAGACGCAGGGAGCGACGAGGC
>NZ_AXAP01000010.1 GCF_000472865.1 Bradyrhizobium elkanii WSM2783 | reverse complement strand
CCAGGCCCGCTCGATCTGCGAATGCATCCATGCCCGCTGGCGCAACTGGGACCTCAGGCAATTGACGGTGCGCGGCATCGAAAAGGTCCGAGCCGTCGTGCTCTGGTACGCCCTCACCAACAACATCCTGCAGGGACATCGCCTCGCCAACCCATAGCTGCGCCAAACCATAGCGGCGCGCAAATCCCGCCCCGCTCCACCGTCGAGGTCTTCAACATCCGCTACTTCGGATGCCGTCTACCCGAAAACCGAATTGGTTCTCAGGCTCTACGATATCGTGCTCTCTTTCGACGGAACGACGCTGTCATTCTGGGGCGATGCGATAGCATCGAACCCGGAATCCATTTCTCCCCCGCACCTGCGGCCCAATGGATTCCGGGCTCGTCCTTCGGACGCCCCGGAATGACTGCGGCGGTTTGTGGCGATAGGAAGGGGCAGGTTGGATCCGTCTGCCGCACCCGTTAATCTTCCCTTTAACACTGTCTCAATCCGCAATAATTATTGAGTTTGTTGGTACCCGCGTTTCCCGTTAAGGGAGCGTGTCGTCGGTTTGGCAAATTTTCGGCGATTTGGGGATTTTGATCCGCATGTGCGGCATTATCGGCATTCTCGGACGGGCACCGGTTGCGGAGCAGCTGGTCGATTCGCTCAAGCGACTTGAGTATCGCGGCTATGATTCCGCTGGTGTCGCCACGCTGGAGGGCGACCATCTGGTGCGGCGGCGCGCGGAAGGAAAATTGAAGAACCTGGAAGCGCGGTTGCACGCCGAGCCGCTCGATGGCCACACCGGCATCGGGCATACGCGCTGGGCGACGCATGGCCGGCCGACCGAGGGCAATGCGCATCCGCATGCGACGGACAATGTCGCTGTCGTCCACAACGGCATCATCGAGAATTTTCGCGAATTGCGCCAGGAGCTCGAGAAGCACGGCGCGAAATTCTCCAGCGAAACCGACACCGAGGTCGTCGCCCATCTCGTCAACTCCTACCTCCTGAAGGGCTATTCGCCGCAGGACGCGGTGAAGGCGTCGCTGCCGCAGCTCCGCGGCGCGTTCGCGCTGGCGTTCCTGTTCAACGGCCACAATGACCTCCTGATCGGCGCCCGCAAAGGTTCGCCGCTCGCGGTCGGGCATGGCGACGGCGAAATGTATCTGGGGTCGGACGCGATCGCGCTGGCGCCGTTCACCGATACGATCAGCTATCTCGAGGACGGCGACTGGGTGGTGCTGTCGCGCGACGTCGGCGTGATCTATGACGAGCATGGCGCGGTCGCCAACCGCGAGGTGCTGAAGTCAGGCGCATCGGCATTCCTGGTCGATAAGGCCAACTACCGCCACTTCATGGCCAAGGAAATCCACGAGCAACCGGAAGTGGTTGGCCACACGCTCGCCCGCTATATCGACATGGCGACCGAGCGGGTCACGTTGCCGGTCAAGCTGCCGTTCGATTTCAAGGATATCCAGCGCGTCTCGATCACCGCCTGCGGCACCGCGAACTATGCGGGCTATGTCGGGAAATATTGGCTGGAGCGGTTCTCGCGCCTGCCGGTCGAGATCGATATCGCGTCCGAATTCCGCTACCGCGAGGCGCCTTTGCGGAAAGGCGATCTTGCGATCTTCATCTCGCAATCCGGCGAGACTGCCGACACGCTGGCCGCGTTGCGTTACGCGAAAGAGCAGGGCGCGCATACGGTTTCGGTGGTGAACGTGCCGACCTCGACGATCGCGCGCGAGAGCGAGACCGTGCTGCAGACGCTGGCCGGTCCCGAGATCGGTGTCGCCTCGACCAAGGCCTTCACCTGCCAGCTCATGGTGCTGGCATCGCTCGCGGTCGCCGCCGGCAAGGCGCGCGGCGAACTGTCGGATGCGGACGAGGCCCGGCTCGTACACGGCCTCGTCGAGGTTCCCCGATTGATCGCGGCGGCGCTGACCACGGAGCCGCAGATCGAGAAGCTCGCACGCGAGATCTCCAAATCGCACGATGTGCTCTATCTCGGCCGCGGCACCAGCTATCCGCTTGCACTCGAGGGTGCGCTGAAGCTGAAGGAAATTTCCTACATCCACGCCGAGGGCTATGCCGCCGGCGAGCTCAAGCACGGGCCGATCGCGCTGATCGACGAGAACATGCCGGTCGTGGTGATCGCGCCTTTCGACAAGGTGTTCGAGAAGACCGTCTCCAACATGCAGGAAGTGGCCGCCCGCGGCGGCAACATCATCCTGATGACCGATGCCAAGGGGGCGGCGGAGGCGACCGTCGATTCCCTGGTCACGATCGTGCTACCGGACATGGCGGCGGCCTTTACGCCGATAGTCTATGCCGTTCCGGTGCAGCTCCTCGCCTATCATACCGCAGTGGTCATGGGCACGGACGTCGACCAGCCGCGCAACCTTGCGAAGTCGGTTACGGTCGAATAGCCGCAACCGCCCGGATTACGTTGGCCCTTCAAAAACCTGCTAGGATGGCTTAGCTGGGAGATTCTGGCTGCGCCCTGCGACCTGGAACCATAATGAGCCCCGAGAATCCGCCTCCGATCCCGCCCCCGGGCGAACACTCGCCAGACGGCCCGCGCGGCCTGATGGCCCGCTTTCGAAACTATTTCCTGACCGGGCTGATCGTCACGGGGCCAGTGGCGATCACCCTCTATCTGACCTGGTGGTTCGTGACCTGGGTCGACGGCCTGGTGCGACCGTTCGTGCCTTCGGCCTATCGCCCTGAAACTTACCTGCCATTCGGCGTGCCCGGTTCCGGGCTGGTCGTCGCGGTGATCGCGCTGACGCTGCTCGGTTTCCTTACCGCGAATTTGATCGGACGGACGCTGGTCGATCTCGGCGAGCGGCTGCTGGGGCGGATTCCGGCGGTGCGCGCGATCTATCGCGGCCTCAAGCAGGTGTTCGAGACGCTGTTCTCGGGCAACGGATCGAGCTTCCGCCGCGTCGGCCTGGTCGAATTTCCCTCGCCGGGCATGTGGTCGATCGTCCTGATCTCGCAATCGCCGAGCGCGAACATCGCGGCGAGTCTGCCGGGCCAGGAGGAACACATCTCGGTGTTCCTGCCATGCTCGCCGAACCCGACCACCGGATTCTTCTTCTACGTGCCGAAGAGCAAGATCATCGAGGTCGAGCTGAGCGCCGAGGATGCCGCGACATTGATCATGTCCGCCGGCGTCGTCCAGCCGGGCTCCGGCGATGCAAAGCGCGTCGCCGCGCTCGCCGGTGTCGCCAACGCCGCTCGCATCGCCAACTCCGCCTCCACGCTGCAGCCGAAGCCCGCGCCTGCGAAAGTGGAATAGGGCTCTCCCGATTTTGAAGGTGAGGCGAACTCGTGTTCGCCTTCGGATCGTTCTACAAGTGCGGTCTTACAAAACCCTTCAGGATCCATCATGTCCAATACGATCGCGATCCTCGCGCCGGGTGCCATGGGCAGCGCGGTGGCGCAACGCCTGGCCGAACACGGCGCCCGCGTCCTGACCTCACTTCACGGCCGGAGCGAAGCGAGCGCCAAACGCGCGGCGGCCGCCGGCATGGTGGCGGCCGATGAGGCCGATATCGCCGCTGCCGACATCATCTTGTCGATCGTGCCGCCCGGCGAGGCGATCGCGCTGGCCGAGCAGTTGGCGGCCAATATCGCGAAACACCGAACGAGACCTGTCGTCGTCGATTGCAATGCCGTCAATGTCGAGACGGTGCAGAAAGTCGCCGACATCATCGCGGCTTCCGGCGCGCGCTTCGTCGATGGCGCGGTCATCGGCTTGCCGCCGAAACCGGGCTCAGCCGGACCGGCATTCTATGTCTCGGGCGAACATGCGCAGGACCTCGCAGTGCTCAAGCAACTCGGTCTCGACTTGCGCATCGTCGAAGGGCCGGTCGGCGCTGCTTCCGCGCTCAAGATGTCCTATGCCGGCATCAACAAGGGCCTGACGGCCGTCGGCGCCGCCATGGTGCTGGCGGCCACGCGCGCGGGCGCCGCGGACGCGTTGCGCGACGAACTGGCACTCAGCCAGCCGCACATTTTGGCGCGGATCGGGAATGCGCTGCCCGATATGGTGCCGAAGGCGTATCGCTGGGTCGCCGAGATGCGCGAGATCGCCGCTTTCCTCGGCCCGGATCATCCCGCCAGTCTCGCCTATGAGGGATTCGCGCGGCTGTTCGAGCACATCGCTGCGGATGCGAGCGGCGCGGGCGAGGACGTCGCGAAGCTGCGGGCGTTCGCCGAGAGCTGCAAGGCTAAGAATAGCTAAAAAGCTACCACCGTCATTGCGAGGAGCGAAGCGACGAAGCAATCCATTGTCACCGCGTGCGTGGAGGCATGGATTGCTTCGCTGCGCTCGCGATGACGGGGTAAGAGCCAGTCAGATCAACGTGTCGTACAAATCTTTCCAATCCGGGTTCACAGCTTCAATCAGGGCGATCTTCTTCGCGCGGCTGCCGGCCTTGATCTGTTTTTCGCGCGCGATGGCGTCGAGCATGGTGTCGTGGAGTTCGTACCAGACCAGCACCTTGCAGCCGTACTTCGCCGTAAAGCCTTTTACGAGTCCTTCGCGATGCTCAAAGGCCCTCTTCGGCAGATACGATGTCACACCCGCATAGAGCGTTCCATGACGCTTGTTTGCGACGATGTACACGCACGGCTGTTTCATTCGTTCGCCCTCCACAACGCAAACTTACACCGTCATAGCGAGGAGCGAAAGCGACGAAGCAATCCATTGGCTTTCGAGAGCGCGGAAAGGTGGATTGCTTCGCTTGCGCTCGCAATGACGGCGGTTGGGGTTGCGCGGTCCTGCTGCCACAAACACCGTCATTGCGAGGAGCGAAGCGACGAAGCAATCCACGTCTCCGCTTGCCGTACCATGGATTGCTTCGCTGCGCTCGCAATGACGGGGAAGAACGTCACCCCGCGCCGATCAGCGGGATGGCTTCGTCACGTTCGAACAGGTAGAGCAGGCAGCGCAAGGCGTCGCCGCGCTCGCCTTTCAGCTTCGGATTGTCCTTCATGATGCGTAGCGCTTCGTCGCGGGCCTGCGCGATGAGCTGGCCGTGCACCTCAGGGCGCGCGATGCGGTAGCCTGGAAGGCCGCTTTGGCGGATGCCGAGCACGTCGCCTTCGCCGCGCAGCTTCAGGTCTTCCTCGGCGATACGGAAGCCGTCGGTGGTTTCGCGGATCACTTTAAGCCGCGCTTTTGCGATTTCGCCGAGCGGCTCCTGGTAGAGCAGCAGGCAGGTTGAGGCTTCCGAGCCGCGCCCGATCCGGCCGCGAAGCTGGTGCAGTTGCGCAAGCCCAAAGCGTTCGGCGTTCTCGATCACCATGATCGTCGCTGCCGGCACGTCGACGCCGACCTCGACCACGGTGGTGGCGACCAGCAGCGTGATCTCATGCGCTGCGAACTGCGCCATCACGGCGTCCTTCTCCGCGCCCTTCATCTGGCCGTGGACGAGGCCGACACTGTCGCCGAAACGCTTCTGCAGGCTCTCGAACCGCTTCGTCGCGTTGGTCAGGTGTTCGGTGCCTTCGGCTTCGGATTCCTCCACCAGCGGGCAGATCCAGTAGACCAGCTTGCCCGCCGTCAGCGCGCGGCCGACGGCGTCGATGACGTCGCTGATGCGGCTTGCCGGCACGGCGCGGGTATCGATCGGCTGGCGGCCGGCCGGTTTTTCTCGCAATTCGGAGATGTCCATGTCGCCGAAATAGGTGAGCACCAGCGTGCGCGGGATCGGCGTGGCGCTCAGCACCAACACGTCCACCGCTTCGCCTTTCGATGTCAGCGCCAGCCGCTCGCGCACGCCGAAGCGATGCTGCTCATCGACGATCGCAAGCGCCAGCGATTTGAAGATCACGTCGTCCTGGATCAGCGCATGGGTGCCGACCAAAAGATCGATCTCGCCGGCCTCGAGCCTGGCCAGCAATTCGCGCCGCTCCTTGCCCTTCTCGCGGCCGGTGAGGATCGCGACACGAAGACCGGCGCGCTCCGCTAGCGGGGCGATGGTCTTGATGTGCTGCCGCGCCAGGATTTCGGTCGGGGCCATCAGCGCGGCCTGCTTGCCGACTTCGGCGACGGCCGCGGCCGCGAGCAGCGCCACCACAGTCTTGCCGGACCCGACGTCGCCCTGCAGCAGGCGCAGCATGCGCAGCGGCTGGCGCAGATCTTCTGCAATCGCCGCCATAGCGGAGCGTTGCGAAGCCGTCAGTGCATAGGGCAGCGCGTCGATGATCTTGTTGCGCAGATGGCCGTCGCCGGCATTGCGGTCGCCGGCAGGCCGGCGGAGTTGGGCGCGGATCAGCGCCAGCGCCAATTGCCCGGCGAGCAGCTCGTCGAAGGCAAGGCGCGACCAGAACGGGCCGTCAGGCAGGATGTCGGTGAGCTCGACCGGCACATGGACACGCTGCAGCGCTTCCGCAATCGGCGGAAAGCTGCAGCGGCGCAGCACCTCCGGGCTGATCCACTCTGGCAATGCGGGCAGTTTCTGCAGCGCCTGCGCGATGGCACGGCGGAGCGAGCCGATCGCAAGTCCCTCGGTCAGCGGATAGACCGGATCGATGCCGGAGAGTTTTGCAAAACCTTCTTCGTCGACGACGCGGTCGGGATGCACGATCTGCGGGATGCCGTCGTACATCTGCAAGGTGCCGGAGACATAGCGCTTGGTTCCGACGGGAAGCAGCTTTTCGACATAGCCCGGCTGGGCGCGGAAGAAGGTGAGCACCACATCGGCGGTGTCGTCGCTGGCATAGACGAGATAGGGCGCACGCGAATTGCGCGGCGGGGCCGGGCGATGGCGGTCGATCGTGACCTCAAGCGTCACCATCGTGCCCGGAACCGCGTCGCGGATCTTCGGCCGCGCGCGGCGGTCGATCACGCTTGCGGGCAGATGCAGCAACAGATCGACCAGCCGCGGCGTCTCGCTGCGGTCGAGCAGATAGCGGAGCAGCTTGTCCTGCTTCGGCCCGACGCCTGACAGGCTCGTGACCGGCGCAAACAGGGGATTGAGCAGAGCAGGGCGCATTCAGGTCTTTCGTCGTGCGAGACGCGTCATGCGCGGACTTGATCCGCGCATCCATCTTCAAGAGAGGATGGATTGCCGGGTCAAGCCCGGCAATGACGGGAGGCGTTGATAATTGGGCACAAGAAGGGCTGACATCGGTCATCCCAGTCGCTATATCACCCCCGCCCGGCACGTCCGGGCTTTTGGCGTTTGGATGGATTTGGCGACATGACGGGAACGACACGGTCGAGCGGCGGGCTCGACGACCGCCGCAAGCGGCTATTGTTTCGCTGCTGGCATCGTGGCACCCGCGAGATGGACCTCATCCTCGGCCGCTTTGCGGACGCCGAAATCGGCAACCTCTCGGAGGCCGAACTGTCCGAACTGGAGCATCTGCTCGAGGTGCCCGATCCCGACCTCTATGCCGCGCTGATCGGCGACAGGCCGCTTGACGAGGCAGGGGCGCTGTTTGCCCGCATCAAGGCGTTTCGCGCGGTGGAACACGACACATGAAACCACAAGCCAAATCGCCCGCCGCGCTGCTGGCCCCCGGGCGCGCGGTGACCTTTGCCAATGTCGCGGAGGGGGCCGAGGGGCTCATTGTCGCCGATCTCGCGCGCGCGATCGCGGCGAAGCCGAAGCGGCCGGCGGTCAGCCTTGCCGTGGTGTGCCGCGACGGGGCGCGGATGCAGCAGCTTGCCCGCGCACTGGAATTCTTCGCGCCCGATCTTGCCGTGATGCAGTTCCCGGCCTGGGACTGCCAGCCCTATGACCGTGTCTCGCCGCATGGTGGCGTCCTGGCGCAGCGCCTGACCACGCTGGCACGACTGTCGCGGCTCGCCGGCAGCGACAAGCCTCTGATCGTGCTGACCACCGTGAACGCCATCGTGCAGCGGGTGCCGGCGCGCGAGGTGGTGGCGGCGCAGGCGCTGTCGGTCGCGCCGGGCCATGTCGTGCCGATGGACTCGATCGTCGCCTGGCTTGAGCACAACGGCTATACGCGCTCCTCCACCGTGCGCGAGCCCGGCGAATATGCGGTGCGCGGCGGCATCCTCGACCTGTTTCCGGCCGGGCTCGAGCAGCCCGTGCGCTTCGATTTCTTCGGCGATTCCCTGGAGTCGATCCGCACCTTCGATGCCGAGACCCAGCGTACGCTCCTGGACATGCGCGGGCTCGATCTGGTTCCGGTCTCGGAATTCCAGCTCACCACGGAGACCATCCGCCGCTTCCGGATGGGCTATGTCGCCGCCTTCGGCGCGCCGGAGCGCGACGATGCGCTGTATGAAGCCGTCACCGAAGGCCGCCGCCATCCCGGCATGGAGCACTGGCTGCCGCTGTTCCAGGAGCGGATGGACACGTTGCTCGACTATCTCGACGGCGCGCCGATCGCGATCGAGCCGCAGGGCGAGGACGCCGCGCGCGAGCGCTTCAAGCAGATTGTCGACTACTATGACGCGCGGCGCGAGGCGATGGAGCATCCCGGTGGCGGCGCGATCTACAAGCCCCTGCCGCCGGACCAGCTCTATCTCACCGAGGCAGAATGGACGCAGCGCCTGAACGATGGCGCACTGGCGCGGCTGACGCCGTTTGCCGTGCCCGAAGGCAGCACGGAGGTGTTCGACGCCGGCGCGCGGCAGGGCCGCAACTTCGCGCCGGAGCGCGCCGATACCTCCATCAACGTGTTCCAGGCCGTCGCCGCCCATGTGCAGGCCCTGCAGGCGCAGCGCAAGAAGGTGGTGATTGCGTTGTGGAGCGAGGGCTCGCGCGACCGCATGGGCTCGATGCTTCAGGACCACAAGCTCCACAATGTCACCAACGTCAACACCTGGCGCATGGTGCAGGCGACCCCGCGCAACGAGGCAATGCTCGCTGTGCTCGGCATGGAATCGGGCTTCGAGACCGACGATGTCGCAGTCATCAGCGAGCAGGATATCCTGGGCGACCGCCTGGTGCGGCCGCGCAAGGCACATCGCAAGCTCGACAACTTCATCTCGGAGGTCACGAGCCTGTCGGCCGGCGATCTCGTCGTCCATGTCGAGCACGGCATCGGCCGCTTCGTCGGCCTGCAGACGCTGGAGGTCGGCGGCGCGCCGCATGACTGTCTCGAGCTGCATTATGCGGCGGAGACAAAACTGTTTCTGCCGGTCGAGAACATCGAGCTGCTGTCGCGCTACGGCTCCGACAGCGCCAATGTCGAATTGGATCGTCTCGGCGGCACTGGCTGGCAGGCGCGCAAGGCGAAACTGAAGAACCGCATCCGCGAGATCGCGGGCGAATTGATCAAGATCGCGGCCGAGCGCATGCTGCATGAAGCGCCGAAGATGCCGGTGCAGCCGCATGTCTATGACGAGTTCTGCGCGCGCTTCCCCTATGAGGAGACCGAGGACCAGCTCGGCGCGATCAACTCGACGCTGAAGGACCTCGAGAGCGGCCGCCCCATGGACCGGCTGATCTGCGGCGATGTCGGCTTCGGCAAGACCGAAGTGGCGCTGCGCGCGGCATTTGCGGTCGCGCTCGACGGCAAGCAGGTTGCGGTGGTGGTGCCGACCACGCTGCTCGCGCGCCAGCACAGCAAGACCTTTGCCGAGCGCTTCCGCGGCTTCCCGGTCAATGTCGCGCAGGCCTCGCGGCTGATCCCGACAAAGGAGCTGACGCAGGTCAAGAAGGGGCTCACTGACGGCAGCGTCGATGTCGTCGTCGGCACCCATGCGCTGCTTGGCAAGTCGATCAAGTTCAAGGACCTGGGCCTTTTGATCGTCGACGAGGAACAGCATTTCGGCGTCGGCCACAAGGAGCGGCTGAAGCAGCTCCGGGCGCAGGTGCATGTGCTGACGCTGTCCGCGACGCCGATCCCGCGCACGCTGCAGCTTGCACTGACCGGCGTGCGCGAGCTCTCGATCATTGCCTCGCCTCCGGTCGACCGGCTCGCGGTGCGTACCTTCGTCGCGCCGCATGATCCCTTGATGATTCGCGAGGCGCTGCTTCGCGAGCGTTATCGCGGCGGGCAGGCGTTCTATGTGGTGCCGCGGATCGAGGATCTCGCTGGTGTCAAGGACTTCCTCGACAAGAACGTGCCGGAGATGAAGGTCGCGGTGGCGCACGGCCAGATGCCGCCGACCGTGATCGAGGACATCATGTCGGCGTTCTACGACGGCAAATACGACATCCTGCTGTCGACCACGATCGTCGAGTCCGGGCTCGATATCCCCAATGCCAACACGCTGATCGTGCATCGCGCCGACATGTTCGGCCTTGCCCAGCTCTATCAGCTCCGCGGCCGCGTCGGTCGCTCGAAGCTGCGGGCCTATGCGCTGTTCACGCTGCCGGCGCAGCAGAAGATCACGGCGCAGGCCGAACGGCGGCTCAAGGTGCTGCAGTCGCTGGAGACGCTGGGCGCGGGCTTCCAGCTCGCGTCGCACGACCTCGACATCCGCGGCGCCGGCAATCTGCTCGGCGAAGAGCAGTCCGGTCACATCAAGGAAGTCGGCTTCGAGCTCTATCAGTCGATGCTGGAGGAGGCGATCGTCAACCTCAAAGCCGGCGTCGCCGAGCCTGCCGCCGACCGCTGGTCGCCGCAGATCACGATCGGCATGCCCGTGCTCATTCCGGAGGATTACGTTAACGATCTTTCGGTGCGGCTGTCGCTGTACCGGCGGCTCGCAGATCTCGACACCGAAGAGGAGATCGACAATTTCGCAGTCGAGATGCGCGACCGCTTCGGCGTGCTGCCCGACGAGGTGCGCTATCTGTTCAAGGTCGCCACCATCAAGGCCTATTGCCGCCGCGCCAATGTCGAGAAGGTCGATGCCGGTCCGAAGGGCGCCGTGATCTCGTTCCGCGACAATGCCTTTGCCCAACCCGACCGCCTGGTTGCCTTCATCCGCCAGCATGGCCAGGCCGCCAAGGTGCGGCCCGACATGAAGGTCGTGTTCTTCCAGGAATGGAAGACTCCGGAGGAACGGCTTGCAGGGACAACGGAAATCCTGCGGCAACTTGCCAATCTCGCCGAGAACAAGAAGGCGGCGTAAGCTCGCCCTCCTGGTTACGGGATGCCGGTCGCGCAGCGCGGCCGATCCCGAGCTTTTGAGACAATAGCTGGCTGTTAATATTACTGCTTAACTACCAGTTAAGTATGCGTTGGCGGCACCAAAGCGCATGGCCTAGCGTGCGCCGAGTGCGGCTCCGTAATTGGCGAGTTGGTGCGTACCATGAGCTATCGAATCTGTGGCGCGTTGATCGCGTCTGTTGGCGCAGCAGCGCTTCTGTTCGCTGCGAATGATGCATCCGCGAGGTCGGGAGGAGCAGCGCGCGCCGGGGTTGCTTCGGCGCCGTCGGTTGTGCGCGGGCACGTTGGTCCTGCGTTCCGGCCGCATCGGCGAGGCTTTGTCGGTGGCTTCTGGCCGGGCACAGCAGGCTATTTCGATGCGCCAGCGGTCGGCGAAGGCATCGCCGGCATGCCGCAATCGCAATCGGTCTCGGGCGACTTCCGCAACACCTACACCTATGACGTCCCTTGGGACTGGGCCCATCGCTATCCGCCAATGGTTGAACCTTCCGATCGACCCTATGTCTCGAGCTGCCCCTCGGAGAGCGTGACGGTCCCCGGACGGCGCGGCGGAGAGCAGACCGTCAACATCATGCGGTGCTACTGACCAAGAAGCTTACGCCTGCGCCTGGCCGCCCCACGCATCGAGGCCGAGCTTCCAGAGCGGCGGCAGATCGGCGAAAGGCGGTGTGGTGTGGGCGATGACGATGGCCGCACGGCGGCTGTCCGAGTCGATCTTGCTGTTGATCGCCTTGACGTACGCCTTGATCGTGTCGACGCCGACATCGAGGATACCGGCGATCTCGTCGTTCGACTTTCCCAGCGCAATCCACGATGCCACGTCGATCTGACGCGGCGTGGCGCGGGGAACGCCAGCCGCAGCCGATCGGCTGGAGTGAGCTTGGCGAGCGTGCGCTCCTGCGCCTGCCGATAGCTTCGCAGAATGTGCGGACGGGAACGTTTCAAGACGGTCGCACTCCAAATCGCTGAAGGGCGGGCGATTGAGCACACGATGGCCGACGATCGTGACCACATAGTCTTGATGCTGCAGCACGATTGCCATCATCCGACGGGCGCCTGACGGCAGGAACGCTTCCCTGGCCATGGGGAGTTCGACGTATTCGTCATCGGTGAAGAAATCCGAGTCGCGCAGCGCGCGCTCGCCGTAAAAGTCAGGATCATACTGCCAGAACGGGTGCGAGTGCCGGTGACGGGCAAAAGCCTGCATCGCGCACCCATCTTTTCAACATCGTCTTCGACCGAAACCAACGCGCGAAAATCCTGACTCGCGTGATGGAATTCGGTGAAGCTTACAACTTCCGCGTCGATCAGACGACTGACGTTCGTGAACAGCAAGTCGGGTAGCGCGTGGAGATCGGGTTCCGATTCGTAAAGGCGGATGATTTCGGTGTCGAGCTACCGTCCCGGTTGCCCATGGGATTCTGCGTTGCAGTTTCTGGTTGGAATTGAATCTATTTGCGCGAGATTTGCGGCGATCGAGAACCCAATCTGTTGCAGCAAAGTCTCGCTCGTTTTTCTTAACGCTCACGCCACCGCCTGTATACCTTGCGGTCAGTAGTCAGATCGTGATTCATCGAAGACTGTTTGGGTGCGTGCGTTGTTTCCTCGGCGTCGTTGAGGAGCCAGCGTAAGTATGAACGTTGCTGAAGTCCAATGTCGCGAACTTTCGCGCGAACATCGGCATCGGTGATGGGCAAGTCGCCGCACAGGTTGACGTGATCAGAAGTCGTGCAAATGGCTTTGCGGCAACCACAGGCGCGTGCGGAAAATTGGTAGTGTCGTGGGGGCTGCAATGACGTGGAAATGTTCGGACCGCCAGTCGCGGGGCCACGATTGTCATCGCCGGCACGTTCGGCGCGTCATGCGCGTCGGTTCCACCGCTTTTTGTGTGGTTGTCGGCTTCACCATGGCGGCGTGGGCTGACGGAGGTCAGGGCGGCCCCGGGTTCGGCTGGACCCCTGGGGGTGGCGGCGCTGGTTACACCGGGAATCCAGGCCATAGCGTACGTGCTGATTCGCTCGCTGGCGGCGGCGGCGGCGGCGCGGGGGGCGGTGACGGTGGTAGTGCGTACGGCGGTCTTCCTGGTGGCACCGGAGGTACGGCGGGCGATCCGAACGGCCATGACGGACAGACCGGCCTCCTGGGCGGAAGCGGCGGTGGCGGCGGATACAATGGCAACGGCGCCGGCACAACGATTCTGACCAACACTGGGACGATGGTCGGCGGCCGAGGCGGCAAGGGCGGCGACGCCAATTCGGGGGGCGCGGGCGGCGGCGGCGGTGGCGGGGCAGGCGGGTACGGAGCGGTGATCACCGGCAACGGCGCCAGCAGCAATAGCGGGACCATCACCGGTGGCAGTGGCGGCGACGGCGGCAAGTCGGGAATTTACGGTGGTCCCCCGTATCCTGACACCGGCGGTGGTGGCGGCAGCGGTGGCGTGGGCGTTCAATTCAGTGCCGCAGGTGCCGGCTTCACCAACACCGGGACAATCGCTGGGGGCACCGGCGGGACGGCCGGCGCAGCCGTCGGCGCTGGAGGTGGTGGCGTCGGAGGCGCTGGCGGTGCCGGCCTTGTCGGGGCCGCACTTTCGGTTGTCAACATTGGCAACATCACCGGCGGCATAGGCGGCAGCGGCGCCGTGGGATATGGCGGCGTCCTGGCTCCCGCTGGGACCGGCGGCGCTGGCGTGTCTCTGAGTGCCGCCTCGTCGCTCGACAACCGCGGCATCATTCGCGGCGGTCTCGGAGGCGGCAGCGGTGGGGCGGGGCGCAGTGGTGGCGGAGCCGGTGCCATTCTGTCGGGTTCATCCCTCAGCAACACAGGATCGATCATCGGGGGAGATGGCTGGAGCGGCGGCACCCTTGGCGGCGGCGCCGGCATCGTCGGCACGGATGCCACTGTCATCAACAACGGCACGATTTCAGGCGGCTTGTCCAACGACGGCGTGACACGTGCCAATGCTCTCACGTTTCTTGGTGGGGCAAACACACTCATCTTCGGCAGTTCGACGCCGGGCCTGACCGGCAATATTGCAATCCAGGCCGGCACGCTGACGTTTGACCAATCCCCGGACATCACGCTCAGCAATGTGATCACCGGAGGCGGTGCTCTCATCAAGGCCGGTTCGAAGACCCTGGTTCTCAACGGCCAAAGCACCTACACCGGTCCAACCACCGTCAATGCCGGCAAGCTCGTGGTCGGCGATGACAACCACGCCGGCGCGAGCCTCGCCAGCACCGTCACTGTGAACGGCGGCGGCACGCTCGGCGGCATCGGTACCATCGGCGGCCTCGCTGTTGCGAATGGCGGCGCCGTCGCGCCCGGCAATTCGATCGGCACCCTGAACGTCGCCGGCAATGTCAGCTTCGCGGCGGGCTCGATCTACCAAGTCGAGACCAATGCGGCCGGCCAATCCGATCGGATTGTCGCTACCGGGACCGCAAGCCTCACGGGGGGCACCGTGCTGGCGCTGGCGCAGAGCGGAATCTTTTCGCCGCAGACAGTCTACACCATCCTCACCGCGAACGGCGGCGTCACCGGCACATTTGCGGATGTCAGCAGCAGCCTCATCTTCCTGACGCCGACGTTGAGCTACGGTGCCAACGACGTATTCCTGAGATTCGCCCGCAGTAGCACCGCATTCCCCGACGTCGCGGAGACCCCGAACCAGCGCGCGGCGGCCAACGCCTTGCAGGAGAGTTCACTGACCAGCCCGCTGGTGACTGCCGTGCTCAATCAGAGCGCGGCCGGCGCGCGGCAGGCGTTCGATGCGCTGTCAGGCGAGGTGCATGCCAGCGCGCAGACCGCGATGCTCGACGATTCCCGCTATGTGCGCGAGGCTGTGCTCGGGCGACTACGGCAAGCTTCATTCGCCGGCGATGCGGGTCCGATGGCCGCGCTCACCTCGGGGGGACCGCAATTGGCCGCGATGGACGCGACGTCGGTCAGTTCCGCGCTCGCCTATGCGGGGGCGCAGAAATCGGCTTTCCCGATGAAAGCGCCGCCCGCAGTGCCCGCGCGGCTTCCCGAGACGGCGTTCTGGGCGCAGGGCGTCGGCGCCTGGGGCCGGCTCGACGGCAACGGCAATGCCGCAGGCATGACGCGCGATCTTGCCGGCTTCTTCAGCGGCGTCGATCATCGCTTCGCTCCCAACTGGATCGTGGGCATCGCCGGCGGCTACACCAGTTCAACCGTCCGCGTCAGCGACCGGACGAGTTCCGCTGATGTCGAGACCGCCCATCTCGCCGGTTATGTCGGTGCGACCTACGGTGCGCTCAGCCTGCGCGGCGGTGCGGCGACAAGCTTCAGCACGCTCGATACCAGCCGTTCGATCGTCTTCCCGAACTTCTTCGACACCGCGCGCGCCCGCTACGACGCCACCACGGCGCAGGTGTTCGGCGAGGTGGGTTATGGGCTGACCGTCGGACAGGTTGCGCTCGAACCGTTTGCGGGGCTCGCCTGGGTCCATCTCGACACCAACAGTTTCAATGAGACCGGCGGTAGCGGCATCGCCGCGTTGCTCGGCTCCGGCACCAAGGAAGACGTCGGCTACTCGACGCTCGGCGCGCGCATCGCCACCAGCTTCCTGCTGACGAACGGCATGTCGCTGACGCCGCGCGCCTCGGTGGCGTGGCAGTACGCGGTCGGTGATGTCACCCCGACGGCGGCGCTGGCGTTCCAGAGCACGGGCGCGAACTTCATGGTCGCGGGCGTGCCGCTCGCGCGCAACGCGGCGCTGGTCGAAGGCGGGCTCGACCTGCGGGTCACGCCGCAAGCCAGCGTCGGCATCTCCTATGTCGGCCAGCTCGCGGACCGCGTGCAGGATCATTCGGTCAAGGGCAGCTTCTCCTGGAGATTCTAGAGCCCGATCCGGAAAGGTAGAAACCGGCTTTCCCTCGCGACAACGCGAAGCGTTCGCGCGGAGATCATGATCTAGGAGCGCACTAAAGCGCGATGAGATGAGGATGAATCATCATCGCGCTTTAGGTTATTGTTTGAGCATGATCTTTTCGGAAAACCGCTTCACACTTTTCCGGATCATGCTCTAGCGCGCCCGGTTGGCGGAGGCCTGGGCGTCGAGGTAGCAGGGCCGGAACATGGCCTGCAGGGCCTTGCCGCGCAGGAAGATCATCCTCGGGGTGAGGCCGCCGCGGGAGGCGATCCAGCGGCGGATCGAGGTCGGGTACATCGAGTACAGCATCTGGGTCGCTTCGGGATTGGTGATGGCGCGGCCGTTGGCGCCGAAATCCCATGCAGCGTGGAAACCGAGATTGGCATGCGAGGTGACGCAGATCCGATTATGCGGAACCGCACCCAGCACGATGGTGCAGGCCGATGCGCAGAGGCCGTCGATGATGACGGTTTCGCCGGAACTGCGAAGGCCTTGATATCTGTCGACGTAAGTGCCGATCCTGCCGCCACGATCGTCGGCGATCCGCACCACCGCATGCGAAGCCCCCATACCCGCCAGCAGGAGAACCGCCGCGAGCAACCCCGTCATCAACTTCATGGCCTGCCCCAGTCGAATATCGAATCCGTTGATCTTAGTGATGCAAGACTTTGGCCAGCGTGTTGCGGGTCTGGATTTTTGTCCAGCCGTCACAGCTCGATCAAAACAAATTCAAATCGAGTGTTGCGCACACGCTGCAGTTTGCGGATGAGAGGTCCCAAACTGAAACAACCTTACCGTGTCCTCGCGGAACGGCCGCCAAGCTCCCTTTGCCGTTGACCGCGCGCGAACGTGCAGGTCTCATTCAAAGGGAACTCGGGGGACGAAAGACATGGCTGAGGATGTAGACGTCATTGTGGTGGGCGCGGGTCTGGCAGGCCTTGTTGCCGCCACAGAGATTACAGATGCCGGAAAACGCGTCATCGTGGTCGAGCAGGAAGGCGAACAATCGCTCGGGGGCCAAGCGTTCTGGTCGTTCGGAGGATTGTTCCTGGTCGATTCGCCGGAACAGCGCCGGCTCGGCATCAAGGACTCTCACGCGCTCGCGCTGCAGGACTGGATGGGAACAGCGGGCTTCGATCGCGACGAAGACCATTGGCCGCGGCGCTGGGCGGAAGCTTACGTCGCTTTCGCCGCGGGTGAAAAGCGCGACTGGCTGCGCGCGATGGGCCATCGCCTGTTTCCGATCGTCGGCTGGGCCGAGCGCGGCGGCTATGACGCGATGGGCCATGGCAATTCGGTGCCGCGTTTCCACGTCACCTGGGGCACCGGGCCGGGCATCGTCGAGCCATTCGCGCGCCGCGCACGCGAGGCCGAAAAGAGCGGCAGGCTGATCTTCAAGTTCCGCCATCGCGTCGATGCGCTGTCGGTGACGAACGGTGCGATCGACGGCGTCACCGGCGCGATCCTCGAGCCGACCAATGTGGAGCGCGGCAAGAGCACTTCGCGCAATGTGGTCGGCGAATTCTCGCTGCGCGCGCCAGCCGTGATCGTGGCGTCTGGCGGCATCGGCGGCAATCATGACCTGGTGCGGCAGAACTGGCCGAAGCGATTGGGCGAACCGCCGCAGCACATGATCTCCGGCGTGCCCGCACATGTCGACGGCCGCATGATCGGCATCACCGAGGCGAGCGGCGCGCGGCTGATCAACCGCGACCGGATGTGGCACTACGTCGAGGGCATCCAGAACTGGAATCCAATCTGGCCGAAGCACGGCATCCGCATCCTGCCCGGGCCGTCATCGATGTGGTTCGATGCGACCGGACGGCGATTGCCGGCGCCGCTGTTTCCGGGCTCCGACACGCTCGGGCAACTGCAATACATCATGGGCACCGGCTATGATTATTCCTGGTTCATCCTGACCCAGAGCATCATCAAGAAGGAGTTCGCGCTCTCGGGCTCCGAGCAGAACCCCGATCTCACCGGCAAGAGCTGGCGCATGACGATCAAGCGCGCGACCAACAAAGGCGCGCCGGCGCCGGTGGAAGCGTTCAAAAAACACGGCGTCGACTTCATTGTGCGCGACAGGCTCGAGGATCTCATCGCTGCGATGAACCAGCTTTCCGGCGACAACCTGTTGAAGCTCGATCACATCCGGACGCAGATCGAGGCGCGTGACCGCGAGATCACGAATCCTTACGTGAAGGACGCGCAGGTGATGAACCTGCACAATGCGCGCAAATATATCGGCGACCGCCTGATCCGCACCGCCGCGCCGCATCGCATCCTCGATCCCGCGCATGGACCGCTGATCGCGGTGAAGCTCAACATCCTCACCCGCAAGACACTCGGCGGATTCGAGACCGATCTCGATTCACGTGTGTTCGGCCACGACGGCGAGATCATCAGGGGACTCTACGCCGTCGGCGAAGCTGCAGGATTCGGCGGCGGCGGCATGCACGGCTATCGCTCGCTGGAGGGGACTTTCCTCGGCGGCTGCCTGTTCTCCGGACGAAACGCGGGACGCGCCGCGGCGAAGGCGGTGGGATAAATCGCGACTCGCCAGTGTTAAGCGACTGCGCTAGGTAGTCACCCGCCAATCAACGGGAGAACAATATGACCATTCAGCGTTTTGAGACCGGGCCGCGGATGAGCCAGGTCGTCGTGCATGGCGACACGGTCTATCTGGCCGGCATCGTCGCCAACAAGACGGCCGGTGAAAGCGTGACGAAACAGACCGAGGAGATCCTCTCGATCATCGACGGCCATCTGGCAAAGGCCGGCACCGACAAATCGAAATTGCTGACGACGACGATCTACATCACCGACATGAAGACGTTTCCCGAGATGAACGCCGTGTGGGACCGCTGGGTGTCGGCAGGCAACACACCGGCGCGCGCCACCGTCGAGGCCAAGCTGGCGGCACCGCAATACACTGTCGAGATCATGGTGACCGCGGCGAAGTAAGCGCGCCTTACTCGAGAATGGCGATGCCGGCCGTGACGCGCGGCCGGCATCGTGCATTTCGTCGAGCGTGATCGAGCGACTTCCATCGTCGAAGCGACCTATGCGGCCGCGACGTTGGTCTCGAAGAACGCCTTGAGCCCGACAAAAGTCACATCGGGCCTGGTGATGACATGGACCGGAATCTCCCGCAGATAGGCATCGAACCGGCCTTTGCTGGTGAAGCCCGTGCCAAAACCCGATCCCGCCAGATGATCGACGAAACGAGGCACGATGCCGCCGGCGATATAGACGCCGCCCCGGGCGCCGAAGGTCAGCGCCAGATTGCCGCAGACCATGCCGAGCATCGCGCAGAACATGTCGAGCGCCGCCCGGCTCGTCGCGCAGCTCCCGTCAAGCGCGGCCTGCGTGATCGAGGCCGCATCGCGCGCGGGCGCGCCGGCGCCGTCGATGGCGTTCAGGGCATCATAGAGATTGGCGAGGCCGGACCCCGATAGCACACGTTCGATCGAGACGTGACCGAAGCGCCCGCGCAGGTGATCGATCACCCGCTCCTCCCGTTCCGACGTTGCCGGCAAGGTGGCATGGCCGGCTTCGGTGACAACTGCCACGGGCGGCTTGCTCGCCGGAACCAGGCAGGACGCGCCAAAGCCGGTCCCCGGCCCGACCACGAGCATGGGAGCGCCGGCGACCGGAGTTCGGCCGCCGAGCGATACCAGGTCGGAAGTCCCCAGTGCCGGGAGCGACCAGGCCAGCGCCTCGAAATCATTGAGCAGATGCACAGCCGTGAAGGCGAATTGCTGACGCAGGCTGGCCGCATCGAACATCCACGGGCTGTTGGTCAGCACCACGCGGTTGTTCTCGATCGGGCCCGCGATGCCGAAAATCGCCGCAGTGGCAACGCCGCCCGTCGCGTGGCGGGCGAGGAAGGCAGCGATCGCCTCCGCCGAGGTCGGATAGTCGGCGACCTTGACATGTTCGATGGGGCCGATCTGACCACCCCTGACGAGCGCGAAACGCGCATTGGTGCCGCCGATATCGGCGAGCAATGCTTGGCTGGTCCCGGTCATTGACTCCGTTCCTGTCGAGTTCCGATCAGCACGCGCCCATCTTTCGGCGCAGCCGCTTGCCGGTTCCGGTCCGCGCCTGCCGGCTGGCTGGCGGCGATGAGGTCCGAGTACCACCGCACGGAGGTTTTGGGAATCGGTCGCTGCGTGGTTTATCAACGCAACCCAGGCCGAAAATGCTGCGAATAGCCTGCCGCCCCTTCGTCAGTGTTGCGGGCTCAAACAACGTTCGAGCGCGATGAGCAACTGCGTCCGGCCAACGATTCCGATGGGCTTGCCGTCGCGGACCACCAGCACCTGCGATATCTGGTGCGCGTCCATTCGCGTAACGACATCGTCTACCGTCGCGGTCTCATCCACGCGGACGGGATCCCGCGTCATGACGGCATCGACGCGCAACGCGTGCGTTCGCTCGCGCATCAGATGACCCTCCGCTCTTCCGAGCATCAATTCGAGCAGGAACCCTGCGGGGCCAGTCACGCCCAGCTCCTGGCGATGCAGGAAATCACCTTCGGAGATGATGCCGACCAAAGATCCATCATCGTCGATCACAGGCAAGCCACGCTGGGTGGTTTCAAGGAGCAGGTGGACGGCATCGAGCAGCGGCGCGTTCGGCTTTATGGTGGCGAAGCAGGTTCGCATGACATCCGTTGCCAGCATTGTTTCTCTCCAAACAGGCTCGGGTCGCGAGAGCGTTTTCGAGCGAAGCATGCCCTCGGACTTGATCCGAGGGTGGGCACCGGTTCGCGTGAAGAAAACGCGTCAAAGCAAAAATCTAGAGCTTCGGCTCTGGTTCAATCAGAACCTAAGCTCCAGCGTGCACCGGCGAGCGAGCCGGACCTTGATGTGCGTCAAAATGACGACGGCGCCCTCTGACCTGGATCAATACCCGGATCGGCCGTTGTGCTCTTATGACTGCGTCCAATTCGGGCCGATTGCCACCAATTGTGGGGGAGAATGACGATGTTCAAGAACCTGCTGGTGCTTATCCCTTCCGAACGTCCGGCGCGGCCGGTGATTGACGGCGCCGTGCTGCTGACCATGACGTACGGCGCCCACCTCGACGCGCTGTCCGTCGCCTACGAGACCGCCAATGTTCCGATCGCCGCGGCCGGCGGCGCTGCGGTCGCCATGATCGTCGAGGAGACCCGGCAGCACGCGCTGGAGCGTGCAGAGGCCGCGATGCTCGTTTTCGAGGTCGAGGCGAAGCACGCAGGGATTTCGTATACCTGCCGCACCATGAGCGCGACACCAGGCGAGGCAATCGCGATCGCCGGCGCCAGCGCCCGGCTTCATGATCTCACCGTAGTCCTGCAGCCGGAACCCGACCGCGATACGTTCGACAACGACGTGCCGCAGGAAGTCCTGTTCCAGTCAGGCGGCCCGGTCTTGTTCATGCCCTATACCTTCCGCGGCGCATTTGCGGCGCGGCGCATCGGAATTTGCTGGGACGGAAGCCGCCTTGCCGGCCGTGCGCTGCGGGATGCCATGCCGCTGCTGCGGCACGCCGACGCGCTCACGATCATTTCCATCGGTAATCCGGGGGCGATTCCCGACGAAGCAAGCCCGCAGCGCCTCGTCGAACATCTGGCGCGGCTTGGACTGCCGGCCAAGATCATGGCCTTCCCGGCCGCGCACTCCGAAATCCAGCCAGCCATCCTGTCCGTTGCGGCCGACGAGAGCCTCGATCTGCTGGTGATGGGCGGTTACGGGCATTCGCGGCTGCAGGAACGGCTGCTCGGCGGCGTCACCCGCGAGATGCTCCAGTGCATGACGGTACCGACGCTGATGTCGCATTGAGCTGGCTGGCGGGCCTCCGCCGTCGCGTATCGTCCGTCATTGCGAGCGCAGCGAAGCAATCCATCGTTCCGCACGTGGAGCCATGGATTGCTTCGCTACGCTCGCAATGACGATTGTCTGGGTCCCAGCCCTCCGTAACATTCCTTAGGGTCCGTAATCTTCCTTAGGGAAGGACTCCGAATTTTCAGGCGCGGTGCAGGCAGGCAGTCTGGCTCCATCAGATGATTTGAAGGAGCCCGCCATGCACACCGACGCTTCCCGCCCCGTCATCCAGGCCGCGAGCACGCCGCGCCGTCTCGGAAGCCCGGCCATGCAGGGACCGCTTGCGCTGATGGGCACGCCCTTTCAATATGCGCGCAATGCCGAGATCTATGGCGAAGGTGACGAAGCCGAATATCTCTATCAGGTAGTCTCTGGCACCGTCCGCACCTACAAGGTGCTGGAAGACGGCCGGCGCCAGATCGGCGGCTTCTATCTGCCGGGCGACATCTTCGGCTTTGAGGCGGGCGAAACGCACTCGTCTTCCGCCGAGGCCGTGAACGGGGCGCAGGTCCTGATCGTCAAGCGCAGCGCGGTGATGCTGCGTGCCGAGCGCGAGAAGGATCTGTCGCAGCAGCTTTGGGATGCCACCACGCGCGAACTGCAGCACTTCCGCAATCACATGCTGCTCCTGATCAAGACGGCCGAGGAGCGGGTCGCGGGATTCCTGCTCGATATCGCCCGCCGCACCGCCAGCACGAATTCGATCGAACTTGCGATGTCGCGCCAGGACATTGCCGACTACCTCGGCCTCACCATCGAGACCGTGTCGCGCACCTTCACCCAGTTGGAACAATCCGGCGCCATCACGCTGGCGACTTCGCGCCGGATCGAATTGCGGAACCGGGCTGCGCTAAACCGGCTGAACGCCTGAACGCCTGACGACCGAGGTGTGCCATGAACCATTCATTGATCAGCGCGGACCGTGGCACCATCGCAAGATCATTGCGCTTGGTGCTGCTGCCGCACTCGCGATCATGCTGCTGGCGGTTCATGGCTGAAGCAGCGACCGGACCGAAGCTTCGCGCCGGCAGGCCATTGTCCAGCATATTGCCGCGCCCGATGCGATGCGTCCGCTCGCACTAGCCGAGTTGAGATAGCCCGGCTCCCGCCGAAGGCTTTCGTTTCACGCCCTGATCCTGGGCCTTGGTTCCGCAACATCGTCGCCACCGGCCTGGAGCCAGCGGATGATCCGGCGCCACGAACGGCTCAAGCTCTCGCGCCCCATGAAAAGACCGAGGTGACCGCACGGCTCGGAGGACTGCTCCAGCCATTGCGGCGGCGTGCCGAGCAGGCGCGCCGTGGCGAGTGCCTGCTCGAGCGGCACGACAATGTCCTTCTCTGCTGCCAGCAGGAAAACCGGAACCGTCACATCGGCGAGATCGATCTTGTGGCCAAGCGCGATGAATCGTCCCTGGGCGATCCGGTTCTCGCGGAAGATCCAGTTGGTCGCCTCGATATAAAAGGTTCCTGGCAAATCCAGCAGCTTGCGATCCCAGCGCTCGAAGCGTGCCAGCAGTGCCGCGCCTTGTTCCGATCCATCGCCGAGATCCCGCTGCAAGGTCGCTTCGACGTCATGGAGGGTGAGCGGCATGCTCCAGAAGCGAAGCGTATGCTTGCCGCTTATGATGCCCTCTCCCTGGTGCACCAGTTCGTCGAACGCTGCCTCGGGCACACTTGCCACCATCCGCGACAAATCTGAGGGCACGGAGACATCGACCGGCGCACCGGCGAGCACGAGCCGCCGCACCTTGTGCGGAAAACGGGCCGCATAGACCAGCGACAGCCACCCGCCCTGGCACAAGCCGATGAGATCGACCGGTGCGCCGATGTCATCGACGGCCACGTTGAGGTCGGCGAGATAGCTGTCGATCGAAAGATAGCGCATCTCTGATGTCGCCGAGCACCAGTCGGTGACATAAATGCGATCCATGCCGTCCTGTTGCAGGGCCTGCACCAGGCTATGGCCGGGCGCGAAATCGGCGACCAAAGCTTCGTGCAGCGAAAAGGGGGCACAGATCAGAAGCGGCTGGCCCGTCGCCTTGCGTGAAAAATCCCGCAGCCGCATCGAGGCGAGCTGCAGCGCGATCACGTTCGGCGTGGACCAGGGGGGCGGCGTTTCGTTCTCCGGCTCGGACGGCGTGGGCTCGCGACCAGCGAACCAATGCAGATAGGCTTCCAGCGCCAATCGCGTGGCTGCCATTGGCCATAGCAGCGTCTGCACCGCCCAATCCGTGTCGGCGCTCGGCTTCTCTTGCGGTGGTCTGCTCTTTTCGCTCAAGCTCACCCCCCTTTGCTCGCCGGCGCCATGGTCGGACAGGCATCAGCGGAAGGTTTGACCTCGATCAAGCGTGGACAATATAGGACCACCATATTAGCGGTGGCCAGAGCGGGTTAGCAGGGGAGTTATCCATGCCCTATCCCTCGAATGCGGATCTGCCATTTCCGGTTCGCAGCCATTTGCCTCCGCATGCCCAGGACATCTATCGCGAAGCCTTCAACCATTCCTTTGCCGCGCATGCGGGCGACATCAGGCAAGAGGAGATCGCACACCGGACCGCCTGGGCGGCGGTGAAGCGATCCTATGACAAGGTCGGCGATCATTGGATCCAGAGACCCGGAATCTAGAACCTGAAGAGTTTTGTTCGAATTGCTCTAGCGCGAAACCAACGACTGGCACGTGATCCGGTTTCGCGCACCACCGCAGATTTCCAAGCGGCCGGCGATGACCTCGGAGGTAATCGATTAGCTCACGCCAACATCCGATAGTCCGCAGCAGCCGATCCATTCGGCGACACGCGAAGGAGAGCAAGATGACCCACCACAAAACCATCGCAAGCCGCTATATCGAACTGTGGAACGAGCGCACGCCGAGCCGGCGCCGCGAGATACTGGCCGAGAACTGGACCACGGACGCACGCTATGTCGATCCGCTGATGAGCGGCGACGGCCATGAAGGCGTCGATGCGCTGATATCGGGCGTCCAGGAAAAATTTCCGGCCTTCAAATTCAAACTGATCGGCGAACCCAACGGTTTCGGCGATCATCTCCGCTTTTGCTGGGGCCTTGGTCCCGACGGCGCCGACGGCCCGATCAAGGGCACGGACTTCGCGGTGCTGAAGGACGGCCGCATCAAGAGCATCACCGGCTTCCTCGACCAGGTGCCGCAGGGCGCGTGATACGATGCGGTGCATGGCGGTGCTACTGACGCAACATCCGTCAGCCTCGCTGCCATGCACTGCCGAGAAGAAAGAATAGAGCAGAGCAAGTTTGCGTTACCGCTCGCGCGCTTGTGACGGCGATCTCGCTGTCGTGAGAAGTAACGCCTCACCTCCCACACCATTATCGCGCGCTGCGATGAAGCGGTTTTGCATCCCGCAAGAGTCGCTTTGCGCAGCGTCGATGTGACAGTTTCGGTGAAAAGCAATTTCGACGGAGGCATATCATGGAAGTTGATAGTGACCGCCTGAACTCTTTCATGGGCAGGATGATTGGTGACATCGGCGCCGCGATGAACGCGTCGCTGATGCTGATCGGTGACAGGCTCGGCCTCTACAAGGCGTTGGCCGAGAAGGGACCGATGGACTCTTCCGAACTGGCGAAGGCAACAGGCACCGCGGAGCGCTATGTGCGCGAGTGGCTGTCGGCGCAAGCGGCCTCGGGCTACGTCGAATATGACGCCGCATCGGGAAAATTCTCGATGCTGCCGGAACAGGCCATGGCGCTGGCCGACGACGAAAGCCCGGTTTTCCTGGGCGCGGTCGGCAACGTCGTAGCGGCGACATTCCTCGACGAGCAGAAGATTTCTGACGCCTTCAAGACCGGCAAGGGCGTCGGCTGGAACAAGCGCAGCGAATGCCTGTTCTGCGGAACGGCGCGCTTCTTTCGCACCGGCTACAAGCATCATCTGGTGCAGGAATGGCTGCCTTCGCTCGAGGGCGTCGTCGACAAATTGAAGCGGGGCGCGAAGGTCGCCGATGTCGGTTGCGGCCATGGCATATCGACTCGGCTGATGGCGGAAGCGTTTCCGAAATCCACATTCTTCGGGTTCGACTATCACGAGGGCTCGGTCCAGGCCGCGCGCGAGCTGGCGCGGGAGGCGGGACTGTCCGATCGCATGCACTTCGAGACCCACACCGCAAAGACTTTTCCTGCCGACAGCTACGATCTCGTGTGCTTCTTCGACTGCCTGCACGACATGGGCGACCCGGTCGGTGCGCTCAAGCATACCCGCAGCACCATGGCCAAGGACGGCACCTGCATGCTGGTCGAGCCCTTCGCCAATGACCGGCTGGAGGACAATCTCAATCCGATCGGGCGGGTCTACTATGCGGCCTCGACCATGGTCTGCACGCCGGCCTCCCTGGACCAGGAGGTCGGGCTCGCCCTGGGCGCGCAGGCTGGCGAGGCCAGGCTGCGCGAGATCGCCCGCGAAGCCGGCTTCACCAGGTTCCGGCGCGCCACCGAAACGCCGTTCAACCTGATCCTCGAAGCACGGCCATAACAGCGCAATAACGCCAGCACGCAGCGCCGCCGCGCGAAGTTTCTTCGCGTGGCGGCGGATGGACTTGACGCGGACGAGCGCTTGCGGGACTTGCTAACGGATCGAGGCGGGCGCTGATATGCGCGACCGCTGATCCGAGGACATCTGCCATGAGTACCTCTGTCACCAGCGAAGCCATCGATCTCCTGACGAAGCTGCGGGCTCTGCCGGCCTTCGTCGCCGACGGCAGTCTGATCGCCCGCTCGCCGATCGACGGCGAGGTCATCGGGCGTCTCAAGCCTGGAAGCGATGACGACATGCGCGCGGCGATCGCCCGCGCGCGCAGCGCGTTCCTGGCTTGGCGAACTGTCCCTGCCCCGCGCCGCGGCGAACTGGTGCGCCTGCTCGGCGAGGAATTGCGCGGTTCGAAAGAACTGCTCGGGCGGCTGGTGACGATCGAGGCCGGCAAGATCCTCTCCGAGGGACTCGGAGAGGTGCAGGAGATGATCGACATCTGCGACTTCGCCGTCGGGCTATCGCGCCAGCTTTATGGATTGACGATCGCGTCCGAACGGCCCGGTCATCGGATGATGGAGACCTGGCATCCGGCCGGCGTATGCGGCATCATCACGGCGTTCAACTTTCCGGTTGCCGTGTGGTGCTGGAATGCAGCGCTTGCGCTGGTCTGCGGCAACGCCGTGGTGTGGAAGCCTTCGGAGAAAACGCCGCTGACCGCCTGCGCGGTGCAGGCGATCATGGAGCGTGCGCTCGCGCGTTTCGGCGATGCGCCGCAGGGTCTCGCCGAACTGGTGCAGGGCGACCGCACGGTCGGCGAAGTCCTGGTCGATCACCCCGACGTCGCCGTCCTGTCGGCCACCGGATCGACGCGGATGGGCAAGCAGGTCGGCCCGCGCGTCGCCGCGCGCTTTGGCCGGGCCATTCTCGAGCTCGGCGGCAACAACGCCGCGATCGTCACGCCCTCCGCCGATCAGGACCTCGCTCTGCGCAGCATCGCGTTCTCTGCGATGGGCACCGCCGGCCAGCGATGCACCTCGCTGCGCCGCCTGTTCGTGCACGAAAGCATCGCCGATGATTTCGTCTCGCGGCTCAGCCGCGTCTACCGTTCCGTCACCATCGGCGACCCGCGCGAGTCGCGCACTTTGGTCGGCCCGCTGATCGATGCAGCCGCCTTCGAGGCGATGGGCCGCGCGCTGGAGGAAGCAACCTCGCTCGGCGGCAAGGTGCATGGCGGCACCCGCGTGGATCATCAATCACAAGCCGCCTATTACGTCGCGCCTGCCCTGGTCGAGATGCCCGCCCAAACCGGCCCGGTGCCGCGCGAGACGTTCGCGCCAATCCTGTACGTGATGCGCTACCGCGATCTTGCCGAGGCGATCGCCAGCCACAATGCGGTGCCGCAGGGGCTCGCATCGTCGATCTTCACAACCGACATCCGCGAGGCCGAGACCTTCTTGTCCGCGGTCGGCTCGGATTGCGGCATCGCCAACGTCAATATCGGCCCGTCGGGCGCCGAAATCGGCGGCGCGTTCGGCGGCGAGAAGGAAACCGGCGGCGGCCGCGAATCCGGATCCGACGCCTGGCGCGGCTACATGCGGCGGGCCACCAACACTATCAACTATTCGCGCGAACTGCCGTTGGCGCAGGGCGTCAAATTCGATGTCGGCTGACGCGAGGGATTGGAGCGGGCGAAGGGAATCGAACCCTCGTATGCAGCTTGGGAAGCTGCCGTTCTACCATTGAACTACGCCCGCGGATCTCGCTTTCTGCACCTGATTAGCCGAGACCGAGGCTTTCGCCAAGTCGCCTCTGGCGTTCTCCTTAACGGAAAACGTCCAGATTCCGGGTGGGCTGCTTGGGGCGTTGCGCCGCGGCGGGCGCATCGCTAAGTCCTAGGACATGATCCGAAGGCCGCTGTTGCAGCGTGAGCGCATTGCAGTGAACGAGTTCCGCTGCACCGCGGTGCCCGGCGAGAAACCGTTTGCCGAACAATATGATGCGCATTCGATTTCCTATGTCCGCAAGGGCAGCTTCGGCTGCCATTGCCGCGGCCGTTTCCATGAGCTGGTGACCGGCGCGATCCTGGTCGGCCATCCCGGCGACGAATATACCTGCACCCATGACCATGTCGGCGGCGACGAATGCCTGTCGTTCTACCTGCATCCGGAGCTGGTGCAGGCGATCGGCGACAGCCGCGCGGTCTGGCAGATCGGATCGGTGCCGCCGCTGCCGGAATTGATGGTGCTGGGCGAACTCGCGCAAACGGCAGCAGATGGCAACAGCGACATCGGCCTTGACGAGGCCGGCCATCTCTTGGCCAACCGCTTCGTCGAGGTGGTGTCGGGGCGCGCGGCGAAGCCGGTGACAGCCGCCTTGCGCGATCGGCGCCGCGCGGTCGAGGCCGCGCTGTGGATCGATGCGCATTCGCAGCAAGAAATCGGGCTGGATGATGCGGCGGATCAGGCCGGCATCAGCGCGTTCCATTTCCTCAGGCTGTTCTCGGACGTCCTCGGCGTGACGCCGCATCAATATCTCGTGCGCTCGCGGCTGCGCCACGCGGCGCGCCGCTTGGCCGATGACGACAGCTCGGTCACCGAGATCGCCTACGACGTCGGTTTCGGCGATCTCTCCAATTTCGTGCGCACGTTCCGCCGCGCCGCCGGCGTCTCGCCGCATGCGTTCCGAAAAGCGTCGCGCGGCGACCGCAAGATTTTCCAAGAACGGCTGGCGCTGCACTAGCTAGCCTCCTCCAGTCCAGCGCGTCATCAGGCGCGCCTAAAGCACTGGAGAACGATCATGTATGACCATATCGGACTGCGCGTCGGCGATCTCGACGCCAGCGTGCGTTTCTATACCGCGGCGCTTGCCCCGCTCGGCTATGTCCTGTGCTCGCGCGATGACAGTGGCGCCGGCTTCGGCCCGAAGGGCGAGCCGGCGCTGTGGCTGCATCTGCACAAGGGCAAGAGCAATGGCGGCGCCCATGTCGCATTCCGCGCGCCGAACCACGAGGCGATCAAGACATTCCACAGCGAAGGATTGAAAGCTGGCGGCCGCGACAACGGCGCAGCCGGCCATCGCAAGGACTACAGCCCGACCTATTACGCGGCGTTCCTGATCGACCCCGACGGCAACAATGTCGAGGCGGTGTGTGCGTAAGCCGCGATCGCAGGGTGGGCAAAGCGGAGCGTGCCCACCATTACGAGCAGAGAGCTTGACGGTGGGCACGCTTCGCTTTGCCCACCCTACGCGACTTCACAAAGGAATTACCCCATGGCATCCATCCACAAGGAATTCATCATCGATGCGCATCCCGACCAGGTATGGGATGCCTTACGCGATTTCGGCGCGCCGCATACGCGGCTGGTGCCGGGCTTCGTGCTCGACACCAAGCTCGATGGCGATGCCCGCATCGTCACCTTCTCCAACGGCACGGTCGCGCGTGAACTGTTCGTCGACTGCGACGAGGCGCGGCGACGGCTGGTCTATGCCGTCGTCAGCGAGCGGCTGAAGCAGCACAGCGCATCCATCCAGGTGTTCGCCGACGGCGATTCCCGCAGCCGCGTAACATGGATCGCCGATGTGCTGCCGAACGAGATCGCGCCCTACATCTCCTCCCAGATGGATCTCGGCGTCAGTGCGATGCAGAACAAGCTCGGGCGAGAGTCGGCGTGATGAACCTGTGTCAGGACAGCGCGGGACTTACCTTCGCAATCGGCGCGCGCTTCGGGCCCCAGCGTGTCAGCACCACGCTTAAGCATGAGAGCACGCCGAGCACGACCATCGAGGCGGCCGCGAGCATGAAGAAGTTCTGCGCGGTCGCCTCATGCGTCGAGAGCCACCAGCCGCCGGCGGCGATGAACAGCAGACGCGCGGTCTGCGCCAGCACCGGGCCCAGCACCTTCGCCGCGCCTTGCGAGGAGAAAAACATCGACATCGCCAGCCCGATGAAAGCGTACATCGGCGCCGCCGTCGACAGATATTGATGGCTGGCCAGGCGCACGGCGGGATCACCCGTGAAGAGGTTGACCCAGAGGTCGGGGAAGATGGCGAGGAAGGTGCCGATCGCACCGACCGAGACGAACGACACCGTGCCCGCGGTCCAGGCGATCCGCCGCGCCCGCGCAATGCGGTCGGCGCCGACCGCCATGCCAATCATCGGCACTGAGGCGATGCCGGTCGCGAACGCGAGCGACGTCAGCATGAATTCGAGCCGCGCGCCGATGCCGTAGCCGGCCAGAATCGCGGTGCCGAAATTCGCCAGCATGTGGGTGAAGATGCTGATGGTCAAAACCGACTGCAGCGGCGAGAAGCAGGAGATGGCGCCGACCTTCAGGATGTCGATGAACATCGCCCACTGGATGCGCAATCCCCTGAGCTTCGGCACGACGCGGGCGCGGCCGGAGAACAGGTACCAGCCCATCACGGCAATGCTGATCGAATAGGCGATCAGCGAACCCGCCGCGACGCCGCGCATGCCGAATTGCGGGATGGGGCCGAGGCCAAGGCCCAGCGTGCCGCCCAGGATGATCTGCCACACCGCGGACGACAGGATCATGGTCGAGGGCAGTTTCATGTTGCCGGTGCCGCGGAGCACGCCCGCCATGGTGTTCATCAGCCACGGCAGCACGGCGCCGCCGAAGAAGATCTGGCTGTAAGCAATCGCCTGCGCCAGCACGTTGCCGCGGCCGCCGAGCAATTCCAGAAGATGCGGGCCGAAGATCAGCATGCCCAGCATGAAGACCAGCCCGAAGCTGATGCCGATCAGAAGCGCATGCGCCGCAAGCGTGGAGGCGCGCTCGGTCTCGCCGGCGCCAAGTGCCCGCGCGATCGCGGAGGCCACGCCGCCACCCATGGCCCCGCCCGACATGGTCATGGTCAGGATCACGCAGGGAAACACCAGCGCCATCGCGGCCAGCGATTCCACGCCGAGCCGGCCGATATAGGAGGTCTCCGCGATCACCACGCAGGTGCCGGCCGAGAGAGCGATCACGTTGGGCCAGGCAAGCCACAGCAGCGTGCGCAGGATCGGCCCGTCGAGCAGGCGGTTGCGCGCCGGCGCCGTCACCCGCGGTGGCAGCGGGCGCTCTTCCTCGTCGACAGGTATTTCGGCAACCGCAATATCGGGCATTTCCACTCCGACGCCCGCGGTCTGAATGCCGCGGCGCGGGTGCTTCCCTACCACGGCCGCGATCAATTCCACGTGCGCCCGGCGCAGGGGCCCCCTGCACGATTGTAGGTGGGTAGCCTTTCGTCCCACCACACGAAATTCAGGCCGAACGATAAGAACATTCGACCGCGCAACGGATTGTCCCCGCACCATCTTTAGGGAGCCCACCTATGCGCAGGAATCTGCTCGTGGCAATGTCGATCGGCGCGTTGGCGCTGTCGCTTTCCGCCTGCAATGACCCGGAGGACACCAAGACCGTCGCGCAGAGCTACGGGGCCGCGCCGGCGCTGCCGCCGCCCGAACATTCGCTGATCCCGACCGTCGATATCGCCACGCCGAATCCGTGGCCCGCCGGCACCAAACCGATGGCCGCCAACGGAATGGCCGTCAACGCGTTCGCGACCGGGCTCGATCATCCGCGCACGGTCTACGTATTGCCGAATGGCGATGTGCTCGTGGCCGAAAGCAACGCACCGCCGAAGCCGGACGACGGCAAGGGCGTCAAGGGCTTCATCTACAAGCAGGCGCAGAAATGGGCCGGGGCCGGCGTGCCGAGCGCCAACCGCATCACGCTGCTGCGCGACGCCGACGGGGACGGTGTCGCCGAAACCCGCAGCATTTTCCTGAAAGACCTGAATTCGCCCTTCGGCATGGTGCTGGTCGGCAATGATTTCTATGTCGCCGACTCCGATGCGATCATGCGCTTCCCGTATCACGAGGGAGACACCAAGATCGACGCGGCCGGCGCGAAGCTCACCGAGCTGCCCGCCGGCACCATCAATCATCACTGGACCAAGGACCTGACCGCGAGCCCCGACGGCAGCAAGCTCTATGCGACCGTCGGCTCCAACAGCAATGTCGGCGAGAACGGCGTGGAGGCCGAGGCCAATCGCGCCGCCGTGCTCGAAGTCGATCGCCAGAGCGGCGAGTGGCGTGTGTTCGCCTCCGGTCTGCGCAACCCGAACGGCCCATCATGGAATCCGCAGACCGGCGAGCTCTGGGTCACCGTCAACGAGCGCGACGAGCTCGGTAACGATCTGGTGCCCGACTACATGACCTCGGTGAAGGATGGCGGCTTCTACGGCTGGCCCTACAGCTATTTCGGCCAGCATGTCGACAGCCGCGTCGATCCGCAGCGGCCAGACCTGGTCGCAAAGGCGATCGTGCCGGACTATGCGCTCGGCGCGCATACCGCCTCGCTCGGGCTCACATTTAACACTGGGAATCTTTTTCCGCAGGACATGGCCGGCGGCGCCTTCATCGGCCAGCACGGCTCGTGGAATCGCAAGCCACGCTCCGGCTATAAGGTGATCTTCGTGCCGTTGGCGAACGGCAAGCCCGCAGGGCCGCCGCGGGATATCCTGACCGGCTTCCTCAACGACAAGGGCGAGGCCCAGGGCCGTCCCGTCGGCGTCCGCATTGCCAAGGACGGCGCGCTCCTCGTCGCCGACGACGTCGGCAACACGGTCTGGCGCGTGACGCCGGCGACGCATTCGGCGGCGAAATAGCGATCGGATCGATCAGAGCTTCGGTTCTGATTGAATCAGAACCGAAGCTCTGGATTCCTGTTTTGACGCGTTTTCTTCACGCGAACCGGTGTCCACTTCGCTCGAAAACGCTCCGGCCAAGGTTCCTACTGTGGCTTTGCTGCACGCGAACGCAAACATTGCCCGCGGCCGTCGCATCCTCGCCCAAATGGCTTCTCGGTCTCGCCACGAATTCGGTTCACGAAGCATCGACCATACTTGGGGAGATGGTTATGCGGGCGACCAGACTATCTGCGCCGGTGGTGTCCACCGACGCCACGGCAGAGATCGCGCGGCTCCAGAATGAGCTGACCGGCTTCAATGACCGTATCACCGAACTCGAAAGACAACATCCCGAGGCCTCGAAGCTGGAAGCGCTGAGGGCGAGCGCGTTGCTGCTGGCCCGGCAAATCGATGAGCTGCGCTGTTCGAGTTCGACCGACCTGACCGAGCTGCTCGCAAAGTAGGTCGCACCCCGAAAGAACGACGGGGACGATTGCCGGCGAATTAGCCAGGCGCGCTGGTCAAGGGCTTCCATGCGGCGAGCGCCGCGCGCGCAACGCGTTCAAGCTCTCGCCGCGTCGCGCCGTCGCGCGCCTGGATCGACATGCCCTGTTGCACGGTGACGTAGTATCGGGCGATCGCCGCGAGATCGGCGCTTGCCGATATCTCGCCTGATACCACGCCCTCCTGCAGGCGCTGCCGCAGATCCTCGACGTTTTTCGTGCGCATCGCCATCAGCTCGCGCCGCACCGTTTCGGACTGCTCGGTCGCATGCAGCGCCGATAGCACCACCAGGCACCCCGTCGGCCGGTTCCGTCGCGTGAACGCCCTCGCCGTCTGCACGAGATAGCTTTCCACCGCCTCAAAAGCAGTCGGCGCGCGAGCGATGCCATCCCAGATCTCAGGCCCCTCGGTGGCGCTATACAATTGCAGCGCTTGACGGAACAGTTCTTCCTTGCAGCCGAAGGCCGCATAGAGGCTTGGCGAAGCAATCCCCATCGCCGTGGTGAGATCGGTCATCGACGCCCCTTCATAGCCCTTGACCCAAAACACCTCCATGGCGCGCGCGAGCGCCGCATCCTTGTCGAAGCCCCTGGGGCGACCTCGTTCGACCATCCGTCCACCCGATTTCTGTGTTGCATACTACATAATCAGCTTGACCGCCCGGCGCAACCAACCTATTTCTGTATCGGTCAACACAGAAATGGAGATGGAACATGAGCGCATTGCAGGGAAAGCGGGCGTTGGTGACGGGCGCGAGCCGCGGGATTGGCGCCGCGATCGCAAGGCGGCTCGCCGCCGATGGCGCGAACGTGGCGATCACCTATGAACGTTCGGCCGACAAGGCGCAGGCGGTGGTCGCCGAGATCGAGCGCTTGGGCCGGCGCGGATTTGCGATCAAGGCCAACAGCGCCGATGCCGCCGCGGTCAAGACGGCCGTGGATCAAGCCGCCGAGGCGCTCGGCGGTCTCGATATCCTCGTCAACAATGCCGGCATCTTCAGGGGCGGACCGATCGACGAACTCAGCCTCGAAGACATCGATGCGACGCTCGCGGTCAACGTCCGCGCTGTGGTGGTCGGATCTCAGGCGGCGGCAGCGCACATGGGCGAAGGCGGCCGCATCATCTCGATCGGCAGCAATCTGGCGACCCAGGTGCCCGGTCCCGGCATGAGCCTCTACTCGATGAGCAAATCCGCGCTGATCGCCTGGACAAAGGGCCTTGCGCGCGATCTCGGCGGCCGCGGCATCACCGTCAACATCGTACATCCGGGCTCGACCGACACCGACATGAATCCCGCCGAAGGCGAGCAGGCGGCCGCCCAGCGGGCCCGGATGGCGATCCCCCGCTACGGCAAGGCAGAGGACGTCGCAGCGCTGGTCGCATTCGTCGCTGGGCCGGAGGGGCGCTCGATCAACGGCACCGAGCTTACCATCGACGGCGGCGCCAACGCGTAGGCGGCCACCCCGCATCGCCAGCGGGTGATTGCAACGGGCCCTGATCGTACTTGCAAGGGCACGAATTGAGACAAACGCCGCCGGGAGACCGTATTTCGAGCCCGGCGGTGCAGTTTGTGAATTGCCGAACGCTCAGAGCGAGCTGATCGAAAGCTTCATAAAGGCGTCAAGCAGCGACGGTATTTTGGTGCCTCAAGATTGATTTCTTTTGCATATGGATGCTCGATGACCAACGAGAAAGTCGCCCGTCTGCGGGCCCATGACAGCAACATCAGCCGATACCGGCGGCTGCTGGCGACCAATTTTACGGATCTTGAGCGTGGGTTTGTCGAAAGGCGGTTGAACGAGGAATGGTCGGCCGTGCAAAGCTTGGCCAATCCTCAAATTTCAACTTGTCGCTTCGACTGGAGCGGCCCGCCAATGTGATCGCGGCGGGCTCTCGCCAGGGCTTCGCTTTCGCCAGCCCGGCGTCCGCCAGGGCTGACGGAGTTCGCCAAATTCCTTGACGGTCGTTTCCAAGACAGATTTTGCGCGACTCCCCGGGCCCAAGGCCGCGCGCGTCGCCGGGGCCCGGTCCGATGCCGCCATAATCTATCGCGCGCATCGACGGGACTTGAGAAACTGCTGCTATAAGAGCATCGCTGCCGCCACGGCCCGGTGGTCCTTATTGTGCCGGAGGAGAGTCCATGAAGCTCATCTATGCTGGCCTACTGTTGGCCGCGGTATTCTGCCAATCTGGCGAGCGCTGCTACGCCCAGCAGGGCTCGTTGGGCCCCACCGATATAGACGGCTTCTATCAGCCTCCAGCGGAAGCCATCCCTTCTCTTCCGCAGCAAGGGACGGCCCGCAAGCGGAGGGACGAAACGGCGCAAGGTTCGGCGTCAAAATCCACGAACTGGGAGGAAGAAGCAGCGCGCCAGCGGGCTGATGACGATCAGCTCAGGCGCAAACTGAATATCTGCCAGAACTGTGTTTCGCCGAACCAGAAAGGCAAGCCGGCAGGCTTCTAATCTGTGAAGCCCGTCCGACGTCGGTCCCCGGCCGCAACGGAAAAGCATGTCGCCGCTGGCGGTCAACCGGGCTAAAGTGCTCTGGTCAGCTTATCGTTATCGCGAAGATGGGCATGCGCTCGCCGACACCGCGGAGAGTCATCACCTGAGGTTGGGCATCCACCCCGCGCGACGAAATGAGTCGGGCCGATTCCGGATCCTGCACCACCGCCTGGGTGGCGAAGATGCTGTCGCCTGTGGCCAAAGCCTGCACCCGCGATGCGATGTTCACTGTCTGGCCGAAGTAATCCTGCCGGTCGTTCAGGTTCACCGCAAGACAGGGCCCCTCGTGAATTCCGATCTTCAGGATCAATTCCTCCGCGCCCCGCCGGACATTCAGCGCTCGCATCGAATCGCGCATCTTGAGGGCGGCGGAGACGGCGCGGTGCGGCACCGGGAAGGTCGCCATTACGGCGTCACCGATGGTCTTGACCACGGCGCCGGATTCAGACGCCACGATTTCGTTCAGGATCTGGAAGTGCGAGCGCACCAGATCATAGGCGACGAGATCGCCGACGCGATCGTACAGGTCGGTCGACCCCTTCAGGTCCGTGAACAGGAACGTCAGGCTCATGATCTTGAGCCGCTGCTCGACGTCGAGGCTCTCCGTCCGATAGAGGTCGCGGAATGTCTGGTTCGTCAGCAATCGCTTGGCGGTAAGGAAGGGGCGGCGGCCGCCGATCAGCCGCTCCAGCTCCGGGCCCGTCACATAGACGCCGACCAGAATCCGGCGCTCCGTTCGGTTGTCTAGCAGAAGACGCAATGGACCCGGAGACAGGGTGATGCGGCTGAGGCCGGTAGGGGCGTTCATGAAGATCATCGAGAGCTCGCGGCGTTCCGCCGTCGGTTCGCCTGAGGTCTCGATCAAATGGGCAATATGGGTCACCGGGTCGAAGACGATCACGGGCTGCGCCGGAAGTTGCAGAGCCAGAATCATCCGTTCGCCGGCGTGCAGCTCGATCGTCTCCAACACAGCCTTACTGGCGAGTTCAGCGAACGCGTCCGGCTTGGGGGAGACGACCCCCGTCCCAAAAAAGACCTGCCGGTGATAGTCCCAGAAGCCGAGTTGGTCCGGAGAGTGGGCGGCGATGCGGCGAATCCGTGGGCTGACCGTGAAGCTGACCTCCACCGTTTCGTCCAGCACCGGCTCGCTCGCCACCCCGCAGAAAGCGCAGTGGTAGTCCTCCTTCTGCACGCTCCGCAACGTGGCGTTGGCGCCGAGGATGCCGCCGCAACTCGGACATAGAATGTTCCAGGACATCTCGAACAGCCCAAGCCGCGATGCGTGCAGAAGGGCCGCGATGACCTTTTCCTCGTCCAGGCCGCTGCCGGCAGCGAAGGCCACGGCATTGAGCCGGGCGAGTTCCTCGTCACGGCCGTTCTGGACGAGATTATCGACAGCATCGACCACGACCGGGTCGGCCGAGCGGCGCAAGGCGTCGAACAGGGTGTCGCTATCCTGCATGTGCCGAGCATACCTCAAATGTCCGGCGACGACACTCGGCCACTAGGGTCGCAGTGCGTCGATAGCATGGGCGATAAGAATACCGACGCTCAATATAATCAGACATGAAATTACGGCATCAAACATGCCTTTAGTGGATGATCTCACCTCTGATCAGTCAAAAAGATTCGACCCCAGGGGAACATTTCCGGCACTGTCGATGCGTCCAGGCCACAACCCGCGTCGTGTGAGATCAAGCGAGCGCTACGTAGCCTCGAACACGATCAAGATTGTCGTTTCCCCTTCCGAATGGTGGCGGCTACGACCACGGTCGACAGGTTCTGATCGCTGACGGCGCCAACGGCGCTCACCCGGGGCGCAATAGGTCAGTGCAATGGCAACAAGCCCATTGAAGGCGAGCCAAGCCGCAATGACCTCGAAACAGGTTACAGTGTAATCCACCGACCACCCATCAAGCCGTCGGCCCCTGAGATAGGCCACGACGTCTTTGTGTCGTTATGGTGGTCACAAAGAATGTAATCTGTGATTCAGGGCTAACCGTACCAAATGAGCAACAGGAAATTTCGCGCTCACACCCTGAAATGCTTGGAAAGCTTCAGGCCCTGGGCCTGGTAATTCGAGCCGATGCGCTGACCGTACATCGCATCGGGCCGGGCAAGCATCTTCTCATAGACCAGGCGGCCGACGATCTGGCCGTGCTCGAGGATGAACGGCACTTCGCGCGAGCGCACTTCCAGCACGGCGCGGGCGCCCTGACCGCCGGCGCCGGCATAGCCGAAGCCGGGATCGAAGAAGCCGGCATAGTGCACGCGGAATTCACCGACCAAGGGATCGAACGGCACCATCTCGGCGGCGTAGTCCGGCGGTACCTGCACGGCTTCCTTCGAGGCGAGGATATAGAACTCGCCGGGATCGAGGATCAGGCTGCCGTCGGGGCGCGCGCGGATCGGCTCCCAGAAATCATCGACCGGATAACCGCCGCGGCGATCGACATCGACCACGCCGGTGTGGCGCTTGGCGCGATAGCCGACGAAGCCGCCGGAATTCTCGCCCGAGAGATCAACCGAAACCGCGACGCCATTGGTGAGATCGGCATCGTCGATATCGACCAGGCGTTCGGCGTCATGTAGCGCGTCGAGCTCGGCGGCGCTGAGGATGGCATCGCCGGTGCGGAAGCGCACCTGGGACAGCCGCGAGCCTTCGCGCACCAGGATCGGAAACGTCTTGGGGCTGATCTCGGCATAGAGCGGGCCGTGATAGCCGGCCCCGATCATGTCGAAACGGCGCGTGCCGTCGGCGATCACGCGGGTGAAGACATCGAGCCGCCCGGTCGAACTCTTCGGGTTCGCAGCTGCGACGATCTCCGGCGGCAGCGCGAGGCTCTCGAGCAGCGGCACGATGTAGACGCAATTGGTCTCCAGCACCGCGTCGTCGGCGAGATCGATCTCGTGCAACTTGAGCTCGTCGATGCGCTCGGCAACGGTGGCGTCGGGACCGGGCAGAAAGCTCGCGCGCACGCGGTAGGCGATGTCGCCGAGGCGAAGATCGAGGCTCGCGGGCTGGATCTGGCTCTCCACAAAGGGATAGACCGGCAGGATCAGGCCCGCGTCCGCCATCGCCGCGATCATGCGGTCGGGCAGGATCCCATTGGCATCGTCTTGCAGTACGAACGACACAGACGCGGTCCCTCAAGACGGCTTAGAGCCATAAAAGGCCCAAAAAATGGATTTTATCGGTTAGCCGATGCCCGCCTTGACGGAAAGGGCGGGAACGAATATCAGCATGACTTATCCCGTGGTGATTTGAGCCGGCCGGCTTGCAGCCACGTTAAATAAGTCGCTAAACAGGCCGGGGACCTCAGCGATCCCGGCCCTTCAGGCCGGTTTTTTTGTGACCATTTTCCCAAGGACGAAAATGGTCACGTTGGAGGTCCTAATGTCTGCAGCTACACGCTACCGCCCCGAAACCCGGCTGGTTCATTCCGGAACGCTACGCTCACAATTTGGCGAGACGTCCGAAGCAATATTCCTGACCCAAGGGTTCGTCTACGCCACGGCCGAGGAATGCGAGGCGCGATTCAAGGGCGAGGATCCCGGCTTCCTGTATTCGCGTTTCTCCAACCCCGACGTCTCGATGTTCGAGCGCCGCATGATCGAGCTCGAGGGCGCGGAAGCTGCGCGCGCGACCGCGACCGGCATGGCGGCGGTGACGACTGCGATCCTCGCGCCGCTGAAGGCCGGCGATCACGTGGTGGCCTCGAAAGCGATGTTCGGCTCGTGCCGCTACGTGGTGGAGGACCTCTTGCCGCGCTACGGCATCCAGTCGACACTGGTCGACGGGCTCGACCTCGACCAGTGGAAAAAGGCGATCCGGCCGAACACGAAGACGTGCTTCCTCGAGAGCCCGACCAATCCGACGCTCGACGTGCTCGACATCGGCGCGATCGCCGAGATCGCGCATCAAGGCGGCGCACGGCTGATCGTCGACAATGTGTTCGCCACCCCGATCTGGCAGAGCCCGCTGTCGCTCGGCGCCGACGTCGTGGTCTATTCCGCGACCAAGCATATCGACGGCCAGGGGCGCTGCCTCGGCGGCATCATCCTCTCCTCCGAGGCGTTCATCACCGAGCATATCCATAACTTCCTGCGCCAGACCGGGCCGTCGATGTCGCCGTTCAATGCGTGGATACTGCTGAAGGGGCTGGAGACCTTGGCGGTGCGCGTCCGGGCGCAGACCGAGACGGCCGCGAAGATCGCGGATGCGCTCGCAAGCCATCCGAAGATCACGCGGCTGATCTATCCGGGCCGCGCCGATCATCCGCAGGCAGCCACCGTGAAGAAGCAGATGCGGTCGGGATCGACCCTGATCGGGTTCGAGGTGAAGGGCGGCAAGGCCGGCGCGTTCCGCTGCCTCAACGCGCTCAAGATCTCGCGCATCTCCAACAATCTCGGCGATGCCAAGAGCCTCGTCACGCACCCCGCCACCACGACGCATCAGCGCCTCGCGCCGGAAGCGCGCGCCGAGCTCGGCATCAGCGAAGGTTTTATTCGCTTCTCCGCCGGCCTCGAGCACGCCGACGATTTGATCGAGGATTTTGCCCAGGCGCTGGAGGCGGTGTGAACTCCTGCAACGCACACAACTGTCGTCCCCGCCTAGGGCGCAATTGCGCCCGGGGCGGGGACCCATAACCACAGGGAGATGTTGTGGCGCGAGCAAGCTGTTACGGCTTCGCCCATCACCTCTCCCTGTGGTTATGGGTTCCGGGTCAAGCCCGGGACGACAGCGGGGTGGGCAGCAACAGCGGTATTACATCGGCCGATACGTCCGCACATCCGCCGGCACGTTGACGCCGAGCTTGATCTGACCGACCGACTTGATGATGTCGTCGCCGAGCAACTGGGCGAAACAGGCATAGCCCCAATCGTTCATGTGCAGGCCGTCGGCGATCACGAAGCTGTCGATCGGGATCGACTGTTTCTCGTGCCAGTCGCGCATCACTTCAAAACGCGGGAAGATGCTGACATGGCGGAGCTCGGCGATGTGGTTGAGCAGCCGGATCATCTTGTTGGCGCTGGCGGCACGCTCGGTGACGCGCGGCGAATATTGGGGATCGACCAGCACGACGTCGGCACCGGCCGACTGGATGCGCGTCACGCCATCCTCGACCATTTTTTCGGTCTCGCCGGGGTCGAGATTGCGCAGCACGGCATTGGTGCCGACCTGCCAGATCACGAGGTCCGGGTGGGCGTCGATCACCTCGGTCTGCAGCCGCTGCATCATCTCCGGCGCGTCCTCGCCGCCCCGGCCGCGGTTGACGACGCGGATGTCGGCGCCGGGATATTGCCGGTGCAGTTGCGCCGCAAGGCGGTTCGGATAGGTGAATTCCGGCGCCGAGGAGCCGTAGCCCTGGGTCGAGGACGAGCCGAAGGCGATGATGGTGACCGGCTGGCCCGCGGCAAGCTTGCTCGCGACATGGGGCAGCGAGCCCATCGTTTTCGAGATGCCCTTCGGCGGCAGGCAGGGCACGCGACGGAAAATGTCGCTGGCCGACTTCGCGACCTCCTTCACCTTATCGATCGCCTTGCCGGCGATGCCCTTCTGGGCATCAGCCTCGGCGGCGGCCGCAGCACCGGACGAAATGGCCGGCGTGGATGGTCCCGATTTGTCGGATGGGGCGTGGGATTTCGCGCCGTCAGTAAGCGCGGCATGCTGGTCGCCTTGCGCAACTTGCGCGTGCAGCGGCGACGTCACGAGCACGGACGCCGTGACGGCGGCGGCTGCGACCAGCCATGTGCTTCGACAAAAAGGGCGGTAGGTCCTCATTAACGCTGGTTCCCTTTAGTTCTGCTGCGCCGGTCCGAGGTGGGCCGCGTCGATCACGAATTTCGACAGCGCACGGCCGAGACAGGCATGCACCCGCTTGGCCAATTCCACGCCGTGGGCGGAGCTGAACAGGTCGAAATCACCAGCATCGTTCCAGTGATGCATGATGGCGAAACGATCAAACAGCGGGACATCATGTTCGTGCGCCGACACCCGCATATTATCTAGGTATGGTGATCCGGAAATCATGCTTTCGGTGCGGGGGCTGTACTGAAGATTGACCAGGACCACGTCGGTTCCCGCCTGTTGCAATGCACCAATTCCCGCATCCAGAGCGCTGCGAAAGTCGTCGGGATCGGTAGCTCGGATGGCATCGACGGTTCCCGTCTGCCAGATCACCAAAGTAGGCCTTTTTGCTTCCACCAGCTTAACAAGGGTGTCGGCTGTATCCGCCGTGGTTTTGGCGCCCTGCAGTTCTACGGACAGGTTAACGGTCGTGCTGGGCAGGCTTTCCTTCAGCGCTGCCTGCAACTTTGCCGGGTACGCGCTGGCCTCGGAAGAGGGAATCGTGGAGGAGCGGCTGCCGACCACCAGCACATTCAGCGGCTGGCCGCTTCGCACCGCCTCGGCAACCTTGCGCAACGAGCTTTCGGTGGCCAGCAGATTGGCCGGGACGTCGCAGATCTGCTCGGGATCGCCGGCGCGCGCCGGGGCCGCCGACAGATAAACGGCCAGCAATGTCAGGCCTAGCATAGTCCATAAGCCGGACTTCATACCGCCCCTCCCGCCAGGTCGGCATTGCCGCCGGCGCTCTTGTATCGCGCGGCACCTTTGTCGGCGGAGTGTTTGTACCACGAAATCACCCACGCCATGGCGCACATGATGACAATCCCGGTGACGCTGACCAGGAAGTGTATTCCGGCGCCGCCGGACACCTCGGCCAAGATGAAATGCCCGGCAAATGCCAGGAACACACCAAGGCAGAATATCTCAAGGGAGTGCTGGCCGCAGAGGATCAAAGGTCGCAGCCAGGGCGATTTCAGGCCCGGCCAATCCCGGGGCAGGACGCGGACGGTGATGGCCGCCAGCGCCAGGAAATGGGCAAAGCGCAACACGTCCAGATCGGTCTTGTTGATCGGATACATCCACTGCTCGATGCGGCGCGGCACGATGTGGCCGAGCTGCGGCAGATACCAGGACAGCGTGACCAGGAACGCCGCGAACAGATAGGCAATGCAGATCCAGAGCGTGATCGGGGAGGCCAGGATGCGCGACATCCTTCTTGCGCCGCCGAGCGCGCACCAGGCGCCGAACACGAACAATAATTGCCAGGCGAACGGATTGAACGCCCAGACGCCGTTCGGATAGGCGCTGAGATAGAGGTCGAAATGCCAGGTCAGGACGTAGAGGCCGGCCGAGAGCGCCAGCGTCACGTCGGTCCGCCATTTCATCAGCCACAGGATCAAGGGCAGGAACAGCATCAGCACGATGTAGAGCGGCAGCACGTCCATGTTGACAGGGCGGAAGCGCAACAGCAGCGCCTGCACGATGGTGACGTCGGGCTGCTTGAGGAAATCCATGATCCCCATCTCTTCGGTGTAGAGCGGGTTCTCGAAGCGAGTGGCGACGTAGGAGATTTCCGCAAGAAAGATCGTGAACAGGAACACGTGGGCGACATAAATCTGCCAGACGCGGCGCAGGATGCGCGCGGTCGCCACCACGAAGCCGGCCTGAAGCATCGCACGGCCATAGACGAAGGCCGCGGTGTAGCCGGAGATGAAGATGAAAATCTCGGTCGCGTCGGAGAAGCCGTAATTGCGGATCGTGAGCCAGGTCAGAATGTTCGTAGGCAAATGGTCGATGAAGATCAGCCACAGCGCAAGCCCGCGGAACAAATCCAGCCGCAATTCGCGCTCGGAGGTCGTGGGCATCGTGATCGCGGGCGCGGCGGCGACCGCTGCGCTCGCGTCCTTGGCGTCGGCAAGCTGCGTTCCGGAAATTGGATCGGCAATCGACGTCATCGGGCACCATGACCGTGCGAAGCTTTGCGCCGCCCCGACTCAAAAGGATAATATCCGCCCGCCACTTGCGGACAAGATACGGGATTGACGCGGATGCTCGCGCCTTTAGAGCGGAACTATGGTCAAACGGGGATGAAAAACAGTAACCGCCCAACTTCGTCACCAAGTGCGACGATTGGTTCCGACGGACTTATTGGCTATGATGCGAGTTGAGGAGACTGGAAAAGTGTACCGCGCCGTCACCCGCGACATCGAAGTCACCGTCGAGCCGAACTTCCTGCCGGAACGTTCGTCGACTGAAAACCGGCAATATTTCTGGTCCTACACCATCGTCATCACCAATTCCGGCACCGAGACGGTGCAACTGCGCACCCGATACTGGCTCATCACCGACGCCACCGGCCGCCAGCAGGAAGTGCGCGGCGAGGGCGTGGTCGGCGAACAGCCGGTGCTCGCGCCGGGCGAGCGCTTCGAATACACTTCGGGCGTGCCGCTGCCGACCGAATCCGGCTTCATGAGCGGCCGCTACCAGATGGTGAGCGAAAGCGGCGAACGGTTCGAGATCGACGTGCCGACATTTTCGCTCGACAGCCCGGACGGGAAGAGGGTGTTGAATTGACGAGCGCTCGCGCTCGTCATCACCGGGCTTGACCCGGTGATCCATCCCTTCAACGACAATCGTAGGGTGGGCAAAGGCGCTCTTGCGCCGTGCCCACCATCAACACTCCGCTCGAAATGGTGGGCACGCTTCGCTTTGCCCACCCTACGATTCCACGTGCGAGAGCCCTACTCCACGCCCGCTTCTTCCGGCGTGAATTCGTAGACCGACGAGCAGAACTCGCAGGTGACGACGACCCTGCCATCCTTCACCATGTCGGCGCGGTCCTTCGCCGTAAAGCTTTTCAGCATCGACGATACCGCCTCGCGCGAGCAGGAGCATTGCGCGCGCAGCGGCAGGGGCGTGAACACGCGCACGCCGCGCTCGTGGAACAGGCGGTACAATAGCCGCTCGCCCGACAGATCCGGATCGAGCAGTTCGACGTCCTCGACCGTTCCAATCAGCGACTGCCCCTCGACCCAGGCATCGTCTTCCGGAACCTCATGGGCGGCCGTTCCTTCGGGCGCATCGCCGGGATGCAGATCGGCCTGCCGCGCGCGCTCCGGCGCCTTCGGCAGGAACTGCAGCAGCATGCCGCCGGCGCGCCAGCGAACCTTGCCGCCGTCGCCGCCGCGCCATTCCTCGCCGACTGCAAGGCGCACGCGCGTCGGGATCTGCTCCGAGCGCAGGAAATACTCATGAGCTGCGTCCTCGAGGCTGCCGCCATGGAGCGCGACCAGGCCCTGATAGCGGCTCATGTCCGGCCCCTGGTCGATGGTCATCGCGAGATGGCCCTTGCCGAGCAGCGCGCCGGAATCGAGCCCATCCTGCAATCTTGTCGCATCGTAGCGCGCATAGGCGCGCAGCCGATCGGGCGCCTTGAAATCGACGATCAGGAACGAGACCGGGCCGTCGGTCCGGGTCTGCAGGATGAAACGGCCGTCGAACTTCAGGGATGAACCGAGCAGCGTCGTCAGCACGATCGCCTCGCCGAGCAATTTGCCGACCGCAGGCGGATAATCATGCTTGTGCAGGATGTCGTCGAGGGCGGGACCGAGTCGCGTCAGCCGCCCACGCAGATCGAGTGCATCGACCTCGAATGGCAGCACCGCGTCGTCGACCGGAACGGCCGATGGCGCCCGGGTCGGTGTTTCCGTGATCTTGATGTCGGGGGATTGTGAAACCATGGCGCTCTATCTGGGGTCTTGAGAGGCGAAACGAAAGGGGTTCACATCTATCGCTGTTAGCCGTCATCCCTGCGAAAGCTGGGATCCATAACCACCGATGTGAGCATTGTGAAAAGCTGAGGCCGCAGCTTGATGCAACAACTCACATCGGTGGTTATGGATCCCGGCTCGCGCTTCGCTTGGCCGGGACGACAGCTATCTTGGCGGCGCGCTTACGCGACCGCGTCAAAACACCAGGCCAGAATGCCCTTTTGCGCATGCAGGCGATTCTCGGCCTCGTCGAACACCACCGATTGCGGACCGTCGATCACCTCGTCGGTGACTTCCTCGCCGCGATGCGCCGGCAGGCAATGCATGAACAAAGCATCGGGTTTCGCCAGCGACATCAGCTTGGCATTGACCTGATAGGGCCGGAGCAGATTGTGCCGGTGCTCGCCGTCCTTGTCGCCCATCGACACCCAGGTGTCGGTGACGACGCAATCGGCGCCGCGCACGGCCTCCTCGGGGTCGTTGCCGAGCACGATCGGCGCCTGGGTCGCCTTGATCCAGTCGCGCATCGCCTTGTTCGGCGCGAGCTGCGGCGGCGTCGCGATATTGAGGGCGAACTTGAAACGCTCGGCGGCATGCGCCCATGACGCCAGCACGTTGTTGTCGTCACCGGTCCAGGCCACGGTCTTGCCCTCGATCGAACCGCGACGCTCCTCGAACGTCATCAGGTCGGCCATCACCTGGCAGGGATGCGAGCGGCGGGTCAGCCCGTTGATCACGGGGACGGTGGCATGCGCGGCAAGCTCCAAGAGCGCATCGTGGTTGAGGATGCGGATCATGATCGCATCGACATAGCGCGACAGCACGCGCGCGGTGTCGGCAATGGTCTCGCCACGGCCGAGCTGCATCTCGGCGCCGGTGAGCATGATCGATTCACCGCCAAGCTGGCGCATGCCGACGTCGAACGACACTCGCGTGCGGGTCGAAGGACGCTCGAAGATCATCGCCAGCGTCTTGCCTTCGAGCGGCTTCGTAGCCCTCTCATGCGCCTTCAGTCTCGCCTTCATGGCGGCGCCGGCGGCCAGCATGGCGCGCAGCTCGTTGAGCGACATTTCGTTGATGTCGAGGAAGTGACGGGGCGCCTTGCTCATCATCCCGCTGCCTTCTTCGACGGTCCGCTTGAGAGCGCGGTGCAGGCGCGCTCCAGGCAACCGATGGCGTGCTCGATCTCGGCCTCGCTGACGATCAGCGGCGCGAGGAAGCGCACCACATTATCGCCGGCGCCGACTGTGAGCAGCTTCTGCTCGCGCAGGGCGTTGACGAGGTCGCCCGAGGGCACCACGGCCTTGACGCCGATCAGAAGCCCCTCGCCGCGCACGTCGGCGAGAATGGACGGATAGCGGTCAACCGCGGAGGCGAGCTTCTGCTTGAGCAGGAGCGACATCTTCTGCACGTGATCGAAGAAGCCGGGCTTCAGCATCACATCGAGCACGGCGCCGGCGGCCGCGACTGCGAGCGGGTTGCCGCCGAAGGTCGAGCCATGCGAGCCCGGCGTCATGCCGGAGGCGGCTTCCGCGGTCGCAAGGAAGGCGCCGATCGGAAAGCCGCCGCCGAGCGCCTTGGCCAGCGACATCACATCGGGAGTGACTCCGATGCGCTTGTAGGCGAAGAGATCGCCGGTGCGGCCCATGCCGGTCTGCACCTCGTCGAACGCGAGCAGCAGGCCATGCTCGTCGCAGAGCTGGCGCAGCGCCTTGAAGAAGGCCGGCGGCGCGGAGCGCACGCCGCCTTCGCCCTGCACCGGCTCGATCAGGATGCCTGCGGTCTCTGGACCGATCGCACGTTTCACCGCTTCGATATCGCCATGCGGCACCTGGTCGAAGCCGTCCATCGGCGGCCCAAAGCCCTCGAGATATTTCGCGGCGCCGGTCGCGGCGAGTGTCGCGAGCGTGCGGCCATGGAAGGCGCCTTCGAAGGTGATGATGCGGTAGCGCTCCGGATGCCCCTTCGAGAAGTGATAGTGACGCACGACCTTGATCACGCCCTCCATCGCTTCCGCGCCGGAATTGCAGAAGAACACGAAGTCCGCAAAACTCTGCTCGCACAGCCGCGCGGCAAGCTTCTCGCCGTCCGGGCTCTTGAACAGGTTCGACATGTGCCAGAGCTTCGTCGCCTGTTCCTGCAGCGCCTTCACCAGATGCGGATGGGCATGGCCGAGCGCGTTCACCGCGACACCGGAGGTGAAGTCGAGATAACGCTCGCCTTTGGTCGAGATCAGCCAACAGCCTTCGCCGCGTTCGAAGCCGAGATCGGCCCTGGCAAAAACGGGAAGCAGATGCGACGTGGCGCGGTCGGTCATGGCGATCACTGAAGGGTTCAGACAAGCCTTTCAGACAAGCCCCGGCGGCGTGCAGCGATGCAGACACGCGGCTGGAGCTCATCCAGCGAAAACAAAACGTGCCGCCTTTGCAGGGCGGCACGTACAGGCATTCTATGCGCGCGGCGGGTGCTGTCAATCGCCACGAAGCCGCCAGGCTGCGCTGCAAAGTGCCGGTAATCCGCAGTTTTCCGGTGTGGTGGAAAAGCCCGATTGCAATCCCTAAATGTCGGAACATGTGGACGCATAGGCGCGGACTCTTGCGCCAGAGTCACGCCATATTGTAGCGTCTGGCCTGTCGGGTACGACATCTCGTGCGGCAGTTTTGATCCCTTAGAGTCCTTTGTGTGCGGCGTACACGTTCGGGTGCGGTTTTCGTGCCCGGCGAGCCTTAAGGGATTCTGCCCGCAGGGATTTTTGAGATTAGGCATCGCAGCGCTGTCCCAGGATCGGCCGGCGCAACGCGAAGGGAAAGATGCGATGACGGTATTGACCTGGTCCGACGAACGCGTCGAGCAGTTGAAAAAGCTCTGGGAAGGTGGCCTCTCGGCCAGCCAGATCGCTGCGGAACTGGGCAACGTGACCCGCAATGCGGTGATCGGCAAGGTGCACCGGCTCGGCCTCTCGGGCCGCGCCAAGAGTCCTGCTGCAGCCGCGCCGCGGCAGCGCAAGGCGCGTCCCGCACAGCCGATGATGCGCGTGGCGCGTCCGGTCTCCCGCGGCAACACCGCGCTCGCCCACGCCTTCGAGGTGGAGGTGGAAGCGGACCCTATCGCCTACGACAATGTGGTGCCGATGAGCCAGCGGCTGTCGCTGCTCGAATTGAACGAGGCCACCTGCCACTGGCCGGTCGGCGATCCTTCGAGCCCGGAATTCTTCTTCTGCGGCGGCAAGGCGCTTCCCGGCCTGCCCTATTGCGCGCACCACTCCCGCATCGCCTACCAGCCGGCGGCTGACCGCCGCCGTCCGACGGTCAAGCCGTCACAAGGCAAGTAAGCCGACGACAGATCGTAGCCTGGGTGGAGCGCAGCGCAACCCGGGAACGCTGTATCGGCAGGTCCAAATTTCCCCGGGTTACGCTTCGCTCCACCCGGGCTACGGATTGAGGTCGCCGGTTTACGACTGCTCGGCCTTCGCGAAGCGATCATCGAGCGCGTAGCCCGCGCCGCGGACGGTGCGGATCGGGTCCTGCTCGCGGCCGGGATTGAGCAATTTGCGCAGGCGGCCGATGTGAACGTCGACGGTGCGCTCGTCGATATAGATGTCGCGGCCCCAAACGCTGTCGAGCAGCTGCTCGCGGCTGAACACGCGGCCGGGATGCTCCAGGAAGAACTCCAGCAGGCGATATTCGGTCGGGCCGAGATCGATCGGGCGGCCCGAGCGCGCGACGCGGCGCTTCTCGCGGTCGAGTTCGATGTCGCCATAGGTGAGCACGGTGGCGAGCCGCTCCGGGCTTGCCCGGCGCAACAGGCCCTTCACCCGCGCGAGCAGTTCAGGCACCGAGAACGGCTTGACGATGTAGTCGTCGGCACCGGTCGCCAGCCCCCTCACGCGCTCGCTTTCCTCGCCGCGCGCGGTCAGCATGATGATCGGGAGCTGCTTGGTCTCCGGCCGCGCCCGCAGACGCCGGCACAGCTCGATGCCGGAGAGTCCCGGCAGCATCCAGTCGAGCACGACAAGGTCGGGAATACGTTCCTTGAGCCTTGTGTCCGCATCGTCTCCACGGGCGACCGTTTCGACATCATAGCCTTCTGCATCGAGATTGTAGCGCAACAGCGTCGTCAGCGCTTCTTCGTCTTCGACCACCAGAATGCGTGCGCTCATCGGCTTGGCTTCTCCTATAGCGGGATGACTCTCTGCTTGAATCGTCATCCCACTCTTCCTTTGATGTTTGAGCAGGATCTTGGCGGAAAGCCGGCGTCGACTTTCCGGATGTTGCTCTAGTTGCCCGGAACGGTCGTGGCGAACGTCGTCATATCCCCCTTCGGCCGCTTGTCGGTGATCTGCTGACCCTCGATCATGTAGAAGACCGTTTCCGCGATGTTGGTGGCGTGGTCGCCGATCCGCTCGATGTTCTTGGCGCAGAACATCAGGTGGATGCAGAACGAGATGTTGCGCGGATCTTCCATCATGTAGGTGAGGAGCTCGCGGAACAGCGAGGTGCAGATCGCGTCCACCTCCTCGTCGCTCTTCCAGACGTTCATCGCCGCCGGCAGATCGTGCGCGGCATAGGCGTCGAGCACGGACTTGACCTGCGACAGCACGAGGTCGGTCATGTGCTCCAGGCCGCGGATCAGCTTCAGCGGCTGGAAGTCGTTCTCCAGCGCGGCGACGCGCTTGCCCATGTTCTTGGCGAGGTCGCCGATCCGCTCGAGGTCGGTCGCCACCCGCATCGCGCCGACGATCTCGCGCAGGTCGACAGCCATCGGCTGGCGGCGGGCGATCGTCAGCACGGCGCGCTCCTCGATCACGCGCTGCAGGCTGTCGATCTCGATGTCGGAAGCGACGACACGCTTGCCGAGCGCGACGTCGCGGCGGATCAGCGCATCGACGGATTCGGTGATCATCCGTTCGACCAGCCCGCCCATCTCTGCGACCAGACGGGTCAGTTCCTGAAGATCGCTGTCGAATGCCTTGGCGGTATGTTCAGAAGCCATGATGTCCCTCCTCAACCAAACCGGCCGGTGATGTAGTCCTGGGTGCGTCGATCGCTCGGCGAGGTGAAGATCTTGCTGGTGTCGTCGAACTCGATCAGTTCGCCCAGATACATGAACGCGGTCTTGTCGGAGACGCGCGCCGCCTGCTGCATGTTATGCGTGACGATCGCGATCGTGTAGTCCTCCGACAATTCCTGGATCAACTCCTCGACCTTGGCGGTCGAGATCGGATCGAGCGCCGAGCAGGGCTCGTCGAACAGGATAACTTCGGGCCGCACCGCAACCGTGCGGGCGATGCAGAGGCGCTGCTGCTGGCCGCCGGAGAGGCTCAGGCCGGAGGCGTTGAGCTTGTCCTTGACCTCGTTCCACAGCGCGCCGCCGCGCAGCGCTTTCTCGACGCGGCCGTCCATTTCAGATTTCGAGATCTTCTCGTAAAGGCGGATGCCGAAGGCGATGTTCTCGTAGATCGTCATCGGGAACGGCGTCGGCTTCTGGAACACCATTCCGATCCGCGCCCGCAGCAGGTTGAGGTCGAGCTTCGGGTCGAGGATGTTGGTCTGGTCCAGCATCAACTGGCCGGTGGCGCGCTGGCCGGGATACAGGTCGTACATCCGGTTGAAGATCCGGAGCAGGGTCGACTTGCCGCAGCCGGACGGGCCGATAAAGGCGGTGACGCGGTTGGTGCCGAGCGTCAGGTTGATGTTCTTCAACGCATGGTGCTCGCCGTAATAGAAGTTGAGGCTGCGCGCAGTCACCTTTGGCGCCGCTTCCGGCAGCGACTTCTGGGGAATGGCCGCGCTCGGGCTGGTCGTCGATACGGACAGATCGGTCATTTTGCGCTCCTTTCGGCGCCGAGGATGCGCGCGCCGATGTTGAGCGCGAGCACGGTCAAGGTGATAAGCAAGGCCCCGCTCCAGGCGAGCTCCTTCCAATAGGCGTAGGGGCTCTGCACGAAGTTGTTGATGGTCACCGGCAGGTTCGCCATCGTCTTGGTCAGGTTCAGGCTGAAGAACTGATTGGACAGCGCGGTGAACAACAGCGGGGCGGTCTCACCGGCGACGCGGGCGGTCGCCAGCAGCACGCCCGTGATCAGGCCGGAGCGCGCCGCGCGATAGGCGATCCGCTTGATCACCAGCGAGCGCGGAAGGCCAAGCGCGGAGGCCGCCTCCCGGAGCGGGTTGGGGACGAGCAGCAGCATGTCCTCGGTGGTGCGGAGCACGACCGGGATGACGATCACCGCCAGCGCCAGACAGCCGGCCAGCGCGGAGAAGCCGCCCATCGGCACGACGACCGCGCCATAGATGAACAGGCCGATGATGATCGACGGCGCGCTCAAGAGGATGTCGTTGATGAAGCGGATCACCGAGGTGAGCCGGTCATGCTTGCCATATTCGGCCAGATAGGTGCCCGCGAACAGGCCGAGCGGCGCGCCGATGCCGACACCGATCACGGTCATGATCACCGAGCCGACGATCGCGTTCAACAGGCCGCCATCGGTGGAGCCGGGCGGCGGCGTGTTCTTGGTGAAGACGTCGAGGCTGAGGCCGGCGAGACCATTGTAGAACAGCGTGAACAGGATCAGCGCCAGCCAGGTCACCCCAAACGCGGCAGCGGCGATGCAAAGCCCGCGGATGATGATGTCGTTGCGGCGGCGTGCTTTGTAAATCGGGTTCATGTCAGTTCCCCGCCTTCCTTTCCAGACGCATCAGCATCAGTCGCGCGCAGGCGAGAACAATGAATGTCAGCACGAACAGCAAGAGGCCGAGCAGGATCAGGCCCGACTGGTGCAATCCGTCACTCTCGGCGAATTCGCTGGCGATCGCCGCGGAGATCGTGGTGCCGGGCGCGAAGATCGAGGAGGAGATGCGGAACGAATTGCCGATGATGAAGGTCACGGCCATGGTTTCGCCGAGGGCGCGGCCGAGCGCCAGCATGATGCCGCCGATCACGCCGACGCGGGTGTAGGGGATCACGACGTTGCGGACGACTTCCCAGGTGGTGCAGCCGACCCCGTAGGCCGCCTCCTTGAGGACCGGCGGCACCGTCTTGAACACGTCGACCGAGATCGCCGTGATGAAGGGCAGCACCATGATCGCCAGGATCAGCGCCGCGTTGAACAGGCTGAGATAGGATGGCGGGCCTGCGAATATCGCGCCCAGCACCGGCACGCCGTCGAACACGCGGATCATGAACGGCTGGAAGGTGTTGGCGAGGAACGGGCCCAGCACGAAGAAGCCCCACATGCCGTAGATGATCGAGGGGATGCCGGCGAGCAGTTCGATCGCGATGCCGATCGGGCGGCGCAGCCATTGTGGGCAGAGCTCGGTGAGGAAGATCGCAATGCCGATGCCAACTGGAATGGCAATCATCATAGCGATGACAGAGGTGATCAGCGTGCCGTAGATCGGCCCGAGCGCGCCGAGCACCGGCGGGTCTGCCGAAGGCGCCCAGCGCTGGGTCCACAGGAACGAGAAGCCGTATTCCTTCATTGCCGGCCAGGCGCCGGCGATCAGCGAAAGGATGATACCGCCTAGGATCAGGAGCACCGAAATCGCGCAGGCGCGAGTGATCCAGTAGAAGGTGATGTCACCGAGTTTGAAGGCGCTGAGGGCCCTGGCACGATCGTAAGGTCCGGAGGCTGCCATTACGTCGCTTTGAACGGCCATGTCTGCCACGCCAATCCCCTGTGTTTACTCGATCGCAACTTACTGCGCGACCCGTCCTGAACGTTTTCCCGCATCGTCGCAGGATGCACCCCGTCGGGCGTAGACCCGGAATCCACAGCTTCGGTTGCGAAGCGATGGATTCCGGTTTCTCGACTTTGTCGCGCCCGCAGAGGACAGGGCGCGACGCTCGCTATGCGAGGCTCAGCTCTTGATGTCCGACGACCAGGTCTTCTCGATCAGCTTGACGACCGGCTCCGGCATCGGGATGTAGTCGAGCTCTTCGGCGGCCTTGCCACCCTTCTCGAACGACCACTTGAAGAACTTGATGGCTTCCGCAGAGGCCGCCTTATCCGTCGGCTCCTTGTGCATCAGGATGAAGGTCGCCGCGGTGATCGGCCAGGACGCATCGCCCGGCTGGTCGGTCAGGATCACGTAGTAGCCCGGAGCCTTGGCCCAGTCCGCGTTGGAAGCAGCGGCCTGGAACGCAGCAATGGTCGGCTGCACGGTCTTGCCGGCCTTGTTGACCATCGCCGCATAGGTCAGCTTGTTCTGCTTGGCGTAGGCGTATTCGACATAGCCGATGGCGTTCTTGGTCTGGCTGATGTTGCCCGCAACCCCCTCGTTACCCTTGGCGCCAACGCCAACCGGCCACTCGACCGCGGTGCCCGAACCAACCTTGGACTTCCAGTCGGCATTCGACTTGGAGAGGAAGTCGGTGAAGTTGAAGGTGGTGCCCGAACCGTCCGAGCGGCGCACGACGGTGATGGCGTCAGAGGGCAGCTTCAGCTTCGGATTGAGCTTGGCGATCGCCGCATCGTCCCACTTGGTGATCTTGCCGAGATAGATGTTGCCGAGCACTTCGCCCGACAGCACGAGCTCGCCCGGCTTGATGCCTTCGAGATTCACGACCGGCACGATCGCGCCCATCACCATCGGCCATTGGACGAGTCCGTCCTTCTCGAGCTGCTCGGCCTTCAGCGGCGCATCGGTGGCACCGAAGGTCACGGTCTTGGCCTGGATCTGCTTGATGCCGGCGCCGGAGCCGATCGACTGATAATTCAGCCCGTTGCCCGTTTCCTTCTTATAGGCGTCCGCCCATTTGGAATAGATCGGGAACGGAAATGTCGCGCCTGCGCCAGTGATATCGGCCGCAAAGGCCGACGTCGAAACGGCCACCAAGCCGGCAGCGACGATTGTCCTAAAGAAATTCATGGGGTGGTCTCCAATCCTGTGAGCGAAGCGCCGGATGCGCCCGATCGCGCTCACGCCGGTCCGTTTAGGAGCGGTCGATGCTCGTTTTACGAAGGTTGGATGACAGTTGGATGACACATTCAAGCAATTGAAATTGCTTGATTTTATGCCGCCGCAGGGGTCTTCACCTGGGGAAAACAGGCGGTAAAAGTAGCGCCGTTTTTCGGCACGCTTTCGATCAAGAGGCGGCCGCGATGACGGTTAAGAATATGTTTCACCAAGGATAATCCAAGCCCGGTTCCGCCCTGGAGGCGGCTGTCGCCGACGTCGACCCGATAGAAGCGCTCGGTCAGCCGCGGCAGGTGTTCCGGGGCGATGCCGGGACCGAAATCCCGCACCAGGACCCGGATCTCGGGGGCGCCCTCGCCGGAGGCGGCCTCCTTTAGCGAGACGATCACCCGGCCGCCGGAGGCGCCGTATTTCAGCGCGTTCTCGATCAGGTTCTCGAACAGCCGCAACAGCTCCTCCCGGTCGCCCGCGATCATGACCGGCGTCTCGGGAAGCTGGATCTCGATCACGACCTGCCGCTCGCGCGCCAGCGGCTCCAGGCCGTCGGCGACCTGGCGGATGATCGGGATCAGGTCGACGCAGGTGTCAGGGCGGACATGGGCCGAGAGCTCGACCCGCGACAGCGACAACAGATCGTCGATCAGCCGCGCCATCCGCGTAGCCTGGGTATGCATGATGCCAAGGAAGCGCTCCCGCGCCCGCGGATCGTCCCTGGCCGGCCCCTGCAGGGTGTCGATGAAGCCCGACAGCGCCGCGAGCGGCGTCCGCAATTCGTGGCTGGCATTGGCGACGAAGTCGGCGCGCATTTCCTCGACCCGGCGCAGCGGCGTCAGGTCATGGAAGGTCATCAGCATGCATTTGTCGGTGCCGCCGAACAGGGTCGGCACCGGCACCGGCGTGATCACCAATTCCATCCAGCGATCGACCGGGACATGGTCGAGATAGGTGGCGCGCCGCGGCTCGGTGGTGGCAATCGCCTCGCGCAGCGCGGTGATGATCTCCGGCGAGCGCAGCGCGAACTGGGCCAGCTCGTTCTTGCGCAGCGCCGGCGCCAACTGGGCCGCCGCGGCATTGAGATGAATGACGCGGCCGGCACGGTCGAGCAGCACGGCCGGGTCCGGCATGCCGGCGACGACGGCGGCAACCGCCCCGTTCTCGACTGGATTGACGCTGCGGGTGTCCTCGCGGGAGGCCGCCACGTCATGCAGGCGCCAGGGCACCAGCGCCGCGGCGGCGATGCAGAGGAACACCGCAAAGGCGCGGATCAGCGAGAGTTCATCGAGCGCGACCAGCACGCTGAGCGCCAGCCCCGCCGCAAGCAGGACAATAGCCGAGTGCCGCAGCCGGTCAGGCCACGGCGAGAAAAAGGAGGAAGAGGATTCGTGAAGGGCCATTGAGCCGGCTTCTTCCTGTTCAGGCGGCGGCGTCAGGCGCTGGTGTCTCCGCGCTCGCGGACATAAACGGCCTCATGCCGCGGTTTGGCGTCGGAGCCAGCTCCCAAATGGCGCAGGCGCTTGATTCGCGCTCCAAGGATAAGCTCCCGAAACGTCAGCAAGATTACAGATACGACAAAAGGTGAAATATAGTAGAGCATCCGGAACAAAAGCATCCCGCCGAGCAGATCCTCGCGGTCCATCTGCCAGAGGCCGACCAGCATGGCGGCGTCGAATACGCCGAGGCCGCCGGGCGAGTGGCTGGCAAAGCCCAGCAGCGTCGCCGAGACGAAGATGACGGCCACCACGACAAAGCCGAGATTGGGCTCGTCCGGCACCAGCACGTACATCGCCAGGGCGCAGAACCCGAGGTCGATGATGCCGATGCAGATCTGCAAGAGCGTCAGCGGGCCGCCCGGCAGCGTCACTGTCCAGGGCCCGCGCCCGACCACCCGCGGCTGGGTCCAGACCCAGACCACATAGGCTACCAGCGCGACGATGATGGTGAATGCCGCGACCCGATTGAGCCAGGGTGGAAGCTGATCGATCGCGGCGGCGGCTTCCGGATGATAGGCAATCCCGATGCCGAGCACGGCGGCATTGCCGAGCCAGAAGGTCAGCCCGGCCAGGAAGCAGATCTTGGCGACGTCGATCGCGTTCAGCCCCCAGGCCGAATAGATGCGGTAGCGCACCGCCCCGCCGGTGAAGACGCTGGCGCCGACATTGTGCCCGATCGAATAGGAGGTGAAGGCGGCGAGCGCATTGATGCGGTAGGGAACGTGGCTGTGGCCGATCGCGCGCACCGCGAACAGGTCGTAGAAGGTCAGCGTGAAATAGCCGGCCGCCACGAACAGCGCCGCCAGGGCGATCTGGCGCGGCTCGGTACTCTTGATAGCCTCGAGCACCTCGTTGGTGTCGATGCCACGCAGCATGTGATAGAGCACGTAGCACGCGATCGCGATGACCGTGATGCTAATCGCAACGCCCAATTTGTGCAGGACCTGCTTCTGGCGCAGAAACGCGATCGCCCTGCGGATTGCTTCCAGCATCTAGACCTCGAATTGCGATCCTGCGACGACGGCTATCGGGCGAACCCCGCCGACGCTCCGCTGTTCCCTCCCGCCTGTCGTAGCGCGTTTCGGGTCGAAGTGGAATTCGTCTGGCGACGATAAAACGCGCATCTTCAACACATTAGGGGGAGTTCATGACAGCAGGTGCACAGTTTTGCTGCATTCTCTCCGATCCTACAAGGAGTTGACACGTAGGCGCGGGCCATGGCCAGCCCGGCACCGATGCGACCGAACGTCCCGGCAGCAGCCATCGGGAGCACGAAAACGCGCTGGGCGGCCGCAACTTGCCGCCTCACCCGACCACCTCATCGGGCCGGCTGGCTGCGCGACACCACCCAATCACGCAGCCACGATCCCACCAGGCATCCGGCGAGGTAGAGCGCGAACATGATCAGGAACAGGTCGAGCCAATAGCCGAACCGGCCGGGAACGATGTGGCCGAGCGCAAGGGCGATCAGGATCGCCGCGAGCAGCGCCAGCCATCGCGCCAGCTTTCGTGACACGCCTTCCCCGTGCTGCACCACCGATATCCAGCCCATCGCAAGGCCGATCAACAGCGCCGCGAGCAGCCAACCCCAGAAGAACGTCGCCAAATAGGCCATCACTTCACCACGAAATCGATGCGGCGGTTCTGCGCCTTGCCTTCTTCGCTGTCGTTGCCGGCAAGCGGCTGCGTAGCGCCGTAGCCGACCGCCTGGAAGCGGGTTGGCGGCAGGCCCGCTTTGACCAGATAGTCCATCACCGCCTCCGCGCGCCGTTCCGAGAGCGCCTGGTTGGCGCTCTCGTCGCCGTCGCTGTCGGTGTGACCGGCGATCTCGATCGTGGCATTCGGGCAGCGCAGCGCGGTCTCGGTCAGGCGATCGAGCAGGCCCACGGAATCCGCGGAGATATCGGCCTTGCCCGATTCAAAGCGGATCCTCGCCTTCGACAGCAGCTCGGTGAAGAGCTGCTGGCACACGGTCGCATCCACCGGGGAGGCCGCCGGCTTCACCGAAATATCGGCCTTGTACTGCCAGCCTTGCGGAAAATCCCGGCCGAGTCCGGCGCGGATCTGGTTGGCGGCGGCGTCATAGAACGCATCGCCCGACAGCTTCACTTCGCGATCGGTCACCACGAGCGTGCCGGTCGACAGCCGCGACAAGGCGCCGAGCGCGGGCACCACGGCGTTCGCAAAGCCGGAAGGAGCGCCCAGGCTGGCCTTGAGGTTGTCGACGACCTTCTCCGAGAAGAACTTGCGCTCGGCGGCCGCGACGAGCGCGGCATGAGCGTTGTTGTCGGGCACATTGCCGGTGAGCGTCAGCGTCACCGCGACCGGATCCTTGTAGGCCTGGAAGATGTAGGGCGGCGCCTTGATGTCATTGGCTGCGACCGAATAGCCCTCCGGCAGATTCCGTAGCGCGGCCGCGATCGCCTCGCGCCCGCCGAGTTCGCGCGCCATGCCGGACAGGTTGACCTTGGTGTCGGTCAACGTGATCTTGCCATCCTTCAACTTGCCGATCTGGTCGAGCAGCAGCAGCGCCGCACTGTCGAAGCGCGGCGGCGCGCCGCGCGCGAGCGACATCTGGTCGGCGACTTCGACGCTGCCAAGCGTATTGCGGGCCGCTTCGAGCAGCTTGCCCTTGCTCGACGGTAACGGCGCACTGCCGGTGAGTGTCACCCGGACGACGTCGCGCTCGGCCGACCAGACGAATGGCTTTGCTTCGGGAACGAGCCGCGTCTCGTTATTGACGAGGCGCACGCCGGGCACTGCCTCGACGGAGGCCACCGCGCTCTGACGGCCCTCCTCCGAGAACGCCTCGGCGGCAAACGTCACGTCCCGCCCGGCGACCGCGATCCTGCGCTTGTCAAGGATGGTGTCCTTGAGCGCGGCGTTTGATCGCGCGGCGAGATCAGCCTCCACGGTTGCGGTCGTGGTCCAGGCCGCGATACCCCAACAGATGACCAGCGGAATCACGCCCGGCCACCACTTGCGACTCCACTTGAAAAGTTCGTGCATTCGGGGTCCTGGCTCCGGAACCAGAGAGAAAACAAACCCTTGGCTGACTGTCAAACCCGAAATACCGCGTCTGGCAAAGAGCCGCGTATAACCGGGCCGGCTAACCGTTTGTTCAGCGGTGGTTCGCTAATTTCGCGCCGTAATGCAACCGGCCGGCCGATGTCGCGGATGAAAAAACAGCTCAGAAAAACCGTTATCCGCGCCGGGCTCGAAGCGCTGTATTTCTCCGGAGCCCATTTCCTGCTGCGACCAATCTTCGCAGGCGTCGGCGCGGTTTTCATGCTGCACCATGTCCGGCCACGCCGCAACGATGAGTTCCAGCCGAACCATCATCTCGAGGTTGAACCGGAGTTCCTGCGCGCGATGCTGGAGCATCTGCGCTCGCTGGACATCGATATCGTCACCATGGACGAGATGCACCGGCGAATGACCGAGCGCGATTTCGCGCGGCGCTTTGCCTGCTTCACCTTCGACGACGGCTATCGCGACAACCGCGACCATGCACTGCCTGTCATGCGCGAGTTCGACGCGCCGTTCATTGTCTACGCCGCCAGCGATTTCGCGGAAGGGACCGGCCGGCTGTGGTGGATCGCGCTGGAGCAGGTGGTCGCCAAGGCGGCCGCGATCGAGGCGCCGGTCGGCGGAGCGATGACGCCGATCGATACTTCGACGCCGGAGGCGAAACACACCGCCTTCGAGCAGTTGCACGACTGGTTGCGGAGCTTGCCGGGCGAGCAGGATGTCCAGCGCGAGGTTTCGGCGCTGTGCGCACGCCATGATGTCGACGAGACGACGATCGCGCGCAAGTTCTGCATGTCCTGGAACGAACTGAAGGAATTCGCCAACGATCCGCTGGTGACAATCGGCGCGCACACCATCACCCATTGCAACCTCGCCCGGCAGTCCGAGGACGTGGCGGCGTTCGAGATGACCGCCAGTCGGGAGCGGATCGAAGCGGCGCTGGCGCGGCCGGTGCTGCATTTCGCCTATCCCTATGGCGACAAGATCGCGGCCGGCCAACGCGAATTCGCCCTTGCCAGCGCCGCGGGCTTCAAGACCGCCGTGACGACGCGGCCGGGCATGATCTTCCCGGAAAGCGCTGATCACCTGACCGCCGTGCAGCGCGTCTCGCTGAACGGCAACTACCAGGACGCGCGCATCATCCCCGTCCTCACCTCCGGCGCCGCCACCGCCGTCTGGAACGGCTTCCGCCGCATCGACGCGGCGTAGCTTTTCTACCCTCGCTACGGCCCTTCCCTTCTCCCCTTGTGAGAGAAGGTGGCGTGGACGCAGTCCACGCCGGATGAGGGGTTGTCTCCACAGGCGCAGGTGTTCGTGGAGAGAACCCCTCACCCAAGCGAATTTGCCGTAGCGCCGGAGCCGCCCTCTCCCGCAAGGGGCGAGGGCGCATCAACTCGCAGCCTTGAAGTTGTGATGATTGGCGAGCGAACAAAGCACGCGAGCTGCTCCGCGTTGCGGGTAGTTCCTTGACTCGTCTCGATGCTCCTTTCACAACCTTCGGCAAGCAATCGGAGGAACGCATGTTCAAGGATCTGTTTTCACTCAAGGGCCGCATTGCGCTGGTGACGGGTGGATCGCGCGGCATCGGCAGGATGATCGCCGCGGGCTTCCTCGCGCAGGGCGCGGCCAAGGTCTACATCACCGCGCGGAAAGCCGGGCCGTGCGAAGAGACCGCAAAGGAACTTTCGGCCGAATATGGCGGCGAGTGCATCGCGCTGCCGATCGACATCTCCAGTCTCGCCGGCATCGAGGTGCTGGCCACCGAGATCAAGAAGCGCGAGCCGAGGCTCGACATCCTCGTCAACAATGCCGGCGCGGCATGGGGCGCGGACTTCGACGACTTTCCGGAAAGCGGCTGGGACAAGGTGATGACCCTCAACGTCAAGGCGCCGTTCTTCCTGACCAAGGCGCTGGCCGCGCCGCTGCGCGCGGCCGCGAGCGCGGAGCGGCCGGCGAAGGTGATCAACATCGCCTCGATCGACGGCATCTTCGTCAACCCGCTGGAGACCTATTCCTATGCCGCAAGCAAGGCCGGCTTGATCCACCTGACGCGGCGGATGGCGGTGAAGCTGATCAAGGACCACGTCGTGGTCACCGCGATCGCGCCGGGGCCGTTCAAATCGGACTTGAACCGCGCGGCGCGCGACAATGCCGATGAGGTCGCGACGAAGGTGCCGTCGGGCCGGATCGGCACCGACGAGGACATGGCGGGCGCTGCGATCTATCTCGCCTCCCGCGCCGGCGACTATGTGGTCGGCGCCACCATCACGGTGGATGGCGGCATCGTCTATGCGAATGCCGGGATCAAGGGCAGCGGTTGGGATTCTTAGCGACAATTACGGTGTCGTCCCGGCCTTGAGCCGGGACCCATAACCACAGGCGTGTGTGGCAAGCTCCGCCGCAACCACTTGCGCGCGTCCACAACAAACGCCTGTGGTTATGGGTCCCTGCTTTCGCAGGGACGACAGCGAGATCAGCTCTCGATCTTCACGTACTCGAAATCGCCGGGCTTGTTGTCGATACCTACCTTCGGCGGTGAGATCCAAGAGGCGAATTTCCCGATCTCGGTGACGGGCTTCATCAGCGAAGCGATGAACTCGCCATCTTCGGTTGTCGGCAACCATTCAGCCTTGCGCTTCTCCCAGGTCGCCTTGTCGATCAGGATGCCCTCGGGCGTCGCCTCGACGTCCTTGAACTCGCCGATGGCGCGGTGGAAGGCGACGTGCGGCACTGCGAGCTTGAAGTCGTAGCCTGATGTCGAGATCACCTTGTTCCAGCGCAGCATGCCCTTGACGCAGTCCTGCGTATAGTCGTCGCGCAGGCGCATGTTGAGCGCGGTCAGCGCCGGCTCGTCGACCAGCTTGAGCTCGCCGTCGATCAGCTTCAGCACCGGATAGGTCGAGTTCTGGAGCTGATGATCGTCCTCGATCGTCGTCTCCTTGTAGCGGCCCTTGATGCCGGCGTTGAAGGCGTTGGCGGCGTTGGTCGAGACTTCGGAGCCGAACAAATCGAGCGACAGTGAATAATGCAGGTTCAGCTTCTTCTGGATGGTCGGCAGGTCGATCACCCCTAACGCCCGGACTTTCGCGATATCGGTCGGATCCTCGATACCGGCTTCCCGCATCGCCTCGCAGGTCCGCTGCACGACACGGCTGATGCCGGTCTCGCCGACGAACATGTGATGCGCTTCTTCCGTCAGCATGAAGCGGCAGGTGCGCGACAGCGGGTCGAAGCCGGATTGCGCCAGCGAGTGGAGCTGCATCTTGCCGTCGCGGTCGGTGAAATAGGTGAACATGAAGAAGGAGAGCCAATCGGGCGTCTTCTCGTTGAAGGCGCCCAGCATGCGCGGCGAGTCCGTGTCGCCGGAGCGGCGGCGCAACAGGTCATCCGCCTCCTCGCGGCCGTCGCGGCCGAAATATTTCTGCAGCAGATAGACCATCGCCCAGAGATGGCGGCCCTCCTCGACATTGACCTGGAACAGGTTGCGCATGTCGTAGAGCGAGGGCGCGGTCTTGCCGAGATGGCGCTGCTGCTCGACGGAGGCCGGCTCGGTGTCGCCCTGGATCACGATCAGCCGCCGCAGCATGGCGCGGTGCTCGCCTGGCACTTCCTGCCAGGCCGGCTCGCCATAATGGGCGCCGAACGGAACCACGCGATTCTCTTCCTGCGGCGCGAGCAGGATGCCCCAGCGATATTCGGGCATCTTGACGTAATCGAACTTGGCCCAGCCGCGCGGATCGACCGAATAGGCGGTGCGCAGATAGACCAGCGACTGCTGGAAGCCTTCCGGTCCCATGTCGCTCCACCAGTCCATGTAGCCGGGATGCCAGCCCTCCAGCGCCTTCAAGACCTGGCGATCCGCCGACAGGTTCACGTTGTTGGGAATCTTGGTCGAGTAGTCGACGTTCATGATGTTGACGTTCATGGCAGCCTCCTTGGGGCATATTCTTTCCGTCATGCCCGGGCTTGTCCCGGGCATCCACGCACTTCCCTCCCTCGACGAAGGAAGACGTGGATGGCCGGGACAAGCCCGGCCATGACGCACCAAATCTTCAAACCCGCGTCATATCGAACTGCGCCTTCTGGCCGGTGCCGTAACGGCGCAGTGCGCCCTCCTCGCCGACCGCATTGGGGCGCTGGAAGATCCAGTTCTGCCACGCGGTCAAACGGGCAAAGATTTTCGATTCCATGGTCTCGGGGCCGACGAAGCGCAGGTTGGCTTCCATGCCGGTGAGGCCGTCGGGGGAGAAGCTGGTGCGCTCCTCCAGGAACACGCGCACCTCGTCGTCCCAGTCGATGTCGTCGAGCGCGAAGGTGACGAGGCCGAGCCCTTCGGCCTCTTCCGCATCGAGCGCCTTGCCGATCGCGCCACGCGCCCGCTCAAGATCGGATGGGTCGGCCTGGAAGCGTGATTGCAGACGGGTGAGTCCGTGGCTCATCGGATAGGGCCCAAAATTCATCGCGGTGAGCTGGATCGCGGGCGGCGGACGGTTGTCGCCCTCGCGCGAGCCGATCAGCATGTAGGAGCGATCGGCGGCGAACACGAGTTCGGCGAGCGTGCCGACGAAACAGGAGCCGGGCTCGACCAGCGCCACCAGCGTGCGCGAGGTGACGTCGATGCGCTTCAGCACGCGCTTCCAAATGTGCCTGATCTCGTTGACCAGCCAATGGGACTTATTGGCTTCGAGGAAATCGTCGTAAGCGACGACATGAGCGGGATCGCCGTGGCTCTTGAACACCAGCATCGCGATCCCGAGCTCGTTGATGCGCAGATGCAGGATCGCGTCATCGAGCTCGCGCGCGACCTGCAGCGGCCAGAACGCCGCTCCTTGCGCGATCAGACCGTCGATATCGGACGGCGGCGCGGCCTCCGGCGCCTGGATCGAGATCGTGGCGATGCGTGCGGCGCGGTCGATATCGACGCTGACGAAGCCATAGCGGATGCTGTTCTCGTCGATCACGCGGTTGAGGGGCGAGAGCGCAATGCCCTTGCCGCTGCCGTTGCGCGTCGACTTGGCGGCGAATTCCTTGACGCGGTCGGCGAGCTTGCCTTCCAGCTTGCTGTTCGGCGCGATCTCGTCGACGAGGCGCCACTGCACGGCGCGCTTGCCCTTGATGCCTTCCTCGATGGTGCAGAAGAAGTCGGCATGGTCGCGGCGGACCTTGCGCTTGTCGACGACACGCGTCAGCCCGCCGGTGCCCGGCAGCACCGCGAGCAGCGGCACTTCCGGCAGCGCCACGGCGGCCGCGCCGTCGTCGGCGAGGATGATGTGGTCGGTCGCCAGCGCCAGCTCATAGCCGCCGCCGGCCGCGGTGCCGTTGACGACGGTGATGAAGCGCTGGCCGGAATTCTCCGAGGAATCCTCGATCCCGTTGCGGGTCTCGTTGGTGAATTTGCAGAAATTGACCTTGTGCGCGTGCGTCGAGCCCGCGAGCATGCGGATGTTGGCGCCGGCGCAGAACACGCGGTTCTTGCCCGAGCGCATCACCACGACCTTCACATCGGGATGCTCGAAGCGCAGCCGCTGCACGGCGTCGGCGAGTTCGATGTCGACGCCGAGGTCGTAGGAATTGAGCTTGAGCTGGTAGCCTTCGAACAGGCCGGCATTCTCGTCGACGTCCATGGTCAGGGTTGCGACCTCGCCGTCGACATCAAGCTTCCAATGCCGGTACCGGGACGGGTCGGTCTGAAAATCGATGTATTTCGCGCCGTTCGCGAGCACGCGATCCTCACCGGCCATGAGCCACCCTTGTGCGTTATTGGTTATCTGGATATGCACAATAATTCATGTTTTGGAATAGGTCTAGTCAAAAACGCGAGAACATGCACTTTGCTTCATGTTCCGGTACTCGGCCAATGGCCTAGGCCGCTTGCGGCTGGTCAGTCCGCAACGCCGCCTCGGCAAAATCCGCGATTGCGTTGAGCGTTGCCTCCGGCGCCTCGCGGTGCGGCGAATGTCCCGCGCCCGGAATGACCGTGACATCGACCGGGCAGTAGCACTCTTCCTTGGCGATCTCGGCCTGGCGCAACGTCCCGTACTGGTCGGCCCCGCCCTGCACGATCGCGATGGGTACGCGGACATAGGCGAGGTATTCGGAAATATCCCAGTCCCGGAATTTCGAATCGAGCCAGGCGCCGCTCCAGCCGTAGAAGGCGTTGTCGACGTCCTTGTGCCAGCGCGCCAGCTTCTCCTTCAAGTTCGTACTCTCGTACATCGTCTTGATCTCCGCGATCGACTTCACCGAGATGTCCTCGACGATGAAATGCGGCGCGATCAATGCGATGCCCTGCAGGCGATGGTCCTGGTGCGAGCCGGCGTAGATCGCCGCGATCGACGCACCATCGGAATGCCCGACCAGAAGCCCGCGGCGGAAGCCAATGGCATCCAACAGCTTCGGCAGCACCTCCTGCGCCTCGGTGTGCATATAGTCGAGCGGCCGCGGCAGCTTCACCGGGCTCGAGGCGCCATAGCCGGCGCGCGAATAGGCGAACACGCCGGCGCCGGTCGCTGCCTGCAGCTTCTCCGGAAAGTCACCCCACAGTCCGACCGAGCCCAGGCCTTCATGCAGCATCACGATGGTTGGTGCTGCGTCAGGAGCCGGACCGATCATGCGGTATTCGAGATCGGAGCCGTTGATGCGAAGGAAGCCGGACGGAGAAAGAGTCATGTTGCTCCACTTGTGTCTCTCGTCATGCCCGGGCTTGTCCCGGGCATCCACGTCCTTTTGCCAAGTGGCGAGACGTGGATAGCCGGGTCAAGCCCGGCCATGACGACTAGTGTTCCCGCAGCTTGAAGCGCTGGATCTTGCCTGTCGCGGTCTTGGGCAAGCTCTCGACCACCTCGATCCAGCGCGGATATTTCCACGGGCCGATCTTCTGCTTGACGTACTCCTTCAGCGTCTCGTGCAAGCCATCGGTGTTCGCGTCCGCGCGCAGCACCACAAAGGCCTTCGGCTTGAGCAATCCTTCCGGATCGGCTTCCGGCACGACGGCGGCTTCCAGCACCGCGGGATGGGTGATCAGCGCGCTCTCGACCTCGAAAGGCGAGACCCAGATGCCGGATACCTTGAACATGTCGTCGCTCCGGCCGCAGAAAGTGTAACGGCCCTCGGCATCGCGGATGTATTTATCGCCGGTGCGGGTCCAGTGGCCTTCGAAGGTCTGCCGGCTCTTGCTGCGCTGATTCCAGTAGCCCTCGCCGGCAGAGGGCGCATCGACCAAGAGTTCGCCGACTTCGCCGTCCGGCACGTCGGTGCCGGACTCATTGACGAGGCGCACCCTGTAGCCGGGGACGGGACGGCCGGACGAGCCGTATTTGATGTCGCCGGGCGCATTCGACAGGAAGATGTGCAAGAGCTCGGTCGAGCCGACGCCGTCAAGGATATCGACGCCGAAACGCGCCTTCCAGGCATTGCCAACGGATTCCGGCAGCGCCTCGCCGGCGGAGGTGCAGATGCGCAGCCGCTTCCCCGCGGGCATCGTCTTCGACGCTTCATCGTGCAGCATCGACGCGAACAGCGTCGGCACGCCGTAGAAGATGGTCGGGTGATATTTGTTCATCAGCGCGAACATCACCGCAGGCGTCGGCCGCTCCGAGTTGAGGATGGTGGTGGCGCCGACCGACATCGGGAAGGTGAGCGCGTTGCCGAGACCGTAAGCAAAGAACAGCTTTGCCGCCGAGAGCCCGATGTCGTTCTCCTGGATGCCGAGCACCTGCCTGGCGTAGGTCTCGGCCGTCGCGGCGAGATTGGAATGCAGGTGGCGCACGCCCTTGGGCATGCCGGTCGATCCTGACGAATAGAGCCAGAATGCGGGCTCGTCGGGATGAGTCGCGGCGGTCGTGAAGTCATCGCCCTCGCGCGCCAGCTCGTCGGAAAACGTCTTGTGGCCGTGCGCATCCTTGCCGGAGACCACGACATGCTCGAGGTCAGGCATCCGCCCGACGATGTCCTTCACCATCGGCAGCAGCGCGTCGGAGATGAACAGCACCCGCGCGCGGCAGTCGGCGAGCACATAGGCATATTGATCCGCGGTGAGCAGCGTATTCAGCGGCACCGGCACCACACCGGCGCGGATCGCGCCCAAGAACACGATCGGGAAATCGACCGTGTCGAGCATGATCATCGCCACCCGCTCCTCGCGGCGGACGCCGAGACGGCGCAGCAGGTTGGCAAGGCGACGCGTCTGTCGCTGCAGCTCGCCATAGGTGAGTTGCGAGACGGTGTCGTCGAAGACGAGCTTGTCGCCGCGGCCCTCGTCGACATTGCGGTCCAACAGCCAAGTCACCGCGTTGTAGGAGGTGCCGCTCATGCCCTGCTCCGTACGCCTACGCGCGCCACGACGTCTCTCCCCAGATTTTAAGAATTATAATTCATAGAAAGCCACTGGAGCGGCTTGCTGTCAATCCTCGTCGGCACTATCCTTCCTGCGACTCCTTTGCGGGGGGACATGACAGACCAAGGCGATCCTGAAACCGATTTCCTAGAACAGCTCGGCCAGCGCGTGCGCACGATGCGCGCGCTGCGCGGCATGTCGCGGAAAGTGCTCGCCAAGGTTTCGGGAATTTCGGAGCGCTATATCGCGCAGCTCGAAAGCGGCAAGGGCAATGTCTCGATCGTGCTGCTGCGCCGGGTGTCGCACGCGATGGGCGCGCATCTGCAAGACCTGATCCCCTCCGCTGAACCGGCGCCGGACTGGGCCGTGATCCGCGATCTCCTGCGCAAAGCAACGCCGGACCAGATCGCGCATGCCAAGGACATCCTCGCCGGCGGCAGCGCATCCACGCCGCGGCGCGCCTCATTCTCTGGCATCGCCCTGATCGGGCTGCGCGGCGCCGGCAAGTCCACGCTCGGCAGGATGCTGGCGAAACGAATCGGCTGGAGCTTTGTCGAGCTCAACAAGGAGGTCGAGCGCGAGAACGGCCTCTCCGTCGCCGAGATCATCGCGCTTTACGGCCAGGAAGGTTTCCGGCGCATGGAGCAGGCCGCGCTGAAGCAATTGCTGACGCGGAACGAACTGATGGTGCTGGCCACCGGCGGCGGCATCGTCTCCGAGCCGTTGACCTTCGACCTGATCCTGTCGTCGTTCTACACGATCTGGCTGAAGGCCGAGCCGGAGGAACACATGGCGCGGGTGCGCCGGCAAGGTGATCTGCGGCCGATGGCCGACGATCGCTCGGCGATGGCCGAGCTGCGCAATATCCTGCTCAGCCGCGAGCCGCTTTACTCCCGCGCATCGGCCGTGGTCGATACGGCCGGCCTTTCCGTCGATGCCGCAGCCGCGCGGCTGATCGAAGCAGTGACGCCGGTGCTGCAGAACCAGGCGCGCAGTTTTGGCTTGCGCAGCGTGGCGATGTAGTTACGCCAACCACGCAACTCCCCCGTCGTCCCGGGCTTGACCCGGGACCCATAACCACAGACCTTTGTTGTATGCTCCGCCGCAACTGCTTGCTCGCGCCACAACCTCTCCCTGTGGTTATGGGTCCCCGCCTTCGCGGGGACGACAGTCGTAGAATGGAAAGAGCGAAGCGCAATCCGGGCTACACGCTTCAGAGCAACCTGCCTCTCACATCCTCCGCTCCCTCGCGCAGCAGCGGCAGGAAGCGTTCGATCAACTCTTCCGTCGGCACGCGGTCGACATGGGCGCCCATGTTGATGGCGGCAACGATGGTGTCGTCGTAGCGGCGCACCGGCACCGAGATCGAGCGGAAATGCGGCTCGGCTTCGCGGTCGACCAGTGAATAGCCCTTTTGCCGATCGGCAATGATGGCGGCGAGCAGCCGCTTCGGGTCGGTCACCGTCTGCGGCGTCAGCGCCTCGCGGCGCATCGCCTTCAACCGCATTGCCAGTTCTTCATCACGGAGCCGGCCGAGCATGGCGCGGCCGACCGAGGTGCAGAAGGCCGGCAGGCGGTAGCCGATATCGAGACCGCTGGAGAACATCCGCGCCGGGCTGCCGCGCGCGACGAACACCACCTCATCGCCATCGAGCAAGGCCAGCGAACTAATCTCCTGCGCCGCGCTCGCGATACGATCGAGCACCGGCTGGAGCACCGCGATCACCTGGTTCGAGCGCAGGTACGATCCTGCGAGCGTCAGCACATGCGCCGTGAGCGTGAACAGCTTGCCATCCGTTGCGACGAAGCCGCCGCGCTCCAGCGTGAACAGGATGCGCCGCGCGGTGGCGCGCGGCAGGTCGGCGGCACGCGCCAGATCGCTCAGCGTCGCAGGGCCGGTGATGGTGCCGAAGATCTGGAGCAGCCGCAGCCCACGGTCGAGGCTTTCGACGAAATCGGTGGCGCGCTCCTCGCGATCTTCACGCTTCAGCTTCGGCATAGCCCGCCCTTGGCGGCGCGGATCAAAAATTGGGCTTGCCGCCGTATTGAGCCATGGCATAATTCGCCCATTCGTTCAATAGGCGAACAAATCCAGATACCCGGGAAGGAACGCCGCCATGATGAGCCAGGAGCAGAACGACCTGATCACCCGCACCGGGCCGAAGGATCCGTGCGGGAAATTGATGCGGATGTACTGGCAGCCGGCGGCGCTGGTTGACGAACTCGAGGGGCCGCGGCCGGTACGCCCCGTCAGGCTGCTTGGCGAAAATCTCGTACTGTTTCGTGACGAGCAGGGCCGCTACGGCCTGATCGAGCGCCATTGCGCGCATCGCGGCGCCGACCTCGCCTTCGGCCGGCTGGAACATGGCGGCCTGCGCTGCGCCTTCCACGGCTGGCTGTTCGACGTCACCGGTCAATGCCTGGAGACGCCGGCCGAGCCGAAGAACTCGCAGCTCTGCAAAGGCATCCGGCAGCGCTCCTATCCCGTGGTCGAGAAGAGCGGCATCCTCTGGGCTTATCTCGGCGAAGGTACCCCGCCGGCCTTTCCGGAGATCGACTGCTTCGTGGCGCCCGGCAGCCACACCTTCGCCTTCAAGGGTCACATGAACTGCAACTGGCTGCAGGCGCTCGAAGTCGGCATCGATCCCTCGCACGCCTCCTACCTGCACCGCTTCTTCGAGGACGAGGACACCTCGACCGCGTATGGCAAGCAGTTCCGCGGCGCGTCCGCGGGATCCGAGATGCCGATGACCAGGATCCTGCGCGAATATGACCGGCCCACCATCAATGTCGAGCACACCGAATATGGCCTGCGGCTGATCGCGCTGCGCGAACTGGACGAAGCGCGCACCCATGTGCGCGTGACCAACCAGCTCTTCCCGCACGGCTTCGTCATTCCGATGAGCACGGAGATGACGATCACGCAGTGGCATGTGCCTGTCGATGACGAGAACTGCTACTGGTACGCGATCTTCACCAGCTACACGGCGCCGGTCGACAAGAAGAAGATGCGCGACCAGCGGCTCGAGCTCTATGAGCTGCCTGACTACATCTCGCGCAAGAACAGGTCGAACGATTACGGCTTCGATCCGCACGAGCAGATGACGGCGACCTATACCGGCATGGGCAACGACATCAACGTCCACGACCAATGGGCGGTGGAATCGATGGGCCCGATCCAGGATCGCACCAAGGAGCATCTCGGCCAAAGCGACAAGGCGATCGTGCAGTATCGCCGGCTGTTGCGGCAGGAGATCGAAAAGGTGTCCGGCGGCGAGAAACCGATGCTGTTCCTGGATGAGGCGACCTCCCGCAGCATCCAGGGTCCCGCGACCATGGACGGCATCGGGCCGACCCAGGGCTGGGAGCTCTACTGGATGGAAGTCGACGTCAAGCGGCGCCGCGGCGCGCCGTGGGCCGCGCCGGTGCCGAGCGAGATCGCCGGCAAGGTGCGGCATCTCTCGGCGGCCGAGTGAGCGGGCGGCGTCAGCAAGGGGGAACAGCGCGTTGAGCTTTGTCCAGCGTCACGGCCTGTGGTCGGATGAGCAAAAGGCGGCGGCGGCGCGCGTCCGCCGCATCGTCGAAGAAAACAACCTCGAAGTCATCCGGCTGTCGTTTCCGGACCAGCACGGCATCCTGCGCGGCAAGACGCTGATCGCAAGCGAAGCGGTGCGCGCGCTGGAAAGCGGCTGCTCCATCACCACCACCATGCTGGCGAAGGACACTTCGCACAAGACGGTGTTTCCCGTATTCACCGCCGGCGGCGGCTTCGGCATGAAGGAGATGGAAGGCGCCGCCGACGTGTTGATGGTGGCCGACCCCACTACGTTCCGGATACTGCCATGGGCGCCCACGACGGGCTGGCTGCTCTGCGACATCTATTTCAATGACGGCCGGCCGGTGCCGTTCGCGACGCGCAATCTCTATCGCAGGGTGCTCGAACAGCTCGGCGCGCGCGGCTATGACTTCATTGCCGGCCTCGAGGTCGAATTCCACCTTTTCAAGCTCGACGACGCGCATATGGCGCCGGAGGATTCCGGTCAGCCGGGCCGGCCGCCCTCGGTGAGCCTGCTCTCGCACGGCTATCAATATCTGACCGAGCAGCGCTACGACCAGATGGAGCCGGCGCTGGAGATCATCCGCCGCGACGTCCTCGCGCTCGGCCTGCCGCTGCGCTCGGTCGAGGTCGAGTTCGGCCCGAGCCAGTGCGAATTCACGTTCCAGCCGACCGCAGGCATCGAGCCGGCCGACACCATGGTGCTGTTCCGCGCCGCCGTGAAACAGATCGCGCGGCGGCATGGCTATCACGCGACCTTCATGTGCCGCCCGAAGCTGCCGAACGTGTTTGCGTCGGGCTGGCACCTGCATCAGTCGCTGATGTCGCGCACAAGCGGCGAGAATGCACTCATGGCGAGGGAGCCCGACCAGGCCTTGAGCCCGTTCGGGTCCTGCTATCTCGCCGGGCTGTTGGAGCATGCCCGCGCCTCCACCGTGTTCACGACGCCGACCATCAACGGCTACAAGCGCTACCGCTCCTACTCATTGGCGCCGGACCGCGCGATCTGGGGCCGTGACAATCGCGGCGTCATGATCCGCGTGCTCGGCGGCGCGGGCGATCCCGCGACGCGGCTGGAGAACCGGATCGGGGAGCCGGCCGCCAATCCCTATCTCTACATGGCCTCGCAGATCCTGTCGGGGCTCGACGGCATCGACCGCAAGCTCGATCCGGGGCCATCGGCCGACACTCCGTACGAAACCAAGGCGGCGCTATTGCCAAAGAGCCTGCGTGAGGCGGTGTTCGCACTGAGCGACGACCCGTTCTTCCGTCAGGCGCTGGGCGCGGAGTTCGTCGATTACTACGTGCACATCAAGAACGCCGAGATCGAGCGCTTCCAGGCCGAGGTGTCCGACTGGGAGCATCGCGAATATTTCGAGATGTTCTGAGGGGACGGACGCCGCGAACAAGGACAGTAGACCTCACCAAATGACGGCGATATTCCTCACACGCGCGTGAATCGGTTTCGTGCATTGTCGCCCGACGAAATCCACTATCGCCGCAACGAAACCATTTTGCCAAGCCACGAAAATCTCCTGAAAGAATAAGGGGTCAACCTACCCCTCCATGATCAACAGCGGAGTTCGATCATGTTGGCATATTTCTTCAACATCATTTACCGCTTCGCCTGCCGCGCGAGCCTTGCGCAAATGGGACGGCACCATCTGGGCCGCTGACATCAAAGCATTTATGTACGCCTGTCCGGCGTATCAGACCACGGCGTTTTGCTTGATGACCTCGCGGTAGAATGAAGCGCTCAATTTCGGGGTACGGCGTTGCGTCTTGAAGTCGACGTGGTAGAGCCCGAACCTTTTCTGATAGCCATCCGCCCATTCAAAATTATCGATCAGGCTCCAGTGGAAGTACCCGGCCACGGGCACTCCCTGTGACGTCGCGCGCTGGAGCTGCTGCAAATAGTTGCGCAGATACATCACCCGATCGAGGTCGTAGACGTTGCCGTCCGCTGCAGGTTGGTCCGACGACGACGTCCCGTTCTCGGTGATATAGATCGACCGCACGCCCCACAGCTTTGCCGCGTGACGCGGCGCCCAGTACATCGCCTCGGGGCCGAACCGGAGCCAATCCGCATCCATGTGCGGGAACGATGCGGGAAACGGCGCCAAGGCGAAGCCGCGTTCGTTGTCCGCCGCCAGCACGTAGTGGTCGGGCTTGTAGATGTTCAGCCCCAATAAATCGATCGGCGACGAGATGATGCGGAGATCTTCGGTCGTGTATTTTGGGGCGTCCTTTCCGGCCTGAGCCAGAAAGCCGTCGATGTACTGCCCTTCGAGCATCACGGTCAGATAGCCGCCGTTGAGTTCACGTGTCGCGATTTCTGCGGCGCGCACATGCGCGGGAGTGTCGATCGCCGGTATGCAGACGACCAGGTTCTCCGCGGGCCCGACCTTCGTCCCCGGCCGCCCACGCGCGCGGATCGCCTGCACCGACAGGCCATGCCCGAGCGCAACGTTGTGACGGACCTGATTCAACTCGGCTTGCGGCAGCTTCAAACCCGGCGCGTCGATCCCAAGGCCGTGGCCGAGATGAACGAGCCTCGAACATTCGTTGATGGTGAAGATGTGGCTGACGCGATCGGTCAGGCGCTCGGCGACATAGGCCGCGTAATCCGCAAAAGCCTTCGCGGTGTCGCGCGACATCCAGCCGCCGAAGCGGTCCTGCAATGCCTGGGGCAGATCCCAATGATAGAGCGTGGCGAACGGCTCGATGCCGTTCGCCAGGAGTTCGTCAATCAGCCGGTCGTAGAAGTCGAGGCCCTTCGGATTTGGCGTGCTTGCCCCCTCCGGGAAGACGCGCGGCCACGCGATCGAGAACCGATACGCCGTGGCTCCCAGCGCCTTCATCAACTGGACGTCGTCGCGGTACAGGCGATAGTGATCATCGGCGACATCCGCATTGCTGTGATCGATGATGGTGCCGGGCGTGTGAGCAAAGCCGTCCCAGATCGCCGGCCCGCGGCCGTCTTCGTTGACGGCTCCTTCGATCTGATAGGCCGAGGTCGCCGTGCCCCATCGGAAATCGGCCGGAAAGCCGGCCAGCGAATTTTCACCGGCGGCTCTGACCCCCTGCGGCTTGCCGGCATCGGCCGGATAGGCCGGCGCGGCCGACAATCCGAGCGCCGCCGCTCCGGCGAGCGTTGCGAAATGACGCCGTGAAAGTCCATCCAGCGACATCGATATACTCCAAAAATTCACCGCTCGCGCGACGACCACAGCGCGGCGCCAAGCAGGACAAACGCGGCCGCGGTCCATAGCGACTGCCAGTTTTGAATGCCTTCATTCAGCAGGATGAAGACCGCGGCCGCCGCGAACAGGCCAGCGAATACCGACTCGGATGTTGCGCGCACCTCCGGCTTTCGACGGTTCAGTAGCGCCACCACCAGGATCGGCACCGCCGCCATGGTCAAGCTGGCAAATGGGAAGTCGCGCGACCGCGGGTCGAACATGAAGCCCAGTGCGCTTTCCGCTGCGACCATGGCCGTGAGGAGGAGCACAGCGCCGTGAAGCAGTGCCGGCAGGGATCGTGTTCGCATCTCGCGCGGTCCGATCAATTCCGCAATCGCCGGGAGCGCGCGGCCCGACATCAAGGCGTTCATGCACAGGAGCGGCAGAACCGTTGCTGCGATCAAGAACGAGCCTTGCCGCATCAACCCGGCAAGGCCGTAGCTTTCGTGGAGCGCATTCTCGACGCTGATACCGAGCAGGATTCCGCCGACGGTGGCGGATGCCGCCACCGCAAGCCACCGCGACAATGCCGTTGGCGCAGCCGAGCGCAGGCGCGCCAACAACGCCGTGACGAACATGGCGATGCTGAAAGCCAGGCCAGCGCCGAGCTGCAGCTTCCAGAACGGATAGTTGCTGACGGCAGCTCCGGGTGAATATTTCAGCCGGCGGCTTTCTCCATCGAGCCAGCCCCAATGAGCGCCCACCGTCCCTTCCCACTGGCGCTTCCATGGCTCGTCATACGCTTCGAACAAATTGATACGAACGTTCTCCCGACTGGCCTTGTCGAGCAGCTCGAAGGTGAAGCGCGCCTGATTGATGCGCGATGGCAGCGCACCGTCGCGCATGCGTCCTCGGCTCGGCCAGCCGGCCTCGCCGATGAAGATCTCCTTTCCGGGAAATGCCAGCGCGACCTTGTTGCGCGCGTCGAGCACATGCTGGGGCGCTTCCTCGGCGCGGGGCGGAACGTCTTCCCAATAGGGCAGGACGTGGATCGTCACGAAATCGACGTCATGGCCGATCTCCGGGTAGCGCAGCCAGAAGTCCCAGGTGTCGGCGTAGCTCACGGGAACGCGGATGCGGCCTTTGGTGGAGCGGATGGCCTCGCGAAGGGCCGCCTCGGGCAGTTCACCACGGAGCAGCACCTCGTTGCCGACGATGACGGCGGTGACGACGTCGGTAAATTGGTTGGCCAGCGACACCGCGGTTTCAATGAGGCTGGCATTCTTCAGACGATCGCGTCCGATCCAGACGCCGAGGATCACCTTCAGCCCGACCCTTGAGGCAAGCTCCGGCACCTTGTCCAGGCCGTTCTCCACCGAGTAGATGCGGATGCAGCTGGTGATCCTGGCAAGATCGGCGATATCTTCCGCGATCTGGTCCGGGCTGATGACGGCGGAGGAATTCCACGGCGTCTGGTGGCCGCGGAATGGCGCGTAGGAAACACAATCCAGCTTTTTCGCGAGATCGACGGGCGCATGTCCCAATGGGACCGGCATCGCCAGCCAGCACCAAACCGCGACAATGATGCACATGGACAGTAGGAACAGCCATAGCGGCGCGGCAACCCTAAGCGGCGATCTTATGGCGGCGCCACCGGGCAACCGGCTCGCACGATTGGGGCTTGATCCGGCGGGAACATCGAGTTGCATCAGTTAAGCGCTCCGGGCTGCGTCCGAACCGACGATCGCAGGGGAGCGCGAGGAACCATCCAGTTCGCTGAAGAAAGCGATTGAAGACATCGTTTCAAATGCTTTAGCCTGGCCCGGTCAAGCCAAAGCTAAATCCCCAAATTCGCCGCACGCAACTACGGCAGACCCCATCCGTGATTTACGGAAGAAGTATAGCAGTGTCTTTCATGTGCCTACAAACGCAGGAATGGCAATGGGCAGGCTTCGCGCGTTCTTGAAGGCCCCGACGATTGTGCGGGATGGCTATTGATGCGGCGACGCGAGTTCATTGCAGGCGCGGCGGCGCTGGCTACGCGCGGATCGCGCGCTATGCAGGCATTGCCATTCTCGATCCTTCCGCGCGCAGTTTGAGTTAGCACGAAGCAATCCATGCCTCAGCAGGCAGAGAAATGGATTGCTTCCGCCTTCGCTCGTTGAGCTACGGCGGACAAGTCGCCGGCGCTCTCCTCATCCTACGATGTCGTCCCTGCGAAAGCAGGGACCCATAACCACAGGCAGGTGTTGTGGCGGGAGCAAGCGGTTGCAGCGGAGCACATAACAAAGACCTGTGGTTATGGGTCCCGGGTCAAGCCCGGGACGACGCGGGGAGAGATCACGATTCAAATGTCAAACAGCGAAAGGATGTGAGTCCGCATTCTCGCGGCGCGTTTTGCGCCCGAGCTTTGCGCTACTTCCCACCCTCCTCGATATCAGAGGGCGCAGGGAAAGCCGGGTGCCGGTTGCACCCATGGGTCCCGTGCAACAAAAAGCACGGGGGTAGGACCACAGGTCAACCGAAGCATTCCGGCTTTCCCTGCGCAGTGGTTTACGGCTTATTTCGTGCTCTCCTTGGTGACCGGGCTTTTTTGCCACCATCACCCGCGGCAGTTCTTGCTGCTCGCGAGCTTAGCGCCAGCGTCGGGGCGCCAGGACCACGCGACTTCGCCGTCCGTGATGTGCGTGCTCGTCAGTCACACCCATCACGTCCACCGCATCTCACCGCAACGTTCGTGACGATCGCGAGCCGCCCCTCATCCGCCGTGAGACGCGCGGAGTTAAATCACTGATTTGCCCGACGACGGAAGCGGAATGTTTTTCCTGCGAGGGGTGGACCGGGCAAATCATATTGATTGGCTTAAGGAAAATCGCGCGAACGATACGACGCCGTCATGCCCGGGCAAAAGCGCGAAGCGCGTCTTCGCGCAGATGTCCCGGGCATCCACGTCTTTCCACGCGCCTGAGAGAACGTGGATGGCCGGGTCAAGCCCGGCCATGACGGAGGAGAGGATTGCGCGATGTGTCCCCAGTCATTCCGGGGCGATGCGACAGCATCGAGAATCCATTTCACCACAGGCGCTTGCGGCCAAATGGATTCCGGGCCCGCGCGCTTCGCACGCATCCCGGAATGACGGCAGAGTTTGCTTACTCGGTCGAAAATCACCCAAAGCGGCCACTTGCGATTTATAGACCAGTTGGTCTATATATTGGCAATGAGCCATCAGACCCCAGCACAGTTGCCCCGTGGCCGCCCCCGAAGTTTCGACATGGAAGCCGCTGTCGAACGCGCGATGGGTGTGTTCTGGTCGCGCGGCTATCACGCCACGGCGCTCCCTGACCTTCTTCGTGCGACAAAGCTCTCGCGTGGCAGCCTTTACGCGGCTTTCGGTGACAAGCACTCGCTCTTCTTGCGGGCGCTTGATCGCTACATTGCCGATGCTCTGACAAGGATGGATATCGAACTCGACCCCCGCAGTGAGCCGGTCGACGGCCTGCGGGCCTACCTTGCCGGCTACGTTGACCGCACCAGCGGTGCCAATGGTCGGCGCGGATGCCTGCTGGTGGCCGCAGCCATGGAGCTGGCTGGCCAGGATTCTGAAGTTAGCCGTCGCATCGCGAGCTTTTTCAAAGCCATGGAGGCCAGGGTGGCGGATACGCTTTCTCGCGCGAAGGCGGCGGGCAAGTTGGCCGATGGTGTTGAGCCTTCAAGTGCCGCCCGAATTCTCGTCTGTTTCGTTGAGGGGCTGCGAGTGGTCGGCAAAACGGCACCGGCACGGATCACATCGCAAGCCACCGTTGACGCTCTTCTCGACCGCTTCATCAAGTAAACAACCCTTCGTCAGGTAATCGCCCCTTGGACGCCTCCGCTATTGGCGCACCGATATCTAGACTGATCGGTCTTGAAAGGAAGAGGCCCATGTCTGCCATCCAGATCGTCTGCGCGGTGGTCGTTCCGTTGCTCTGGGGTTATCAGTTCGTGGCCATCAAGGTGGGCGTCACGGAGTTTCCGCCTCTCTTCTTCCTCGCACTGCGCTTCCTGGCCATCGCGCTGCTGCTGGTTCCGTTCGTCAAGAGGCCCACGCGGCAACAGCTCGGCCCGATCGCAGCTATTTCGATTTTCTTTGGTGGACTGAACTTCGGACTCTTCTATGTTGGCCTTGGGCTCGGCTCGGGAAGCATGTCGGCCGTCGCATATCAGCTCGCCACGCCCTTTACTGTGCTGTTAGCCTGGCCGCTGCTGGCGGAGAGGCCGTCTCTCACCACGTCCGCCGGAGTGGTGCTTGCATTCGTCGGCGTGGTCGTGTTGGCAGCGGAGCCTGGCCTGTCGGCAAATGCGCGTCCGCTGCTGCTTGTGGTCGGATCAGCCTTCGCATTCGCGGTGTCCAACGTCCTGACGAAACGCTACGGCCCTTTTGATCCCCTGGCGTTGATGGGGTGGTCGTCCCTGCTCACGGTGCCGCAGGTCATGTTGATGTCGCTGCTCCTTGAGTATGGACAACTGGCGAGCCTTGTCACAGCGGATCACCGTGGTTGGCTGGCACTCGCCTACACGATTTTCATCGGAGGAATTGTTGGGTTTGGCCTTTGGTTCTGGCTGATCGCCCGCTGCTCCATGGGCCGCGTCGCACCCTTCGGTCTGCTGCTTCCGGTGTTCGCCTTGATTTCGAGCGTGTTATTCCTTGGCGACCGCACGACTCCAAAGTTGATTGTCGGTGGGCTGCTCGCGATCTCCGGCGTCGCTATCACACAATTAAGACCGAGCGCTCGACCGATTTGAACCCGGAAGTCGCGTCGTGGCGACTTCCGGGTTTGTGAAGGGTTTCGGATGCCGGTCGCATGATTGACGGCGCGGCATATTCGGCGGCCGGCGTCCGAAACCCTTCACAGAAGGCGACCTTAAACTCGCAACCAGCGAGAGGCTGATCGCGGCTTGGCAGAGTCCTTGGTGGGACTTAGCACAAGCGGCACGCCCCCCAGGATGCGCAGCAACCCGCGCAACCACCAACCCCCCAGCCACCATACCCCCAGCCACCGAACCCGATGTCGTCATCGAACCCGATGTCGTCATAGAATCCGACGCTGAACCCGCAGCCGCCGCAACCGCAACCACGGAAGCCAAGGCAACCACGGAAGCCACCGCAACCTCGGACGCCAACAAACCTGGCACCACCGCAACCTCGGCCGCCAACAAATCCGCCACCACCGCAACCTCGGACGCCAACAAACCCGCCACCACCGCAACCTCGGCCGCCAACAAATCCGCCACCACCGCAACCTCCGCCGCCGACAAATCCGGCACCACCGCAACCTCGGCCACCGCCAAACCCGCCACCACCGCAACCTCGGCCGCCGCCGCAACCGCCGCCACCATGGCCGCACCCGCAACCGCCGCAGCCGCGCGCCAGCTGCACGCCGCGACCAAAGTTTTCTCTATCGAAGAGATGGAACGTGGCCAGACTGACGTCGGCCATTTCCTCCTCGCCGAGAAAGAAGCGCTGATTTGGCGAGGTATTGTAAGGCTGCGGGACACCGGCAGCGGGCATCGTGGATGCGGATGCACTACCCGCCAGCGAAAGACCCAGTCCGACGGCACCCAGCACCTTCACGGTGGCGCCTTTGGTTGCGCGTTTCTGCTTCGAAGCCTGCTTGACCCTTGGCATGGTCGCACCCTCCGTAAGTTCTCGTGAAACGCTCGGGAAGACTGCGCTCGGCGAAACCGGCGCGCAAGGGCTACTTGTGCCATAACATGCGAAACATCTCATCGAGTTCCATTCATCTTCATGAACGGAGATCGACACATAACCGCTTTTGGTTGAGCAGAATCGCGCCATCTGCGCACACGCAGCAGCATGGACCTGCATGTCGAATTCTGGCCCGCTGCGTCATTTACTGCCGCGCAGCAATTCCGTCGCTTTGGGCGCGAAGCGGATATCGACTTCAGTGGATCGCACAAGCGCCGTAGGCGACGGAGCTCTTCTTCGGGCCGACATCGCGGCGCCAAGCCGTGCCTCAAATCCCGAGATAGAGGCATGGATTGCTTCGCTTCGCTCGCAATGACGGCGGAGTTTCCGGCGAGCGCCGGCGCAAGGCGGTCGGCCTCACCGGCTGCCAGTGCGATCCAGACCGGTGGGCGTTGATATCGACCAAATCGAGCTGTCGATCATCTGCACAGCTTCGTCATCGCTCTCATCCCGCTTTGGCGGCCAAGCGGACATCCGGCCGGCATCTGCTGAACTTGGAGGGCCTACCTGACCCTCAGTGTCTCAAATGCGATTTCCCGATTGCTGCTTACTCACTCTCGTCCTTCACCAACGGTCCTAAGAGACCAATTGACATAAAAAAATAGATAACAACGGGCGACATTATCGACCTCAGAAGCGACTGGTGGGAAAAACTGCTGACTGGGTAATAGCGGACAAGGACGAAGCAAGCTACGCCCAACAGAAACGAACCTACAAACGGCCATGGCGATCTCCGAAACAGGGTATTACTCATCCGGAAATTGCGTAAGAATATCGCCATGAATACCAAGGCAGCAGCTCCTGACAGGAGCAGATTGAACGACTTCAAGAAAACGAAAACGCATTCGTAGCGAGGCAGAGAGGTTCTGACGGCATTTATCTCGTCGTTCAGTGAAAGCCACACATGAGACGAATAACCCGCCAGCCCGCAGCCTAGCTGAGAATCTGTGCCGAAACCGAAACCGACCACTACCGAGAAGTACGACGCGAGCAGCAACCATACGGCTGCCATGCATAATTTTCGTCCTGCTTCCATGGATAGCATGCGAGATGACCTTTTTATTCTTCGGCGGGTCGAACAAGCAGGCTACACGGTGCAGCTGGTCTGGAGCGACACCTTCTTCGAGCCGACATCGCGGCGCCTAGCGTATCTCAAATGCCCAAATACCGGTGCTGCAGATCGGGCTCGGCGACCAGTTGCTCCGATGTGCCGCTCCACACGGTCCGGCCGCGCTCGATGATGTAATGTCGGTCGGCGATGCGGGCGAGGTTTCCGACGTTCTTGTCGATCACCAGCACGGACTGGCCGCGCCCCTTCAGCATCGACAGGCAGCTCCAGATCTCGTCGCGGATCAGCGGGGCGAGGCCTTCGGTGGCCTCGTCCAGGATCAGGAGTTTCGGATTGGTCATCAGTGCGCGGCCGATGGCGAGCATCTGCTGCTCGCCGCCGGAGAGCGTGACGCCCATGTTGCTGCCGCGCTCGGCGAGCCGCGGGAACAGCGCGTGGATCTTCTCCAGCGTCCAGGGATCCGAGCTGCGCAGACGATTGCCTGAGGCCGCGACCAGGTTTTCGCGCACGGTCAGGTTCGGGAAGATCTGCCGGCCCTCCGGCACCAGGCCGATGCCGAGTTTCGCAATCTTGTAGGAGGGCAGGCCACGCACCTGTTGCCCGGCGAAGCGGATCGCGCCTGATCGCGCCGGGGTCAATCCCATGATGGAGCGGATCGTGGTGGTCTTGCCCATGCCGTTGCGGCCCATCAGCGCGACCATCTCGCCGCTCTTGATCGACAGCGACAGGCCGAACAGCACCTGGCTGAGGCCGTAGCAGGTCTCGATCCCCTCCACTTCAAGCAACGTGTCAGCCAATTGGGTCTCCCTGACGGGTCACCGCATGCTGCTCGCCGAGATAGGCCCGCTTCACCTCTTCGTGCCGGCGGATCGCATCCGGCGTATCGCAGGCGATAACGCGGCCATAGACCAGGACCGTGATGCGGTCGGCGAGTGCGAACACCGCTTCCATGTCGTGCTCGACCAGCACGATGGTGAATTCCTTGCGCAGCTCCTTCAACAGGGCGACCATCCGCGCGGATTCGATGACGCCGAGGCCCGCCATCGGCTCGTCCAGCAGTAACAATTGCGGCTTGGTCGCGAGCGCCACCGCGAGCTCGAGCTCGCGCTGCTCGCCATGGCTGAGCTCGGAGACCAGGACATCGGCGCGCGATCCGAGCCCGACACGTTCCAGCGCCGCACGCGCGGTATCGCGCAGGTGCCTCTCCTTGCGCGCGTTGCCCCAGAAGCGGAAGGAGTGGCCGTCATGCGCCTGCGCCGCGAGCGCGACATTGTCGATCGCGGTGAAATCCTTGAGGAGCGAGGTGATCTGGAACGAGCGCGCCAGCCCGAGCCGGCTGCGCCGATAGGACGGCAGCCGCGTGACGTCGCGACCAGCAAAATGGATCGTGCCGGAATTCGGCATCAATTGCCCGGTCAACTGGCTGATCAGCGTGGTCTTGCCGGCGCCGTTGGGGCCGATGATCGCGTGCAACTCGCCGCGCGGCACCTCGAGCGACAGATTGTCGGTGGCGAGGATGCCGCCGAAACGGCGCACCAGATTGTCGACGCGAAGCAGGGGATCAGCCACGACGCACCCTCCCGAGCAGGCCCATGATGCCACCACGCGCGAACAGCACGATCAAGACCAACAGCGGGCCCATGATCAGCGCCCAATATTCGGTGAATTGCGACAGCAATTCTTCCAGCACGAGGAAGACGATCGCGCCGATCAACGGGCCGAACAGCCAGCCCATGCCGCCGAGGATCACCATCACCATGAGTTCGCCGGAGCGGGTCCAGTACATCACGGCCGGGCTGACGAAATCCGTATTGTTGGCGAGCAGTGCGCCGGCAAGGCCACAGATCGTGCCCGCGATGACGAAGCAGGTCAGCCGGTAGCGATAGGCCGGAAAGCCGATCGCCTGCATGCGCTGCTCGTTGGAGCGTACGCCCTGCACCACCAGGCCGAACCGCGAATTGACGATGCGCCAGATCAGGTAGACGCCGCCGAACAAGCAGGCAAGGCAGAGATAATAGAATTGCGTGCGGTCCGAGAGATTGATCAGGCCGTCGAAGGTGCTTCGCTTGTAGATGGTCAGGCCGTCGTCACCGCCATAGCGCGACAGCGCGGAGGCGACGTAATAGGCCATCTGCGCAAACGCGAGCGTGATCATGATGAAATAGACGCCGCGGGTGCGCAGGGAGAGCGAGCCGATCACCAGCGCAAACAAAGCGGAGACGGCGAGCGCCACAGGCCACTGGATGAAGCCGGAGCCGATGCCTTCGGCGGCCAGGATGCCGACGGCATAGCCGCCGATGCCGAGATAGGCGGCGTGGCCGAAACTCATCATGCCGCCGTAACCCATCATCAGGTTCAGGCTCGAAGCCGCCAGCGCAAAGATGACGATGCGCGTGAACAGCGTCAGGATGAAGATGTTGCCTGTAACAGCCGAATAGACCGGCAGCAGGACAAGCGCGGCGCAAACCACCGCCACGAGGACGTTGCTGGCGTTGAGCTTGAACTTCATCGCTTGGCGGCCGGAAACAGCCCCTCCGGCCGCACGACCAGCACGATCGCCATCAACAAATAGATCAGCATCGAAGACAAAGCGGGTGCGGCGGTCGAGGCAGCGGCGCCGCTCAGCACCTTGCGCAGGAGATCCGGCAGGAAGGCGCGGCCGAGCGTATCGATCAGGCCGACGAAGATCGCGGCGAGGAAGGCGCCGCGGATCGAGCCGATGCCGCCGATCACGATGATGACGAAGGCGAGGATCAGGATGTTCTCGCCCATGCCGATCTGCACGGTCAGGATCGGCGCCTGCATCAAGCCGGCAAGGCCCGCGAGCGCGGCGCCAAGGCCGAACACCAGCGTGAACAACAGCTTGATGTTGATGCCGAGGGCGCCGGCCATCTCGCGGTTGGAGGCGCCGGCGCGGATCAGCATGCCGATGCGGGTGCGCATCACCACGAGATAGAGCAGCGCGGCGACCAGCAGCGCGACAATGATGATCGAGAGCCGGTAGGCCGGATAGTACACGCCGGGCAGCAGCTGCACCGGGGTGGTCAGCCATGTCGGCAGCGGCAGCGCAAGGCCCGCCGGCCCCCAGATCAGCCGCACCATGTCATTGAAGAACAGGATCAGGCCGAAGGTCGCCAGCACCTGGTCGAGATGGTCGCGGCCATAGAGATGCCTGAGCGCCACGAATTCGAGGGCAATGCCGAGCAGAAGCGTGGCGGCCAGCGCGAGGATCGCGCCAAGCACGAAGCTGCCGGTCCAGCCGACAAAGGTCGCGGCGAAATAGGCGCCCATCATGTAGAGCGAACCATGCGCCAGGTTCACGAAATCCATGATGCCGAACACCAGCGTGAGCCCTGCCGCCAGCAGGAACAAGAGCAGGCCGAACTGCAATCCGTTCAGAAGTTGTTCGATCAGAAGGAACATCGCAAGTTTAAGTCAGCCTCACAAACAAAACAGCGGCAGCGCGCATGCGCCGCCGCCTTCTCCCTCGCCCCGCCCTTGCGGGGTCGAGACGAGCGAAAGCTCGCTCTGAGAGCGTTGGGGTGAGGGGCTGCCTCCACGAACACCGCGCCCGCGGAGAGGCCCCCTCACCCGGATCGCAAGAGCGATCCGACCTCTCCCGGCAAGCTGGGCGAGGTGATTTACCTTCACTTCATCGGACACTTGTCGTGAAACCGGTCCTGGTCGTTCTCGACGATGGTTGCCACCGTCTTCAGCGATAGCTGACCGTCCGCGTCCTTGACCACGTCCTGCAGGTAGAAATTCTGGATCGGGATGTGGTTGTTGCCGTATTTGAACGGACCACGCAGCGACTTGAAGTTCGCCTTCTCCATCTCCGCCTTCATCGCGTCCTTTTTGGTCAAATCGCTCTTCACCGCGACCACCGCGCTGTTGATGAGCTGGGCGGCGTCATAGGCCTGCGCGCCGTAATAGGTTGGGCGCAGGTTCGCGTATTTCTTGCGGTAATCGGCGACGAAACGCTTGTTCTCTTCATTCGGCAAATCGTTCACCCATTCCTGGGCCCCGGGAATGCCGAGCGCGTTCTCCTTTTGCAGCGGCAACGACAATTCGTCGATGGTGAAGGCGGTGTAGAGCGGGATCTGCTGCTTGATGCCAGCCTGCACATACTGGTTGAGGAACTGCACGCCGGCGGCGCCCGGATAGAACACGAAGATCGACTCGGCCTTCGAGTTGCGCGCCTTGGTCAGCTCGGCGGAGAAATCGAGCTGGCTCGGCCACACCGTATATTCCTCGCCGACCACTTCGCCCTTGAAGGTGCTCTTGACGCCCGCAAGCATGTCCTTGCCGGCGGCATAGTTCGGCCCGATCAGGAACACCGATTTCACGCCCTTCTGGTTCATGTAGAGGCCCATGGCGGCGGGCGTCTGGTCGTTCTGCCAGGAGGTCGAGAAGACGTAAGGGGAGCAAAGTTCGCCGGCGAGCTGCGACGGGCCGGCATTGGCCGAGATCAGGAAGGTCTTGCTGTCGACGGCGGTCTTCAGCGAGGCCAGGAGCACGTTCGACCAGATGTAGCCGACGATGAAGTCAACCTTGTCGGACTGCACCAGTTTCTCGGTCTTCTGCTTGCCGATGTCGGGCTTCTGCTGGTCGTCCTCGTAGATCACCTCGACCGGCTTGCCGTCCATCTTGCGGCCGAGATGGTCGAGCGCCAGCTCGAACGAGTTCCGCATATCGTTGCCGATGACGGCGGTCGGACCGCTGAAAGTCGAGACAAAGCCGATCTTGATGGTGTCAGCCGCCAATGCGGGCTGGGCCAGCGCCAGCGCGGTGACGCCCGCCAGCCAAAATGACGTTTTCATGTTCACTCCCCTCCTCCTCAACCATTCCAACCGACCCGCCAGGCGGGTGAACCGTCCGGCAGCGTTGTCCGTGCCCCCGTCACTCCCTTTTTAGGTGACGTGTTTTGTGCGCGGAATCCTGACCGGGCAGCAAGCGCGAACCGAAGGCGGCGTTTAGAACCTTCGGCGCATGCTTGCGCCTGATCTGCACCATAATTCGTAAAATGCGAGGCTGGCAAGAATTATAGTGCCGGTTGCGCGGGCAACCATTGTCGCAGTTTTTGGAGCTGTTGCCGGCCCCACTGGCTGGCGCAATAGCCCCGACACTTTCGCTGGCCGGCGCACTGTTCAATAGCCTGATGCTCACGGCGACGGCACCGCGAAAGGGCTGATCCCACACGCTTTCGCTATCGTGCGATTAGAAAGAAGCGCCTTGGAACGACTGCGCGAATTAATACATAATTCGCACGGAGATACCGAGAACCCTGGGGCCATATTCGATGACGACGCCGCCGAAAGATCCGCATCACGTGGTGATTGTCGGCGCCGGATTTGGCGGCCTGGAGGCGACCTTTGGGCTCGCCGGCGCGCCGGTGAAGATTACCTTGATCGATCGCCGCAACCATCATCTGTTCCAACCGCTGCTCTATCAGGTCGCAACCGCTTCGCTGGCGACCTCCGAGATCGCCTGGCCGATCCGCTACCTGCTGCGCGACCGCCGCGAGGTGACGACGCTGTTCGCCAACGTCAACAGCATCGACACCGAAGGCAAGCGTGTCGTGCTCGATGATGGCGACAGCGTCCCCTACGACACGCTGATCCTGGCGACCGGCGCACGCCACGACTATTTCGGCCACGACGAATGGGAGCCGTTCGCACCGGGCCTGAAAACGCTCGAGGATGCCACCACGCTGCGGCGCCGCATCCTCGTTGCCTTCGAGCGCGCCGAGCGCGAGACCGATCCGGCGCGGCGCGCGGCGCTACTCACCTTCGTCATCGTCGGCGCCGGACCGACCGGCGTCGAAATGGCCGGCACGATCGCCGACCTCGCACGCGACACGCTGGCGCCCGACTTCCGCAACATCGACACCCACAAGACCCGCGTCGTGCTGATCGAGGCGGGCTCGCGGGTGCTCGCGGGCTTTCCCGACGATCTCTCGACCTACGCACAGCGTTCGCTGGAAAAGCTCGGCGTCGAGGTGATGCTGGGCGCGCCGGTCACCGAATGCGATGCCGACGGCGTGGTTTATGGCGGCAAGAGGCTGGAGGCGCGGACCATCATCTGGGCTGCCGGCGTGCGCGCCTCGCGCGCCGCCGAATGGCTGAACGCCCCTGCCGACCGCGCCTACCGGCTGCAGGTCAATCCCGACCTCACCGTCCCCGGCCATCCCGACATCTTTGCGATCGGCGACACCATCACGATCGCCGGCCCCGACGGCAAGCCGGTGCCCGGCATCGCGCCGGCGGCGAAGCAGGAAGGGCGTTATGTCGCATCGCTGATCAGGGCGCGGCTCGAGGGCCGCACGCTGCCGCCATTCCGCTACAAGCACCAGGGCAGCCTCGCCCAGATTGGCAAGCGGCTCGCCGTGATCGATTTCGGCTGGCTCAAGCTGCGCGGCGCCATCGCCTGGTGGATCTGGGGCATCGCCCACATCTACTTTCTGATCGGTATCCGACACCGCCTCAGCGTCGCGCTGAGCTGGCTCTGGATTCACGCCCGCGACCAGCGCGCGGCCCGGCTGATCACGCAAGGCAGCAGCAAGGTGGCGCGATAACTTTAACCAAAAAGAACCGCTGGAACGTCCTTATTGCGGGCAGCGACCCCGCAGCGATGATTGAAATATGAGCACTGAAACCTCCCCCAGGAAGCCGCGCCGGCCGAGAGCTGCGCAAGCTGCTTCTGTCAATTCCGGCCCGACACTCGACCTCGATCGCTACGTGCCGGGCTTCGTCACCTTCATTGCCAACAAGCTCTCCAACAGCGCCACCTCGTTCTACCAGCGTCATTTCGGCGTCAATGTCACGGAGTGGCGGATCATGTCGCAGCTCGCGATCGAGCCGGGCATCCCCGCCTCGCGCATCTGCCACATCATCGGCTTCGACAAGGGACCGGTGAGCCGGACGCTGGCGCTGTTGCAGAAGCGCGGGCTGGTCGCGATCCGCGCCAACCCGAACGACGGCCGCAGCCATTCGATCACGCTGACGGCCAGAGGCCGCGCGATCCATGACAAGGTCATCGTCGCCGCGCTCGATCGCGAGCGTCGGCTGTTGTCCTGCCTGCGCAAGGACGAGCGCGAAGTGCTGATCGACTTGTTGCGGCGGTTGCACAACAATCTCAGCGCCGTCACCGGCCGAACCGGCTCCTGACTCCAGGCCCGGTGTCAGCCGGCGCAGGCGATCCATTCACGCGAAGCATCATCGTCCAGTACCGCTACCGCGCCGGCGCGGCGCGTCAGCACCGCGCGCTGGTTGATGTAGCCCTTGTCGGTGATCTCGCCGCCGTCGACGGAGGCGGGCTCCGCAAGCAACAGCGCGCGCGCGGCATGGCCGGAGGAGTTGCCGCTCTGCGCCTTCAGTCTTGCAAGACCCTGCCCGATCGCGCCGCGGATCATTTCATGGCCGATCACATCGGAAACATCGGCGCTGTCAGGCAACCCGGCCCGCGCGCGGCAGGCGGCGATATTGGGGAAGACCAGGAAGCGCACCTCGTCGCCGCCATGACCGGTGATGACGATGTCCTGCGCGAGCGGCGCCAGTGCGGCGATGCCGGCGACGCGCAGCGTGCCGACGCTGACCCAGGTGCCGGAATTGAGCTTGAAATCCTCGGCAACGCGGCCGTCGAAGAACAGCCCGCGCTCAGGCTGTTCCGGATCGGCAAACTTCACGGCATCGCCGATCCGGTAAAAGCCCTCCTCGTCGAACGCCTGCGCCGTCAGCTCCGGCGCCTTCCAGTAGCCCGGCGTGACATTGGGGCCGCGCACGCGCACCTCGAGCTTGTCGCCGGAGGCGACCAGCTTCAATTCGGTGCCCGGGACCGGCACGCCGATATTGCCGGAACGCTCCGCCAGGAAATGGCAGTCGGTCGCGAGCGGCGACGTCTCGGTCGAGCCCCAGGCTGACACCATCGGAAGCCGACGGCCGACCGTCTTCATGGACAATTCTTCCAGCGCGTCCCAGAGATTTTGCGGCAGCGCCGCGCCGGCATAGAAGGCGAACTTCACCTCGCCGAAGAATTTCCGCCGCAACGCGTCATCGCCCTGAAGCGCCGCGATCAGCATGTCGAAACCGCGCGGCACGTTGAAATAGACCGTCGGCACCACGCTGCGCAGATTGGCGAGCGAGGTCGCGAACAGGCCGGGCGCCGGCTTGCCACCATCGATATAAAGCGTGCCGCCGTTGCGCAGCACGAGGTTGAAATTGTGGTTGGCGCCGAAGGTGTGGCTCCAGGGCAGCCAGTCCAGGATCACGAGATCATCGCGCACTGTATCGAGGAAGGTCCAGGTCTGGGCCTTGGCCTGCTGGCTCGAGGTCAGCATCCGCTGGGTGTTGATCACGGCCTTTGGCGCGCCCGTCGACCCCGAGGTGAACAGGAATTTTGCAATGGTGTCCGGCGTCACCGCTGCGAAGGCTTTTTCCACGTCCGCGGTCTCCGGCGTAGCCGCGACGGCACTGAACGAAATGGCGTCACTGTCGTCGGCATTGCCGCTGATGATGCTCGCGGTATGCAGCGGCTTGACCGCGGCAAGCGCCGCCGCGAACGGCCTGGTGGCGGAAACATAGATCGCGCCGGGCTCGAGCAGCCGGACCATGCACTTCAGCTTGTCGAAATCTTTCGACATCAGCGAATAGGCCGGCGAGATCGCCGCCGAGGGCACGCCGACATGCTGGGCGGCGAGCGCGAGCAGCGCATGGTCGATGCTGTTATCGGAGAGGATCATCACCGGACGTTCGACGCCGAGACCCTGCCCAAGGATCCAGGAGGCAAGCGAACGCACCTGCCGCAGGGCATCGGCATAGCTGATGGTGGTCCAGGGCGCCTCGACATCGGCGCGCTCGGCGAGGAAGACCCGGTCCGGCGTCAGCCTCGCCCAATGCTCCAGCCAGTCGCCGACGCAGCGCGCACCTTCGCGCAGGGGCACGGTCGATCTCACGATGATGCTGCCGTCGTTCCGCCGATCGGCAACGATCGCGGGCACGGCAAACAGCATTTCGGGATCATCGCGGCGAGCGACGGCTAAGGTCATTGGGGCTTCCTCACACGCCCTCTTTGCTGGGGCTGGCTCTGCTCTACGCGACTATCCCGCGATCAGGCAATGTCGCCGCACGCCGCGGATAGAGGATCGCAAAGCTTGCGGTACTGCGCCCAAAAATTGGGCAGAGCATCGCAACCGGTCGTCGTTGCGCGCTTTTGCCAGTTCTCCGCGGGGGACTTAAGTCACGGAGATTACAGCCCGATTTCCGCAAGCACCCCAATACTGCAAATGTACACAATGGCACATCGCTTGCTTCGGTGGGCTTGGGTTTTGTCAGGCCGGGCGCCGTCGATTGTGACGGAGATCGGCCGACCAAATGGACGAGGCACCACGTGACTGAAACCGTCGCTGAGATCCTTGCTGCGCACCGCGCCGGCACCATGACGCCTGCGGAAACGGTCGCGCGCAGTTTTCAGCGCATCCACGACCATGGCGATCCCGCCGTCTTCATCACCCTGCGCGCCGAGAAAGACGCGCAAGCCGAAGCCGAGGCGCTGGCCGGCAAGGACGCCGCGCGCCTGCCGCTTTATGGCGTGCCAGTCGCGGTGAAGGACAATATCGACGCCGCGGGAATGTCGACCACGGCGGCTTGTCCAGCCTTCTCCTATAGGCCGACGCATGACGCGACTGCCATCGCGCGGTTGCGCGCGGCCGGCGCCATCATCATCGGCAAGACCAATCTCGACCAGTTCGCGACCGGCCTGGTCGGCGTGCGCTCGCCCTACGGGATCCCGAAGAATCCAGTCCGCGACGACCTCATTCCGGGCGGATCGAGCTCGGGATCGGCGGTTGCGGTCTCCGCCGGACTGGTGCCGCTGGCGCTGGGCACGGATACCGCGGGAAGCGGCCGCGTGCCGGCGATGCTCAACAATATCGTCGGGCTGAAGCCAAGCCTCGGACTGATCTCGACCGCGGGCCTGGTGCCGGCCTGCCGTACGCTCGATTGCATTTCGGTGTTCTCGCTCACCGTCGACGACGCCATGACCGCGCTGAAGGTGATGGCCGGCACTGATGGCGCCGATCCTTTCTCGCGCGAGCGGCCGCTTGGCGAGATGACGGAGTTGCCGGCCAAGCTTCGGCTCGGTGTCCCCCGCAAAGGGCAGTTGATCTTCTTCGGGGACCGCCAGTCGGAGCAGCTTTATGCCGAGGCGATCGAGCGCTGGGCCGCGCTCGGCGCGACGCTGGTCGAATTCGACCTCGAGCCGTTCTACGAGACCGCGCGGCTGCTCTACGAAGGCCCGTGGGTTGCCGAGCGCTATCTGGTGATCCGCGATCTGCTCGCCTCGTCGCCGGAGTCGATCCACCCGGTCACGCGCGAGATCACCGCGGCCGGCGCGCGGCTCACCGCCGCCGAAACCTTTGCCGCGCTCTATCGGCTGCAGGCACTGCGCCGGGTCGCCGAGCGCGCCTTCGCCTCGATGGACGCGATCGTGCTGCCGACGGCGCCGACGGTCTATTCCACCGCGCAGGTATTGGCCAATCCGATCGAGCTCAACAGCCGGCTCGGCACCTATACCAATTTCGTCAACCTGCTCGACCTCTGCGGCCTCGCGCTGCCCTCGGCGATGCGGCCAGACAGCGCGCCGTTCGGCATCACACTGCTGGCGCCGGCCGGCCGCGACGCGCTGCTTGCCAGCATCGGCCGCGTCTTCCATGCCGATACAAAGCTGCCGATCGGCGCGAAGTCGCTGCCGCAGCCGCTGCTCGCTCCGCTACCGCCGTCAAGCGGCGAGGACATTCCGATTGCTGTGGTCGGCGCGCACCTGTCCGGCATGGCGCTGAACGGCGAGTTGCGCGCGCTCGACGGACGTTTGCTCGAGGAGACCACGACCGCGCCGGACTACAAGCTCTATGCGCTCGGCACCACGCCGCCGAAACCCGGGATGCTGCGCGTCGAGGCGGGCAGCGGCGCATCGATCAAGCTCGAACTCTGGGCGCTCTCGCCGGCATCCTTCGGCAAGTTCGTCGCTGCGATCCCGCCGCCGCTCTCGATCGGCACCATCCGCCTCGCGGACGGGCGCGAGGTGAAGGGCTTTATCGTGGAGCCGGCGGCGATCAACGGCGCACGCGACATCTCCGCCTTCGGCGGCTGGCGCGCGTTCGTGGCGGAGACGGCTACCGCATAACAGCCGTCATTCCGGGATGCGCCGAAGGCGCAGGCCCGGAATCCATCGGACCGCAGACGACGTGGATGAATGGATTCCCTGCTCGCGCTTCGCGCGCCCCGGAATGACAGAACCAATAGGCGTGATTACACCGACACCGAGTAGATCTCGTATTCGCCGCGTACCAATGTGATGTGGGCGCGCATGGCGGCGGCGGCGCCGGTCTTGTCGCCGCGCAGGATTGCGACCACGACGCGGTCGTGCTCGGCATGCGATTTTGCCAATCGTCCGAGATTGCGGAACTGGGCGCGGCGGAACGGCTGCACCCGGACCCGTGTCGCCAGTGTCATCTCGGCGATATAATCGTTGTGCGAGCCGGCATAGATCGTGTTGTGGAAGCGCTCGTTGACCTCGTGAAAGCGCTCGGGATTGCCGGTGTAGCTGAGCACGCGCAATTCCTCATGCACTGCTTCGAGCGCATGCCGGTCAGCAGCCGTCATCCGCTCCGCGGCGAGCCCCGCGCACAGCGCTTCCAATTCCGCCATCGCCTCGAACATGCCGGTAAGCCGTTCGACCGACGGCCGCGCCACCACCGCGCCGCGATGGGCGCGCGCTTCGACCAGGCCGCTCGCCGCAAGCTGGCGCAGCGCCTCGCGCACCGGCGTGCGCGAGACATTGAAGCGACGCGCGATATCGGATTCGTCGAGCGGCGAGCCCGGTCCGAGCGCACCGCGCACAATCTCGTCGGCGAGTTGCAGGCGCAGCTCCTCGGCACGCGTGATCTTGGATTGTTGCGGAGACGGACGGTCGACGCGACGAACCAGCATGTCCGGTCCGGCGGCGGCAGGGCGACGCGGAAGGTCGTCCAGACTCATGTCTTCGGATCCTTCGGTTCGTCGATGATGCTGACATGGGCGGCAACGATTCTCCAGCCCTCGGGGAAGCGTATCCACGTCTGCATCTGCCGCCCCACCTTGCCAGGTGCGGAGTCGCGATAGAACAGGGTCGACGCGACCGCGGTGTCGCGGCCGTAGGTCGATATCACCGTCCTGTCGGTCCGGCGATTGAGCCCGGCTGGCGAGCGTCCGGCGCGGAACGCCATGATCGCCTCATAGCCATAGAGATTCTCGCCCATGCCGTAGCGCAGCGTCCGCTTGTCGTTGCGGAACAGCTCATCCAGCACGGCGACGTCGTTCGACACCAGCGCCTTCTCGTAGCGCTCAAACTGCGCGGTCACTTCGGCAAGCACGTCGGGCAGATCGATTTCCATTCGCTAGATTCCTCGCGGCGACGGCGCGGCGGCCGCGCCCATTTGCTCCAGAGCGTAGGCAACCCGCAGCGCGATGTCCTCGCGCCAGGGCGCGGCGATGATCTGCACCCCGATCGGCATCGGCAGAAGCGGAACCGGGACGGCCACCACCGGCAGGCCGATGAACGAAATCGGCTGGGTGTGGATGCCGATATTGGCGCGCACCGGCAGTTCGACACCATCGAGCGTGAAGTTCACCTGCCCAAGCTTTGGCGCCACGCAGGGCGTTGCCGGAGCCAGGATCACGTCGACCGTCTTGAACAGCTCCAGCACCTTTTCGCGGTACCAGCGGCGGAACTTCTGCGCCTTGTCGACGTAAGGCGCCGGGATCATCGCGCCTGCGATCAGGCGATCGCGCACCGCGGGATCGAAATCATTCGGCCGCGTGCGCAGGCGATCGAGGTGCAGCGAAGCGCCTTCCGTGGTCGTGATGACGTAGGCCGCCGAGCGGGCACGCGCGGCTTCCGGAATTTCGACCGTACGCGTCGCGTTGAGCGCCTTGGCGATGCGGCCGACGGCTTCAACCGCCTCCGGAAAGACGTTCTGCTGGAAATAGCCGCCGGCAATGGCGATGCGGAGATCACGGATGCCTCGCGCAAGCTGTGGCACAACGGGCTCGACCGGTCGCGGGCTGCAGGCGGCATCATCAGGATCCAGTCCTTGCATCGCGTCATAGGATAATGCGAGGTCACCTGCGCTTCGCGCCAGCGGCCCGAGATGATCAAAGCTCGCGACGAACGGAAAAGAACGCGCGCGCGACAGCCGGCCATAGGTCGGCTTCAGACCGAAGATACCGCAGAAGGACGACGGCACGCGGATGGAGCCATTGGTGTCGGAGCCGAGCGCGATCGGCACCAGGGCGCCGCCGACCGCACCGCCGGAGCCGCCCGAGGAGCCGCCCGTCATCCGCGTCGGATCGTGCGGATTGCGCGACGGACCGTCATGCACGTTCTCGCCGGTGAAGTCATAGGCGTATTCGCCCATGTTGAGCGCGCCGACCAGCACGGCGCCGGCTGCTTCCATCCGCTCGATCAGCGTCGCATCGCGCGCGGCCGGCGGCAGATCGCGATTGATCTTCGATCCGGCGCGCGTGGAGAGGCCCTGCACGTCGAACAGGTTCTTCACCGCGAAGGGCACGCCCGCGAGCGGGCCGACGGTCTGGCCGGCCGCAATCGCTGCATCAAGGGCTTTGGCCTTGGCGCGGGCGCGATCGGCGGTGATGTCGGTGAAGGCGTTGAGCACGGAGTCGTGCTTGGCGATGCGGGCGAGCGCCGCCTCGGTTGCTTCCAGCGCGGAGAGCTTTCGCGCGGCGACGGCCTGTGCGATGTCGGCGGCGGACAAGGATTGATCGGTCATTGCGCTATCAGGCGGAGTAGACACTGGCCGGCTCGGTCTCGTCAGGCAGCGGGAATTCGTCCACCATCCGTGCCAGTCTCAGCGAGACCTCGAGATTGGCACGAACCGCCGGCCGCCAGGCGTCCTCGACCGGCAGCCCCATCGCCGTTGCCACGGCGTCGATATAGTCATCCAGCTTGTCGGCAGCCATGACTCTCCCACCCGACGATCTCAACGCAACCACGATCCGATGACTTGGATCGAATCACAACCTCATCTGTTTTATCGAGCGCCGGGAAAGCCTGCGTGCCTGTTTTCTTTCCGGAGGCTGCTCAATGAACAGGCAACGGCGGATGCGGGATCGCCGTCAGCAGCTCCTTTGTATAAGCTTCCTGCGGATCGCCCAAGACCTTTTCGGAACTTCCCTGTTCGACGATCTTGCCGCTGCGCATCACGATGACGCGGTCGCACAACAGGCGCACGACGTTGAGATCGTGCGATACGAAAAGATAGCTCATCCCCATCGACTGCTTGAGATCCTGCAACAGGTTCAGCACCACCGCCTGCACCGAGACATCGAGCGCGGCCGTCGGCTCATCGAGGATGACAAGCTTTGGATGCAGTGCAATCGCCCGCGCGATGCCGACGCGCGCCTTCTGGCCGCCGGACAGTTGATGCGGGAAGCGGTCGAGGAGATTGACGGGAAGACCGACCAGCGTGGCGAGTTCCTCGCAGCGAGCCCGCAACGCGTCCCGTCCCCTGATGTCGCCGAGTTGCAGAAGCGGATCGGCGATCGCGCGCGCAGCGGTGAAGCGGGGATTGAGGCTGTCGGTCGGATCCTGGAACACCATCTGGATCCGGCTGCGCAGCGGCAATCGCGCAAAGGATGGCGGCTTGATCTCGCCGATTTCTTCACCATCGAAGGCGATGCGGCCGGAGGTCTGGTCCAGGAGCCGCATCACCATCATCGACGTGGTCGATTTGCCGCAGCCGGATTCGCCGACCAGGCCGACGCTCTCGCCATGGCCGACATGGAAACTGATGCCGTCGACGGCGCGGAACACCTCCTGCTCCACCGGCGGCTTGCGGCCGAACAATTTTGACAGCACCGCACCTGCGCCCTGGCGCGGATATTCCTTGACGAGCTTTTCGACGAGGAGGAGCGGCTCTGTCTTCTCGTCACCCCCGGGCTTGACCCGGGGGTCCATCCCTTCAGGAGAAGAGTTTTTCGAAGACTGATGGATGGCCGGGTCAAGTCCGGCCATGACGGGCTTCGCATCCTCTTCCGGCAGCAGATCGCGCAGCGACACGCCGATCCGCGGCGTCGCGCGCATCAGCTTCTTGGTATAGGGATGCTCGGGCTTGGCGAAAATATCGGCCGACCTGGCGGTCTCGACCACGCGGCCTTTCTCCATCACCACGACGCGGTCGCAATAAGCGGCGGCGAGGCCAAGATCATGCGTGATCAGGATCGTCGACATCGAACGACGCTTCGTCAATTCGACGATCAGCTCCATCACCGCCTTCTGCGTGGTGACGTCGAGACCGGTGGTGGGCTCGTCCGCGATCAGGAGCTGCGGATTGCAGGCCAGCGCAAGCGCGATCACGACGCGCTGGCACATGCCCCCCGAAAGCTCGAACGGATAGGCGTGATAACGCTCGCGCGGCCGGGCGATCTTGACCTGCTCCAGCGCTTCGATCGCCTTCTCGCCGCGATCGGCCACCGTCGACTGCTGAACGTGCTGACGCAGCACGTCCTCGATCTGGTCGCCCACTTTGCGGATCGGATTGAGCGCGGCGCGCGGGTTCTGGAAGATCATCGAGACCTCCCGGCCGCGCAGGTCGCGCATCTGCGTCTCGGTCGCGGCCTTGACGTCGATGCCGGAGAACATCACCGAGCCCTCGGCGATTTTTCCCGCGCGATCGAGGATGCGCATCACGGCGTAAGAGGTCACCGACTTGCCGGAGCCGGATTCGCCGACGATGCCCACCGTCTCGCCTTTCGCCACGGAGATATTGACGTGCTGCACCGCCTTGACGATGCCACGACGCGTGGTGAATTCGACGGTGAGATCCTTGACGTCGAGCAGCGGCTGCGCGCTCATGACGAGCGCCTCATTCTCAGCTCGTCATGCGCGGGCTTGACCCGCGCATCCATCGGAGAGTCAACGCTGCGCTTCGCGCGATGGATTGCCGGGTCAAGCCCGGCAATGACGATCAACTGAAAAAGTGCGGCCATTACGTCCTCCGCTGCGGATCGACGATGTCGCGCAGGCCATCGCCGAGCAGGTTGAAGCAGAACACGGCGATCATCAACGCGAGGCCGGGGAACAGCGCGATCCACCATTCGCCTGACACCATGAAGCCGGCGCCTTCGGCGACCATGATGCCCCATTCGGCGGTCGGCGGTCGGACGCCGAGGCCGATGAAGGAGAGGCCGGCGGCGTTCAGGATCGCGTAGCCCGTGGTGAGCGACATCTGCACGATCATGATCGGCATAATATTCGGGAGGATATGCACCAGCAGGATGCGGTATTCGCCATTGCCGGAGAGCCGCGCCGCCTGCACGAAGCCGGCATTGCGGCGGACATTGGCCTCGGCGCGGGCGACACGGGCATAGAGCGGGAAATTCACGATCGCGGTGGCGATGATGATGTTCTGCACGGTGTTGCCGAGCGCCGCGACGATGCCCATCGCCAGCACGAACAGCGGGAATGCCATGATGGTGTCGGCGATGCGGCCGACGATGCGATCGGTCCAGCCGCCGAAATAACCGGCCGCGATGCCGGCGAGCCCGCCCATCAGGAACACCAGCACGACGGAAGCGACCGCGATGAAGGTGTCGAGCCGGGTTGCCACGATGACGCGGCTGAAGATGTCGCGACCCAATTGATCGGTGCCGAACCAGTGTGCCGCCGACGGCGGTTTCAGCGCCGCCGACGTATCACTCGCGAGCGGATCATAAGGCACGACATAGGGGCCGAACAGCGCGGCGAGCAGGATCAAGATCAGCAGAGCAAAGGCAAAGCCGGTGACCTTGTTCTCGCTCAGCACATAGCGCGCGTGCTCGAAGATGGCTGACAGCCCTGAGGTCCGCGCCGGACCGACGGGCTCAACGACAGGCGCAACGGTGCTCATGCTTCACCCCTACCCTTCCAGCCGCACACGCGGATCGATGACGCCGTAGAGAATGTCGATGACGAGATTGAGCAGCACATACATGACCGCCATGGTCAGCACGAAGCCCTGCACCGGCGCGAAGTCCGACGATATCAGCGCTTCCACCGCGTAGGAGCCGATGCCGGGCCAGGCGAACACTTTTTCGACCAGCACGTTGGCCCCTAACAGGAACGAGAACACCATGCTGAGCGTGGTGATGACCGGCAGCATCGCGTTGCGGAACGCGTAGGTGACGATCACGGTGCCTGGCGACAGGCCGCTGGCGCGCGCGGTGCGTACGAAGTCGGAGGCGAGCACCGCCAGCATCGAGGCGCGGGTCATGCGCGCGATCGGCGCCAGCGAGAAGATCGCAAGCGTCGTCGCCGGAAGGACGAGCTGGCTGAGCGCCGAGCGGAACGCTTCGAAATCGCGGGCGATCAGCGTGTCGATCAGATAGAAGCCGGTCACGGTCGGCGGCGCGCTGTAGAACACGTCGAGCCGCCCCAGCGGCGCCGGCGACCAGCCAAGCCGGAAATAGAAGACGTAGACCAACACGAGGCCGGTGAAGAACACCGGAAGCGACACGCCTGCCGTCGTCGTGACGCGACAGAGATGGTCGATCCAGGAACCAGGGCGCGTCGCTGCGAGCACGCCGAGTGGGATCGCGATCGCGACCGACACCAAAAGGCCAAGCAGCGTCAATTCAGCGGACGCCGGCAGGCGATTGCGGAGTTCGGTCGCGACCGGCTGGCCGGTCGTGAGCGAGGTGCCGAAATCGCCATGAGCGAGATCGCTGGTGTAACGGAAGAACTGCTCGATCAGCGGCCGGTCGAAGCCGAGTTTCTTGCGGATCTGCTCGACCGCCTCCTTGGTCGCGGCGGGACCGGCGAAATACGCGGCCGGATCGCCCGGCAGCGCGCGCGTCAGGAGGAAGGTGACAATGACGACCCCGATCAGACTCGGGATCGCGAACATCAGCCGCTTGCCAATCATCGTCAGCATCGCGCGCCCTCCACTGTTCGTTCGCTACCCCTTCGCCATCGCTCGATAGTCTAGGCGGCGATGGAACCAGTACTGATAGCCGGAGATGTTCTTCTGCATCGCCACGTTGACGAACGGCTGATACAGCGGAATGCGCGGGATGTCGGTGAAGGCGAGATCGACGAAGCTTTTGACGTCGGCATCGTAGGCGGCAGTGTCACCGAGCGCGGCAGCTTTGCGCGCGCCGTCGATGAACTTGTCCATCTCCGGCGACTTGTAGCTCATCGTGTTGAAGATCGAATTGTTGCCGTGATAGCACCAATAGAAGAAGTATTCGGGGTAATCGAGCCAGCCCGAGAATACATTGGTGAATAGCGGCATTTCCTTCTTGGTCAGCTCGGTGCGCCAGTTGGCGCCGGGCACCTTGTTGATGGTGGTCTTGATGCCGATCTGCGCCAGGCTCTCCTGCACCAGCACGCAGAGCGGCTCGTTGACCCCTGCGAAATTGAGGTCGAACGAGATCGTGGTCTCAAAGCCGTTCGGATAGCCGGCCTCCGCCATCAGCGCCTTGGCCTTCTCGATATCGGTGTAATATTTGTGCGGCTGCGGCCAGGCGACATCGGTCGGCTTGTCCTTCGCGCCGAACATCGGATTGGCGAGCCCGAACAGCACGGCGTCGATGATCTTCTGATAGGGAATGGCGTAAGCCACCGCCTGACGGACTTTCAGATTATCGAACGGCGGCTTGGTGACGTTCATGCCGATATACTGGATGCCGTTGGAGAACGGCAGCGACACCACGTCGAGCTTGCCGTTCGCCTTCATCTCCTGGAAATCCTTGAACGGCAGCTCATACGAGATATCGGCATCGCCGCGCTCGAGCAGCGCGCGACGATTGCCGGCCTGCGGCACCATGCGCCAGATCACGCGCTTGATCTTCGGCGCGGGGCCGCCGATCCAGGCGTCGTTGCGCTCCATGATCACCTCAGTACCCGCGGTCCACTTCACCACCTTGTAGGCGCCGGAGCCGGCGGTCTGCTGCTTGGTGTATTCGAGGCCCCAGGGGTCCTTTTCGGACGCGTTCTTCTTGACCAGTTCCGAATTGACGACGCAGGGCACGATCACGGCGAGATCTGGAATCGTGAGGCGGTCCTTGGTGGCGAAATCGACCCGCACCGTGGAGTCATCGACGATGACGAACTGCTCGGGCTTGGTCAGCGAGCCCGCGCTCATCTGGAAGGTCGGGAAGCCGCCGACGCTGACCGCGCGATCGAGCGACCATTTGACGTCCTTTGCCGTCACCGGCGTGCCGTCGTGGAATTTGGCGTTCTTCTTCAGTTTGAAGGTGACGGACATGTCGCCGACATTCATGTCGTCGGCGAGTTCGCCCTTGAACTTGTCGCGGTCGTAATAGGGTACGCCGCCCGGGCCGCTCTTCATCTCGTGGGTGATCAGGCGGTCGTAGCAATTCCAGGACACTTCGTAGCCCGGCACATTGGTGCCGACACCATGGATATCGAGATTGTTCGGGCCGCCCTCGGAGACGATCAGAAGCGTCTCCGAGCGCGCGTCGGCCTTGGCGGGCGACCAGATCGCCGGCGCAGGCACCATCGCGCTTGCGGCCAATCCGGACACGGATCTGAGGAAATCGCGACGTTTCATGGGTGATGCTCCAACGCCCCTGGGAAATGGCGTGGAAGGAGTTCGCAAGGTTTGTGCCAAGCCTCAACGGAGCGTTGGCGCAGTCCCAAAGCATTGATAACGCTTCGGAATATCGAGAGAAGCAGGGTCAAACGCTACAATTGGCAGACACCACGTTGCATACAAACCAGTGTTTTTGCCTATTGATTAGGCGGCTATTTTTGAACGCCCGATTGTTAGGCGAGTCATTTTTACGTGACCCAAATCAGTTCCTGCAGTTGCAGGAGATCGTCAGCTTTCGCTTGCCAGCCATCGATACAGACGTGGCGGTTGAGGTCGCTTGCGCGGTGCAACAGCATCAAGGCCATCAGCCGCCGCTTCAGCGTGAAATCGATGTCGCTGCGGGAATATCCAAAGCCTTCGAGCAGGCTCAGCACGCGGCGCGGCCGGCCCGCGGCCATGAATGCGCCGGGGCCGAGCAGATCGTAGTCGCGCCATCCCGCCAGCACATCGCCGAAATCGATCAATCCGCAAAGGTGCCAGCGGCCGCCCCGCTGCGTCAGCATGAAGTTTTGCGGGATGTATTCGCCGGAGAGGATGACCGGCGGTTCGTGCATCGGGATCAACTCGGCGGCGTCGCGCAAGAGATCATCGAGCCCGTCGAGGAATTTTCGCGCCAGCCCCAGCCGCTCGTGCCTGGCACGACAGCCTTCCATCTGGCTCCGCATGAACACGTCCCAGCGTGGCTCGATTTCAAGCAGCGGGCCCGGCGGCACGCGCTGAACATCGGCAATGGTCTCGCCGATCTCGGCGAGCACGCGCTCCTTGTCCGCTTCGGGCAGCGAGGGCCACACCTCCGCACCCAGGACACCCGACACGCGCGTGATGATCAGATAGGGCCAGCGGTCGCGCTCGCCTTCGGCGACGAGCTCGGGAATCGGAATCTTGAGCCGTCCGCGAAGCTGCGCGAGCGATCCGCGTTCGGATACGAACTGCGCCCGCAGCACCGGTGGGAATAACTTCAGGATGAGATCATCACCGAGTCCGACGACGAGGTTGGTGCCGGTCGTGAAGACGTGAGGCGGCGTGGACGCAATTCCGTGACTGCGGGCGATATCCATCGCGACCGGCAGCCAGCGCGATGGGTCAGCACGCCAGGCGCGAAAGGCTTCGTAATCGGTGAAGGTGGGCAGTGGCATCGTCATTCGCAGAACCGTAGCTGGGATGGAGCGCAGCGTAATCCGGGGCAATGCCGCGAACAGATGCAGACATCCCGGATTGCGCTGCGCTCCATCCGGGCTACGATCCCTTACCTGTCCGGATTGGCGCGCTCGAACTGGCGCAGCAGCCGGTTACCGCGTTCGACGGCCAGATCGAGCGCTGTCTGCGGCGACTGCTTGCCGGAAAAGGCCTGCTCGAGCTCCTCCTCGATGACACCGCGGATCAGCACGAAAGAGCCGAGCCGGATACCTTTCGAGTTCTCGGTCGGCGGCTTCAGCGTCAATTGCTCGATCCCGATCGCCGCCCCGGGATTGTGGTCGTAGAAACCCTGCGAGCGGGTGAGCTCATAGGCCGCGCGGGTAATCGGCAGATAGCCGGTCGCCTGGTGCCAGGCGGCCTGCACCTCCGGCTTCGACAGATAGGCGAAGAACTTCGCAACGCCTGCATATTCGGTCCGCGGGCGATCGCGCAGCACCCATAGCGTGGCGCCGCCGATGATGCTGTTCTGCCGCGCGCCGGCGACATCTGGCCAATAGGGCAGCATGCCGTAGCCGACCTCGAATTTCGAGTTGGCCTTGATATCGGCGCTGGTGCCGGACGAGCCGATGAAAATGCCGCATTCGCCCTTCTGGAAGCGCGGCTCGGCCGACTGCCCGCGGCCGCTATAGTCGAACACCTTGGTGGCTTGCCATTCCACGAGCTGGGCGATGTGCTTCACCATCAGCGGATTGTTGAAGATGAGCTCCGCATCAAGCCCGCCGAAGCCGTTGGATTTGGTCGCGATCGGCACATTGTGGAAGGCGAAGAAATTCTCGACATTGATCCAGGACGGCCACGACGTGGTGAATCCGCACGGAGCACCCGCCGCGCGCAGCCGCTTTGCCGCCGCACCGAGCTCGGGCCAGGTCTTCGGCGCCACCTCCGGATCGAGGCCGGCGGCGCGAAACAGATCCTTGTTGTAATAGAGGATCGGCGTCGAGGCGTTGAACGGAAACGACAGCAGATTGCCGCTGAGATCGGCGTAATAGCTGGTCACGGTCGGCAGATAGGCCGACGGCAGGAACGGCTCGGACTGATCGCGCATCAGCTCGAACACCGGATAGATCGCGCCGCGGGCCGCCATCATGGTGGCGGTGGCGATCTCGTTGACCTGGACGATGGCGGGCTGGCTGCGCGAGCGGAAGGCGAAGATCGCCGCCGTGACCGTCTCGGTATAGTTGCCCTTGTAGCTCGGCACGATCCGGTAGTCGGACTGGGACGCGTTGAAATCGGCAGCGAGCTTCTCGACCTGCTTGCCGAGTTCTCCCGACATCGCGTGCCACCACATGATCTCGGTCGCGGCATGCGCTGGAGATCCGAGGAGAGTGGTCGCAAGCGCCGCTGGGTATAGGAATCTCATAAACAATGTCACGGTGCGCCAATCCAGGCTTTCGCGCTTGAGAAGCAAAATGACTTTTGCCCCTGATTAAGGCTGCATCGTTACGGTTGCAATCCGACAATGCGTCGGAATGGCCGATTAACCGTAGATCGTCGGATAGCTATCTTTCAGGCTTCTGCTAAAAAGTATTGAACCTTTTCTTCCTGCCACAGACCATATCACAAGGGGATTTGTAGCCTGTGTACCGCCGCGCCGGCCTTTCGCGGACCATGACGCTTGTTATCGCGCTGCTGCTGACGGCGGTCGCAACGGGTGCGGCTGCGCGCGAGTTTCGGGCGTCCGATACCCAGAGCGAGGACTATCCGACCGTCCAGGCGCTGCGTTACATGGGCAGCCTGGTGGAGGAGCGAAGCGGTGGCCGTCATCATGTGCGGGTGTTTCATTCGCGGCAGCTTGGCGAGGAAAAAGAAACGCTGGAGCAGACGCGGGCGGGTGCGATCGACATCAACCGCACCAATGTGGCGCTGATCGGCACCATGGTGCCCGCGGCCAACGTGCTGGCGCTGCCCTTCCTGTTCCGCTCGGTCGAACATTTGCAGAAGGTGCTGGATGGCCCCATCGGCAACGAGATCCTCAACTCATTCGAGGCCTACGGATTCGTCGGCTTGGCCTTCTATGATTCAGGCGCGCGCTCGATCTACAACAGCGCTCGTCCGATCCGTTCGCTCGACGACTTCAAGGGCCTGCGGATTCGGGTCCAGCAGTCGCAGCAGATGTCGGACATGATCCGCGCGCTCGGCGCCGAACCGATCGAACTGCCCTACGGTCAGGTGAAGACCGGACTTGCCACCGGATTGATCGACGGCGCCGAGAACAACTGGCCGTCTTTCATCACCGCCGATCACTACAAGTTCGCAGGCTTCTATACGCTGACAGAACATACGATGAGCCCGGAAGTGCTGGTGATGTCGCAAAAGGCGTGGGCGAGCCTGTCGGTCGAAGACCAGGCGCTTTTCCGCGAAGCCGCGAAGCGCTCCAGCACCTTCATGCGCGAGAAGTGGAAGGACCTCGACGAGCGCTCGCGCCAGCGCGCGGAAGCCGCGGGCGTGAAGATCGTCAGCGATTTCGACCGCGGGCCGTTCGAGGCGGCGATGGCAGGGCTCTATGCCAAAGCGCAGCGCGACGGCGCGATCGCGTCATTGATCGCGCGCATCCGCAAGGTGGAGTGAAGCAAGCTTGGCAACACCCGCACAGGATGGAGCAGTGGGACGGCGGGCGAGCCTCGCCGCGCGCGGCCGCGTGCAGATCGTCCAGATGCTTCGGGCGGTGCCGATCCGCTGGCGCATCCTGTCGATCGCGCTGTTGAACTCGGCGGTCGTGGTGGTGCTGGCGGCGTTGATCTGGAACGGCGCCACCGTGCTTCGCTCGGCGTGGGAGGATGTCCGGCAGGTCCGCGAATCCGACAAGATCCTGGCCAAGCTCGAGACCGAGACCAGCCGGCTGCAGAACCTGATCCACCGCTACATCAACCAGCCGAGCCCGGAGCTCTTCGCCGAGATCCTGCTGCTCCGCGAAGCCGTGCTCGGCACGCTGACCACGCGCGCCGCCACCGATCCGATGCTGTCGGGGTCGGTGGAGCAGCTCGAGCGCGTCACCAGCCGCTTCCTGGACGGCTTCGGCGAATTGCGCGCCGTGCAGGCAAAGATCACCAAGACCTATGAGGAGCAGGTGCTCGGGCCGGCCAAGGACATGGCCGGTCTCTACTCCATCATCGAAGGCGCCACCGGCCATCGCGACGCGCTGATCTGGCCCTCGCTCGGCAAATCCCGCGAGGCCTTCACCGCGATGCTGGTGGCGGCGAACGCCTATTATCTGTCGCTCTCGAGCGCATCCGCCGAAGAGGCCCGCCGCAACACCGAGACGATCGAGAAGACGATCCCGGTCATGATCGACCTCGCCGACAACGACCTGCAGCGCCTGGCGCTGGCGCGGCTCAACAAGCGAACCGAAGCGTTGCGCGAGGGATTGGGAAAACTGACCGAGCAGCTCGCCAGCCGCACCGAGCTGCTCCGCAACACCATCGACGCCAGCCAGGCCGACGCCATCGGCGTCATCGACGATCTCTCGATCAACATGCGCCAGCGCGAGCAGAAGGCGCAGGAGACTTTCGACCGGACGCTGTCGGACATTTCGCGCCGCGTGCTCTCGATCGCGGTGATCTTCCTCGGCATCATCGTTTCCGCGGGCGTCCTGATCGCGCTCTCGATCCGCCTGCCGCTGCAGCAGATCATGGCCTCGATGCACGCCATCACGTCGGGCAGTTACGATCGCCACGTGCTGGGCACCGATGCCAAGGACGAGGTCGGCGCGATGGCGCGCGCGGTGGAAGTGTTCCGCGAGAACGCGATCGCCAAGCGCCAGGCCGAGGACGAATTGCGCGCCGCCAAGGAACGGGCGGAGAGCGCGCTGCTCGAACTCAATACGGCGCAGCAGAACCTGATCGATGCCGAGCGGCTGGCGGCGCTCGGCGGTCTTGTCGCCGGTGTCGCCCATGAGGTGAACAACCCTATTGGCATCAGCCTGACGGTGGCCTCGAGCTTTGCGCGCCGCACCGAGATATTCGAGCACGAGCTGAAATCGGACCAGCTCCGCCGCTCCAAGCTCGACGAATTCGTGAAAAGCTCGCGCGATGCCGCGCAGCAGCTCGTCGCCAACCTGCAGCGTGCGGGCGAACTGATCCAGTCATTCAAGCAGGTGGCTGTCGACCGCTCACATGCCGAGCGTCGCCAGTTTTCCTTGAGCGAAGCGACCGACCAGATCGTCGCCAGCCTGCGGCCGGTGCTGAAGAAAGCCGCGATCGCCCTCACCGTCGACGTGCCGGAAGGCCTGATGATCGACGGCTATCCCGGTTCCTACGGACAAATTTTAACTAATCTTTTCCTTAACGCCGTCAATCATGCGTTCGCCGACCGGCGATCGGGGACGATCACGATTTCAGCGCGGGCCCGCGGCAGCGACGACATCGAGATCATCTTCGCCGACAACGGCGCCGGCATGACGCCGGACGTGCAGCGCCAGGCGTTCGATCCATTCTTCACCACGCGGCGCAACGAAGGCGGCACCGGGCTGGGCTTGCATATTGTCTATAATCTTGTCACCCAGCAGCTCGGCGGTCGCATGGTGCTGGAGTCAAGGGTGGGACAAGGCACCACTTTTCGCATTATCATGCCGAGAATCGCCAAGGGGCAGCCTACGGGCGAGCCCACGATCGCGGACCAAGCCAATGACGGAACTGCTCAATGGCCGAACAGGACGATGTCCTCCACCTGATCGACGACACCGGGGTCGCACCGGAAGATTCGTCCGCACGCAAATGGAAAGTGGCAGTCATCGACGACGATGCTGCAGTGCATGAAGGCACCCGCTTCGCGCTGTCCGACTACAGCCTGAACGGGGCCACCCTGGAAATCCTGTCGGCCTATTCTGCGGCGGAAGGTCGCAAGCTGATGCGGGAGCATCCGGACATCGCCGCCGTGCTGCTCGACGTCATCATGGAGACCGACGTCGCAGGGCTCGAGCTCGTCGAATATATCCGCAACGAGATCAAGAACGAGACCGTCCGCATCATTCTGCGCACCGGACAGCCGGGACAGGCGCCGGAGCGGCGCGTGATCGTCCAATACGACATCAACGACTACAAGGCCAAGACCGAGCTCACCGCTGACAAGCTGTTCACCTCGTTGACGGCGGCGCTGCGCAGCTATCAGCAGCTCGAGCGCATGGTGCAGACGAGGCGCGGGCTCGAGATCATCATCGACGCCGCCTCCACGCTCTACGACTTCAAATCGATGCAGCGGCTTGCCGAGGGCGTGCTGACCCAGCTCGCCTCGCTGCTCAATGTCGAGTGCGCCGGCATCCTGGTGCTGCGCGATGACGGCGCCGGCAGCGAATTGTCGGTGCTGGCAGGCTCCGGATGCTACAGCCGTTTCATCGGCACCACCAGCTCGAAGTCGCTCGACCCTGATCTGCGCGACATGGTGGAAGCCGCCTTCCAGCGTCGCAAGAACGAATTCGCCGACCACCGCAGCGTGCTCTATTTGCGCACCGGCAGCGGCCGCGAAGTCGTGGTGCTCCTGCAGGCGGAGCGCCAGCTCTCCGACACCGACCGTGCGCTGGTCGAGATATTCAGTAGCCGCCTGTCGATCGCGTTTGACAACGTGATCCTGTACCAGCAGCTTCATGAGGCCAACACGCAGCTCGAGGACCGCGTCGCCCAGCGCACCCGCGCGCTGATGCAGGCCAACCGCCGGCTTTCGGCGCAATGGCTGAGATTGCAGCGTGCCAACGGCTTCAAGAACGAGATCCTGGGCACGGTTGCCCATGATCTCAAGAATCCGCTCGGGGTGATCCTCGGCCGCACCGAGATGCTGACCGAATTGATCGGCGCCGGCTCGCCAAAGGAGGCGGTCGCGACCCAGGTCGAGCACATCAGGGATGCCACCAAGCGCCTGACATCGATGGTCGATCATCTGATCTCTGACGCGATGGCCGACGCCTTCGACATCACCATCCGCCGCGAACCGGTCGATGTCGCGGCTCTTATCAACGAGGTCGCCGAAGCGAACCTGCCGCTGGCGGTCAACAAGCAGCAGAGCATCTCGGTCTCCGCACCACCGAATTTCGTGACCATGTGCGATGCCGACCGCATTCGCGAGGCAATCGACAATCTGGTCAGCAATGCCATCAAATACTCACCAATCGGCGGCAAGATCACGGTGATCGTCACCCATGAGGGCGACAACACGGTGATCCGGATCGCCGACGAGGGCGCCGGCCTCTCGCCGGAGGATTTGGGTCGCCTGTTCGGCAGGTTCCAGCGGCTGTCAGCCAAGCCGACAGCAGGGGAGAGTTCGACCGGGTTAGGACTTTCGATCGTCAAGCGCATCATCGACATGCATGGCGGCCATGTAACGGCACAGAGCCCCGGGCCCGGACAAGGCTCGATCTTTACGGTTACATTGCCTGCTACAGCAGAGACATCATGACCCAGAGCCCGCACATCATCATTGTCGATGACGAGGCACCGGCCCGCGAAATGGTCGGTGATTATCTCAAGATGCACGGCTTTGGCGTGACGCTGTGCGACGGCGGAAAGAGCCTGCGCAGCGTGATCGAGACCAACCATCCCGACCTCGTGGTGCTCGATCTCAACATGCCCGAGGAAGACGGGCTGTCGATCATCCGCGATCTCAAGAGCCGGATGAATGTGCCGGTCATCATGCTGACGGCGACCGCGAGCCCGATCGACCGCGTGGTCGGGCTTGAGCTCGGGGCCGACGATTACGTGGCAAAACCCTGCGAGCTGCGCGAATTGATGGCGCGGATCCGCTCGGTCCTGCGGCGGAGCACGCCGGCCAAAGCGGCCGCGCCCGAGGCTGCGGCCGCCAAGACCGAAAAGGAACAATTGGTCCGCTTCGGCACCAAATGGCTCGACCTGCAGGCGCAGGCGCTGCGCGACGACGAGGGCAACGAGCATCCGTTGACGGCATCCGAATTCGGGCTGTTGAAGGTGTTCGCGGCCAATCCGAAACGGGTGCTGTCGCGCGAGCGGCTGCTCGAACTGGCCAATGCGCGCGACGCCGAGGCCTTCGACCGCGCCGTCGACCTCCGGATCATGCGCATCCGCCGCAAGATCGAAATCGATCCGACCAAGCCCGCGGTCATCCGCACCATCCGCGGCGGCGGCTATCTGTTCTCACCGAGCGGCGAAAAGGCCTGATCTTCGCCGCCCGCCCAATGCTGGGGGCGGGAGAACGTATCAGGGGGCCGCCTGGTTTCACCCTGCCCGCAACCTCCCCGCAATTTTCCTCGCATTGAAATTACTAGCATTTTTGCCTCGAATGTTTCGTCGCCCGCGCTCCGACGAAACAATTCTCCTACGGATGAAACCATTTTCCGCTTTTGGCGCAGACATCCCGAAACCGTGGCTCATTAACAATTCTCCCAACGAAAGCCGCCAAGGCGAACTGGGAGCCTGTCATGTCGAACGTCGTCGCCATCAACGCTGCAGCCAACGATCATATCGCCGCTGCACGCCAGACATCCGACGAAATGCTGCTCGGCAAGATCGCCATAGGCGACCGGACAGCCATGCATGTGCTCTATTCCCGCCACAACGTCCGGGTCTACCGTTTTGTCCTGCGCATGGTCCGCGACACCACGGTGGCGGAAGATCTCGTGAGCCAGGTGTTCCTGGACGTCTGGCGCACCGCCGACCAGTTCGAAGGCCGCTCGCAGGTTTCCACCTGGCTGTTGTCGATCGCCCGCTTCAAGGCGTTGACCGCGCTGCGCCAGCGCTGGCACGAGGATATCGAGCAGGAAGAAGTGCTCGAGATCGTCGATGATGCCGACACGCCGGAAGCCGCGCTCGATCGCGCCTCGACCAGCGAGATCCTGCGCGCCTGCGTCGCGAAGCTGTCGCCGGCGCATCGCGAGATCATCAACCTCGTCTATTATCACGAGAAGTCAGTGGAAGAGGCCGGTGCGATCATCGGCATTCCCCAGAGCACGGTGAAGACCCGCATGTTCTATGCCCGCAAGCAGCTCGCCGAATTGCTGAGGTGCGCCGGCGTGGAAAGCCTCGCGGCGTGAAGGAGCGATCCGGAAGGTCATAAGGCCGGAAATTGTACGGATTGTCTTCGGAACCAGAGGGCGGCCACGAAGCAATTGAAACAGTCGACGACATCACCTGGAAAAACTTAGTCGCTAGACCATTAACCATCGAACGCAGCGCCAACGCCGAACAGGAGAAAGACATGCTGAAGCCATCCTTCCGCTTCTTCATCATCCCGCTCGGCGCAGTTGCTACGCTTGCGACACTGTCGAGCCAGCACGTCACCCCGCGCGCGCAGCGCGATGGCGGTGCAACGCCAGTGCGCGAGCAGGTTATCGATTGCAGCACCAAGAGCGCCGCGGAAGTCTGCGAGATCAGATAGCGAGTTCTTACATCTTCAAGTTCTAACCTCCCAAGACGACCTCCAACGACCCGGCCGGGATGCCCCCCAGCCGGGTCGCTCTGCCTTTGTGGCTCGTACAATCACCGTGGAAGCCTCACACAGACGTGACCACATCCGAATAAGGCAGACGTAACGTCTGATCTTGTCTTCGCGAACAACATCACACTGCCGGCTCAGGCATTGGGCGTGGCCGGACTGTGACGGACGATCGTGATGTTGAATCTTGTTCTGGCGCTGCTCGCAGGTGTCGTCACCGTCGCGGCGCCTTGCACCCTGCCGATGCTGCCGATCCTGCTTGGGGCATCGATAGGCCAGACCAGCAAGGCGCGGCCGGCGATGATCGCGCTCGGCTTTGTGATGTCGTTCTCGATGGTGGCGTTGCTGCTGAGCGCGATCACCCGCGCCTTCGATTTCGATCCCAACGTGCTGCGAACCGGCGCCGCGATCCTGTTGCTCGGCTTCGGGCTATTGATGATCTGGCCCGCGCCATTCGAATGGCTGGCGATCCGGATTTCCGGGCTCACCGCGGGCGGTTCGCCGGGCAATGCAACACCATCGCAAAGCCTGATCGGCGGCTTCGTGCTCGGCACGACACTCGGGCTGGTATGGACGCCCTGCGCCGGGCCCGTGCTGGGCTCGATCCTGACCATTGTCGCGACGTCGAAAGATACCGGCTGGGCCAGCTTGCAGCTTGTCGTCTACGCCGTCGGGGCGGCGCTTCCGATGCTCGCCATCGCCTACGGCGGTCAGGCCGTCACGACCCGCATCCGCAGCATTGCGCGGATCGCGCCGCGACTGCAGCAGGGCTTTGGCGTCGTCATCATCGCGTTCGCGGCCCTCTCCTACTTCCAATACGACACGCTGATCGTGGCGTGGCTGACCAGCTTCTATCCCAACGGCCAGATCGGCCTTTGACCTCAAAGGAAATCACCATGATCCTGCGTTCACTTATATCCGCGCTGATCGGCACCGTTTGCCTGACCGGCATCACCGCTCCCCATATCGCTCGTGCGCAGGAGCCCGCGGCGAGGGTCACGGCGGCGCAACAGAGCGCGCCAAATTTTGCCGGCATCACCAAATGGTTCAATTCGCAGCCGCTCGACATCGCTGACCTGCGCGGCAAAGTCGTGCTGGTCGACTTCTGGACCTATGGCTGCGTGAACTGCGTCAACACGCTGCCCCACGTCGTTGCGCTCGACGCCAAGTACGGGAATCGAGGTCTCGTCGTGATTGGCGTCCATACGCCGGAATTTCCGTTCGAACGCTCAGCGTCCAACGTCCAGGCCGCGCTGAAACGGCACGGCATCACCTATCCGGTGGCGCAGGACAATGAGTCGCAGACCTGGAATTCCTACCGCAACCAGTATTGGCCCGCGCAGTACATCATCGACCAGAATGGACATATCGTATTCCATCACGACGGCGAGGGACAGTACGAGCAGATTGACCGCACCGTCGCCCGGCTGCTCAACGCCAACAGTTGAGCGCTTCTGCGACAACCAAAGTACTATCGTCAAACCCGGCGCGCCAAGGTCCGCGCCGGGTCGCTCCCTCTGCCTTGGTCATATTGACATGTTTTCACTACGATCGGACGCGTGATAACCTCACGTCGTAATTCACGATGGGTAGCGTGTCATGTTCGAAGGCTGGGATGCGGTTGCGCTCGCCCGTGCGCAGTTTGCTTTCACGATGTCGTTTCACATCATATTCCCGGCTTTCTCGATCGGGCTCGCCAGCTACCTCGCGGTGCTCGAAGCGCTCTGGCTCTGGACCGGGCGCGAGGTCTTCATCAATCTGTTTCACTACTGGCTGAAGATCTTCGCGGTCGCATTCGGCATGGGCGTGGTGTCGGGCATCGTGATGTCCTACCAGTTCGGCACCAACTGGTCGGCCTTCTCCGACAAGACCGGGCCCGTCATCGGACCGCTGATGGCCTATGAGGTGCTGACCGCGTTTTTCCTTGAAGCAGGCTTCCTCGGCGTGATGCTGTTCGGATTGAACCGCGTCGGTCCCAGGCTGCACTTTCTCGCGACATTGATGGTCGCGATCGGCACCCTGATCTCGGCATTCTGGATCCTCTCGTCCAATTCCTGGATGCAGACGCCGACCGGCTACGCGATCAATGCGAACGGCCAGTTCGTGGCGGCCGACTGGCTCAAGGTGGTCTTCAACCCGTCCTTTCCCTATCGCCTCGCGCACATGGTGCTCGCGGCCTATCTGACCACCGCGCTCGTGGTCGGCGCGGTCGGCGCCTATCATCTGCTGCGTGACCAGCATCTCGCCGGCCCGCGCGTGATGTTCTCGATGGCGATGTGGATGGCGACTTTCGTGGCGCCAATCCAGATTCTGGCCGGGGACCAGCACGGGCTGAACACGCTGGAGCATCAGCCCGTGAAGATCATGGCGATGGAAGGCCACTACCAGAGCCACAAGGACGGAGCGCCGCTCATCCTGTTCGGATGGCCCAACCAGACGGCCGGCCGGGTCGACTTCGCCGTCGAGATCCCCAAGCTCGGATCAGTGATCCTGAAGCACTCGCCGACCGCGCCGATGGACGGGCTCGACACCGTGCCGCGCGAAAACTGGCCGCCGGTACCGATCACCTTCTGGTCGTTCCGCATCATGGTCGGGCTCGGCTTCCTGATGATGGGGCTCGGCCTGCTCAGCGCGTGGATGCGCTGGCGCGGTCAGCTCTATTCCTCGCGCTTTCTGCACGGCTTCGCAATGCTGATGGGGCCGGCGGGCTTCATCGCGGTGCTGGCGGGCTGGATCACCACCGAGACCGGGCGGCAGCCATTCACGGTCTATGGCCTGCTGCGGACGGCCGACTCCGCTTCGCCGCTCGCTGCGCCTGCGGTCGGCTCCTCGCTGCTCGCTTTCGTCATCGTCTATTTCGCGGTGTTCACGGCGGGGGTGATCTATCTGCTGCGGCTGATGGCGGCGCCGCCGCATCCCGGCGAAGCGGGACCGCCGCGTGACGTTCCCGCCCGCGCCGCCGGCATCACCCCGGCCGCCGCCGCGGCAGCGGAGGGCGCGCCATGAGCGGCGCGGTCGACCTTGCCACGGTCTGGGCCTTCATCATCGCCTTCGCGGTGTTCGTCTACATCGTCATGGACGGCTTCGATCTCGGCCTTGGCATCCTGTTTCCGCTGTTTCCAAGGAAGGCGGATCGCGACGTCATCATGAACAGCGTGGCGCCGGTCTGGGACGGCAACGAGACCTGGCTGGTGCTCGGCGGCGGCGGGCTGATGGCGGCGTTTCCGCTCGCCTATGCCGTGCTGATGCCGGCGCTCTATACGCCCGTTATCGCGATGCTGGTCGGCTTGATCTTCCGCGGGGTCGCCTTCGAATTCCGCTGGCGCACGCAAAGGGAACGCAACCGCTGGGACAGCGCCTTTTTCGGCGGGTCACTGGTCGCGGCGCTGGCCCAGGGCGTTGCGCTCGGCGCCATCCTGCAGGGTGTGCATGTCGAGGCCCGCCAATATGCCGGCGGCTGGTGGGACTGGCTGACGCCGTTCAGCGTGCTGACCGGCATATCGGTGTTGGTGGGTTACGCGCTGTTGGGCGCGACCTGGCTGGTGATGAAGACCGAGGGCGCGCTGCGCGACAAGGCCTATCAATTGAGTTGGGTGTTACTGTTCGCGATGCTCGGTGCGATCGTCGCCGTCAGCCTCGCAACCCCGTTCCTCAGCGTGCAATATACCCAGCGCTGGTTCACCTGGCCGAACATCATCCTGACCGCGCCGGTGCCGCTCGCGGTGGCGGCCGTCACCGCGCTGCTATTGCGCAGCCTTGCGAACAAATATGACTACCAGCCGTTCTTCCTGACGCTGGCGTTGTTCTTGCTGTCCTATGCCGGCCTCGGCATCAGCATGTATCCCTATATCGTGCCGCAGAGCATCACGATCTGGGAAGCGGCCTCGCCTGCCAACAGCCAGATCTTCATGCTGGTTGGCGTCGCGATCCTGATTCCGCTGATCCTCGCCTACACGGGTTGGGCGTATTGGGTGTTTCGCGGCAAGGTGCGGCCCGGCAGCGGGTATCACTGATGTCGCGCCCAGAGAAACCACATCCGCTCGCCAAGCGCCTGATGTGGTTCGTCGCGCTTTGGCTCGGCGGTGTCGGCACCGTGGCGTTGATTTCGTTCGGTCTGCGCCTCTGGATCGCACCGCGATAAGACAGCTCCGCTACAGGGCTATGACGGGAATCGCAGGTATTCCAGGCAGTGATCTCCTCTGCCTCAAACTTGCCATCAAGCTGCCACTGAGATTTGATGGTTCCTGATTTGGGTGGAGCACTAGTGAATTTGGCCGCGCGCCACAGGAGAGCTTTGTATGACGAAATTTCGCCACCTGATCTGGATGGTCATTGCCGCAGGCGGCCTGATGCTTTCGGTCTCACAGAGCCAGGCCCAAAGCAACGATGTCGGCGATCAGCCAGGTCTCGTCCCCGACGATAATGTCGAGCTCGATCCGGAATGGCGCAAGCAGGTGGTTTATTACCGCACCAACGAGGCGCCCGGCACGATCATCATTTCGACCAAGGAACGCTATCTCTACCTGATTCAGGGCAACGGCCGCGCGATCCGTTACGGTATCGGCGTCGGCCGTGAAGGCTTCCAGTGGCAGGGTCTCCTGAACATCACCCGTAAAGCGGAATGGCCGGACTGGACGCCGCCGCCGGAAATGATCGCACGCCAACCCTACCTGCCCCGCTTCATGGCCGGCGGCCCCGGCAACCCGCTCGGCGCGCGCGCGATGTATCTCGGCACCACCGTCTACCGCATCCACGGCACCAACCAGCCCAACACCATCGGCACCGCGATCTCCTCCGGCTGCTTCCGGCTGGTCAACGCCGACGTCGCCGATCTCTATGATCGCGTCCCGGTCGGCACCAAGGTCATCGTCCGGCAGAAGCCCGAACTGTAACCGCCCGCCCGCTTTCCCTTCCTGACACCTACACCTGGTGAGAAATAAATAATGAAGCGCACATTTCGAGGCGGCCTGCTGATCGGGCTCGCGGTCGCGGCCCTGGTTGCAGTCGCGGCCATCACCTATGAGCGATACGACACCAAGACTTTGAAGCGCACCGTCCGCCGCGGCGAGGTGCTGTGTGGTGTCAACAAGGGCCTGCCGGGCTTCTCGATCCCCGACGAGAAGGGCAATTGGACCGGCTTTGACGTCGATTTCTGCCGCGCGGTGGCGGCCGCGATCTTCGACGATCCGTCCAAGGCGAAATTCATCCCGCTCGATGCCAGCGAACGCTTCAAGGAGTTGCAGAGCCGGAAGGTGGACATCCTCTCGCGCAACTCGACCTGGAGCATGTCGCGCGAGACCAATTACGACCTCTATTTCCCCGCCGTCGCCTATTATGACGGCGAAGGCTTCATGCTGCCGCGCTCGCGCAACATCGACTCCGCACTCGACTTGAACGGCAGCAAGGTCTGCGTGCAGGGGGAGACCACGACGCAGCTCAACCTCGCCGACTATTTCCGTCTCAACAATATGAAATATACGGAGATGAAGTTCGGAAAGCTCGAGGATGTCGTCAAAGCCTATGACAGCGGGCAGTGCGACACCATCACGGCCGATGCCTCGCAGCTCTATGCGCTCAGGCTCAACCTCTCCAAGCCGAACGATCACATCATCCTGCCCGACATCATCTCCAAGGAGCCGCTCGCGCCCGTGGTGCGGCTGCGCGACGACGACTGGATGATGATCGTGAAATGGACGCTGTATGCGATGATCAACGCCGAGGAGCTCGGCATCACGTCGAAGAACATCGATGAGGCGCTGAAATCGAAGAAGCCCGAGGTAATGCGGCTGGTCGGCACCGAAGGCTCCTATGGCGAGGACCTCGGCCTGACCAAGGACTGGGCCGCCCGCATCATCCGCCACGTCGGCAATTACGGCGAGATCTACGACCGCAATGTCGGCAGCGAGTCGAAGCTGAAGATCCCGCGCGGCCTCAACCAGCTCTGGAACGCCGGCGGCATCCAATACGCGCCTCCGATCCGGTAAAGGTCTCGCACGCCGTCAATGCGAGCTTCCGAACCGCATCGACGTCTCGCGCTTCCCTTCTCCCCTTGTGGGAGAAGGTGGCGCGAAGCGCCGGATGAGGGGTTGCCTCCGCGAACGTCGGCGTGCGTCGAGAGAGACCCCTCACCCAAACGTATCAGTTGCTAACGGCGGAGCAGCCCTCTCCCACAAGGGGCGAGGGCACATCAACGCGCACCGAAGCATTGGCTCCCACCCTCATTGCAATGAGGGTAACTCCATCAATACCCCTTCGCCCTCGCCAACTGATCGGCGTGGAAATTGCTGTCGCCGAACAGCTCCTGGCAGACGCGGGCGCGCTTCATGAAGAAGCCGATGTCGAACTGATCGGTCATGCCCATGCCGCCATGCATCTGCACGCCTTCCTGCACCGCGAGCGTTGCCGTGGTGCCAGCGCGCGTTTTTGCAACTGCGACCGCGCTGCCGGCATTGGCGGGATCGGCATCGAGCGCCTGCAACGCCTTCAGCACCGCGGCGCGCGTGATCTCGATATCGATATAGAGCTGGGCGGCCCGGTGCTGCAGCGCCTGGAATTCGCCGATCGGCTTGCCGAACTGCTTCCGCTCTTTGAGGTAAGTGACGGTTCGCCCGAACACCTCCTCGCTCAAACCCACCATTTCGGAGGCGACCGCGCCGCGGCCGACATTGAGCACGCCTTCGAGCAGCGGATAACCTTGATCGACCTCCCCTAGCACGCTGTCGGCGTTGACCTCGACATTGTCGAACACGATGCGCGCAGCGTTGTGGGAGTCGACCATGATGGTGCGCTCGGTCGCAATCCCCTTTGCCTTGGGATCGACCAGGAACAGGGTCACCCCGTTCTTCTCGCCGGCGCTGCCGGCCGTGCGGGCCGCGACGATCAACAGACCCGCAGTGTGGCCGTCGACCACCAGCGCCTTGTCGCCAGTCAGCTTGAAGCCGTTGCCGCTGCGTACCGCCTGCATGCTGGTCTGCAGCGGGCGATGCTTGGCGCCCTCGTCGACCGCGAGCGCGGCGAGCAGCGAGCCGTCGGAGATCTTGGGCAGATGCTGCGCTTTCTGCGCCTCGCTGCCGCCGCGCGACAGCGCCGAGGCGGCGAGGACGGACGTGGCAAGGAACGGCGACGGCATCAGCGTGCGCCCGATCTCCTCCATCACAATCCCGGCCTCGACCGCACCGAGCCCGCTGCCGCCGAATTGTTCTGATACCAACAGGCCGGAGAAGCCCATCTCGGCAAAGGTCTTCCAGAGTTCGCGCGAGAAGCCGGTTTCGTCCTTGCTGTCGCGGAGTTGGCGCAGATGCGAGACCGGCGCCTTGTCGCTGATGAGGCCGCGCGCGCTGTCGCGCAGCATGGATTGTTCTTCGGTGAGGATGAGGGCCATAGACTGAATCCGAAAACCTGAGACGATGAATGTTTCCGTTGCACTCCTCCCCCTGCAAGGGGGAGGTTGGGTGGGGGTCTGCCGCTTGCTCCGTGTCTGTGGCTGACCCTCACCCGTCGCGCTCTGGCGCGCAAGTGCGCTGCCGAGCGCGCCGACCTCTCCCTTTCAGGGAGAGGTGAAGTTAAGCTCCCGGCAGGTCGAGGATGCGCTTGGCGACGATGCCGAGCATCACCTCCGACGTGCCGCCTTCGATCGAATTGGCCTTGGTGCGCAGCCAGGCGCGCGGCCGCGCGCCGCCGCGGGAGCGCTCGCTTTCCCATTCCAGCGCATCGATGCCGCCGGCCGACATCAGGATCTCGTAGCGGCGCTTGTTGAGCTCGGTGCCGTAATATTTCATCGCCGAGGAAAATGCCGGATGCGCCTGCCCCGCTTTGGCGAGATCAACCGCGCGCTCGGCGGCCGCAGCGAGTGCTGCTTCATCGACTTCGAAGCTCGCAATCTGGCTGCGCAGCACCGCGTCGTCCAGCCGTCCCTGCGCGTCGGCACCGATGGAATCAGCCGCGATCTGGCCGAGCGGACGGCCGACGCCGCGCTCGCCCATCCCCGAGATCATCGCGCGCTCGTGCTGCAGCAGATATTTTGCAACGTCCCAGCCGCGGTTGATGGTGCCGACAACATGCGACTTCGGCACCCGCACATTCTCGAAGAAGGTCTCGCAGAACGGCGAATAGCCTGAGATCAACAGGATCGGCTTGGTCGACACGCCCTTCGAGGTCATGTCGAACAGGATGAAGCTGATGCCGTCATGCTTCTTCGCAGCGGGATCGGTGCGCACCAGGCAGAAGATCCAATCCGCATAGTTGGCATAGGACGTCCAGATCTTCTGGCCGTTGATGATGAAATCATCGCCGTCGCTCTCGGCCCGCGTCTGCAGCGAGGCGAGGTCGGAGCCGGCATTCGGCTCCGAATAGCCCTGGCACCAGCGGATCAGGCCGGCCGTGATCTTCGGCAGATGCTCTCTCTTCTGCTCCTCCGTGCCGTATTTGAGGAGCGCCGGCCCGAGCATGGAAATGCCGAACGAGGTCAGCGGCTGCCGCGCGCCGATCGCCGTCATCTCCTGGCGCAGGATCTTGGCTTCCTCACCATCGAGCCCACCGCCGCCATAGTCCTTCGGCCAATGCGGCACCGTCCAGCCCTTGTCGCGCATCCGCTCGAACCAGACCCGCTGCGGCTCGGAGGAGAACTTTGCATTACGGCCGCCCCAGAACGTGTCACCGTCCGAGGTCATGGGCTTGCGCATCTCCGGCGGGCAGTTCTGCTCCAGCCAGGCGCGGGTTTCGCTGCGGAATTTCTCAAGATCGGCCATGGCGCGTTTCCATCTGACGAATTGTTGAAACGACCTTAGCCGCCGGACCGTGGAATTCAATATCTCCCTGCGCCTGGCGCCGGTGGCCGCGAGGCCGGAACGGGTGTATTCGCTTGCTGGCCTAACGATTGAAAAACAAGAGGAAACGGACATGAGGCTGAAGCTGCTTTCGCCTGGCGAAATGAACGAGGCGCAAAAACAGACCTATGACGAGGCGATCGCCGGCAAGCGCGGCTCCGCGCCGGCGCCGATGATGGCCTGGCTGAGCAGCCCGGAAATGGCGCGGCACGGCGCGCGGCTCGGCGAGATGCTGCGCTTCAACACGATGTTTCCGCCAAAACTTTCGGAGATCGCGATCCTCGTCAACGCGCGCCACTTCACCGCGCATTACGAATGGTGGGCACACAAACGCCTCGCGCTGAAGGGCGGCCTCGACCCGAACATCATCGATGCCATCCGCGACCGCCGCACACCCGAATTCGACGACCCCAAGGCGAGGATGATCTACGACGTGGCGAAATCGCTGCATGAAGGCCATGGGCTGTCGCAGGCGCTGTATGATCAGGCCGTCGAGACGCTCAGCGTGCGTGGCGTGGTCGAGATCATCGGGCTCTGCGGCTACTACACGATGGTGTCGATGACGCTGAACACGTTCGAATTCGGCTTGCCCGACGGCGAGGTGTCGGAGCTGGCGTGAGCCAGGAGCGCCGCCGGAAACACAGGGTTTCCGGACAGGCCGGTTCCGCGTGGTTCGAATCGTCGCTACATACTGGCTTTAACCGGAGCAGCACCATGGCGCAAAATCCTCCCATCATCGCCGGCACGCGGATCGGGCATGTGCACCTGAAGGTCGCCGACCTCGATCGCGCGCTCGGCTTCTATTGCGGCGTGCTCGGCTTCGAGTTGCAGCAGCGCCTGGGCTCCGGCGCTGCGTTCATTTCGGCGGGCGGCTACCATCACCACATCGGGCTGAACACCTGGGAGAGCAAAGGCGGACACCCGCCGCCATCAGGCACGACCGGCCTGTACCACACCGCGATCCTCTACCCCACCCGCCCTGCGCTCGCGGACGCGCTCCACCGCGTGCTCAGCGCTGGTATCGCACTCGACGGCGCCAGCGACCATGGCGTCAGCGAGGCGCTGTACCTGCGCGACCCCGACGAGAACGGCGTCGAGCTCTACTGGGACCGACCCCAAGAGCAATGGCCGCGCACGCCGGACGGCAAGCTTGCGATGTTCACCAAGCGGCTCGATCTCGAGGATTTGCTGCGGCAACGGGAAATCTAACCCCTCATGGTGAGGAGGCGCGCAGCGCCGTCTCGAACCATGAGGCCCCTATGTCACCCGTGGCCCATCCTTCGAGACGCGGCCTGAAGGCCGCTCCTCAGGATGAGGTCGGCGTGCGTGGTGCGTGTAGCTACGCATTGGCGCGTCCCCGCAGCATGATCAGCACGGCCGCGATGAGTTCGAGCACGATGCAGCCGTAGAACGGCAGCGCGTAACTCCCCGACATATCGCGCAGCAGGCCGACCACGCCTGGACCGAAGGCATAGGTGATCTGGTTGATGGCGGTGACCAGGCTCACCAATACGCCGAACGAGCGCGGGTCGAATTCGCGCTGCACGATCAGGGCCGGCAGCGTGATCAGATTGCCGACCGAAAAGCCGAATACGGCACAGGCCGCAATCAGCACCCAATCGCTGCGCAGGTTGATGATGACGAGGAGCGCCACGGCCTGGCTGACGAAGGACAGCGCCGACGCCAAGCGCTGATTGAGCCGGTCGATCACGAAGGAGAAACTCACGCGCCCGACCACCGCCATCGCGGTCAGCAGCGCCATCGCCACCGCTGCGCGCTCGCGGCCGATCACCTGATCCAGGAATGAGATCAGGTGCACGATGAAGCCGACCTGGGCGAACAGCACCAGGGCGAATGCAATCGAGACCGAGAGGAAACCGAGATCGCGAAGCGCACGCGCGCGGATCTGCGTCGGTGACGGCCCTCCCGCAGCAGACAATGCCACCGCCCCGATATGCGCCGGCGGCCGGCCGACGAAGACCAGGATCACCGGCACCATCAGCGCGACCATCGCGATCGCCGCCGCCGTCATCGCGCCGGAGAAACCGAAATAGCCGATGCCGGCGATCAGCAGCGGAACGCCGACGATGCCGCCAAAGCTCGCGCCGTTCAGCGCCAGGCTGATGGCCATGCCGCGCTTCTTGTCGAACCACAGGCCGAGTGTGTTGGTGATCATGCCGAGGCTGGTGCCGGCCCAGCCGAAGGCGAGCACGGCGTCGGCAAGATAGAGCTGCCAGGGCTCGCGCACCTGCCCGATCGCGACCGCCGCCGCAGCCATCGCGATCGTTCCCGCGACCAGGCAGCTCCGCGGACCGAACGCCTTGATCGCTTCGGCGACGAAGACGACCAGACCCGCACCCGCGAGATAGAAGAAGGTGGTGCCGGAAGAGATCAGCGATGCCGGCCAGCCGTGCAGGCGCTGCAGCTCGGCGACATAGACGCTCTGGCCGTAGAAGCCGAGCCCCCAGCCGAACGTCGCGAGTAGGAAGCAGACCAACACGATGCGCCAGCCGTCGTAGCGGAGCGAGGCCTCGTCGGTGCTGTTGTAAGTCGATGCGTCCACGGGTCGCTGCTTCTTGCCTGTTACGCGGTCGTACCGTTTAGCAAAATGGCGCGGTCATCACTTCGACCACGACCGAACTGTCAGCAGTTGTCAGCAAGTTCTCAAAGACTCGGTTCCGGAAACTCATCGACGGCGCGCAATTTCGCCCGCCGCTTCGCGAACGAGGCGATCCACAGCACGACAAGCCCCAGAACCACCGGCGGGAACACGACGAGATTCACCGCCGACCAGCCGTAATTGGCGAGCAATTGGCCTGACGAGAACGAGCCGATCGCCATCGTCCCGAACACCAGGAAATCGTTGAACGCCTGCACCTTGTTGCGTTCCTGCGGCCGGTGCGTCTCCAGCACCAGCGCGGAGGCGCCGACGAAGCCGAAATTCCAGCCGACGCCGAGCACGATCAAGGTCGCCCAGAAGTGCAGCGCGGTCAGGCCCGAGAGCCCGATCGCCGCCGCGAGCGCCTCCAGGAGCAGGCCGAGCGCGACGATGCGCGATGCGCCGAAGCGGGCGATCAACGAGCCCGTGAAGAAGCTTGGGCCATACATCGCGATGATGTGCCACTGGATCGCGAAATTGGAATCACTGACGGAAAGGCCGCACATCTTCATGGCGAGCGGCGCCGACGTCATCACCAGGTTCATCATGGGATAGGCGATGATGCCGCACAGCGCGGCGGCGATGAAACGCGGCTGCAGCGCGATCTCGAGCAGCGGCCGGCCGCCATGCAGGTCGATCGCGGCCGGCTTTGGCGCATCGACGCCGGCCAGCACCGCCATCGCGACCAGGGCGACGAACGCCTGCATCAGGAAGCTGAAGGCGAACAGATAAGGCGGCCAGATGTCCATGGTCCATTGCACGAGTTGCGGACCGAGCACGCCGGCGAATACGCCGCCCGCCATCACCCAGGATACGGCCTTGGGCCGGAACGCGCGACTTGCACCGTCGGCGGCGGCGAAGCGATAGGATTGCGCCACCGCGCCATAGAGCCCGCCGAGAAAGGTCGCAAGGCAGAACAGCCAGAAAGCGCCGTGCAGGATGGCGAAGGCGCCGAGCGCGCCGGTCAGCGCGCCGCAGCCGGTGCCGATGATGAACGCCGTGCGGCGACCATAGGTGCGCGAGATGACGCCGGTCGGCAGCGTGCCGGCGGCAAGCCCCAGCACATACATCGACAGCGGCACGGTCGCGAGCGAAACGTCGGGCGCCAGCGTCGCGCCGACGATCGAGCCGGTCGCGAAGATGACGGCCGAATTGGCGCCGGTCAGCGCCTGCGCCGCAGCCAGCCGCAGCACATTGGCGCGCGCCCGCGCGTCGTCGGCGATCTCATCGCTGGATATGGCACTCATCGACGTTCCCATTCCAAGGCGCCCGGCAGGGAACCTCGCTGTTGCCGGCGCACTATGGAGAGTGGACGCCGCCCGATCAACCAGCGCAAATGGACCGAGGTTATGCGGGGGGCGCCGTGCAAACAGCAAGGCCCATAGGATGGGTAGAGCGAAGCGAAACCCATCGCGACGGAGCAAGCAATGCGAATGATGGGTTTCGCTTCGCTCTACCCATCCTACGATTTCGGGCGATCGGGCACAGAGGGCACCGGCGGCGCGATGTAGACTTTCCAGCTCACAGAGGGGCCGGGGTGGCCGTGGACGAAGCGGCGCGTGGTCATGATCAGGCGCTCGGCGTGCGGCGCGTTCTTGTCGATCCAGCTCTCGAACGCAGGCAGGCGTCCGTCATTGGGGTCGAACACGCCGATGAAGCCGAGGCGCTTGGCTTCCGCTTCGCTGGTGAGGCCCGCGCCCCAGACCTCGCCCGGCGTGAACGGCGCTGGATGATCAGGGCTGTAGAACACCAGCGGCATGATCACCTCCGTGGTGCCCGCCACCACGGCCCAGCGCGAGGCGGCTTTGCGGTGCCAGGCTTCGGTGAGCTCGCGCGCAAGCTCGGCGCGCGCGCCGTATTTCGCGACGCTGTTCGGATCGGCGGCAAGCTCGCGCTCGGCAATGGTCGGCGACGCGAACAGCATGGCGATGGTGATCACGAGCCAGATCGCGCTGATCCGAAACAGCGCCATTCTGGGGATCCGCAGCCAGGGGATCGCGACCAGCGCGAGCGGCGTCAGGAAGAACAGCGAGATGCCCCAGTCGGTCTTGATATAGATCTCGAAGAACAGCGCGCCGAGCGGCGGTCCGATCGCGACGATGATCTGGATGATCCAGACGTTCAGCGCCAGCGAGAGATTGACGCCGGGATTCGGCCCCAGCGACCAGTTGCGCGTGAACAAGGTCGACGGCCGCCGCACCAGCGCGCCCCAGCCGAGCGCGAGGGCCGCCAGCACGATACAGGCGGCGAGCAATCCGAGATTGTGGGCGATGTAGCCGTTGACGAGGTACAGACTGACCGCGCGATTGTCGATGCTGTAGACATCCCCGGCATAGGTCAATGGCGCAAAATGGGTCTCGCTCAGCCAGACGATATGCGGAATCATCGCCACGATCATCGTTGCGATCGCAACCCACGGCGCCGGCGAAGCCAGGAAGCGAAGGCGCTCGGGATGGATCAGCGCCGCAAGCCCGATGGCGCCGATCATGGTCAGCACCCAATATTTGGTCATCAGCGCCAGCGCGCCGGCAAGGCCAAGCCAGACGCCCGAAATGACGGTGCGCTTCTCGAACGCATAGAGATAGGCGAGCACGACCGGCGGCAGGGTCGCAAGCTGCAACAGGTCGGCGTTGTACTTGTAGCCCTTGAAGTTGAAGATCGGATAGAGCGCGAGCGTCACCACGACGAAGAAGGCGCGGCGGCGGTCGACCACACGCAGCGCGATCGACCAGCAGACGATAAGGCTCACGGCGATGACCGCCATCGCCAGCGCATATGTCGCCCAATCCGTCACCGGGAAGATGCGGAACCAGAGGCCGGCGACCCAGCCGGACAGCGGCGGATGCTTGCCATAGCCGAGCTGGAATTTCTGGCCCCAGGCAAAGGCCTCCGCGACATCCATATGGATGTCCTGCGCGGACTTCAGATTGACCAGGATCAGCGTCCACAGCACGGCATGGGCGAGCGCAAAGCCGGTGACGAACCATAATCCGGTGACAGGATCGGTTGCGCGCGCCACCAGCCACGCCGCCAGGCGCGAGATCGACAATTTCCGTTTTGCGCGCGCCGCCGCGGGCAGGATTGATGCAGTCGCCATGGGCCCTGCCTAGCCTGTTTTACGGGCGAATGAAATCAGCTTGGCGTGACTATGGGAGACCGGCGCCGCAAGTTTCCCCGCCGCTGCCGTTTGCCGCAGCGACCTTCCCACAATCGGGAAAAACACCCGCCAAAACCAACCAAAACCGGCTCAAAATTCCGCAATGTGGTTGCCGCTTCGGGGTGCGAATGCTATCTCGCGCCCCATGACGACCGCCCCTATTCCGAACATCCGCAACTTCTCCATTGTCGCCCATATCGACCATGGCAAATCGACGCTGGCCGACCGCCTGATCCAGATGACCGGCGGCCTGTCGGATCGCGAGATGGCGGGCAAGGAACAGGTGCTCGATTCCATGGACATCGAGCGCGAGCGCGGCATCACCATCAAGGCGCAGACGGTGCGGCTGAAATACCGCGCCAAGGACGGCAAGGATTACATCTTCAACCTGATGGACACGCCCGGCCATGTCGACTTCGCCTACGAGGTCTCGCGATCGCTGGCGGCCTGCGAAGGTTCCCTGCTGGTGGTCGACGCCAGCCAGGGCGTCGAGGCGCAGACGCTCGCCAATGTCTACCAGGCGCTCGATAACAACCACGAGATCGTGCCGGTCCTGAACAAGGTCGACTTGCCCGCGGCCGAGCCCGAGAAGGTCAAGCAGCAGATCGAGGACGTGATCGGCATTGACGCTTCCGACGCCGTAATGATCTCGGCCAAGACCGGCCTCGGCGTGCCTGATGTGCTGGAGGCCATCGTCACCCGCCTGCCGCCCCCGAAGGGCGACAAGGATGCCACCTTGAAGGCGCTCTTGGTCGATAGCTGGTACGACGTCTATCTCGGCGTGGTCGTTCTGATCCGCGTCGTCGACGGCGTGATGAAGAAGGGCAGCCGCATCCGCATGATGGGCACGGGCGCAGCCTACGACATCGAGCGCGTCGGCTTCTTCACGCCGAAGATGCAGCAGGTGGACGAGCTCGGCCCCGGCGAGATCGGCTTCATCACCGCCGCGATAAAGGAAGTCGCCGACACCCGCGTCGGCGACACCATCACTGACGACAAGAAGCCGGTGTCGGAAATGCTGCCGGGCTTCAAGCCGGCGATCCCGGTGGTGTTCTGCGGCCTGTTCCCTGTTGACGCCGACGATTTCGAAACCCTGCGCGCGGCGATGGGCAAGCTCCGCCTCAACGATGCCAGCTTCTCGTTCGAGATGGAGACCTCGGCCGCGCTGGGCTTCGGCTTCCGCTGCGGCTTCCTTGGGCTGTTGCACCTGGAGATCATCCAGGAGCGGCTGTCGCGCGAGTTCGATCTCAATTTGATCGCGACTGCGCCGAGCGTCATCTACAAGATGAAACTCACCGACGGCAGCGAGATCGAGATCCACAACCCGGTCGACATGCCGGACGTGGTCAAGATCGCCGAGATCGATGAGCCCTGGATCGAGGCTACCATCCTCACCCCGGACGAATATCTCGGCAGCGTGCTGAAACTGTGCCAGGACCGCCGCGGCTCGCAGAAGGAGCTGACTTACGTCGGCTCCCGCGCGATGGTGAAATACGATTTGCCGCTCAACGAAGTGGTGTTCGATTTCTACGACCGGCTGAAATCGGTCTCCAAGGGCTACGCCTCGTTCGACTATCATCTGACCGACTACAAGCCGGCCGATCTCGTCAAAATGCAGATCCTGGTCAATGGCGAGCCGGTGGACGCGCTGTCGATGCTGGTGCACCGCACCCGCGCCGAGGGCCGCGGCCGCGCCATGGTCGAGAAGATGAAGGAACTGATCCCGCCGCACATGTTCCAGATCCCGATCCAGGCGGCGATCGGCGGCAAGGTGATCGCCCGCGAAACCGTCCGCGCGCTGCGCAAGGACGTCACCGCCAAGTGCTACGGCGGCGACATCACGCGTAAGCGAAAACTTCTGGAGAAGCAGAAGGAAGGCAAGAAGAAGATGCGGCAGTTCGGCAAGGTCGACATCCCGCAGGAAGCTTTCATTGCCGCGCTGAAGGTGGATAGCTGAGGCGCTGTCATTCCGGGGCTCGCGAAGCGAGAGCCCGGAATCCATCGGGCTACAGGCACGGGCGGAGAAATGGATTCCGGGCTCGCGCTACGCGAGCCCCGGAATGACGGCCGCGAGTGCTTCGACTAGCTTGCCCTCTCTCCACGGATAGGCCACCATCGCGTTCCCGCTCGATAGAACAACAACAGCGAGGAAACGCATGAGCAAGCCGGAAGAGTTCGATCTCGCCGGGAAGGCGCGTGCACTGGCGCCGTTGATCACAAAAGATGCGGACGAGATCGAACGGACGCGGCGGCTGACGGGCGCGGTGACAGCGGCGCTGGTCGACAACGGGCTTTATCGCGCGCTGCTGCCGAAACGCTTCGGCGGCAGCGAGGCGACGCTGGAAGCGTTCATGCAGATGCAGGAGGAGATCGCCAAGGCCGATGCCTCCACCGCCTGGTGCCTCGGCCAATGCACCGTCTGCGCGATGACCGCGGCCTATCTCGAGCCTGATGCGGCGAACGAGATTTTCAACGTCGCGCCGGGAATCCTCGCCTGGGGCGCGATCGCGCATGAGGTGAAGGCGGTGCCGGGCGGCTATCTCGCCAATGCGCGCTGGGATTTTGCGAGCGGTTCACGGCAGGCAAGCTGGCTGGGCGCGCATGTGCGCGTGGTCGAACAGGATGGCTCGCCCCGCAGGAAAGCTGACGGCTCGGCGGAAATCCGCACCATCCTGTTTCCGGCGACGAGCGCGACGATGCACGACGTCTGGGACGTGATCGGGCTGAAGGGCACCGGCACCGATTCCTACTCGGTGGAGAATCTGTTCATCCAGGAGAAGTTCGCCGCGCTGCGCGACGATCCTTCGGCCTTGCGCGAAGGGGGCCCGCTGTACAAGCTTTCCACCAACATGGTGTTCGGCATGGGCTTTGCCGCGACCGCGCTCGGCGTCGCGCGCGCCACACTCGATGCGGCGATCGAGCTTTCGCGCGGCAAGACGCCGCAAGGGTTGAAGGCGATGCGCGAGAACAATGCGGTGCAGGGTTTGATCGGCCGCACCGAGGCAAGCCTGCGCGCTGCGCGTGCCTATCTCTATACGACTGCTGCGGACGTCTGGCGCGATCTGGAACGCGGCGTTTCCCTGACAGAAGGCCATCGCGTGGCGCTGCGCGTCGCCTCGACCTGGACCATCCACCAATCGGCATCCGTGGTCGATACCGCCTATCACATGGCCGGCGCCACGGCGGTGTTCGCCGCCAACAAGTTCGAGCGCCGCTTCCGCGACATGCACGCGATCGCGCAGCAGATCCAGGCCCGCGACGTCAATTACGAGGACGCCGGCCGCGCGATCCTCTCAGGCAATCTCGCGGGATCGCCAACGACGCGGTGAGCACGTAGGGTAGGCAAAGCGAAACGCGCCCACCCTACCACTGAAAAACTCGGCTCACGCTACCAGCGCGGCTTCGTCGTTCGTCCCGCCGCGCTGCGCCTGCAGCAGGCTGACGATGTCGGCATTGGGCCTGGCGCGGCTGAACAGGAAACCCTGGCCTTCGTGGCAGCCTTCGGCGCGCAGGCAGCTCAGCTCGGCTTCGGTCTCGACTCCCTCCGCGGTGATGGTGACGCCGAGGCCCTTGCCGAGGCTGATGATCGAACGCACGATCGCCTGCGCATCGCGGTTGGAGCCGAGGTCGCGCACGAACGACTGGTCGATCTTGATCTTGTCGAACGGAAAGCTGCGCAAATAGCTGAGGCTGGAATAGCCGGTGCCGAAATCGTCCATCGAGATGCGCACGCCGAGCGCGCGCAGCGCGTGCAGCGTGGCCAGCACCTGGCTGCTCTTTTCTAGTAGCAGCGTCTCGGTGATCTCGAGCTCGAGCCGCCGCGCCGGCAGACCGGAATACTTCAGCGCTTCCGTTACCTGCGCCAACAGATTGCCGGTGCGGAATTGCAGCGGCGACAGGTTGACGGCGACGCGGACATCGTCGGGCCAATGCGCGGCATCCATGCAGGCGCGCCGCAGCATCAAGCCGCCGAGCGGATTGATCAGGCCGGTCTCTTCCGCCACGGGGATGAACTCGCCGGGCGAGATCATGCCGCGCTCGGGATGCGGCCAGCGCACCAGCGCCTCGAAGCCGGTGATGCGGCCGCTCGAGAGATCGACCAGCGGCTGGTAGAACGGCCGCAAGCCGTCGTTCTGGATCGCGTCGCGCAAATCCATCTCGATCTTGCGGCGGGTCTGGGCGCGCGCGTCCATCTCGGCCTCGAAGAAGGAGAAGGTGCCGCGGAATTCGCTCTTGGCGCGCGATAGCGCCATGTCGGCGCTCTTCAACAGTTTCTCCGATTCGTCGCCGTCGCCGGGCGACATCGCAATGCCGATGCTGGCGCCGATCACGATGGAATGGCCGTCGAGCAGATAGGGTTCGCCGATCGCTTCCAGCAGGCGCTTCGCGAGCAGCACCGCATCCTCCGGACGCGACACGCCGCTCTGGACGATCGCGAATTCATCGGAGTTGAGACGGGCCAGCGCATCTTCCTCGCGCAAGGTCGAGCGCAGGCGCTTTGCGACCCCGCGCAGGAGCTTGTCGCCGACGCCATGGCCGAGCGTGTCGTTGACGGCCTTGAAATTGTCCAGCCCGAGCACCAGCACCGCGACCTTCTCGGCGCTGCGGCGGGTGTGCAGCAGCATGTCGTCCATCTGCTGGCGGAGCAGATTGCGATTGGGCAGCGCCGTGAGCCCGTCATGCTGGGCCATGAAGGCAAGCCGCGCCTCGGCGCGCTTGCGCTCGGTCATGTCCATCAGCGCCAGCAGCACCGCGGGCTGGTTGCCATGCATCAATTCGCGCGAATAGATCGCAAGATCGATCAGCGTGCCGTCGGCCCGCACATGCTTCCAGGTCCGCGCCGCCTGCTCGTCGCCACCGCGGCCGCCGATCCACGGCAGTTCAGTATCGAACGCCTGCAGGCTGCGGATGGTCAGTTTCTCGAATTCGGCACGGCTGAAGCCATAATGTTCGGCCGCGGCGTCGTTGACGGAGAGGATGCGCTCGCCGTCGAGCGAGCAGAGGATCATCGGCACCGGATTGCCGTCGAACAACAGGCGGAACGAGGCCTCGCGCTGCTTCAATTCGGTGATGTCGACGCGCAGGCCGACGACGCCGCCATCCGAGGTCAGCCGCTCCTCGATCAGGACGACGCGGCCGTCGGCAAGCTTCTGCTCATGCCGCTCGCCGGGCTGATAGAGTTTCTTCAGCCGCTCGGCGATCCACGCCTCCTCGCGGCCGATGGCCTCGGGATAGTCGCCGCGCGCGACGCCGACCCGGAGCGTATCCTGCAGCCGCGCGCCGTGCTCGAACTGGTCGGAGCTGCGGCGATAGATCTCCGCATATTTCTTGTTCCAGAGGATGTAGCGGCCTTCGGCGTCCAGGAACACGATGCCCTGCGGCAGGATGTCGATCGCCTCGCGCAGGCGCTCGTTGGAGCGGCGCGCATCGGCGATCGCCGCCTCAGCCTCGGCGCGCTTGCGCACGATCTCGCCGATCTCGGACGGAACGCGCCGCTTGCCGCCTGAAAGTTTCGGATCGGATTTGACCGGACGGCCGGGAATTCTCGCCGCCGCCCTGCGCCTTAGTTTCTTCACCGTTTTTGGCCGCATCTTCGGCATCGACTTTCCGCCACACGCACTCCCGCCGCGGATGGTTCTCCGATAAGTGTCTGAAAAAATGGTGTATTCCGCCGGTTTCCAGAATAGAGCCGGACCCGAGCTGCCTGTTTAGGAGGCGGACGTCCGCATCTCTGAATACCGGCGGGCGGCTCGGAGGGGCTGAGAAGCAAATCCAACGGGCAAATCAACCAGGCGCGCGGAGCCAATTTTCCCGCGATCCGGGTAGCGATGCTGCGGATGCACCAATGGCGCGTATTCCGCACGAAATTGCGTCATTACGCGACAGGGTTAGTACCCGGTTAAGCCGCGAGCTTGGATCGAGCAAATCAGGAGGTCGCGATCAGAGTGGGCATCTGCTGTCGTCAAAAATGCTTCGGGCGCCCGCCGGTTCAGGCTATCCTCCGTTCCAGGGGACGCCAAGTTGCGGACGGCGGACGAGGCGCAAGCATCGCCTTGGGGAGGGGACCCGATGCGCCAGAGCACGCACAATCGATCTCTCACCATCAGCACTCTCTTGGCGGCGACGCTGGCGCTGCTGCTGACGTGTGGTCCCGGCGCTGCCGGAGACTACCCGGACCGCACCGTCAGGATCATCGTGCCATTCTCTGCCGGCGGCACCGCGGATGCGGTCCCGCGGCTGGTGGCGGATTGGCTGTCGCGCAAATGGGGCCAGCCGATCGTAATCGAGAACAGGATCGGTTCAGCCGGCAACGTCGGGGCCGAGGAGGTCTACAATGCCGACCCCGACGGCTATACCCTTCTCTCCGCGCCACCGCCGCCGCTCGTCATCAACCAGAACCTTTTCCGCAAGCTCCGCTTTGATCCGGCGAGGTTCGAGCCGATCGTCGTGATGGCGCAGGTGCCGAACGCGATCTTCGTCCGCCCCAACGGCATCAAGGCGTCCAGCGTGGCGGAGTTGATCGATCATCTGCGCGCAAACCCCGATGGGCTCACAGCCGCCACGCTCGGCAGCGGGACAACGTCGCATCTGAGCTCCCAATTATTCGAGACGATGGCGAAGGTGAAGCTGCGCCAGATTCCCTATCGCAGCACCGTGCCGGCGCTGCAGGGCCTGCTCGCCGGCGACGTCGACCTGATGTTCGACAATCTCGGCGTCACGCTGCCGCTGGTGACGGCCGGCAAGCTCAAGCTGCTGGCGGTGGCCTCGCCGAAACGATTGCCATCCATGCCCAACGTGCCGACGATCGCCGAAACGCTGCCGGGCTTCGAAGCGGTCGCCTGGTTTGCGATGGTGGCGCCGCCAGGGACGCCGAAGGCGATCGTCGAGAAGATCAATGCCGACGTCAACGAAGTGCTGGCCCGGCCCGATATCCAGGCCAACTTCCGAAAGCTCTCCGCGGAAATCTATGGGGGCTCGGTGGAGCGGACGTCGCAATATCTGCGCAGCGAGGTCGACCGCTGGAGCACGGTGATCAAGTCGGCCAAGATCGAGATGCAGTGAAGGCTCGTCCCACCTCTCCCGCTTGCGGGAGAGGTCGGCGCGTAAGCGCCGGGTGAGGGCCCTCTCCACACGAAGAGTCCGAATCGCGGAGATACCCCCACCTCGCCCCCCCGCAAGCGGGAGAGGGAGTTAGCTCCATCAACCAATTGCGATGTCACGGCGGCTCGCGGACCATCGAATCCATGTTACGCTGACTGCCCTTCGAGTGAATCCCATGACGTCCCGCCCGATATTGACCCTGCTGGTTCTTGCAGCTCTATCGCTTGGTGCCGACGCGGCGTCGGCGCAGGACAGAGGCTCGGTCAATCCGAAGCCGCTGCCGCCGCTCGCCAATCCCAACGATCCCAAGCTCGGCGCCAAGGAATTGTTCGCGCGCAAGGTGCTGCCGACGGCGACGCCGACGCGGGTGATCGGCTCCTATTCCAAAGGCTGTCTCGCGGGCGCGGCGCCGATGCCGATCAGTGGCGAGACCTGGCAGGTGATGCGGCTGTCGCGCAACCGCAACTGGGGCTATCCCGGCATGATCGCGCTGCTCAAGCGCCTGTCGGTCAAGGCGCACAAGGATGCCGGCTGGCCGGGTATCCTGGTCGGCGACATCGCGCAGCCGCGCGGCGGGCCCGCCCTGAGCGGCCATGCCAGTCACCAGATCGGTTTAGATGCCGACGTCTGGCTGACGCCGATGCCCGACCGCAGGCTGTCGCGCGAAGAACGCGAGGACATGTCGGCGGTGATGATGGTGCGGCCGGACCGGCTCGACGTCGATCCCAAAGTGTTCACCCCCGGCCATGTGCTGGTGCTGCGCGACGCCGCGCAGGAGCCCGCCGTGCAGCGGATCTTCGTCAACGCCGCGATCAAGAAGGCATTGTGCCGCGAGGCCAAGGGCGACCGTAGCTGGCTCGCCAAGATCAGACCGTGGTGGGGCCATGACTATCACTTCCACATCCGCATGCGCTGCCCGGCCGGCGCCAGCGAATGCGAGGGACAGCCGTCGCAGTCGGAGGATGAAGGCTGCAAGCCTTCCGACTTCGACTTCTGGTTCTCCGATGCGGTGCTGCATCCGAAGCCGCCGCCGATACCGCCAAAGCCGAAGCCGCCGATGACCCTGGCGCAAATGCCGGCCGCTTGCAAAGCGGTGCTGAACGCGCCGGACGCGAAGCAGTAACATCTTCTTCGATGGACGCTCCATCCGGGCTACGCATTGCCCCGCGAGGATAACATCTTCGTCAGGACGCTATTCCCGCGGCGGCGTGATGGGCTATTGTCGCGTCGGCCAGCGCCGCAAGCGCAAGGCGTCCGCCGGGGACGACGGTCCCGCTCGTTTCAACCAAAAGCCACATAGGCGCAGCACGACTGCGCGCATTCAACCATTGCGAGGAGCGATCATGCGTCTCAGTGCACGTAACCAGATCAAGGGCACCGTCGTCGAGGTGAAGAAGGGCGCAACCACGTCCCATGTCCGCGTCGATATCGGCGGCACCGTCATGACGTCCTCGATCACCAACGAGGCGGTCGATGATCTCGGCATCAAGGTTGGCGGCAAGGTGATCGTGGTGGTCAAGGCCTCCGATGTCATGATCGCGGTGGAATAGTCATGCGGCGGACATCTGTTCTGGTTGCGTTGCTGCTGCTCGGCAGTGCGCCTGCTCTTGCGGCGGAAGAACCGAGCGGTTGCGACAAGTTCAAATGGCCGATCGATCGCGAGCGCGCCGCGCTGACCGCGCCAGATCGCGCCAAATTGACCTCAGGCAACGAGTTTGCGGCCTTGCCCGCCAGCGGATTCACGCTGACCCTGGTGGCACCGGCAGATGCAAAACTGCCGACGCCGCCGGAGCGGGCGCCGAAGGACGGCACTTTTGCCGGCTTCACCAGCTTCAAGACTACGCCCAAGGCCGGCCTTTACACGATCAGCCTGTCGTCCGGCGCCTGGCTGGACGTGGTGCAGGATGGTCACTTCCTCAAGCCCAAGGCATTCAGCGGCGCCACCGACTGCGACGGTATCCGCAAGACGGTAAAATTCGAGCTTTCCGCCAGCCCATTCGTACTGCAGATCAGCGGGGTCAAAGAGAATTCGATCTCGGTCGCGATCCTGCCGGCGGAATGAGCGGTACATAGGCCGGCGAATAGACAACGCGTCGTCTTTACCCGGACGGCCAGCCTGTTTATTGTCTGAACGTAGCGATATCCCAACCGACCGTCAGTCCGTTGGGATCACCGGAACGGCGCTTCCGTCTGTCGCAGATCTCATCGATTCAACCAACGCCCGAAGTGCGCGCGGTCCGCGTGCATGCGGACGTGATGGAGCGCCTGCCATGAACCGCCTTGCCGGAATTGTCGCCGCCTTTGTCCTTGCGCTGGCTTCAGCCACCTTACCTGCGAACGCGCAGGAAAAGACCCTGACCGTGTTCGCGGCCGCCTCGATGAAGAACGCCCTCGACGACATCGACGCCGCCTACACCGCCAAGACCGGCGTCAAGGTCAATGCGAGCTATGCCGCCAGCTCAGCATTGGCAAAGCAGATCGAGCAGGGCGCGCCGGCCGACGTGTTCGTCTCCGCCGACACCGACTGGATGGACTACGCGGTCAAGCAGAAGAACATCAACGAGGCGACGCGGGTCAATCTGCTCGGCAACAGCATCGTGCTGATCGCGCCGAAGGACTCCAAGATCGACAACGTCAATATCGGCGGCGGCTTCGACCTCGCCAAGCTCGCCGGTGACGGCAGGATCGCGACCGGCGACGTCAAGGCCGTGCCGGTCGGCAAATATGCCAAGGCGGCGCTGGAGAAGCTCGGCGCCTGGCAAGCGGCCGAGCCGAAATTCGCGATGGCCGAAAGCGTTCGCGCGGCGCTGACACTGGTCGCCCGCGGCGAGGCCGTGCTCGGCATCGTCTATTCGACCGACGCCAAGGTCGAGCCCGGCGTCAAGATCGTCGGCACCTTCCCGGCCGACAGCCATCCCGCGATCATCTATCCGGTCGCGGCGACGACGACGGCCAAACCCGAGACCGCCGAGTACCTCAACTTCCTGAAATCGTCGGCGGCAAAGACGATCCTCGAGAAGTACGGCTTCAAGTTCCTGATCACGCCGACGACCTGAGCATGATCCGGAAAAGCGGAAGCATGATCTGAGCCCACGTGTTCGAGATTTCGCCGACCGAGTGGACGGCGATCCTGCTGTCGTTGCGGGTCGCCATCGTCGCAACACTGGTCGCGACCCCCTTAGGGATCGCGCTGGCGTGGCTGCTGGCGCGCCGTGACTTCTGGGGCAAATCGGTGCTCGACGCGCTCGTGCATCTGCCGCTGGTGCTGCCGCCCGTTGTCACCGGCTATCTGCTATTGCTCACGTTTGGACGGCGCGGCCTCGTCGGGGCATGGCTTGCCGATCATCTCGGCATCGTCTTCGCGTTCCGCTGGACCGGTGCGGCGCTCGCCTGCGGCGTGATGGCCTTTCCATTGCTCGTGCGGCCGATCCGGCTGTCGATCGAGGCCGTCGACCGGCGGCTGGAGCAGGCGGCCGGAACGCTGGGCGCGGCGCCATGGCAGGTGTTCCTGACCGTGACGTTGCCCCTGGCGCTACCGGGCGTGCTCGCCGGAATGGTGCTCGGCTTCGCCAAGGCGATCGGCGAGTTCGGCGCGACCATCACCTTCGTCTCCAACATTCCAGGCGAGACCCAGACCATCTCGTCGGCGATCTATTCGCTGATCCAGACGCCCGAGGGCGACCTTGCGGCGGCGCGGCTGGTCATCATCTCCATCGTGCTTGCGATGAGCGCGCTTGTTGCATCAGAGTGGTTCGCGCGGCGCGCGACGAAGCGGCTGCACGGAAACTGACCATGCTCCGTGTCGACGTCACCAAGCACCTTGGCGAATTCACGCTCTCTGCGTCGTTCACCAGCGAGGGCCGCGTCACCGGCCTGTTCGGCGCGTCGGGCGCCGGCAAGACCTCGCTGATCAACATGATCGCGGGACTGCTGAAGCCCGACCGCGGCATCATCTCGCTCGATGGCGAGACGCTCGACGACACCGAAGCGCGCGTGCATGTGCCGCCCTACCGGCGCCGCATCGGCTATGTGTTCCAGGACGCGCGGCTGTTCCCGCATCTCGACGTGCGGCAGAACCTCGATTACGGACGCCGCATGAATCGCCTGCCGGATGATCCGGCGCAGCGCAAACGCGTCACCGACCTGCTCGACATCGGCCATCTCATGGACCGTCGTCCGGGTAAACTTTCCGGCGGCGAGCGCCAGCGCGTCGCGCTCGGACGCGCGCTGTTGTCGAAGCCGCGCCTGTTGCTGCTCGACGAGCCGCTCGGCTCGCTGGACGAAGGGCGGAAGGTGGAGATCCTCCCTTATCTGATCCGGCTGCGCGACGAAGGCATTCCGATGGTCTATGTCAGCCACGACGCCGCCGAACTGCGCCAGCTCGCGACCCAGATCGTGATGCTGCGTCGTGGCGAGGTGACTGCGTTCGGCGGCGTAAAGGTGCTGACGGGAGGCTCGAAGTGATTTCGGTCACCTTCCCTTCTCCCCTTGCGGGAGAAGGTGGCGCGAAGCGCCGGATGAGTGGTCGTCGCCGCGGGCACGGTGCGCGCGGAGAGAGACCCCTCACCCAAGCGAGTTCGTGCTGACGCCGGAGTAGCCCTCTCCCACAAGGGGCGAGGGCGCATCAAGCAGCACCTCGCAGGTTTATCGATCGACGTTGAGCACCGCACCGGTGCGGGCGTCGACATCGACTTCCATGTACCGGCCTTCGAGATCCCGCCCCTCGATTTGCCATTCATAGCCGGCAAATTCAGTGTGAGATACGGTTACGAGCCCGAGATCGGTCGCGATCGCCAGTGCTCTCTGCATCGATATGAGATCGCCAGAATCATAAGCCCTGGCGTGCGTCGCAATCCCAAGGGTCATAACCACGATCATCGGGAGGATGAATTTTCGCATGTGCCACTCCTGGTGAAGGTTCGTTACGGCAGGCACCAACAGCCCTCGAGGCGCATTGGTTCCCATTTCACAGCGAAACTGGGTGATCCGCAGCGGTTGCAACCGCTTGTTGACCGCCGATTGGCGACAATGTGACGGTTCCCCGCGGTGCTCGGCAAAAGACATCGGGTCGACTCGTTCACAGATTCGTTTGCTTTAAGGACAAAGCTTGTCGATTTGCCAAATCCGCCCGAGCGCGCCAAATTGTTGCCGGAAGAAAGGCGTGCCATGCGTATTGCTGGTTGGGTTTTGCTGCTCACAGGATTCGTCCTGTGCCTCACGGTGGCCTGGGCCGCTCTCGGGTTTCTGTTGATGGGCATCGGCCTCGTGTCGCTTCAGGTCGCCGAGCGGAAGCGGCGAAAGTCCGAGAAGACGGAGGCCGCCCTCGATGCGCGTCCGAAGCCGGCTACCGCACTTGCCGAAGTGCCTCCGGCCCACGCAGAAACTGTTCCGATCACTCCGGAACCTCCCCCCTTGCCGGCACCGCAAACGACCTCGAGCGCCGACGCCTCCGCTTACGACAAGGAAGTATGGCGCCGCCTGGTCGAGAGCGATCCCGATCTGGCGCGACTGGCCGCGGTGCTGTCCGACTACGGCCAGCACTATGTCGATGAATTCGCCAATAGCTATCTCGCCCAGCCCGACAAGGGCCGCCTCGGTGCGATCGTCAACGAGATCATCGCGAAAGCCGCACGAAAGGAATCCACGCCGGCGGCATCGCCCGAAGTGCATCAAGCATCGATCGATGCAAATCGGGAGCCGAGATCGCCGCGCGCAGAGGTCAAGCTGGATCGCCGCGCTGTGAAACTCCACGCGCCGAAGATCGCTGTGGTACCGCCGGCCGCACCCGAGATTCGTACCGAATCGAATCCGCAAGATGGAAACGATGGGCCGGCTGACGACGACCTCAACGAACTGATCAAGCAGTTCGCGGGCGATGCGGGCTTCCTTCGAAGATAAGCCCTTTCCCAGCCCACGACGACCGTCCCCGCGAAACAGCCGCATAGCCCGGGTGAAGCGAAGCGCAACCCGGGACATCTCCATCAACGTTTGCAAGCGGTCCCGGGTTACGCGGGCGCTCCACCCGGGCTACGCTCTCTTTCGGGGGCGCGACTTTAGACGCCTGCGACCGATGTCCAGATCCCGGCGAGCTTGCGCTTGAACTGCTGCAGCCGGGTCGCCGGCACGACCGGCTCCTCTTCCTCCGGCAGGCGCAGGCCGACGACATTGACCCTGCCGCCACCGAGGCTGCGCGCGACCAGGACGATGCTGTCCAGCGCGAGCTCCGCGCCTTCCTTCGGCGCGCGGTCGAGATGGATGTCGAAATAATCCGACAGCGTCAGCTTCTTCTGGTCCTCATCGACGGTCACGCCGTAGATCTCGGCAAGCTCGCCAAGCGTATGCTCGCCGGAGACGACGAAGTCGCCGAGCAGATGCGGGTCCGGCGCGGTGCTTGGCGGCATGTCGACGAAGAAGCGGTCGAGCGCTTCCGCCCGCTCCGGCGGCGCCAGCAGATAGAGGTAGTCGCCGGGCGCGATCGGGTCGGCCTCGGCGGGGGAGAGAATGTTCTCGTCGCGGATCACCAGTGTCGGCTTCGACCAGGACGGCAGCAATCCGCGGCGGAAAAACAGGCTCTTCGCACCGACGGGATAGCCGACGAGCTGCTGCTCGAGCTGGCCGGGCAGGTCCAGTTCGACGCGCCGCGGGCCGCGGTCGACGCGCGGCAGCGCCACGTGCAGCCGACGCGCCGCCGGCGCCAGGGTCCAGCCCTGCAGCAAAAGCGAGATGATGACGACGACAAAGGCGACATCGAAATAGAGATAGGCCTTCGACAGGCCCACCAGCATCGGGATCGAGGCAAGGAAGATCGCAACCGCACCGCGCAGCCCGGTCCAGGCAATGAACACCTTCTCCCGCCAGTTGAAGCGGAACGGCGCCATGCAGGCGAATACCGCAAGCGGCCGCGCCAGCAGCATCAGCGCCAGCGCCACCACGACCGAAGCACCCAGGCTGCTGAGCACGCGGTGCGGCGACACCAGGAGCCCGAGCAGCACGAACATCACGATCTGCGCGAGCCAGGTCGCGGCGTCGAGGAACGCGACCACCGAGCTGTGCGCGCGCGTCGGGCGGTTGCCGATGATGATGCCGGCGAGATAGACGGCGAGGAAGCCGGAGGCATGGGCGATCTGCGCCGCGCCGAAGATCACGAGCGCCGCCGTGGTCACGAACGGCGCGTGCAGGCCCTGCGGCAGAGCGACGCGGTTCATGGCGATCACGACCAGCCGGCCGCCGATCACGCCCACGATCGCCCCAAGCACGGCCTCGCGGACGAACTCCAGGACGATGTGCGACGCCGAGCTTTCTCCGAGGGAGATGAATTCCACCAGCATCAGCGTCAGGAAGATCGCGAAAGGATCGTTGGTGCCGCTTTCGGCCTCCAGCGTGGCGCCGACGCGCGGGCGCAGGCGCAACCCCTGGGTGTGGACCAGCAAAAATACCGCAGCGGCGTCGGTCGAGGCCACCACGGCCCCGACCAGCAATGCCTCGGTCCAGGAGAGGTCGAGCATATATTTGGCCACCGGCGCCGTGATCAGCGCGGTCAACAGCACGCCGGCGGTCGCGAGCACCATCGAGGGCGCCAGCACGGCACGGATGCTTTGGAAGCGCGTGCGTAGTCCGCCATCGAACAGGATCAGCGCCAGCGCCACCGAGCCCACCAGATAGGTGGTGCGGACGTCGTCGAACTGCAGGTGGCCGGGACCGGCATCGCCCGCGAGCATGCCGATCAGGAGGAAGACCAGCAGCAGGGGGGCGCCAAAGCGCAGCGCCAAAAGGCTCGACAGGATGCCGGCCATCACGAGAACTGCGCCAAGCAGGATGGCTATGCTGACCTGATCGAGAGAAGCCATACGCCGTAGGGAAAGAGAAGAGTTGCAATGCATCCTTACCGTCGCCACAGTTCGACGCCAACCCATTTTCTGAAGATGGCGTCAGACTTCTGGTTTTGCGCCCAGCCTCACATCGCACGCCAGTTGTGGCGATGGTCCGCGCGTCGCGTTTGTGGGATCGTGCCGACCGTTCGAATCAAATTCGCTTGAATCTGCACTTCATGAGATTTCGCCGATGGAAATGGAGCTGAAGGACGTCATCGAGACCCTGCAGATGGCCGCACGGTCGGTCGGAGCGGAGGTCACCTCGCCCTGGTTCTATCTGCAGTTCGGCATCATCCTGGCGGCCGCCGGCATCGCCTATGCGGCCGACGCCGCGATCCGCCTACGGGTCGACATGGATTCGCTGGCGTCGCACCTGCCGCTGCCGCTCAGGCATTTCATCCGCGTGCTGGTCGGCAGCGCCTCGACCGCGGTGTTCGCGCTCCTGATGATCGCGACGCGCATCATCATGGCGCATTCGACCTGGCCGAGCCGCAGCTACCTGATCGTAGTCTCGGCCAAGCTGGCGCTGGCCTGGCTCGTCATCTCCCTGGTGGCGTCGGTCATCCGCAACGCCTTCATCGTCCGCCTGGTGTCGGTGGGGGCCTGGATCGTCGCGGCGCTCAGCATCATCGGCCAGCTCGATGCGACGGCCGAGACGCTGGATTCGGTCGCGATCGAGGTCGGCGGCCTGCGGTTGACGCCGCTGCTCCTGATCAAAGCCGGCGCGCTGGTGATCCTGGCGCTGTGGCTCACCAACATCGCGAGCAATTTCGTCGAGAGCCGCATCAACCGCGCCACCGACCTGACGCCGTCGGTCCAGGTCCTGCTGATCAAGATCATTCGGATCGGGCTGATGGTGGTTGCGATCGCGATCGCGCTCAGCGCGGTCGGCATCAACCTTTCGGCGCTCGCGGTGTTCTCCGGCGCGGTCGGTGTCGGTATCGGTATCGGCCTGCAGAAGATCGTCGCCAACTTCATCTCGGGCATCATCCTGCTCGCCGACAAGTCGGTGAAGCCCGGCGACCTCGTCACCATCGGCGACAATTCGGGGCGCATCAGCGCGATGAAAACCCGCTACATCTCGGTAGCCGCCGGCGACGGCCGCGAATTCCTGATCCCGAACGAGGACCTGGTGACGCAGAAGGTCGTCAACTGGACCTATACCGACAAGAACACGCTGGTCAAAATCCCCTTCGGCACCAATTACGAGGCCGATCCGCGGCTGGTGTGCAAGCTCGCCATCGAGATCGCCGCCGCGGCGCCGCGGGCATTGAAAGGCAAGCCGCCAAACTGCATCCTGACCGAATTCGCCGAAGCCGGGATGAAATTCTCGCTGACCTTCTGGATTGGCGATCCCGATGGCCTCGACAACGTCAAAAGCGACGTGATGCTGGCGCTGTGGGACGCCTTCAAGCGCGAGGGCATCCGCGTGCCCTATCCGGTGCGGGAACTTCGGGTCCGCGGCGCCCTTCCGGTCGAGACCGTGATCGAGACTTCCAGCTAAATCCATGGCAGGAAAGGCCATTTCGGCCCCAACCTTGGCTTGCGCTGGCCGCCTCGATCATTAAATTAGGTGAATTATCGCCCGTCCGACAGACCCCGCCAAATGACCCGAACATGAGCTATATCGAAGCAACCGACACCTCCCTACGCAAGACCGGCCAGATCAAGCTGCACGGACAAAGCGGCTTTGTCGGCATGCGCAAAGCGGGCGCGCTGGTGTCGAAATGCCTCGATGAGCTCACCGACATCGTCAAGCCGGGGATCCCGACCTCCAAGATCGACCAGTTCGTGCGCGAGTTCGCCTTCAGCCATGGCGCCTATCCGGCGACGCTGATGTATCGCGGCTATCGCTATTCGACCTGCACCTCGCTGAACCATGTGGTCTGCCACGGCATGCCCGGCGACCGCCCACTGAAGGAAGGCGACATCGTCAATATCGACGTCACCTTCATCGTCGACGGCTGGTATGGCGATTCCAGCCGCATGTATGCGGTCGGGCCGATCGCGCGCAAAGCCGAGCGGCTGATCGAGGTGACCTATGAGGCGATGATGCGGGGCATCGCCGCGGTGAAGCCCGGCGCCACCACCGGCGACATCGGCCATGCGATCCAGAGCTATGTCGAGCCGCAGGGCATGAGCGTGGTGCGCGATTTCTGCGGCCACGGCCTCGGGCGCATGTTCCACGACGAGCCGAACATTATTCATGTCGGCCGGCCCGGCGAAGGCGTGGCGTTGAAGCCAGGCATGTTCTTCACCATCGAGCCGATGATCAATCTCGGCAAACCGCATGTGAAGATCCTGTCCGACGGCTGGACCGCGGTGACGCGCGACCGCTCGCTGTCGGCACAGTTCGAACATTCGGTCGGCGTGACCGCCGATGGCGTGGAGATCTTCACGCTGTCGCAGCGGAGCGGCGAGAAGCCGTGGACGGTGGTGTGATCGGACTCTTCTTCACCTCCCCGTCGGGGAGAGGCGAAGCACCCCCGGCAAACACAATCCAACGAGCACACGCTATTCGTCGCCGCCCATGCGGCGCGTGAGCTCGGCCGGCTCGTAGTTCTCCCCGATCGACATCGCGCAGATGCGGGAGAGATGCACATAAGGCAGCTCGGTCTCCTTGGCCCAGGCGTTGAACTGCGCCTGCACCTTGGCGAGATCGCCTTTCGACTTCACCTCTTCCGCGATATCGAGGCCGGCGTCGCGCAGGCAGGCGACGACATCCCTTGATGTGACAAAGCCGTCCCAGCCGAGGAAACGCAGCAGCATCTGGCCGGTATTGCCGCCGAGCCGGCTGCCGCGCTTGACCAGAAGGTTCAACAGCCCGATTTCGTCGGAGGACGGCCAATCGCCCAAGAATTTGCCGAAGCTGCCGTGCTCAGCCGCGATCTCCTGCACGAAGCGGGCGTTGTCACGCACCGACATGATCTTGGCGCCGTTGCGCACGATGCGCGCATCGCTCGTGAGCCGCTCCCAGAATTCGTCCGGCTCGAAGGCGAGCTTCTCCACCTGGAAACCGAGGAAGGCCTCCTCGAAGCCCGGCCATTTTGCGTCGATCACGCTCCAGGCAAAGCCGGCGCAGAACACCCGCTTCGTCATCTCGGCGAGAACGCGATCGTCTTTCAGCTTAGCCAGAGATTTCGCGTTCGGCGCCGGCGGCAGCAGCTTCTCCAGCGCTTTCGCGCCGCCCTTGCGCTTCTCGGCCCGCGCCCGAATAGCCCTAAACGACGTCACGCGGCGAGACCTCTTTGCATTGGCAGGGACGGACGATCATAGCGTGATGCACGCCGTGATGCCAATGCGGCGGATCTCAGCCGCCCCTGATATGCTTCAGACGCTCGACGGCCTCCTTCACCAAGGTCTGCATCAGCGCCTTGGCCGGGAGCTCGCGGGCCAGCGCAGCGCCCTGTCCTGCCCAGATCGGGGTGAAGTCGCGGCTTCCCTTCCGCTCCGCCGCGGCCCGCAGCGGTGCCAGCTCGCCCATCGGCAACGGAAAATCCGGTGCAGCGCCGGACAGAGGGCCGACCTCGGCGACGAAGCGGTTGACCATGGCGCGCGCCGGTCGGCCGGAGAGCACGTTCGTCACCACGGTGCCGAGCTCGCGCGCCTGCCGCAAGGCATCGCGGTGCAGCGGCGGCGTCGCCGCCTCGGGGCAAAGCAGGAAGGCGGTCCCGATCTGGACTCCGGAGGCGCCGAGGGCAAGAGCGGCGGCGATACCGCGCCCATCGGCGATGCCGCCGGCGGCGATCACGGGCACGCTGACCACGTCAGTGACCTGCGGCACCAGCTCAAAGGTGCCGAGCTGCGAAGCGACCGCCCAGTTCCGGTCGCGATCGAGGAACGTGCCCCGGTGGCCGCCGGCTTCATAGCCCTGGGCAATGACTGCATCCGCGCCATGGTCTTCCAGCCAGCGCGCTTCCGCAACCGTCGTCGCCGACGAGATCACCTTGCAGCCTGCCGCCTTGATCCGTGCCAGCAATGGCGGTGCAGGCAAGCCGAAATGGAAGCTCACCACCTCCGGCCTCGCGTCCTCGACGAATTCGCACATCGCAGTGCCAAACGGCGCAAGATCGGTGCGCGGCGGCGGTGTCGCATCGTCAATTCCGAGCTCGCGATAATAGGGCAACAGCCGGTCGTGCCACGCACGCTCGCGCCCCGCATTGGCCTTCGCCGGCTCGTGGCAGAAGAAATTGAGGCTGACCGGCTTGCTGGTCAGCCGCCGCATCTGTGTGATCGCGTCGGCGGCGCGCTGCGGGTCCATGGTTGCGCAGCCGATCGAGCCGAGGCCGCCGGCATCGGCGACGATGGAAGCGAGCTCAACCGTTGCGAAACCCGCCATCGGTGCCAGCACGATCGGGTGCTCGATTCCAAACAATTCAAGCAGACGACGGTCGGACCACATCTCGCATCTCCTAGCCGCGACCGGCGGACCAGCCGCCATCGACATGCAGGATCTCGCCGGTGACGAAGGCTGCCTTCTCCAGATACATCACGGCATCGACGACCTCCTGCGTCGTGCCCATCCGACCGATCGGCTGCAGCGCTGCGAGAAAACCATGCGCCTCCGGCGAATGCATCGGCGTGCTGATCGCGCCCGGCGAAACGGCATTCACCCGGATATTGCGGGGCGCATATTCGATCGCGAGCGAGCGCGTGATCGCGTTGAGCCCGCCCTTGGTCAGCGCTGCAAGACCCGCTGCGAGCGATGTCATCGGCTGTTCGGCGATCGTGGCGGTGATGTTGACGATGTGGCCAGAACCCGTCTGCAGCATTCTCGCTGCGACCTTCTGGGTCAGATGAAAGAATCCGGCGAGATTGACCGCGACCATCTTTGCGAAATCGGCGGCGGAATATTCGGTAAAAGGCTTGGCAATGAACACGCCGGCATTGTTGACGAGCGTATCTATGCGCCCGAAACGCTCGATCGCCAGCTTAAAGATGCGCTCGGCCGTCTCGGGGTGTGCAATGTCGCCCTCGATCATGAGGACCGACGGATCATCGCTCTTGCCGATCGAACGGGCGGTGGCCACGACGCGGTAGCCGTTTTCGCGATAGGCTTTCAGCAATTCCGCGCCAATGCCGCGTGACGCGCCGGTGATGATGACGACCTTTCGCTCTGATGTCATGTTCGCTCCTCGCAATTGCTTGGGGTTTATCGGAGCGATAGATGCACCATGCGAGCGGACGCGGCTTTGCCTCGGTTGCTCAGCTTTTGTCATTTCTTGCCGCTGTCAGGATCAGCGGACGCAGATCGGTTACATCCGTAACAAATCAGACCACGACGCTGCGGCGGTACTGAGCGGGCGTCAGGCCGGTTGCCTGCCTGAACGCGCGGGTGAAATTGGCTTGGCACGAAAATCTGAGCCTGAGCGCGATATCGGCCAGCGGCTGCTCCCTTTGTCCCAGCAATTCCTTGGCACGTTCGAGCCGCCGGGCGCCGACGTAACGATGCGGCGATCGGCCGACGGCTGCCTTGAACGCGCGGGCGAAATGAAACTGGCTCAGGCACGCGATCGATGCCAGATGGCCGACCGTCAATTCGCCCTCCAAATTCGTCTCGATGTAATCCAGCACACGCGCCAGCCTGCGCCGGTCAAGTCCCTCGCGGGGTGCGAGGAAGTCGAGCGATAGCTTGCCGAAATGGTTTTGAACCAATCTTGCGGCCAGACTCGAGGCCAGCGTCTCCGCGAGGAGCCGGCCGGCAGACGTCTCGCGCTCCAGCTCGGAGGTGAGTGCATAGGCGATCTCGGCCAGAAGCGGATCGCGAAAACTGCTTTCATGACGCAGCGACGTCACAACGCAGGGGGCGAGCCCTTCGCCAAAGCTCTCCGGCGAAAACCGGCTCGGCGGCAGATAAATGTGCAGGACCGCCGGAACGGGATCGGACAAATCGATCAGGCCATGCTCGACCACCGGCGGCGAAACCCAGATCGTCCCACGTTCGGAGACGCTGCGATCGGTGATGCCATACCTCTCGCGCGTGACCACGGACCCATTGCCGCGGACGTCGATGCAGATTTCGATGTCCGGCTGCGGGCTCTTCCAGGCGATCGTGCCACTGCCGTGACTGCGAAGCTCCGCCGTTATGCCCGACCAGCCCCGATCGGTGGAAGACGCCAGAAGCCCCGAGGCGCCGTAGCTTCCGAAACCGTGTGCCCCTGGCGACGCCGGCTGCTCTGGTTGAGATGCGAAGTTGAGCTTTTTACGGGTGGAATTCATTCGACATGACCCGATATCCGGCAATCGATGACAATCCCCCAGTCACCGCAATGTGGCCGGCTCGCAGCCGAATCGCAACGATTCCTGGCCTCCCATCACGCGGAAGCGATCAAGACCGGCCGGTCTTCTGGCGCATGTCGAAGGCTTCGATGCGTCCGCGGCACTTCATGGTTGCAAAAACCGCGCGGCACGGCATGTTTGGCGCCGATGCCCGCCAAGACAACTGCCAGCCCCGACCAGCCCGCCGAGACGCCGCATTACCACGGCCATCGGGAGCGCCTGCGCGAGCGCTTCCATAGCGCCGGACCCGACGCGCTCAGCGACTATGAACTGCTGGAGATGGCGCTGTTTGCCTCGATCCCGCGGCGCGACACCAAGCCGCTCGCCAAGGAATTGCTGAGGCGCTTCGGCTCGTTTGCCGAGGTCATCCATGCCCCCGTCGCCCGCCTGCGCGAGGTCGACGGCATCGGCGAAGCTTCGGTCAACCAGCTCAAGCTGATCGCGGCCGCCGCGAGCCGCGTCGCCAAGGGCGAGGTGAAGCGGCGCAAGGCGCTGTCGTCATGGAACGACGTGCTCGACTATTGCCGCTCGAGCATGGCCTTCGCTGACAAGGAGCAGTTTCGCCTCTTGTTCCTCGACAAGCGCAACCAGCTCATTGCCGATGAGGTGCAGCAGATCGGCACCGTCGACCACACGCCGGTCTATCCGCGCGAGGTGATCAAGCGCGCGCTCGAACTGTCCGCCACCGCGCTGATCCTGGTGCACAACCATCCTTCCGGCGACCCGACGCCCTCGCAGGCCGACATCCAGATGACCAAAGCGATCGTCGACATCGCCAAACCGCTCGGCATCTCCGTGCACGACCACATCATCGTCGGCAAGAACGGGCATGCGAGTTTGAAGGGGATGCGGCTGATCTAACGCACGATCCTGCCTTCAGTTCGCGCCGTCATTGCGAGCCGGCTGGCTCGGGGACCTGGCATCCGGTTGTGCAGCAGCGACCCGGCTGCCTGGAAACGCGGCGCCCCTCGTCGAGCATGCCACGGTCGAGCAAGCCTTCGACCAAGTCGATCTTCTCCATGACTGGATAGTTGCGCCAGATCTCGCGCTTCATCGCTTCCGGCGAGCCGCCGCCGTGCAGCGAGATGACGGAGTACCAGCCTGCTTCGTGAGAGACCGTCAGGTCTTCGACGAGCCGCGCCACTTCCGCACGCTGCGTGGCGGGAATGTCTGGGCGTCCGCGCATTACCGCGGAGAGCGAGGCCCTGGTCTCCGGATTGTGGTCTTCCTCCGGGCCGGGCAGAGCGACGATCAGGCCGCCCGAGACGTAATGCGCCAAACGGTGCATGTCGTAGATCTTGGTCGCGAGCAGCAGCTTGCCAATGTTGGCGAAGACCGCATCCGGCATCACCGAGCCGGCCGGATCCTTTGTGCAGTACACCGAAGAAGCAACCCCACACGCATAAAAGCCTTCCGTGATGGTGATGAGCTCGACCATTGCTTCGCGGATATGGGCGTGATGCGCGACATCGAGCCCGTTGGCTTCGATCATCAGCGCGCCTGCGCCGATCAGGAGATCACCGAAGCCCGCCCTTGCGCCGATGCAGGAGTGGCGGTGATGTGTCGCATAGGATGTCGTGAGCACGCCGCCTTCCTCGGTCTCGCCGGCCAGGAAGACGCGATCGTACGGGACGAAAACGTCGTCAAAGATCACGACGCCGACAGACTGGCCGTACTTCCCGGAGAACTTGGCCGACGCTTCGCCAGGACGGCCGGCGGGACGTGCAATGATGGTGACGCCTGGCGCATCGCAGGGGACGGCGCAGCACACGGCGAATTCGCTATCCTCCGGAACGTGGGTCCGGCACGGCATGACCAGGAACTCATGCATGTACGGCGCACCGGTGACGATGGCCTTGGTGCCGCGGATCACGATGCCGGCCTCGCGCCGCTCCTTGATATGAACGTAGACGTCCGGGTTGAGCTGCTTGCCCGGACGTTTGGAGCGATCGCCTTTGGCATCCGTCATCGCGACGCCGAGCGTCAGGTCCTTGTCCTGAACGTCATGCAGGTAGGCGAGGAAACGCTGGCTATAGTCGGTGCCGTGACGATCGTCGGTCAGCCTGGTCGACTGAAAGATGCCGTTCAGCGCGTCATGGGTCAGGTAGCGCTGCGCGCATCCGGACGTCTTGCAGACCAGGCGCACGGCTTCAAGCTTGTAGAGCAGGTCCTGCGAGCTCTCGTTGATGTGCAGCATCCGATTTACGGTGTTTCCGGATGTACCCTGCCGCGCCGTCATGATCGGGACATGTTCCCTGCGGTGCGCGAAATCGTAGGTGACACCGACGCCGGCGACGCCCGGCGCGAGCAACGGCTCATCGGCGACGCTCTGCACGGCATGACCGTTCACGAACACCCGCGGTTTGTAGGCCCTGAGCGATTCCCGATAATCGGCGGCCGTCATCAACATGGCACTCCTCCGACTCTTGTTCAATTTATCTAACGCCGTTAGAATATTGAACACTGTTAGAATGGAGTCAAGAAGGATCCGGGGGCATGGTCGAAAAGCGAGAGAGTCGTCGGCAGGCGGTCAGCGGCCATAAGCGGGAACTCATCCTGGATGCCGCGAAGCAGGTATTCGCTGACGAAGGACTGGAAGGCGCAAGCTTGCGAGCGATCGCCACTCGGGCGGGCTACACTCCGGCCGCGCTGTACTTCCACTTCGAGTCCAAAGAGGAGATTTACGCCGAGGTGTTGAGGGCATCCCTCGCCTCCTTGGGCACTGCCGTCGATCTGGCGGTCGCGAAGTCCAGGGGTCCGCAGCAGAAGTTGAAGGCGGCGGCGATGTCGTTCTTCCGATTCTACGCGGAAAATCCCCGTGATCTGGATCTCGGCTTCTACCTGTTTCGCGGCGGCATGAAGCCTGCAGGCCTCGGCCACGACCGCGACGTTGAACTTAATGCGGCACTCGAGGCCGCGCTGCGTCCTATAGCTGAGGCTGCGGAGGAGCTAGGCGCCTCGCGACAGAAGGCAAATCTTCTGATGGTCGACTGCTTTGCGCACGCTGCCGGCCTGCTCTTGCTGCTCCATACCGGCCGCATCCGGATGTTTGGAGCCTCGGCTCCGGACTTGATGGATGCCTACATCCGGGAAAGGATCGCTGACCTGGCTGCGGAGTGAACCCATGCTGACTGTCGATCCGAAACGGTCCCTTCTCCTCATCGTCGATTTCCAATCCCGCCTGATGCCGGCGATCGATCAGGGTGCTGCCGCGGTCAGAAATGCCCGCCGCCTTGTTGAGATGGCATCCCTCGTCAGCGTGCCGGTTGTCTTCACCGAGCAAAACGCCAGGGGGCTCGGGCCGACCATCGAGGACCTGCCAGTGGACAGAGGCCGGCTGGTGCACAAACAGTTCTTCGACGCCTGCCGGGAAAGCGGCTTCCTGGACAGCATACCCGCCGATCGGCAGATCGTCGTCACCGGCTGTGAGGCTCACGTCTGCGTCCAGCAGACGGTGCTCGGCCTGCTCGATGCCGGTCGAAAGGTATACGTAGTGCGCGACGCGCTCGGGTCGCGTTATCAGGAGAACAAGGAGACTGCGATCCGCCGCATGGAGAGGCATGGCGCCGAGATCGTCACAACCGAAATGGTCGTATTCGAATGGCTTCAAACGGCCGAACATCCGCATTTCCGCGATGCGATCGCGTTGATTAAATGATCGTTGGCCGTCGCGGTGGGAAATACGCTCCACACGCGCCAGCGATGGCGCGCGGCTGGGTTCTTGAAAAGGAGTGACGACATGGAATGGACATCCGACCAGGACCGGATCGACTGGAATACGCTGTCGGAGCTCTATCGAATCGCTCCGCTCGGCGACAAGAAGCCGGAGGACCTGAAGCGCGCGTTCGGAAACAGCATGTACAAATGCTTCGCGTTCGAGGAGGGCGTCCTGGCCGGCGCCGGACGTGCCGTCGCTGACGGTGTCGATTGCTCCTACATTTGCGACATCGCGGTCCATCCGCATTTTCAGGGGCGGGGCCTCGGCAAGGAGATCGCGACGCGATTGCGGGATCTGTCGCGCGGCCACAGGAAGATCATCCTGTACGCCAATCCCGGCACCGAGGCGTTCTATGAGAAACTCGGTTTCCGGCACATGCTCACGGCGATGGCCATCTTCAGCAGCGAGGACGCCGCGATCAAGAGGGGCTTGATCGCGGCGTCCTCGGCTTAGAACTTGGTACCATCGGTTGAACCAGCGGCCGGTTCACTTTACATTTCCCGCTTGTCACCCTTACGGCCCAGCGCCGACGACGAACAAGACGTCGACCCAGTAGTTATTGGCGCCGAAGGTATTTGTCGGGAAGCTGCTGCTGGTGCCGTAGACATAGACACCATTGCCTCCGCTGCTCGCGCTGGCCGGCGCCGTAAGTGCGCCGTTGACATGGTCGGCGGCGAAATAGTTGGAGTCCGCCGAGTAAAAGCCGTTGCAGTGATAAGAAGCGACGTAGATCGTGTTGGCGGTCAAAGCCACCGGTGTAGCGAGATTGACAGTTTGCCAGCCGCCGGGAGTCTCGTTGCTGGATGTCGCGCTGGCTAGCAGGGTCCCGGTCTCGGTCCATAGGTTGACGATATGCGGACCAGTGTTCTGCGGCCCTTTGTAAAAGAGAATCGCAAAGACGAGGCCGCCGGCCGACGTCTCGAACTTGACCCCGAGTTCGACCGCATTGGAATCGTTGACCGTGATGTTTGCCGGGGTGGTCGTGGCGGTGAAGAGGCTGATGGCAGCGGATGGGATAACAGTCAGTGAGACGGTTGCCGAGGCGGTCCCTCCGTGGCCGTTGGTGATTGTGTATGTGAAGCTCGCCGCTCCGAGGTAGCCGCTGGTCGGCGTGAAATTGACCACCTGCGTCGTTGCATTGTAGCTGACGGTTCCGTTGGTCGGGGCGCTGACGCTCGAGATCGAGAGGGCAAAGCCGTTGGGATCCGAGTCATTGGCCAGAATCGTAGCGGCCGGAATGGCAAGGACTGTATTCTGGAGCGTCGTAAATCCGCTGTCGTTGTTCGCAACGGGAGGTAGGTCTCCGCTGCCACTCGGGTTGAAAAGGACATCGACCCAATAGTTGCTTGCGTCGAAACTGCTGGTTGGGAAGCTGCCGCTGGCGCCGTAGGAGAAGACTCCATTGCCGTTGCTGCCGGCGCTGTTGGGGGCCGTCAGCGGCCCACTGGTATGGTCGGTGGCGAAGTAGTTCCCGTCCACAGAATAGAAGCCGTTGGTGTGATAGGAAGCGACATAGATCGTATTGGCGGTCAAGGTCACCGGTGTGGTCAGACCCACGGTCTGCCAACCACTCGCGGTTTCGTTGCTGGATGTTGCACTGGCCAGCAGGGTACCCGTCGAGGTCCACAGATTGACGACATGCGTGCCTGTGTTTTGCGGACCCTTGTAGAAAAGAATTCCGAGGACCTGGCCGGCAACGGATGTCTCGAACTTGACCCCGAGTTCGACCGGGTTGGCGTCGCTGACTGTGATCGTTGCCGGTGTCGTCGATGGACCGAACAGGCTGACGGTGCCGGCACTCACGGTCAGCGATACGGTCGCGGAGGCGGTGCCGCCATGGCCGTTGGTGATTGTATAAATGAAACTGGCTGTCCCAAGGTAACCGGTCGTCGGCGTGAAGCTAACGACTTGCGTTGTTGCATCGTAGCTTACAGTTCCATTGACCGGGCTGCTGACGCTTGAGATGGATAGTGTGTAGCCATTTGGATCCGTATCATTAGCCAGGATCGAGGCGGCCGGAATGGACAGGACGGAGTTCGGAGGGGTGATAAAGCCTCCGACGTCATTCGCGATGGGTGGAAGATTCCCGGTTCCACCAGCGCGGTTGAATACCAGATCGACCCAGTAATTGCCTTTCAGATTTGAGCTCGCGGGAAAAATGCTCGTCGATCCATAGGCAAATACACCATTGGTGCCGCCGGCCGGTGCGCGCAGCGGACCCGCGCTCCGCGTATTGAGGAAGTAGTTCAAGTCCGCCGAATAGAGGCCCGTAGCGGTGTGGTACGATGCAACATATGTGGCGCCGGCAGTGACAGTGACCGGAGTAGAAAAATTGACCTGCTGCCAGCCGCTCGACGTTTCGCCGGAGAAGGCCGCGGTTGCAAGCAACGTTCCGTCGGCGCTCCAGAAATTGCCGACGTGCGGGCCGGTGTTGAGCGGCTCCTTGTAGAAACGGATACCGCTGACAGTGCCGGCAGAGCTGATCTGCACTCGGATACCAAGCTCTATTGCCAAGGGATCGTTGGCGAGTACCACAAACGGCGCATCAGCAGGCGTGAAAAGGCTCACGACCGCTCCAGGTATAACGCTTACGGTTACACCGGCGGCGGGTGTCTCCATATTGAGGCTGTCGTCGACAGCCCGGGACCTGATGGTGAATGTGCCCGGCTGCAGTGGCCACCACGTGTATGTCCAGTTCGTGGTGCCTGTGGCCGGGTGCCAGGTCGTTCCGCCGTCGGTCGAGACCTCGACGACCGCAACCAGCCCATCGACATCTCCAGCGGTGCCCGAAATCGTCACCGCTTGCTGCTGGACAAGGCTTGCACCTGAAGCCGGAGTAGAGATCGTCGAGACCGGTGGCGTGTGATCCGTTGATGCGCTGGCGGCAACGAGGTTGGTCTGCAGGGTTTGCGGCTGCACGCCCATGTCCGCAAACACGTTCACCATGGCCTGCTGTACGTTGGGATCCTCGGGCGTCGGCCCCACACTGCCAAGGTTGCAGTAGTCGTGCGTCGTGTCGAGGCCAAAAGACAGGAAGACCGTTCCCGTACCGAACACGATTGCCCCGCTCGATGCGCGATACAGGACGAGATTATGTGTCGCAGTTCGGGCGCCGGTGGTGTTGCCATAATCGAGCAGATAGGTGTCCACCGGAAGGACCGTCGATGACACCGCAATCAATCCGCCCGGCCGGAAGCCGTTGTCAGGCGCTTCGTCCCATTCGTAGCCAAGCATACCGATTGCCAGAGAGTTGGTCTGACCGGCTTGCACCGCAGTATTCCGCCAGAATCTGAACTGTGCGAGGTCCGAGGGGATCGTGATCGTGTCGCCGCGAAATGAATCCACCTGGAAGATGGTGCCGGTCAGCGCATTTTCAGGACGTCCTCCATCGGACGGAGGGCTGAAGCTCGGATCGCGCCAGGTGCCGGTCCACTCCGGCGTCGGGTCGATTTTTGCGGCGGCGTGGGTTTCCTTGTAGCAGACGAGAATGCGGTTCGCCGTGCCGTTCGCATCCGCTTCCCATCGCGTTTTCCAGTAAACCTCGTTGCCGCTCATGAAGATGAGATGCACGCCCGCATCACGTGCGGCCTCTACATTGGTCCGGAGATCGCCGGACCAATATTCATCGTGTCCGACCGACATGAACACCTTGTAGTTCGTCAGCGGGATGTTGCCCGGCCCCGCGTCGACGGTTGAGATGTAGGTCACATCGTATCCGTTTCGCTCGAGCCAGCGAATTGCTGCATATTCCGCGCTGAACACGAAATCCTGCGGGCCAGCATATAGCCCAATGCCGTCACGTGTACCGAAGGGCCGGTTGTAGCTGACTTTGAAAGCGCGCCCGTCACCACTCTGCGTCGCATTTCCTCCGTACAGGCTTGCACCGCCCCAGCCGTTATAGGCATGCCATGTGGTGTCGCAGGTCTTGAAGACGATGTCCCGCGCCACACCGTCATTGCGGACGACAAAGGTAATATGGCTTTCGCCGGCTGTCGTGTCCTGACGGACAAGCTTTGCGATATACACGCCGGAGACCGCCGTCGCGGGGACGGTCCACGTGACGGTGACGTTCCAGTTGGCGGCATCGTACAGACCGATCGACGGATCACCGTCCGGTTGCGACGGCTGGATCGACGCGGTGTTCTGCTGAATGGACGTTACGAAACGAGCGCCGGTGCCGCCGTAATAGCCAAGGCGATAGATGTCGATCCGGTAGTTCGTCGAATCAGTATTGATCTTGAAGCCGATCTGGCGTCCACTATTGACGCTGATGCTGGTGGCGAAGCCTTCGATATTGGTGGCTGCCGGACCGCTGAGGTCCCATACGGCTTGAGGGGTGCCGGTGTTCTGGTTTTCGATAACGATCGGATTTGGTGCCATTTGCTAGCATCTTTGCTGTGGGAAACGTGACTGCAATAAATCGTCGTCTGCAAAGCTTGGTATCGAACGACTACTCGAGCGTTCATTAATCGACGTTCACAATCTAGTGCGATTGCGATGGCTCCGTGACACCACGTTCGATTGTTGAGAGACTAACCGCCGGCCCCAGAGGTTAACCGATCAGTCAGGGAGTGATGATCCGATGCAAGAACGACCGACTTGGACCGAAGGCAAAACCTGGTTGTATCGCGGTTATCAGGTCACGCACGCTCGTGACGGAAAAAGCCTGGAGGTTCGCAAAGGTAGCGAGCCGTCGATAAAAAGCCTTGCCAAGCCGGTCACATACAAGGAGGTAACCGACTACATCGACAGACTCCATCCCTCGGCGCCCTGACGAGATTCCCCGGTCGGGGTACATCAGTGTCGTGATTGTGCGCGAGGCTTCGAGAGAGAAACAGTCGGATCGTTCGCATCGCCGAAGAGTTACGGCCCGACCCAACGCCGCACCGCATCCATCGTGTCCGCAGGCGACGCGTTGAAGCAGATGGAGGCCTCCGGTGCCAGCCGGTGCACGAGGTTGATGATCTTCTCGAACAGCAGCAGTTGCTCGGCGGGCTCGCGCAGGCCGGCGCCAATGACAACGCAGTCGAACCGCTTCGACTCGAGTGCCATGGCCACCACCTGCTCGGCGGTATCGCCGAGATCGACCAGGCAGGCGTCCGCCTCATAGCCGTGGCTGCGCAACTGATCGATCTGCGCGTCGATATAGTTCCTGATGAGGTCCGGCGTGAGCTGCGGAAAGGCGCTGAAATCCGCGAATGCCGGATCGATGCCAATTGCAAGCACGGTCGTCGCCATAGCGCGCTCCTGGTCCGAAGAAGCCGGATCGAGACATGAACAGCCAACGCCGCACACGCCAAGGGCGTTCCTCGTCCCAGCACAAGGACAGGTGAGAGCGGGTGAAGAACTGCTCGAAGAAAGCGCCGAGCACGCGGTTTTGTGTGTTCGGCCGCGACGCAATATCGGAGCTCGGCAATTTTGTCAGCGGTAGCGGGATATTTAAGGGACCGTTCACACCATGCTGAGAAGCTTCTGGTGACATTTGGAAGTTTGATTCGCCGATCATGAATACCAGATCGACAATTGCGTCGCCTGGCCCAACGCAGGAACCCAGACATGTTTGGAAGCCGGAAATCGCGTGCCGGTGACATTGCCAAGACTGCCGCCGACGTCATCACTGGCAACCTGATGATCGCAGATGCGTCACTGACCATCACCTACATGAATCGTGCGGTGACCAGGCTGCTCACCGACGCGGAAGCCGACATCCGCAAGGGGCTTCGGGGCTTCTCGGTCGCCAAACTGATCGGCAGCAGCATCGACGTCTTTCACAAGAATCCCGCCCATCAGCGCCAAGTGCTGGGGCAGTTGAAGTCGCCGCATCGGGCGACCATCAGGTTCGGTGGGCGCGCCTTCGATCTCGTGGTAACGCCGCTCGGGACCGACAACGGACAGCGCTCGGGCTTCGCCGTGGAATGGTTCGATGCATCGGTCCGGCTGCAGAACCTGGACTTCCGCGCGCAGACCATTGCGATCGGCCGCGTCCAGGCGGTGATCGAATTCAATCTCGACGGCAGCGTCATCACCGCCAATGAGAATTTCCTGCGCGCGCTCGGCTATTCGCTGGCCGAGATCCAGGGCAAGCACCATAGCATGTTTGTCGAGGCCTCGTTCCGCGATAGCCCGAATTATCGGGAGTTCTGGCAGAAGCTGAATCGCGGAGAGTTCGAGGCTGGCGAATTCAAGCGGATCGGCAAGGGTGGCAAGGAGGTGTGGATTCTGGCGTCCTACAATCCAGTATTTGATGAAAATGGCAAGCCGTTCAAGGTGGTCAAATTCGCAACCGACGTGACCGAGCAGAAGCTGCGCAATGCTGATTTTGCCGGCCAGATCGCGGCCATCGACAAGTCCCAGGCCGTGATCGAATTCGCGATGGACGGCACGGTAAAAACGGCGAATGCGAATTTCCTGAAAGCGCTGGGCTACACGCTGCACGACATCCAGGGCCGTCACCACAGCATGTTCGTCGATCCGGCCGAGCGCGACCTGCCTGCCTATCGGGAATTCTGGGCCGCGCTGAATCGCGGCGAATACCAGGCCGGTGAATTTCGCCGCATCGGCGCCGGCGGGCGTGATGTCTGGATCCAGGCCTCCTACAATCCGATCATGGATCTCAACGGCAGGCCGTTCAAAGTCGTCAAATATGCCTCCGACGTCACCGCGCAGGTTATCGCGCGGCTGAAGAGCGAGCGCGTCCGCGGCATGATGGAGCAGGTCGCGGCCGGGGCCGAGGAGTTGAATGCCTCGGTGCGAGAGATCTCTGAGGCGATGGTCAAGTCGAAGGAAACGGCTGCGGCCGCCACCGACCATGTGCAATCCGCCGACCATCAGGCGCAGCGGCTGACCGCCGCGGCCGCCTCGATGAGCGGCATCCTGCAGATGATCGGCGACATCACCGGCCAGATCAACCTGCTCGCGCTGAACGCGACCATCGAATCCGCGCGCGCCGGCGAGGCCGGCCGTGGCTTTGCGGTGGTCGCCGCTGAAGTCAAGAACCTCGCCAACCAGGCCAAGCAGGCGACCGACAAGATCGGCGTCGAGATCGATTCGCTCAATGGCATTTCGGTCGACGTGGTCACTGCGCTGGGCACGGTCCGCCGCTCGATCGAGGCGGTGGGAGAATATGTGACGTCGACCGCGGCCGCGGTCGAGGAGCAGAGCGTCGTCACCGGCGAGATGTCGTCGAGCATGCAGCGCGCCGCCAATGAGGCCGCCGCCATCGGGTGATAGCGGTGGATCGCCACGGGCGCGGATCGCGAGATCGGGCGAGTTGGTACCACGTCGGAGGTGCCTTACCTCTCCCCATCGGGGAGAGGTCGGATCGCATCGCAAGATGCGATCCGGGTGAGGGGGATGAACTCCATCGAGGGACCGTAACCCCTCGCCCGGCGCTGCGCGCCGACCTCTCCCTGTGGGAGAGGTGAACAACGGCGGTCACGCCGAGTCAAACAAGAGTCGTCACGCCCCGCGGCGCCGCTACTGATCACGCAGCATGATCAGGGGGTCGGCGGTGTCGGGAACCTTGCGCCACTGCGCATTGTCGTCAGCCTCGAACTGCCAGGTCTCGCCCTTCTCCGACATCAACAGCATCTGGCCGTGATCGAGCCGCCAAACCGTCGGCGCGAATGCGGTCACCGCCGGATCGCATTTCGGCTTCAGGAAGACCTGGAAATTGTCCTGGCCGGCTTCGGTGTTGGTCAGCGTCAGGCCGCAGATCGCCTGTCCGTTGCCGCGCACCATGGACCAGTCTCCGATCATCTGGTCCATCGATTTGGCAAGCGCGCGGGCCGCGGCGAGGTTTTGCAGGATGTAGACGCCCTCGCCGGTCCGATGCCCCTCGAAGATGCCGCTCTCGACCTCGGTGAAATCGATCACCGGCTCGGCAGCCGCATTCTGCAGCCGCACGATGTCGAGCCCCTTGATGTTCCAGGCGGCGATGTCCTTGGTGAAGGGCAGCGCCGTCTGACAGGAAGGCTCGAGCTCGAGCTTGAGGCCTTGCGCCGTGGCATCGCCCTTTAGCGTCACGACGCAGGTCTTGCTGCGCTCAGTGGTGGCAAGCTCCCACTGCCCGATCATTTCCTGTTTCAGCGACGAGGCATCCTGGGACGACGCAGGTCCAGCGCCGCCGGCAATTGCCAGCAGCACGGCCACGACGCTGAAACGGCGAACTGACATCGACGATCCCTGATCAACGTCCCTTTACCGGGGTCTCCGCAACCGGCGTGAGCGGCGGCTTGCCGGCGAACCAGCTCTTGAGATTGTCGACCACGAGCTGGTCCATGGCATTGCGCGTTACCACGGAAGCCGAACCGATATGTGGCAGCACCACGACATTCTGCATCGACTTCAGCTCGTCCGGCACGTTCGGCTCGGTGGCGAACACGTCGAGACCGGCGGCCAGGATGGTCCCCGATTTCAAGGCCGCGATCAGCGCCGGCTCGTCCACGACCGAACCTCGCGCGACGTTGATCACCACGCCGCGCGGGCCGAGCGCCTTCAACACCTCGGCATTGATCATTTTCGCAGTGGAGGCGCCGCCGGGCACGATCACGACAAGCGTATCCACCGCCTTCGCCATCTCGATCAGGTCGGGATAGTGCTGGTAGGACACGCCGGCCGCGGGATTGCGCGAATGATAGACGACGGGAACGAGCGAAGCCTCGAGCCTGCGGCCAATCGCCTGCCCGATCCGCCCCATGCCGACGATGCCGACCTTGCGGTCGCGCAGCGAGCCGACGCTCAAGGGATAGTTCTGCGTCTGCCAGAGGCCGGAGCGCACATAGCGGTCGGCCTTGATGAATTCGCGCAGGGTCGCGATCAGGAGGCCCATGGCGACGTCGGCCACCTCTTCGGTCAAAACGTCGGGCGTGTTGGTGACGATGATGTTGTGCTCACGCGCATAGGCGGATTCGACATGGTCGTAGCCGACGCCGAAGCTCGCGACGAGCTCGAGCTTCGGGAATTGCGCCAGCACCGTCCTGTCGGTCGACACGGTGTGATAGGTCACGGCCATGCCGCGGATCCTGGCCTTGGTCTCCGGCGTCAAGCGTTCGAGATCGGCGCGGTTTTCCGCAGTGTGCAGGATGAACTGATCGGGAAAGCCATTCTGCAGAATGGGACGGATCGGCCCGTAAACCAAAAGGTCGATCTTGTCAGAAGAGATAGTTGCAGCCATCAGCTTTCCTTTCCAAGCGCGCTCTCGTGCCAGCGCCGCAGTACCAGGTGCGAAATTAGCGCCAGCACCCCATAGATGACAATCCCGGCGACCGAGAGCAGGAACAACGCCGCGAACATACGTGGAATGTTGAGACGATAGCCGGACTCGGCAATGCGGAACGCGAGACCGGAGCCTGCGCCCGCGGTGCCGGCCGCGATCTCGGCGACGACGGCGCCGATCAGCGACAGGCCGCCCGCGATCCTTAACCCCCCGAGGATGAACGGCAACGCCGCGGGCAGTTTCAGAAAGCATAACGTCTGCAGCCGCGTCGCGCCGTAGAGCTGGAACAATCCGGCGAGGTTGCGGTCGACCGAATTGAGCCCGAGCGTGGTGTTGGACAGCACCGGAAAGAAGGCGACGATCCAGGCGCAGACCACCACCGCGGTCTGTTGCTGCAGATAGATCAGAAGCAGTGGCGCGATCGCAATCACCGGCGTGACCTGCAGGATCACCGCGTAGGGGAACAGCGAATATTCCAGCCATTTCGACTGGTTGAACAACAGCGCCAGCGCGATGCCGCCGACCGCGGCCGCCACGAAACCTTCGAGCGTGGTCAGCAGCGTGACGCCCAGCGATTGCGACAGCACCGGCCAGTCGCCAATCAGTGTCTGGAACACCGCCACCGGCCCCGGCAGCACATAGGGCTGGATATTGTTGACGCGAACGATCGCTTCCCACAGCAGGATGGCAGCCGCGAAGACGACGACCGGCAAGAGCAGGCGGACCGCATGCCGCGAGGACTTCATGCGCCGGCCTGTCCCGCATAGGCCGGCGCCAGCGCGTTGGAGACCTGGCGGCAGAAGCCGGCATATTCGGCGGAGGTGCGGAATTCCTCGCTGCGCGGCTCGGTCGCGCTGATGCGAAACTCTGCGCCAATCCGCCCCGGCCGCGCCGTCATCACGATCACGCGCTGCGAGAGATACACCGACTCGAATACCGAATGGGTGACGAAGATCACGGTCTTGTGCAGCTTGCGCCAGAGCGCGAGCAGATCGTTGTTGAGGCGGAAACGCGTGATCTCGTCCAGCGCCGCGAACGGCTCGTCCATCAGGAGAATATCGGGATCGGTGACCAGCGCCCTGGCCAACGAGACGCGCATCTTCATGCCGCCGGACAGTTCGCGCGGATAGGCGTGTGCGAATTCGGCGAGCCCGACCTGCACCAACGCCTCGTCGATGCGCGCATCCGCCTCGCTCGTCGGCGCATGGGCAAGCTTCAGCGGCAGGCGGACATTGTCGCGCACGCTCGCCCACGGCATCAGGGTCGGCTCCTGGAACACGAAGCCGATCGAGTGATGGCCGCGTACTTCCGCCGCGAGATGCGAGACGCTGACGGTGCCGGCGGTCGGCGCCGCAAGGCCAGCGATCAGCCGCAGCGCGGTGGATTTGCCGCAACCCGACGGCCCGACCAGCGTCACGAATTCTCCCCGGTTGACCTCGAGATCGAGCGGGCCGAGCGCCGCGACGCCGCTGTCATAAACCTTCGTGACCCCACGCAGGCTCACCGCAAGCGAGGAGCCGGCGTCCAGTTCGCTCGGGGCTGGCTCGGCCATCACGAGAGCTCTCTTCGTGCCTAGTTCTTCGGCCGCAGGTCGAGCCCAACGCCCTTGTTGACGAAGCGCAGCGTATAGGCCTGGCGGAAGTCGATATCGGAGCGAACGACGCCGGCCCGCACCATCTTGTCGAAGAAGCTCGCCATCCGTTCGTCGGTCATGGCGCCGATGCCGTTCTTCAGGGAGTCGCCGGAATCGACGATGCCGTATTCCTTCATCTTGTCGATGGAATAGCTGAGCAGTTCGTCAGTCATTTCCGGATTGAGCTTCTTGATCATGGCATTCGCAGCGGCATTGTCGCCGTAGAGATAGTTGTACCAGCCGATGATGGAGGCGTCGACGAAGCGCTGCACGAGATCGGGCTTCTTCTCGACTATGTCGCGGCGGGTCTCGATCAGGGTCGAATAGGTGTTGAAGCCGTAATCGGCGAGCAGGAAGATACCGGGCTTGAAGCTTGCGGCCTTCTCCACCGCGAACGGCTCCGAGGTGACATAGCCCTGCATCGCGCTCTTCTTGTCGACGATGAAGGGCTGCGGGTTGAAGGTGTACGGCTTCACCTTGCTCTCGCTGAATCCGTATTCGGATTTGAGCCACTGGAAGTAGGTCGTCATACCCTCCTTGGAGACGAGCAGCGTCAGCGGTTTCAGATCCTCGAGCTTGGTTGCCTTGATGTCAGGATGGGTCAACAGCACCTGCGGATCCTTCTGGAACATCGCGGCGACGGCGACCAGCGGCACGTTGTTGGTGACCGCGTCGAAGGATTGCAGCGAGTTCGCACTCATGAAGAAATCGATCTTGCCGGCGATCAGGAGGATGCGATTGTTGTTGTTGGGACCGCCGGGAACGATGGTGACGTCCAGGCCGTATTTGTTGTAGGTGCCGTCGGCCACCGCCTGGAAGAAGCCGCCATGCTCGGCCTCCGCGACCCAGTTGGTGCCGAACGAAACCTGGTCCAGGGTCTGGGCCTTTGCGGGCGCAAAGGCCGCAACCAGGGCGCACACGGCTATGGTTAACGCTCGCAGCAAAAAGGCCCGCTTCATGGTTGGACTCCGTCGCTGGTTATGGCCCATGATGGGTGATGGACGCCGAATGCGCCCGCGGCAGGGCCGGCAAATTACCTTGCAAATCCGCGCAAAGGAACGCTTGGCAGAGAAATGACTTCGACTGTTCCACCCCGCGACTGGACCGAAATCCGCTGGCCGGAGGTCGCTGGCGCCGATCCGGCGCGCTGGATCGCGGTATTGCCGCTCGCGGCGACCGAGCAACACGGGCCGCATCTGCCCCTCGGCACCGACGTCATGATCGCCGAAGCCTATCTGGCGCTCGTGCGCGAGCTGTTGCCCGTCGGCCTCCCCGCGACCTTCCTGCCGCTGCAGCCGGTTGGCATTTCCACCGAGCATATCGACTTTCCTGGCACGCTGACGCTGCCGGCCGATGTCGCATTGAAGACGTGGACGACGCTCGGCGACAGCGTGGCGCGCGCAGGCGTCAAAAAGCTGGTGATGGTCACGAGCCATGGCGGCAACAGCGCCGCGATGAGCCTGGTCGCGCAGGATCTGCGTGCGCAACACGAGATGCTGGTGGTCACCACAAGCTGGTCGCGGCTGAGCGCGGCGGAAAAGCTGTTCGATGCGGAAGAAGTGCGTCACGGCATTCATGGCGGCGCGGTCGAGACCTCGATCATGCTGGCGCGCTATCCGCAGACGGTGCTTAGGGGCGCGATCTCGGATTTTCATCCCGCCAGCATCGCGATCGAAAAGGATCACCGCTGGCTATCGACGCAACGGCCCGCGCCTTTCGCCTGGCAAACGCAAGACCTGCACGCAAGCGGCGCGGTCGGCGATGCGACCAAGGCTTCCGCGGAGAAGGGCGAGCGCCTGCTCGATCACGGCGCACGCGCGTTCTGCGAGCTGCTTATCGACGTCGATAACTTCGACGTGAACAAGCTCGCAGCCGGGCCGCGCTCATCCACTAAGCCGCTGTTCTGACAGCAAAATAATCGACAGCCATAGCCTTCCTCCTCCGCTTCGAACCCAAATCGCGGAGGCTCCGTCCAACGGTGCGTGCGGGCCATCCCGGCGCCGCCTTCAACAGGATGGAGTTATCCATGTCGATCAAGACCAAGATTGCTGCTCTCGCCCTCGCCGCGCTCGCTGTCACCGGCACGATCGCGACGTCGACCACCCAAGCGCAAGCCAAGCCGTTCCACCACCACCACTGGGGCTGGGGCGTCGGAGCCGGCCTCGTCGGCGCAGCGGTTGTCGGCAGCGCCATCGCCGCGAACAACGGCTACTACTACGACGGCTATCGCCGCTGCGGCTGGGTTCGCCAGTACGATGCGTTCGGCAATTACATGGGCCGCGTGCGTACCTGCAATTTCTGATCGATCGACGGAGCGGTTTTGGTTGACCCGTTTTCTTGACGCGAACCGGTAAACCTTCCCGCGATGTTAGGCGGGACAAGCTTCGCTCGAAAACACGTCGACCGTGGATTGTGCGTCCGGCACGGGCGCCTCATCCACCCCGTGTCGTACCCCGACCCGCCCGGCTGTCCCCCCGGGCGGGTCATCCACGTTCGGATCTGGCCGCGACAAGATGATCGCGCCTTCTGTTGCAAAACTGTCATTGAGCGATGCCATCCAGCGGTAATGACTCGCCGTTTCTTGCTATTGCGAATTATTCGCAATAAGGATTGTGGTACGGTGTGGCTTCCCCGATCTGCGCGATGGAGGGGAATCAGGACATGCGACTGGGGCAAAGGCGGCGTGATGATTTCGTGTGCGGGAAGGCGTCGTAGCAGCGCTTCGGGAACGGGCACGCCGAACCGTCGCGACGTCCAGTTTGGAAGCATCTCCGCCATGCCGCGCCGCAGCCGATCCCTTGAGCAGATTCTCGGCCATGCGGCGGCCGCGACCTTGGCCTTGAGCGGCGCGGCGGTTGCGGCCGATATCAAACTGCCGGTCAAGGCGCCGTACGCACAGCCGCTGTTCGACTGGACCGGGCTCTATATCGGCGCGCATACGGGCTACGGCTTCGGCTCCTCGAATGCAGTGCTGGCCGATCCCCTAGTCAGCACCAGCAGCAGCAATGTGAGCGGCGTGATTGGCGGGGTGCAGGCGGGCTACAATGTTCGCCTGCCGTCCGGCCTGCTCGTGGGTGTCGAAGGCGATGTGAGCTTTCCGAACTATCTGCCCTCGAATTCGGTGGTGACGTCGCTTGCGACGCCGCGCACCGACTTCGTCGAGCAATGGGATTATGTCGGCACGATACGCGGCCGCCTCGGCTATGCGAGCGGCCCATGGCTCGCTTACGTGACCGGCGGCTTCGCCTATACCGGCGGGCGCTTCCTCAACACGCCGACGGCGATCGGCGACGAGGAGAAGGAGATTCATGTCCGCCTTGGCTGGGCTGCCGGCGCGGGATTCGAGTATGCCTTCGCCCCGCACTGGACCGCGCGACTCGAATATCTGTACAGCCGGTTCGACAGGGCCAACATCCAGTTCCTGCCGTCGGGCACGCGGTATTCCTCCAGCCTCGACTTCCAGTCGGTGCGCATCGGCCTCAATCGCAAGATCGAGTGGCCGGGCGCCCCGGGCCTGACACCGAACACCGACATCACCGATCCCGAATCCGATCGCTGGGAGATCCACGGCCAGACCACCTACCTGCCGCAGGGCTATCCGGCGTTCTACGCGCCCTACAGCGGCACGAACAGCCTGACGCCGGCCCGGCAGGCGCAGTCGACCTGGAGCAACAGCCTGTTCCTGAATGCACGGCTCTGGGAAGGCGGCGAGATCTATTACAATCCCGAGCTGCTGCATGGCTTCGGCTTGAACGACACCGTCGGTCTCGGCGGCTTTTCCAGCGGGGAAGCGCAGAAATCGAACTTCCCCTACCCGCATTACAACACCTCGCGCCTGTTCGTGCGCCAGACCTTCGGCTTCGGCGGCGAGCAGGAGGAATTGCCGAGCGGGCCGCTCCAGCTCGGCGGCAAGGTCGACGTTTCAAGATTGACACTGCAGGCCGGCAAATTCGCCGTGCTCGACGTGTTCGACGGCAACGCCTACGCCAAGGACACGCGCAAGGATTTCATGAACTGGGCCATGTGGGCGCCGGGCGCCTTCGACTATTCCGCCGACAAGGTCGGCCTCACCTATGGCATCACCGCCGAGCTCAATCAGAAACGATGGGCATTGCGCGGCGGATATTTCCTGATCCCGTCGGTATCGAACGCCAACAGCTTCGATACAGCCGTGTTCGAGCGCGGAACTTACGTGCTCGAATATGAGGGACGCTATTCAGTGTTCTCGCTGCCGGGCAAGATACGCACGATCGCCTGGCTGAACAGCGCCTTCTCCGGCAGCTATCGCGAGACGCTGGACAATCCCGCCCTCAATCTCGACATCGCGCTGACCCGTACCGGCCGCATCAAATACGGCTATGTCATTAATCTGGAACAGGCGCTCTCCGACGATCTCGGCGTGTTCAGCCGCTGGAGCTGGAATAACGGCAAGACCGAGATCATGGCCTTCACCGACATCGACGCCTCGCTGTCGCTGGGCGCCTCGATCAAGGGCACCAAATGGGGCCGGCCGGATGACGTCATCGGCATTGGCGGCGCGATCAATTCGCTGTCAAATGACCACCGCGATTTCATCGCCGCCGGGGGTCTCGGCATTCTGATCGGTGACGGCGCGCTCAACTACCGCCGCGAGCGCATCCTCGAAGCCTACTATGCCTACGCCCTGACCAAGCAGGTCACCTTGACGGCGGACTATCAGTTCATCACAAACCCGGCCTACAACGCCGACCGTGGGCCGGTGCACATCTTCTCAGGAAGGCTGCACGGGGAATTCTAGAGCATATCTTCCCATGCAAGATCGTGCTCACACGAAACGACGGTGCGGGAGGTCGGTTTAAACAGCCATTGTCCCGCCTTCGCCTCGGGTGATGAGGAGCCGCCATGCTCGAACAATCCGCTCAGCCTAACCTCATCGATATCCGCGGCGTCTGTCGCTCCTTTCCCAAGGGCAGCGGCGAGAACCTGCTGGTGCTCGAAAACGTCGACCTGACCATCCGCGCCGGCGAGATCGTCGGCCTGCTCGGCCGCTCCGGCTCCGGCAAATCGACGCTGCTCCGGATCATCGCCGGCCTCGTCGACCCGTCCTCGGGAGAGGCGGTCTGCCGCGGCAAGAAGATCGCAGGTCCCCCCAACGGCGTCGCGATGGTGTTCCAGTCGTTTGCGCTGTTTCCCTGGCTCACGGTGCTGCAGAATGTCGAGCTCGGGCTCGAAGCACTCGGCATCGATGCCGCCGAACGACGCACCCGCGCGCTCGCCGCGATCGACCTGATCGGCCTCGATGGTTTCGAATCCGCCTACCCCAAGGAATTGTCCGGCGGCATGCGCCAGCGCGTCGGGTTCGCGCGCGCCCTGGTGGTGCATCCGGACCTCTTGCTGATGGACGAGCCGTTCTCGGCGCTCGACGTCCTGACCGCCGAAACGCTGCGCACCGATTTGATCGATCTGTGGACCGACGGCCGCCTGCCGATCAAATCGGTGCTGATGGTGACGCACAATATCGAGGAGGCGGTGCTGATGTGCGACCGCATTCTGGTGTTCTCGTCCAATCCCGGCAGGGTGGCGACCGAGATCAAGGTCGACTTCCCGCATCCGCGCAACCGTCTCGATCCGGCGTTCCGGCAGCTCGTCGACAGCATCTATGGCCGCATGACGCAGCGGACCGACGCCAAGTCGAGCCCAGCAACCGAGGCGGCTTCCGGCGCGGGCGTCGGCACGGCGCTCGGCCATGTCTCGTCCAACGAACTGTCCGGCTTGATCGAGACGCTGGCAGGGCCGCCCTATCACGGCCACGCCGACCTGCCGGTTCTCGCCGGCAGCCTGCAAATGGAGACGGACGAGATCCTGCATCTCGGCGAGGCGCTGCAGCTGTTGCGGTTCGCGCGCTTAAGCGAGGGCGACCTGGTGCTGACCGAAGCCGGTCTGCGCTTTGCCAATCTCGAAACCGACGCGCGCAAGAAACTGTTCGCCGAGCATCTGATCAGCTACGTGCCGGTGATGGGCCTGATCAAACGCGTGCTTGACGAACGCCCGTCCCACACGGCCCCCGCCGCGCGATTCCGCAACGAGCTCGAGGACTACATGTCCGAGGATTATGCGGATGAGACGCTGAAGACCATCGTCTCATGGGGCCGCTATGCCGAGCTGTTCGCCTATGACGAACAGTCGGAGACGTTCAGCCTGGAGAACCCGCATTAGCCGACGCGGCCTGTCCCTACCTCGCCGCCGCAACAAACCCTGTCATTCCGGGGCGACGCGAAGCGGCGAGCCCGGAATCCATCGAGCAGCAGATGTGGGTGGAAACATGGATTCTCTGATGTGCAATTGCACATCATAGCTCGCCACTGCGTGGCGCCCCGGAATGACCGGGATGGGCGGTTCGCCTTCTCCACGTTCTTGCGGGGAGAGGGAAACGTGCTCACCCCGCCGGCTGGAACGAATCGGGGCGGGCCATGGCCCAGGCGTCGCGGAAGCGGCGGTCCTGGGTGCCTTCGAGCAATTCGCCCGGGCGCAGCGCCGGGTAGAGTTCGGCAAAGGTGCGGACTTCCGTGGTCGATGTCCGCTGGGTGAAATGGATCGGCCGCAACTCCTGCGGATGCTCGAGGCCGGCGGCGGCGAGCAGCTCGGCCAGCGCATGCAGCGTCGCGTGGTGATAATTGCAGACGCGCTCGATCTTGTCGGGCACATAGAGCGCGCGGTTGCGGATCGGGTCCTGCGAGGTCACTCCGGTCGGGCAGCGGTCAGTGTGGCAGCTCAAGGACTGGATGCAGCCGAGCGCAAACATGAAGCCGCGCGCCGAATTGCACCAGTCGGCGCCGATCGACATCGCGCGCGCCATGTCGAAGGCAGTCGCGATCTTGCCGGAGGCGCCGATCTTGATGCGGTTCCGCGCATTGATGCCGACCAGCGCATTGTGGGCAAAATTGACGCCTTCGCGCATCGGCATGCCCAGATGATCCATGAATTCGAGCGGCGCAGCGCCGGTACCGCCCTCATTGCCGTCGATCACGATGAAGTCGGGATAGATCCCGCTCTCGAGCATCGCCTTGCAGATCGCGAGGAATTCCCAGGGATGGCCGATGCACAGCTTGAAGCCGGCCGGCTTGCCGCCCGACAGCCTGCGCATCTCGCCGACGAAGGCCATCATCTCAAGCGGCGTCGAGAACGCCTTGTGCGAGGCCGGCGAAATGCAATCTTCCCCTAGGGGAACGCCCCTGATCTTGGCGATCTCCTCCGAGACTTTTGCCGCCGGCAGCACGCCGCCATGGCCGGGCTTGGCGCCCTGGCTCATCTTGAGCTCGACCATCTTGATCGGTTCCTCAGTGGCGATACGCGCGAACTCGTCCGCATTGAACGTGCCGTCGAGATTACGGCAGCCGAAATAGCCGGAGCCGATCTCCCAGATAATGTCGCCGCCCTTCTCGCGGTGATACGGGCTGACGCCGCCTTCGCCGGTGTCATGCGCAAAGCCGCCCTTCCTGGCGCCGGCATTCAGCGCGCGCACCGCGTTCGGGCTGAGCGCGCCGAAGCTCATCGCGGAGATGTTGAAGACCGAGGCGGAATAAGGCTTGGCGCAATCGGGGCCGCCGATGGTGATGCGGAATTTCTCGTTCGAATGGGGCTTCGGCGCGACCGAATGATGCATCCACTCATAGCCCTCGCGGTAGACGTCCTCCTGGGTGCCGAACGGCCGCTTGTCCAGCACCATCTTGGCGCGCTGATAGACGACGGCGCGGGTGTCGCGGGAGAACGGCATGCCGTCCTTCTCGCTCTCGAAGAAATACTGCCGCATCTCGGGGCGGATCTCTTCGAGCAGGAAGCGCAGATGCGCCGAGATCGGATAGTTGCGCAGCACCGCGTGATGCTTCTGCATGAGGTCGCGGACACCCAGCAGCGTCAGCGCGCCGAAGATCAGTAAGGGGATCAGGATGACGTCGATCAGCTTCCGGTCGACGATGCCGAACACGAGCAGGAGCGCAGTGACCACCGAGCAGATCGTGAGCACGATGAAGCGCGGCGAGAACGGAAGCAGCAGCGTTGCCATGAAACCCCTCAGCGGATCCTGCCGAACTGGTTATCGGCGGGCGGAGAGCCTAATCGATCCCGCGCCGTCCGCCACACGCTATACGGTATAATGGGTCTTCGGGTTCACGGATGTGACACCGACGCTACACGATCCGGGGTGGTGTATTGCGCTGCAACGAAAGGGGGAAGAGGCACCCCCGCCGTCATTCCGGGTCGATGCGAAGCATCGGGCCCGGAATCCATCGGGCCACAAACGCCGCGGAGAAATGGATTCCGGGCTCGCGCTGCGCGCGCCCCGGAATGACGGGCGAGAGAGTTGGCTTAAAACTCGAAGCCGATCAGCGCTCGACGAAGGCCTTTTCAATCACGAAATGGCCGGGCGTGCTGTGGCTGCCTTCGGTGAAGCCGCGGCCCTCGAACAGCTTGCGCAGGTCCTCCAGCATCGCCGGGCTGCCGCACATCATGATGCGGTCGGTCTCAAGATCGAGCGGCGGCTGGTGGATGTCGTTGAAGAGCTGATCCGACGTGATCAGGTCGGTGATGCGGCCGCGGTTGCGGAACGGCTCGCGGGTCACGGTCGGATAATAGAGCAGCTTCTCGGCGAGCAGCGGACCGAACAATTCGTCGTCGCGCAGATTGGCGACCAGATCCTCGCCATAGGCGAGCTCGGCGACCTGGCGGCAGCCATGGACCAGCACAATGGTCTCGTAGCGGTCATAGACCTCGGGGTCTTTGATCAGGCTCGCGAAGGGAGCCAGACCCGTGCCGGTCGACAGCAGCAGCAGCCGCTTGCCGGGGATGAGATTGTCGGTGATCAGCGTGCCGGTCGCCTTGCGGCCGACCAGGATGATGTCGCCTTCCCGGATCTTCTGCAGCTTGGAGGTCAGCGGACCGTCCTGCACCTTGATCGAGAAGAACTCGAGCTCTTCCTCGTGATTCGCGCTCGCCATCGAATAGGCGCGCAGCAGCGGCCGGCCATCGATCTCGAGGCCGATCATGGCGAACTGGCCGTTCTGGAAGCGGAAGCCGGAATCGCGGGTGGCTCGGAAGCTGAAAAGCGTATCGGTCCAGTGACGAACAGAAAGGACCTTCTCTCGATAGAACGCGCTCATGTGTCTGGTTTTTCCGATTGACCTTACATAAACGAGGCCGAGTAGCGGCTACTCGACCGCACGTAATTGACTGACATCAAGGGGAAGCCCGCCTGCCCGTCGCGCCGCTGACACACATAATGGAATTCATCCATTGTGCAATTGCGAACTCAGCATGGCTGTCGATTGATTTCGCAGAATGGTTCAAAACATCGTTGTTAAGGTTTCCGACGCGGCGCAATTAACTTGCCGGAAACGATGCCGGTAGAGCAATTAATTCCACACGGTAACATTGAGAGAGGAAAATCGACTTGGCGATCCCGATCAGCCAGCGGATTTTTGTCGACGCGGTCACGAAATATTGCCTGGCCCGTAACATTACGGTCGAGGTGCGGTCGGAGGCCTGGCTGATCGTCATGCAACGTGGGCAGCGGCGGCACCTCGCCTTCGCCTATGACGTCGGGCTGAACAGCGCGGTCGCGCACCAGATCGCCAACGACAAGGCGGCTACCGCCGAGGTGCTACAATGTTTTGGGGTGCCCTGCATCCCCCATACCCTGTTCCTTGGGCCGAAGCTTGCGGCCTATACGCGGTCGGCCGGCTCCTGGGAAACGATGCTCCGCCTGCTGGCCGAGCATCCCAACGGGCTCGTCGTCAAGCCAAACGAGGGCACGTCGGGCGAGGGAGTCTTCCGGGTGACGACCAAGCATGCGCTCGAGCTCGCGGTGGGCAGGATCCTGGCGGCCTACCCAAGCCTCGCCATCTCGCCCTATGTCGAGATCGAGGACGAGATTCGTGTTGTCCTGGTCGATGATCTCCCGGTCGTCGTCTACAGCAAGGAGCGCCCGTTCGTGATCGGCGACGGCAGGCATTCGCTGCTCGAGCTTGCGCTCGCGGCCATGCCTGCCGAGCGGCGATCGACGGCGCTGTCCGGCCTGATCGCGGCGATCGGGCGGGCCGAGCTCGATGCGATCGTCCCGGAGGGCGAGCGGCGCATCCTCAACTGGCGCCACAACCTCGATTCCGGCGCGCGACCGGTGCTGCTGAAGCAGGGCGAGACGCGCGACACCTGCATCGAGATCGCGATCAAGGCCGCCCGCGCGATCGGCATCCGCTTCGGCTCGATCGACGTCGTACGCACCGATGGCGCCTGGCGGATCCTCGAAGTCAACGCCGGCGTGAAGATGGAAGCGCTGAGCCGCTCGCACCCGGAATTGGCTTATGCCGCGTATGAAGCGGCGCTGGATAGGGTGTTTGCGTAACGAGGCGGCAGCGACACTGTCAGACCCTCATGGTGAGGAGCGCGGAACGCGCGTCTCGAACCATGAGGCCCCGCCGCAGGCCTCGCCCTTCGAGACGGCCGCGACGCGGCCTCCTCAGGGTGAGGGGAGAGGTCGGAATGCGTCGCTCTCGTCCACGTCAGTGCCGTAGAGCCTGAGAACCAATTCGGTTTTCGGGTAGACGGCATCCGAAGTAGCGGATGTTGAAGACCTCGACGGTGGAGCGGGGCGGGATTTGCGCGCCGCTATGGTTTGGCGCAGCTATGGGTTGGCGAGGCGATGTCCCTGCAGGATGTTGTTGGTGAGGGCGTACCAGAGCACGACGGCTCGGACCTTTTCGATGCCGCGCACCGTCAATTGCCTGAGGTCCCAGTTGCGCCAGCGGGCATGGATGCATTCGCAGATCGAGCGGGCCTGGTACTGTGCCTT
>NZ_AXAP01000090.1 GCF_000472865.1 Bradyrhizobium elkanii WSM2783 | reverse complement strand
GGCAAGAAAAAGCCGCCTGCACCCTGCCCCCTGACAGCTCGGTCCATGCCCGGGGCGAGCTGGTTTTCTCCGGCTCTGGGCCCCGTAGTCTCTTCGTCCGAGAACGAAGTTCTTNTTGCCCGTCGGCACGGCAAGCGAGGCCACGCGGAACAGTCCATTTGTGGAAACGTTGAATGGTCGCACGCAGGATCCACGTGCGTAGCGCCCCAGGCAGCTCGGTCCGGATTTGTCCCCTGGGCCGGGCTGCTCCCTTTTGGCCATCGAGTGTGTGCCATTTCATACACAAACCCCAATAGCGCCTTGTTAGGATGACGGTACTGGGATTTCAGGGCACCAGTGAGATGAACGCCGCCGGGACGCTATATTTCTAGCCCTGTGTATACCGAAAACTTTATCCGGGTTGATGACGTAATGGAATCGCCTAAGCTGGCGGAATGATCGGGCCGCTCTGTTTCGTGCTGGCCGTCTTGGCTTCGCCCCTCAAGTCGAAGAGCCGACTTGAAGCAGAGAATGCGGCGCTCAGACATCAGCTGATTGTCTTGAGGCGTAAGATGCGGGGTCGTGTCCGGCTCACCAACGATGATCGCTGGTTCTTCATTCAGCTGTATCGCTGGTATCCATCGATCTTGCAGGTCCTCACGATCATCCGGCCCGAGACGGTCGTGCGGGGCACCGGGCCGGCTTCCGGCTATTGGCGTTGGAAGTCGCGCCCGATCGGAGGGGCGGCCGCCGATCGACACGAGGCTGCGCGCGTTGATCCGGCGGATCAGCGTCGAAAATCCGCTTTGGGGCGCGCCACGCATCCACGGCGAACTGCTCAAGCTCGGGTTCGAGGTCGCGCAGTCCAGCGTCGCCAAGTACATGGTGAAGCGACGCGGGCCACCCAGCCAGGGATGGCGGATCTTCTCGCGTAATCACGCGCCGGACATTGCCGCCATGGATTTGTTCGCTGTTCCGACCATCGGTTTCGACCTGCTCTATGCATTTGTCATTGTTCGACTAGACCGCAGAGACCTGGTCTGGATCAACGTCACAGCAAATCCGAGGGCGGAATGGGTTGCATGTCAAATCACGGAGGCATTTCCTTGGGATAAGGCTCCGCACTACCTCATCCATGATCGCGACCGGATCTATGGCAGCGTCGTCACGCGCCGATTGCGAGCCATGGGCATCCGGGACAAGCCTACCGCACCAGCCTCGCCTTGGCAGAATGGCTTTGCTGAACGGCTGATCGGATCGATCCGGCGTGAGTGTTTGGACCACGTCATTGTTTTGGGCGAGGCGCATCTGCGTCGGGTTCTGCAATCCTACGCCGACTATTACAATAACGTCAGAACGCATCGATCCTTGAACAAGGACGCGCCGATTTCTCGCCCGGTTCACCGAACCGGTGCGATCAGTTCACGCGCCATCCTGGGCGGACTTCATCACCACTACGCCCGAGCTTAAGTCTTCGGTACATACGGCCTTCGACCAAAAACGAAACCAGCACAGAATTTCCAAATGGGAGGCAAACGGAATTTCCAAATGCGCGGAAAATTCTGCGTTAAACAAGGCCGTTTTCATAACAAAATCAGCGCGTTGTCTGTGGCTGGGGCGGGAGGGATCGAACCTCCGAATGGCGGAATCAAAATCCGCTGCCTTACCGCTTGGCTACGCCCCAATGTCAGGTCCGGAAGGCGCGGAACATAGCCGCAGCCCCCTCGGTCTGGCAACGCCGGTCTACAGAGGGAGTCGGACCATTTCAACCGTTTCTCCCCCTCAATTCGGTTATCCGGACGGTTGAGGGAAGCATGGTTTCGTGGGAAGACGACGCCAATGTTCCCTCGGGGAGTAACGCCATGACCTACCGCGCGCCGATCGACGACATCCTGCTCGCCCTTAACCATGGTGCTGGACTGAAGGCCGCCCTCGCCGCCGGCCATTACGGCGATTTCGACGGCGACATCGCCCAGCCGGTGCTGGAGGAAGCCGGCAAGTTCGCAAGCGACGTGCTGGCGCCGCTCAACCGCATTGGCGACCAGAACGGCGTCAAACTCGCGGACGGCAAGGTGACGACCGCGCCGGGCTGGCCCGACGCCTATCAGCGCTGGGCGGCCGCGGGCTGGAACGCGGTGTCGGGCCCGGAAGCCTTCGGCGGCCAAGGCTTGCCGCTCGTGATCAATGCCGCCTGCACCGAGATCTGGAGCGCGTCGAATTCGGCGTTCGGCCTCTGCCCGCTGCTCACGCTCTCCGCGATCGAGGCGCTGGACGCCCATGGCAGCGAAGAGCTGAAGACAATCTACCTTGCCAAGCTCGTCTCCGGCGAGTGGACCGGCACGATGCAGCTCACCGAGCCGCAGGCGGGCTCCGACGTCGGCGCGCTGCGCACCCGCGCCGACCGCGCCGGTGACGGCACCTACCGCATCAAGGGCACCAAGATCTTCATCACCTATGGCGATCACGACATGACCGACAATATCGTTCATTTCGTGCTCGCCCGCCTGCCCGATGCGCCCGCGGGCACAAAGGGCATCTCGCTGTTCCTGATCCCGAAATTCCTGGTCAATCCCGACGGCTCGCTCGGCGCACGCAACGACATCTATCCCTCCGGCGTCGAGCACAAGCTCGGCATGCACGCCTCCCCGACCTGCACCATGACCATGGGCGACCATGGCGGCGCCATCGGCTATCTGATCGGCGAAGAGAACCAGGGCATGCGATGCATGTTCACGATGATGAATCAGGCCCGGCTCGCGGTCGGCCTCGAAGGCGTCGGCCTTGCCGACCGCGCCTACCAGCAGGCGCTCGCCTATGCCCAGGAACGCCGCCAGGGCCGCGCCGTCGGCAGCAAGAGCGAGAGCTCGGATCCGATCATCGCGCATCCCGATGTCAAGCGCATGCTGATGCAGATGCGCGCCATGACGGCAGCCGCCCGCGCGATCTGCTATGCGACTGCGGTCGCACTCGACATTTCCACGCGCGCGAAGGATCCGATGGTGCGCAGCGATGCGGCCGCGCGCGGCGCGCTGCTGACGCCGATCGCGAAAGCCTTCTCCACCGACGTCGGCAACGAGGTCGCCTATCTCGGCGTGCAGGTGCATGGCGGCATGGGCTTCATCGAGGAGACCGGCGCGGCCCAGCACTATCGCGACGCGCGCATCACCGCGATCTATGAGGGCACCAACGGCATCCAGTCGATCGACCTCGTCACCCGCAAGCTCGCGGCCAATGGCGGCGCCTCGGTCTGGGCGCTGCTCGAAGAGCTCTCCGCGATCGTCAAGCAGGTGGAAGCTTCCAACGATCCCGCGTTCGGCACCACCGGCGCCAAATTGCGCGATGCGCTCGGCGCCCTCGAACGCAGCAGCCGCTGGTTGCTCGAGCGCCTCGCCTCGGCGCCAAACGATGCGCTTGCCGGCGCCACGCCTTACCTGCGCCTGTTCGGCGCGACGCTCGGCGGCTGCATGCTGGCCGGCGAAGCGTTCGCCGTGAAAAGCGGCGACGAGGCCGGCGATCCGCAGCGCTATATCGCGCTGGCCCGCTTCTTCGCCGAGAACGTCACCGTCCAGGCACCATCGCTCGAGAAGACGGTCACCGACAGCGCGGAGGCCATCAACGGCGCAGACGCGGTGCTGTTGGGGTAAGCGGCGCATCCGCATTTTTTCTGTCATTCCGGGGCGCGCAAAGCGCGAGCCCGGAATCCATTTCTCCGCCTGCGCCTGTAGCCCGATGGATTCCGGACCTGCGTGCTGCGCACACATCCCGGAATGACGGGCGTGAGCGCGGACGAGCTTCCGATCAACCTGCCGTGGGCTGTCGCGGGATACAGGATAGTCGCGCGCATACGAGTCCTTCCAAGCGATGCCATCAAGTGAGGGAACAAACGTGCCCACCGGATTTGTTCAGACCTATCGCGCTTTCGCCTACAACAACGCGTGGGCCAATTATCGGCTGCTCACGGCCTGCAAAAATCTCAGCCAGGAGGATTTTGCGGCCGAGCGGACGGGTTTCTTTCCCAGCCTGCAGCGGACCTTGAACCACGTCTACGTCATCGATCTGTTCTACGTTGACGCGCTCGAAGGCGGATGGCTCGGACCGCGGGCCTGGGAAAACGAGGTGCCATGTCGAACCGTTGCGGAGCTGAAGCGCGCTCAAGCGATCGTCGACAAGCGCTTGATTGCGATCTGTGACGGCCTGACGCCCGAGTTGCTCAACGAGATCGTGCGGGTCAATCGCGGCACGTCCGTACAGACCGAACGCTGTGACCGCCTCCTCATGCATCTCTTCCAGCACCAGATCCACCATCGCGGCCAGGCGCACGCGATGCTGTCTGGAACGGCGATCGAGCCACCTCAGCTCGACGAGTTCTTTTCAGCCGGAGAAGCCCCCCTCAGGGCCGCCGAGTTTGCGAGCCTTGGCTGGACCGAGGATACCGTGTGGCGATCGTGATCGTCGGCTCCGGCCGCCCGATACATTCCGCGCCTGCGTGATCCTGACGCACCCCGGAATGACAAGGGCGTGGGAAAGCCGTGAGGGACATTGGGAGCCGGGCGGAGATCATGTAGGATAGCGAGGTGTTCGCCGGCGGCAATGGCGCCGCCTCCGCAAGGGACCGCTTGATGACCGGGCACCTCATCGTATCAGACGAAGCCGCAACGCGCGTGATCACGATGCGTCGGCCCGAGAAGAAGAACGCGATCACCGAGGAGATGTATCGCGCGATGAGCGATGCGATCGACACCGCGCAGAACAATCCGAATATCCGTTGCCTCATCATCACCGGCGGCTCCGGCGTGTTCACCGGGGGCCATGATGTCGAGGATTTCCTGAAGCAGGCCACTGCCAATCCCGACGCGGTGCGCACCGCCGCCGCGGTCAAGTTCCTCTACTCGCTGGCGCACAACGTGAAGCCGATCATCGCCGCCGTCGACGGAGTCGCGATCGGCATCGGCACCACCATGCTGTTCCACTGCGACTACGTGCTCGCCAGCAGCACGGCGACCTTCGCGACGCCGTTCATCCATCTGGGGCTGGTGCCCGAGGGCGCCTCGAGCCTGTTGATGCCGCGCACGATGGGACACCAGCGCGCCTTCGAGATGCTGGTGATGGGCCGCACCATGGACGCCCACGACGCCCGAATCGCCGGCTTCGTCAACGCGGTGGTGGCTCCGGGCCATACCGAAACGGAAGCGCGGAAAGTGGCGCGCGAGATCTGCGCGCTGCCGGCCGACGCGGTCGCAATCGCCCGCAAGCTGATCAAACTCCCGCCGGAAGATATGACCCGCCGCATCGACCAGGAGGCTCATCTGTTCAGCGAGCGGATGCGCTCCAAGGAAGCAGTCTCTGCCTTCAAGGCATTCTTTGCGCGCAAGCAGAATTGAACCGGCTTTGCGCGCAAGCAAAATTGAACCGGAACGTCGCAAAATCGTTGCCGCGCCTCTCCATATTCACCCCATGAGAACCCATCACATCCTCGCAGCGCTGGCGCTGATGGCTGGATTTGCCCTTGCACCTTGCCAGGCCCAAACCGCCTCGCCCGTCGATCTGCGCATCCTCGCGATCAACGATTTCCACGGCTATCTGCGGCCGTCGCCGGGCGGCATCCGGATCAGCGATCCCGACGACAAAGCGAAGAAGATCGTCATGCCCGCCGGCGGCGCCGAGCACATGGCGACGTTGGTGCGGCAGCTCCGCGAGGGACACAAGAACACGATCTTCGTCGCGGCCGGCGACCTGATCGGCGCGAGCCCGTTTTTGTCGGCGATGTTCCATGACGAGCCGACCATCGAGTCGCTGTCGATGATGGGGCTCGAGGTCGCCTCCGTCGGCAACCACGAATTCGACGAGGGCATCGACGAACTGCGGCGAATGCAGAACGGCGGCTGCCATCCAACCGAGAAGTGCCGCGGTCCTCATCCCTTCCCCGGCGCCAAATTCCACTATCTCGCCGCGAGCACCTTCGAGAAGGCCTCCGGCAAGACCGTGTTTCCGCCCTACGAGATCAGGCAATTCGAGGGCATCCCGGTCGCGTTCATCGGGCTGACGCTGAGGGGCACGCCGAACATCATCTCGCCGGCGAGCGCCGCCGGCCTCGAATTCCGCGATGAAGCCGAGACGGTGAATGCGCTCGTTCCGGAACTGAAGGCGCGCGGCGTCGAGGCGATCGTGGTCCTGATCCATGAAGGCGGCCTGCCGACCGGCGACTACAACGAATGCCCCTCCATCTCCGGCCCGATCGTCGACATCGTGAAGAGGTTTGATCGCGCGGTCGACGTCGTGATCTCCGGCCACACCCACCAGGCCTATGTCTGCGACATCGACGGCCGGCTCGTCACTTCCGGCGACAAATACGGCACGCTCGTCACCGCGATCGACCTCAAGCTCGATCCCAAGACCCGCGACGTCATCAGCGCCAAGGCCGAGAACACCATCGTCCGCAGCCAGACGCTGGCCAAGGACGCGAGCCAGAGCGCGCTGATCGAGGCCTACGACCGGCTGGCCGCACCGATCGCCGACCGTCCGGCAGGCTCGGTCACGGAAACGCTGTCGCGCGTGCCGAACGAGGCAGGCGAAAGCGCGCTCGGTGACATCATTGCTGACGCCCAGCTCGCCGCGACGACGGCGCCGGAAAAAGGCGGCGCGGTGATCGCCTTCACCAATCCGGGCGGCGTCCGCACCGATATTGCGCGGAGAGAGGACGGCGCCGTCACCTATGCCGACCTGTTCTCGAGCCAGCCGTTCCGCAACCAGCTCATCACGCTGACGCTCACCGGCAAGCAGATCAAGGACACGCTCGAGCAACAATGGCTTGACCCGAAGCGTCCGCGGATCCTGCAGGTGTCGAAGGGGTTCGCTTACGCCTGGGATGCGAACAAGAGTGACGGCGAGCGCATCATCGCCGAGAAGATGACGCTGAATGGCGTGCCGATCGACCCCGCCGCGACCTATCGGGTGACGGTCAACAATTTCCTGTCGCTCGGCGGCGACGGCTTCACCGTGCTGAAAGAAGGTCAGGCACCGCTGACCGGCCCCTATGATGTCGATGCGCTCCAGGCCTATTTCCAGGCGAACAGCCCGGTTGGGTCCGCGCCCGGCAACCGGATCCAGCGGATCAACTGACCCACAGGCCCGTAGCCCGGGTGGAGCGAAGCGCAACCCGGGATCTTCGATCAGCACACGGCAAATCGCACGGGTTTCCCGGGTTGCGCTGCGCTCCACCCGGGCTACGAAAGCCACAGAGGGCTTTCGCGGTGGGCGCCAAGCGCCTAAATAGAGGCTTACTCGCAAGAACGCGCAGCGAATGCGCTGGAAACCTGCATGACCCTTCTTCTGACGCATTCCGCCTGCCTCGACCACCTGACACCATCAGGCCACCCCGAACGCCCCGACCGGTTGCGTGCGGTCGCCGAGGTGCTCGGTGAGGAGCGGTTCGCACCGCTCGCACGCGGTGAAGCGCCGGAAGGCGGCCTCGATTCCGTCATGCTCTGCCATGGCGAGCTTTATGTCGGCGAGCTCCGCCACATCGCTCCGACCTCCGGCCTGGTTTACATCGATGGCGACACCTCGATGTCGCCGGGCACCTGGGAAGCGGTGATGCGCGGCGTCGGCGGCGCCGTTGCGGCTACCGATGCGGTGATGTCGGGCGAGCATCCGAATGCTTTCGTCGCGGTTCGGCCGCCCGGCCATCATGCCGAAGCCAGCCGTCCCATGGGCTTCTGCTTCTTCGACAATGCCGCGATTGCCGCGCGCCACGCCCAGCGCAAGTTCGGCATCGGCCGCGTCGCCGTGGTTGATTTCGATGTTCATCATGGCAACGGCACCCAGGATATCTTCTGGGCCGATCCGACCGTGATGTATTGCTCGACGCACCAGATGCCGCTGTTTCCGGGCACCGGCAGCCGCGGCGAGCGCGGCGAGCACGACACCATCGTCAACGCACCGCTCGCGCCCGAAGATGGCGGTGCGCAATTCCGCTCGGCGTTCGACAATTTGATCCTGCCGCAATTGGAAAAATTCGGCCCCGAGCTCGTCATCATCTCCGCCGGCTTCGATGCGCATTACCGCGATCCGCTCGCCTCGCTCAACCTGAGGGCCGACGACTTCGGCTGGGTGACGCACAAGCTTCTGGATCTCGCCGATCGGCACGCCGGCGGACGGGTGGTTTCCGTGCTCGAAGGCGGCTATGATCTGCAGGGATTGAAAGAGTCGGTGGCCGCGCATGTCACCGCATTGATGGGCGCGTAAATCGGCGCCACATTACTTCCGCAGAGAATTGCTTTGATTCTGCGCTGGGAACGGCGCAGCCGAAAAACGCGAATGGGAACGCGAGTAAATGGCAGAAAACACCACTCAAGTCGAAAACAACAAGGTCGACGTCAAGAAGCTCTCCTTCGAACGCGCGATGGAGGAACTTGAATCGATCGTCAAACGGCTTGAGGACGGCAAGGTGCCACTTGAGGAATCGGTCGCGATTTATGAACGCGGCGAGGCGCTGAAGCGCCGCTGCGAGGAACTGCTGCGGCAGGCCGAGGCGCGCGTCGACAAGATCACGACCGACGCCAGCGGCCAGGCCACGGGAACCGAGCCGCTCGACGTGCAATAGAGCATGATCCGAGAAATGGATCGATGCCGTCCGATCGGATCATGATCTAACCGCGACGTGGCGTCGCAATCGGGCAGCAGGTTCAGGCGAATCTGCCGGTCTTCCCCAGAGTCGGCCGAAATAGCTCTTGGCGCATCGCGCTGGCTGCTATAGTCCCGATCTCATCTGGGGACAGTAAGTGCGCGTTCGGCACCGCCATATCATTTATATCCAGGGATACGATCCGCGCGGCCTTGCGCAATACTACCGCATGTTCAGGACCGAACTGCGGAAATTCAGCCGTCTCTACCAGTTATCGGCCACCATGAGCCGGCCGAAGGTTGCCGACGACGACGAGATCGCGTCCTGGACCATTGAGACCAAGGCGGCCGACTGGCAGACCCGCACGTCCTACGATTTCCTGCGGTTCGAGGATTTCATCCAGCGCGACCTCGCCGCGCCGATCTGGCGCACCGTGTTTCATGCCCTCTGGATCTACTGGGGGTTGGTCTTCACCGGCACGATCGCCCGGTTCACGCGGGCGAACTGGCGTTTCACGGCGTTCATCACCTATCCGCACGTCGTGCTGCTGCTGGAAGCGTTGTGCGCTGCGGCAGTCGCGTTCGTGTTCGAAAAGGGGCTTAGTGCGATCGGCGTCCCCGATCTCTTCAGTGTTGCCGCGGCAACCACGATCTTCGTGGCCGTGCTCGGCACCATGCTGAAATACACCGAGAACAACACTTACGTGCTCTATCTCCTGTCGGACACGATCTGGACCTGGGAGTTCTCGCATCGACGGCGTCCGGAGTGGGACGAGCGCATCGACCGTTTTGCACGGCACCTCGTCAACATCGCGCGCAGCAGCGATGCCGACGAGATCGTGCTGGTCGGCCACAGCTCGGGATCGTTCTTAGGGACCGAGATCCTGGCGCGGGCGCTGAGGCTCGACCCGTCATTGGGCCGCCACGGCCCTCGCGTGGTGCTGTTCACCATTGGCGGCAATCTTCCGATTGTCGGCTTTCACAAGGTATCGCAGGATTTTCGCGACCATTTGCGGCAATTGGCGCTGGAACCCTCGATCGAATGGATCGACTGCCAGGCCCGCAAGGACGTGATGAACTTCTACCAGTTCGATCCGATCTCGAGCCACGGCATCGAACTCGGCGATACCAGGCGCAATCCGACCATTGTGCCGGTCCGCTTCCGCGACATCGTGAAGCCGGAGCATTATAATACCTTCCGCTGGCAGTTCTTCCGGGTGCATTTTCAGTTCGTGATGGCCAATCAACGCCCGCATCCTTACGATTTTTTCATGATCGTGTGCGGTCCGGTGCCGCTGAAGGAGCGGATGGCGTTTCCGGAGGCTGCCCTGGAGATTGCGACCGGCAATCCGGCTGCCCGCGAGCAGGCCTGGCGCCAGATCGAGATGTGCGGCGCGGAGGCAACGCCTGGCGGGAATTTGCTTGAGCTGGAACCTTCCGCCCGCCGGCACGGTTAAAAACCGTAGACTTTTCAATTCCCCCGCTTGGGCTCCCCCGGGAACCCAGCCGCTGGGCGGCTTGGCTTTGCCGTCGGCTTTGGTGTAAAGCTTGCCGTTCTATGGCTGTTTGGGGGCAGCTTGCCGCAGATTTGGCGGCAGCGGATACCTCTTAAAGGGCTGAAAAAATGACCGGGACGGGTGCAGTTACCAGCGTGATGCATATCACGTGGTTCGATCCGGAGTGCATCTAGGCTTTCAAATCAGGCGCCGGCCTGCCAAGGCGGCAACTGGCGTCTGGACTCTCACGGCGCAATCGATGCGCCCCCATCTCCGGTCGGGCCGCTGGCCCTGACCTCAAGAACTGGAATATCGCTGTGACCACATACAGTAAGACGCCGCTTCTCGACACAATCCGCACGCCCGACGACCTGCGCCGGCTCAAGGTGGAGCAGGTACGGCAGGTCGCCGATGAGCTTCGGCAGGAAACCATCGACGCGGTTTCCGTGACGGGCGGCCACTTCGGCGCCGGGCTCGGCGTGGTCGAGCTGACCACCGCGATCCACTATGTCTTCGACACCCCGCGCGACCGGCTGATCTGGGACGTGGGCCACCAGGCCTATCCGCACAAGATCCTGACCGGCCGGCGCGACCGCATCCGCACGCTCCGCACCGGCGGCGGCCTGTCCGGATTCACCAAGCGCAGCGAGAGCGACTACGATCCGTTCGGCGCCGCCCATTCCTCGACCTCGATCTCCGCCGGGCTCGGCATGGCGGTGGCGCGCGATCTCTCCGGCGGCACCAACAACGTGATCGCCGTGATCGGCGACGGCGCGATGTCGGCAGGCATGGCCTATGAGGCGATGAACAATGCCGGCGCCATGAATTCGCGCCTGATCGTGATCCTGAATGACAACGACATGTCGATCGCCCCGCCGGTCGGTGCGATGAGCGCCTATCTGTCGCGGCTCTATTCGGGCAAGACCTACCGCTCGCTGCGCGAGGCGGCAAAGCAGATCAACAAGCATCTGCCGAAGGTGCTGGCCAACCGCGCCAACCGCGTCGAAGAATATTCCCGCGGCTTCATGATGGACGGTGGCACGCTGTTCGAGGAACTCGGCTTCTATTATGTCGGTCCGATCGACGGCCACAACCTCGACCACCTGCTGCCGGTCCTGAAGAACGTCCGCGACATGGATACGGGCCCGATCCTGGTCCACGTCGTGACGCAGAAGGGTAAGGGCTACGGCCCGGCAGAAGCCTCCGCCGACAAGTATCACGCCGTGGTCAAGTTCGACGTCGCCACCGGCACCCAGAGCAAGGCCAAGCCAAATGCGCCGGCCTACCAGAACGTGTTCGGTCAGAGCCTCGTCAAGGAAGCCCAGAAGGACGACAAGATCGTTGGCATCACCGCCGCGATGCCGTCCGGCACCGGCATCGACATCTTCAACAAGGCGTTCCCGAACCGCACGTTTGACGTCGGCATCGCCGAGCAGCATGCCGTGACCTTCGCGGCCGGCCTTGCCGCCGAGGGCTACAAGCCGTTCTGCGCGATCTACTCGACCTTCCTGCAGCGCGGCTATGACCAGGTGGTCCATGACGTCGCGATCCAGAGCCTGCCGGTCCGCTTCGCGATCGACCGCGCCGGCCTGGTCGGCGCCGACGGTGCGACCCATGCCGGCTCGTTCGACAACGCCTATCTCGGCTGTCTGCCGAACTTCGTCATCATGGCGGCCTCTGACGAAGCGGAGCTCGTGCACATGGTCGCAACGCAGGTGGCGATCAACGACCGCCCGAGCGCGGTGCGCTATCCGCGCGGCGAAGGCCGCGGCGTCGAAATGCCCGAAGTCGGCATCCCCCTTGAGATCGGCAAGGGCCGCATCATCCGCCAAGGCAAGAAGGTCGCCCTGCTCTCCTTCGGCACCCGCCTCGCCGAATGCGAGAAGGCCGCCGACGAGCTGGCGGCGCATGGCCTCTCCGCCACGATCGCAGATGCGCGCTTCATGAAGCCGCTCGACGAAGAGATGATCCTGAAGCTCGCGCGCGACCACGAAATCCTGATCGCCATCGAGGAAGGCTCGATCGGCGGTTTCGGCTCGCATGTGATGCAGCTCCTCGCCGAGCACGGCATGCTCGACGGCGGTCTGCGCATGCGTTCGATGGTGCTGCCCGACGTGTTCCTCGATCACGACACGCCGGCGGCGATGTATGCGCAGGCAGGCCTCGACGCCAAGAGCATCGTCGCCAAGGTGTTCGAGACCCTCGGCAAGGATTTCAAGACCGAGACCGTCAAGCTCGCCTGACCTCAGGCTTGCCTGCGGATTCCGCGATGAAGATCTATCTGGCAGGTCCCGACGTGTTCCTGCCGGATGCGATGGAAATTGGACGGCGCAAGGCCGAGCTTTGCACGCGGTACGGCTTAAGTGGCCTCTATCCGCTCGACAACGCGGTCGATCTGTCGGCGCTAGACGCTTCCCTCATCATCTTCAAGGGCAACGAGGCGATGATGGAGGCGGCCGATGCCGTCATCGCCAATTTGACGCCGTTTCGTGGCCCCAGTGCCGACGCAGGCACCGTCTATGAGCTCGGCTACATGGCGGGGCGCGGCAAATTGTGCTTGGGCTATTCGAACGACCCCGCGTCATATGCAACTCGCGTTGCGCGCCTATATGAAGTGACGACGTTGCCCGACGGCCGCCTTGCCGATGGACACGGCCTCACTGTGGAAGAGTTTGGCTTGCCCGACAATCTGATGATGATGCACGCCCTCGACCTGCACGGCTGCCCGCTCGTGACGCCGAAGGCTGCACCTGCGGATATCTGGCACGACCTCACCTGCTTCGAGGCCTGCGTCCGCCTTGCCGCAGACCACGGGCGAAAGACGGGTCGAAGCCGATGAAGAAAAGCGAAAGCGAGCATGCCCCGCGCAAGCGCGCGGATGTGCTGCTGGTTGAGCGCGGCCTGTTCGAGAGCCGGGCGCGGGCGCGCGCGGCGATCGAAGCCGGGCTCGTGATCGCGGACGGCAAACAGGTGGCGAAACCCTCCGATACGCTTGCGTCCGATGCGACGCTGTCGGCGGAGCCCGCGCACCCCTATGTTTCGCGCGGCGGCGTGAAGCTGGCCGGGGCGCTGGAACAATATCCTGTAGACATCGAAGGTCACGTCTGCCTCGATGTCGGCGCTTCGACCGGCGGCTTCACCGAGGTGCTGCTCGCCAATGGCGCCAGCCTAGTGTTTGCCATCGACGTCGGGCACGGCCAATTGCATCCTTCGCTGCAGGGCCATCCCAGGGTCGTGTCGATGGAAGAGACCGATATCCGCTCGTTCGAGGGCAAGCGCCTGCCGGCGCGGCCGGACGTCGTCGTCATCGACGTCAGCTTCATCTCGCTGAAGTTGGTGTTGCCGGTCGCGCTGTCGCTCGCGGCAGCGCCGATGCACCTGCTCGCGCTGATCAAGCCGCAATTCGAGGCCCAGCGAAAGCATTTGAAGCATGGCATCATCCGCAACGCGATGGTACATCAGGAAATCTGCGACGACATCGCGGCCTTTGCCGCTGCCCAGGGCTGCACCGATATCCAGGTCTTTCCGTCCCCGATCACCGGCGGCGACGGCAACATCGAATTCTTCCTCGGCGCGCGCCGTGGCTGAACGGCTCGTGATCGACCATGTCGGCCATCGCGGCGACGGCGTCGCGATGGAGAACGGCCAGGCGATCTATGTGCCTTATGCGCTCGCCGGCGAGACGATCGAGGCGGCTAGCGTTCCCGGCCATCCCGACCGGCGTCGATTGCTCCAGGTCGAGCGCGCCAGTCCCGAACGCATCGCGCCGTTCTGCCCGCATTTCGGCGTCTGCGGCGGCTGCGCGATCCAGCATTGGGATCATGAAAGCTACCAGGCCTGGAAGCGCGAGCTCGTCGTCGAGGCGCTGGCGCAGGCCAAGGTTGCGGCCGAGGTCGCCCCGCTGATCGACGCCCACGGCCTCGGGCGCCGCCGCATCACGCTTCACGCGCGGATGGGCACGCATGAGGTGCGCAAGGTCGGCTTCGCCGCGGCAAGTTCCCACGACATCATCCCCGTCGATCGTTGTCCGATCCTCGATCCGGGTCTCAGCGGCGCGCTCGACGCAGCCTGGGCGATCGCCGAGCCGTTGATAGCGATGGGCAAGCCGCTCGACATCCAGGTGACTGCAACCCTCAATGGCCTTGATGTCGACGTCCGCGGCTCCGGCGCCCTGCCCTCGACCATGATCGCCGCCCTGTCGCGCATCGCCGAACAGCATCGCCTGGCGCGGCTGACGCGGCATGGCGAGTTGGTGCTGATGCGCGCCCCTCCCGCGGTGATGATCGGAACGGCCCAGGTGATTCTGCCGCCGGGCTCGTTCCTGCAAGCGACAATCGCCGGCGAAGAGACGCTGGCGCGGCTCGTCAGCGATCACTGCCAGCGCGCCAAGCAGGTCGCCGATCTCTTCTGCGGCGTCGGCCCGTTCGCCCTGCGCCTCGCCGCGAAATCGCGGGTCGCCGCCTTCGATAGCGACGCCGGCGCTGTCACGAGCCTGCAGAAGGCCGCGACCTCGACGGCGGGCTTGAAGCCGGTCAAAGCCGAGCCACGCGACCTGTTCCGCCGCCCGCTGGTGCCGCAGGAATTGCGCGACTACGACGCAGTCGTGTTCGATCCGCCACGCCAGGGCGCGCAGGCGCAGGCAACCCAGCTTGCCGCAAGCAAGGTGCCCACCGTCGTGGCGGTGTCCTGCAACGCCGCGACCTTCGCCCGCGATGCAAAAATCCTGATCGACGGCGGCTACAGGATCGAAGGCGTCACACCTGTCGATCAGTTCCGCCACACGCCGCACGTCGAGCTGGTGGCGCGATTTACGCGCAAGCGCTGACCGCCGTAGCCAAATCGCATCACGTCGGAGATGCCAGTTGATGGGCCCTCGCCCCTTGTGGGAGAGGGCTGCTCAGTCGCCAGCCACGAATTCGTTTGGGTGAGGGGTTGCCTCCACGCGCACCGTTGCCGCGGAGAGAATCCCTCATCCGGCGCGCATTGCATGCGCGCCACCTTCTCCCACAAGGGGAGAAGGGAAGAATGCCGCGGCTCCCTTCGCGTAGTAGGACGGCAGGCTTTGACCTCGGTCAACAGCCATAGGCCGCGACGGCGCTAACTGCTTTCTAGTGGAATTGCGTGGAAGCGGGTCGATGCTCATCGATAGACGACAAACGTTCGGAACCGCGCTTGGGCTTGGCGCGGCGGCGATCATAGGCCGATCGTCGCAGGCAGGAGCAGCAGCAATGACGTATGAGGAGGCGGCCGGCATCATCAGAGCGCCGTTGCGGTCCACGCCGCGAAACCGAGAACTGGTGCGCTTTGCCAGCCTGGCGGCCAACAGCCATAACATGCAGCCCTGGACCTTCACCGCGAGCGCCGACAGAATCGTCATCGCGCCCGACTTCACACGGAGATGCTCCGTGGTCGATCCGGACGACCACCATCTCTTCGTCAGTCTGGGATGCGCGGCGGAAAACCTCGTGCTGGCAGCCTCGATGCTCGGGCTGAAGGCCAATGCGATCGTCGAGAGCGACGAGGTCGTGATCGACCTCGAAGCGGCCCCCGCCTCAAGCTCGCCGCTCGCCGAGGCGATCGCGGTTCGCCAGAGCACCCGCACGATCTATGACGGCAAGCCCGTTTCACCCGAGACGCTGCGCTTGCTGGAGAGCGCATGTCGGGAGCCTGGCGTCTCGACCATCATGATAAGCGACCGGGCCGGGATCCTGGACGTCGCCGACTACGTTGTTCAGGCTAACTCGGCACAGATGCGCGACAAGGCGTTCATCGACGAACTGCGACGCTGGCTGCGCTTCAGCGAAGCCGACGCCATGGCGAAGATGGACGGATTGTTCTCGCGCTGCTCTGGAAATCCCGCGCTGCCCGCCTGGATTGCCCGGCCGCTTCTCAGCTTCTTCCTCACCCAAGAGGCAGAGAACAAGAAGTATCGCGAGCAGATCGCAAGCTCGGCGGGTGTCGTCGTCCTTGCATCTGATGCCGGCGACAAGGCCTACTGGATCGCAGTCGGCCGCGCCTGCCAGCGTTTCGGACTGCAGGCGACCGCGCTCGGACTAAAATATGCGTTCGTCAATCAATCGGTCGAGGTGCCCGCGATCCGCTCGCAATTCGCCTCGTTGGATCTTGGCGGTCGGCGCCCGGACATCATCATGCGCTTCGGCACAGGGCCCGCTCTGCCGAACTCGCTGCGCCGGGCACCGGAACAGGTGATGCGCGAGATGTCATAGCGGACGCCTGCCGGTTTGGAGGTGCCGGTTGATGTGCCCTCGCCCCTTGTGGGAGAGGGCTGCTCCACTGTTAGCGACGGACGCTACCTCCCCCACCGATCCTGCCAGATCTTTTCCCCGATCATGCAGCTCACGCGCGGCTCCTTTTCGGCCACCGGCACGATCTTGCGCTCCGGCGTACGGCCGGCGACTTCCATCAGGAGCTTGGTGCGGATCGCTTCGTTGAACTTCTCGCGCTCCTTGATCGTCACCACGAAGGAGCCCGGACCGCCGATCACGCAGTCCTCGTAATACTGATCGAGATTGTCGATATCCATGGTGGAATAGGACGGCTCCTTCACCATGATCGGGAGGCCGTTGATGACGATGCCCTTCTCCAGCGCCGCGTCGCGCGCGGTCGAGACCGGCGCGCCGTTATTGTTGGGGCCGTCGCCGGAAATGTCGATCACGCGCCTGAGGCCGCGATACGGATCTTCGTCGAACAGCGGCACCGCGAAATTGATCGCACCCGAGATCGAGGTCCGCGACGCCCGGCGGATCGGCGTCTTCATGATCTCGGCGGCAACAGCGTCGGCCGTTTCGGGGCCGTCGATCAGCCGCCAGGGAATGATGATCTTCTGATCAGAGGAAGCGGCCCATTCGAAATAGGTCACCGAGATCTTGCCGTTCGGACCGGCCTTGAGTGCCTGCAGGAACTCCTTCGATACGATTGCCTGCGCGTAGCCCTCGCGCTGGATCGCGAGTTCGTCCATGTCCATGGAATAGGAGACGTCGACGGCAAGTATCAGTTCGACATCGACGGTGGGGTTCGCGTCCTTCTCCACCACCTGGCGGGTGCCCTGGTTGCCCGGCCCCGGCGCGGCGATGCCAGCCCCGTCGCCGCCGACGAGCCAGCCTGCGACAAGCACAACCCCGATCGAGACATACCAGCGCATGAGCTGCCCTCCCGTCGAACGTCAACAATGGTGACACGCAAACTGCGCGGCGCAAAGGGCGAACATCATTTGTCCTTCACATTCAGGTTAGCCTTCCGTCCAGCTCTGCTAGCCTCGCCTTGTACTCGCCGCGATTTTGGCGAGGTTTTGTCGCTTGCCCGCGATTATCCCGCTCCTGCAAGGAGCCCGTGCAAAAACCCCCGGTTCCGGGATCGCCAGGAAGGCGGTATTATTTTCGGTTCGCAGAGCAGCAGGAAGTGCCGCACCATGAGCGACACCGTCACCACCCCCAAAACCAAGGTCAAGACCAAGGTAGAACGGCCGCGCCTGCACAAGGTCATCCTGATCAACGACGATTACACGCCGCGCGAATTCGTCGTCACCGTGCTGAAGGCGGAATTCCGCATGACCGAGGACCAGGCCTACAAGGTGATGCTCACCGCACACCAGCGCGGCGTCTGCGTGGTTGCGGTCTTCACCAAGGACGTCGCCGAGACAAAGGCGACCCGCGCCACTGACGCCGGCCGCGCCAAGGGCTATCCGCTGCTGTTTACGACCGAGCCGGAGGAATAAGCCGCGACGAGACCCGAAAGGTTCTGGTAACCGGATTTCCTGCCAATTTTAGCTGCCGGCGCGACCGACGGTTCAGTTTTTGCCGGCATGATCGCGTTCATGACGGTCGCATTCCGCAAGCAACGGCAGGCCTCCCTTCCGGACATCTCGTTCGGGCCGTATCGATTTGTTATTCTCGCGCTGCCATGGCTGATACTGGCCGCGGCGATGCGGGTCATTGCCTTCGGCGGCGGCGGAGTTGCTCTGCCTGCAATCATCATCGCCAACCTTGCCGTCATTCACGCCGTTCTCGTAGCAGCTCAACGCTGCATCGAGATGACCGGTGGCCAAAGCAGCCTCGGCGAGCTTGGGATCGCGGAGCAATTCAAATTGTCGCTCGCGATCGCGTGTCGGATAGCGCTGTTGATGATCGCGGCAGCAGCCGCGCTTGCGGCGGCCGGCTACGGATCCCTGGCGCCCCATATGCTGGCGGGAATCGACGGCATGGCCTTCGATCAGTTCACCGTCATGGGAAAATTCTGGAGCGCCGCAGTCGGCGCCGTGACACTTCTGATGGTTGTGGGTGCCGAGCAAAACGGCGGTCGGGTGGCATTCTTCGAAGCCGCTGGCGAGCTTGCAAGGCGGTGGTTCTGGCTGGGGGCCGCCGTGATAGCTCTTGGGGTGGTCAATCTAGGTCTGAGCTTTGGCCAGGGCTTGGTCCGCAGTGCGATTGTGGTTTTCTGGCAGACCTCCACGTCCAGTCAGCTCGTCAAGAATCTCGTCTATTTCGTATTCATCTTCAGCTTCGCAATGCTGCGGTTGTGGGCGACACTGTTGATCCTGACCTACGGCCTGAAGCAGTCCTATGTCCACGACTAGGCGTCGCCGCGGAATTCAGCTGGCAGACGTTTCGCCCATCAGGCCATAGACGCGCTGGGCCTTGGAAAAACCTGCGATCGGAAATTCGCCGAGATCATCCCAGCCGCCGCGGCAGATGCCGGCAAAGCCTTCGGAGGCCACGACCGTGCGGCCAAGTCGGCCGGCGATCTTCTCCAGTCGCGCGGCAAGATTCACCGCTCGGCCGATGCAGGTGAAGTCGAGCCGGTTGCCGCCGCCGATATTGCCATAGAGAATTGTTCCGACGTGCAGCGCAACGCCGAAACGGAAACGCTCGACGACGTCGCCGACCGGATACCGCAGTGCCTCGACGCTGGCCCGCATGTCCTGCGCGGCTTCCAACACGTGCGAACAGACCTGTTGCGCATCCCCGACATACTCATCGATCGGAAAAACCGCGAGCAGTCCATCGCCCATGTATTTCAGCACCTCGCCATCATGGGCACGGATCGAGGCAACCTGGCAGTCGAAATAGCGGTTGAGCATGTCGACGACGGTTTCGGCGGGAAGCCGGTCCGATAATGCGGTGAAGCCACGCAAGTCCGACAGCCAGATCGCCGCATGCATGGTCTCGCCGTGCCCGCGCCGGATCTGGCCGTCGAGGATGCGCGTGCCCGCGCGGTTGCCGACATAGGTGTCGAGCAAGGTCGCGGCGACGCGGCGAAGGCCGATCACCTCGATCAGACGCGTCAGCGCCGGCAGCACCGATCGCAGTGCGGCGAGTTGCTCGTCGGTGAAACCGCCCGCCTGCTTGGTGGTCCAACTGGAGGCATGCGTAAAGCCATCGATGAAGCGTAGCGGTATGGCCACATAGTCGGTCACGCCTTCCGCGCGCATGTCGTCGAGGAAGGGAAATCGCCGGCTTTCGGGATCGTCGGTGCGGCACCGCACCTCCCTGACCTCGCCAAAAACGACCGCAAGCGGGCTTGCGATGAACTCCGGCGTTTGCCTGATGTCGAAATCAACCGAGCCGACGACGACGGGCTCGCCGGGCTTCCAGATGAAATTGCGCCCGTAGATTTCGGGGTGCAGCGTCCGGATGAAGAAGCCGACCCGCCACAGCGGGATGCCGGCCGCGACCAGGCGCCCGCACAGTTCGGAGACCATGTCGGTGACAACAGGGGTCGACCTTGCGCCGTCGATCAGCCAGTCCGCGATCCCCCTGGTGTCGATCTGCATCACGGCCTCTGTGCTGTCAGATTCTATCCAACCTGTCCCCGGTGCCGCAGGAAATGATCGGCGAGCACGCAGGCCATCATCGCCTCGCCCACCGGCACGGCGCGAATGCCGACGCAGGGGTCGTGGCGGCCCTTGGTCATGATATCGGTCTCGGCGCCGCTGCGGTCCACGGTCAGCCGCGGCGACAGGATCGAGGAGGTCGGCTTCACGGCGAAGCGCACCACCACCGGCTGGCCGGTGGAGATGCCGCCCAGGATGCCGCCGGCGTTGTTGGACAGGAAACGCACGCCGTCATTGCCGGTGCGCATCTCGTCGGCGTTCTCCTCGCCCGACAATTCGGCCGCGCCGAACCCGGCGCCGATCTCGACACCCTTCACTGCATTGATGCTCATCATCGCAGCCGCCAACTCGCTATCGAGCTTGGCGTAGATCGGCGCACCGAGCCCGGGCGGCACGCCCTCGGCCACGACTTCGATCACCGCGCCGATCGAGGAGCCCTTCTTCCTGATGCCATCGAGATAATCTTCGAAGAACGCCGCTTTGTCCTGGTCCGGGCAGAAGAACGGATTGCGGCCAATCTCGTCCCAATCCCACTTGTCGCGATCGATCTTGTGGGGGCCCATCTGCACCAGCGCGCCGCGGATCTTGATCTCCGGCAGGACCTTTCGCGCGATCGCGCCGGCAGCGACCCGGGTCGCGGTCTCACGCGCAGAGGAGCGGCCGCCGCCGCGATAATCGCGCAGGCCATATTTGGCCTCATAGGTGAAGTCGGCATGGCCCGGGCGGAACTTGTCCTTGATCTCGGAATAGTCCTTCGAGCGCTGGTCGGTGTTCTCGATCAGGAGGCTGATCGGCGTGCCCGTCGTCACCTGCACGCCGGTCTCCGGATGCGCCATCACGCCGGACAGGATCTTCACCGCATCCGGCTCCTGGCGCTGGGTGGTGAAGCGGGACTGGCCCGGCCGGCGGCGGTCGAGATCGTGCTGGATCTCCTCGACCGTCAGCGGGATCAGCGGCGGACAGCCATCGACCACGCAGCCGATCGCCACCCCATGGCTCTCGCCGAAGGTCGTGACCCGAAACAAATGGCCGAAGGTGTTGTGGGACATTCGGTGATCGCCGCCTTGTGCGTTGTAATGCAACGTTGACTGTCAGCATGTCGTAACGCGCGCAGTCGACAGCGTCAAACTTCGGTCGTCATGCCCGGGCTTGTCCCGGGCATCCACGCGCTTCATTCCGCGCCGCCAAGCCGTGGATGGCCGGGACAAGCCCGGCCATGACGGCGGAGCGCGGTTCTTAACTATACTTCACCAGCCCGCCGTCGCGAAACAGGTAGACGGCGCCCTGCTCGATGTAGAGGTCCGCGGCGCTATCAGGGGTTTCGATCCCGAGCGACACCATCAGGGCGCGGCAGGTGCCGCCATGCGCCACGGCGACGGTGTCGCCCGGGAGCGAGTCGTACCACTCGCGCACCCGCAGCTGCACCAAGGCGTAGGTCTCGCCGCCCTCCGGCGCCATCGTCCATTTTGCGGTCTGGCGCTTGGCGTAGAGCTCGGGATCGGCGAGTTGCATCTCCGCCAGCGTCGAGCCTTCCCAGACGCCGTAGCCGATCTCGCGCAACCGGTCGTCGAGCGAATAGTCGCCAGGCGGCAATTCCAGCGCGCGACGCGCCAGCTCCATGGTCTGGCGCGCCCGTCCGAGCGGGCTCGAGACGTAGGGCAGCGTTGCCCTGTCATATCCGTCGCGCCTGAGAAGGTCGGCGAGCACATGGCCGGCATGGGACGCTTGCGCGCGCCCACGATCGTTCAGCGGAATATCCAGGGTGCCTTGAAGCCGGCCTTCCGCGTTCCATGCCGTCTCGCCATGGCGGATGTAGTAGATTGTTGGCATTGCTATCGACGCAGCAGCTATTCCTTGGCGAGCGAAATGTCAGGCGCATCGGGACGCTTCATGCCGACAATGTGATAGCCGGAATCGACGTGATGCACCTCGCCGGTGACACCGCGGGAAAGATCGGACAACAGATAAAGCGCGCTGTCGCCGACCTCCTCGATCGTGACCGTGCGCCGCATTGGAGCGTTGTACTCGTTCCACTTCAGAATGTAGCGGAAATCGCCGATGCCGGAGGCCGCGAGCGTCTTGATCGGACCAGCCGAGATCGCGTTGACGCGGATGTTCTTCTCGCCGAGATCGGCGGCCAGATAGCGCACGCTCGCTTCCAGCGCCGCTTTCGCGACGCCCATCACGTTGTAATGCGGCATCCACTTCTCGGCGCCATAATAGGTCAGCGTGATGATCGAGCCGCCGTCGGTCATCAGCTTCTCGGCCCGCTGCGCGATCGCGGTCAGCGAGTAGCAGCTGATCAGCATGGACTTGGAGAAATTCTCCGCCGTGGTCTCGATGTAGCGGCCATCGAGCTGGTCCTTGTCGGAGAAGGCGATCGCATGCACGACGAAGTCGATCTTGCCCCACTTCTCCCTGATGACGTCGAACACCGCATCGATCGTCGCGGCGTCGGTGACGTCGCAATGGCCGAGCAGAAGCGCGTTCAATTCCTTCGCCAAGGGCTCGACCCGCTTCTTCAGGGCATCGCCCTGCCAGGTGAGCGCGATCTCGGCGCCGGCGTCGTGGCAGGCTTTGGCGATCCCCCAGGCGATCGAGCGGTTGTTGGCAACGCCAAGGATCACGCCGCGCTTGCCCTGCATCAGACCCGATTTCTGTGCCATCCGCTGTCCATTCTCGCGTTGCATTTGGTATTCGGAGGTACACCAGCGCTCCACCGCGGTACAGTCCAAATCCGCCTCCTGTTAACGCTGATTTGGCCCCGTCGCGATCGACGGAATAGTCGTGTCATTTGGGTGTTATGTTAGGCAAGGCGTCCGAGCTGAAGCAGGATGAAGATCCGGTGTCATGACCGCGTTCCGGCAGAGTGTTGAAGCCATGATCCCGGCGCTGCGCCGTTACGCGCGGGCGCTGGCGCGCGATGCCGATATCGCCGACGATTTGGTGCAGGACACCTTGGTGCGGGCGCTGCGTTCCGAGCGGCTGTTCCTCGGCGGCGACGTGCGGAGCTGGCTCTATACGATCCTGACCAACCTCAACAAGAACCGCCGCCGCTCGCTGGCGCGGCGGCCGCAATTCATGCCGCTGCTGGACAACAATCCGGACGCCAGCGGCACCGAGGCCGAAGGCCGCGACATTGCGCGCGCGCTGGCGACGCTGGTGGAAGAGCAGCGCGCGGCGCTGCTTCTGGTGATGCTGGAAGGATTGAGTTACCGCGAAGTCGCCGACATCCAGGGCGTGCCGATCGGCACCGTGATGTCCCGGCTTGCCCGCGCTCGCGCCCACGTTAAAGCCTTCCTCGAAGGCGAACGGGCGACGACGCTGAGGCGGGTGAAATGATGGCAGGCGTTGTGCATAGCCATGACATCAGGTTGAGGCGATTTGGATTGTTGAGGATTAGACAGAGACGACTGCGATGACCAACCCCAGGATTCCCGTCACCGAGGACGAGCTGCACGCCTATGTCGACAACGAATTGCCGGCGGAGCGCCGCGGCGACGTCGAGGCGTGGCTGGCAGCGCACCCCGATGACGCCGAACGGGTGCGGTCGTGGCTCGCCATGGCCGACGTGCTGCACGCGCGCTACGATTCGGTCGCAGACGAGGCGGTGCCGAAGCGGCTCGAGATCGAGCAATTGGTGCGCCAGCCGCGCAAGCTGGTCTATGGCGCCATTGCGGCGGCGCTGGTGGCATTCATCGCCGGCGGCGGCGTCGGCTGGATCGCGCATGGCGCGGCGGCCAAGCCCTCGCCGCTGCAGAGCTTCACGCTCGATGCGATGGACGCGCACCGGCTCTATGTGGTCGAGGTCCGCCATCCGGTCGAGGTGCCCGGCGATGAGCGCGCCCATCTGCAGGCCTGGCTGACGAAGCGCTGCGGCTGGGACGTGCGCGCGCCGGAGCTGTCGGCGGCGGGATTGAAGCTGGTTGGTGGCCGGCTGCTGCCTGGCCCGACCGGGCGGCCGGCTTCTTTCCTGATGTATGAAAGCGCCTCCGGCGAGCGCTTCACGGTCTACGCCTCCAAGGCGCAGGCGGAGACCACGCAAATGCGTTACGCCACCCACGGCAATGAGGGCGCGCTGTTCTGGGCCGACCGCGGCGTCGGCTACGTCGTCTCAGGCGGCAGCGACCGCAACCGCCTGACCCAGATCGCGCAAGCCGTCTACGATCAGATGGAAAAGACCGGCGGTTGAGCCAGCACGATCGTCCCCGGCCACAACTGAGAAAAAAGGGCCACCTGCGACAGCAAGCGGCCCAAGTCTAGGGAGGAAACGCCCAAGGAGGGCTGCGACAGCGCAAGGCGCCGTCGCACGAGGTTATGTAGTTCGCGCACAGCGATTCGAAAGACCGGGCAATACCGGGTTTTGCGAAAACGCCCGCATTTCGCGGACGTTCGTGACGCAAGGGCCACACTTGCCCGATGTCCCAATTCCGTCATCGAAAATCTGGAATAAGGACATCGGCGCGTCTCAGAATCGCACCGGATGTTCCCGCGTTATCGCGCAGCGCTCGATCCGCCGATCAGCGCTCGCGGCCTCGATTGGGGTTTGGTATTGCGCTGGTCCCCCTCTCGAGGCCGCACCCTCAGCCAAGATCGCTGCGGGGATTGTAAGGATGTTGGTCGCGCCACTTCTGCATCAATGCTTCCAGCTCCGCATCGTTCCCATCAGGCAGGATGATGCGAGTGGTGACGTAGAGGTCGCCCGCGCCGCCCGACTTCGGCAGTCCCTTGCCCTTCAGCCGAAAGGTCCGCCCGCTCGAGGTGTTCTTGGGGATCGACAATTCGACCGCGCCGCCAAGCGTCGGCACGCGGACCTTGCCGCCCAGCACCGCCTCGTACAGCGTGATCGGCAGCTCGACCCTGAGATCGTTGCCGTCGACCTTGAAGAAGGAATGCGGCGCAATCGTCACGGTGATCAGGAGATCGCCCGGACGATGGCCGGGCGCCGTCTCGCCCTGCCCCTTCAGCCGGATCTGCTGGCCGGAGCTGACGCCGGCCGGAATCTTGACATTGAGTTCCTTGCCGGTCGGCAGGCGGACGCGCTTCTCGGCGCCGTTCACCGCTTCCTCCAGCGACACCGTCATGGCGACGCTCTGGTCGAGGTCGAGCCCGACGCCGCCAGTATCGAATTCAAACTGGGTGCCGCCGCCCCTGCGCGCACGCGCACCGGCGCCGAACATGCTGTTGAGGATGTCCTCGAAGCCGCCTGCACCGCCGCCTTCCATGCCGCCGCCAGAGCCGCTGCGGAACGTATAGGTTTCGAACCCGCCTGGACCGGCACGGCCGCGCGCATCGCCGCCGCCAAAGCCTCCGCCGGGGAAGCCCTGGAAACGCGGCTTGCCCTCGGCGTCGATCTCGCCGCGGTCAAATTGCTTGCGCTTCTCCTCGTCGCCAACGATCTCGTTGGCCGAGTTGATCTCGGCGAAACGCTCGGCAGCCTTTGGATCGTTCTTGTTGCTGTCGGGATGATGCTTCTTGGCGAGCTTGCGATAGGCGCTTTTGATCGCGGCAGCGCTGGCGCCCCGCGGCACCCCCAAGACCTCATAGGGGTCGCGCATCCGTCACGTCTCCTTCACGGGAAATCAGACCTGAAATTTTCGGGCTTGTCGCCCCACTTTGGTGTCATTTGGGGACGCCGTGGCATTTTTGCAACTGCTTTGGCGTTCAGGATTTCCAAGGTTTCAGACTATGGATCTCCCACCTCCCGCGTCCGGCCTTGCAGCCGGCACCCTGCAGCCAGCTCTCGGTCCGGCCGTTGACATAGCTTGCCAGGAAATCCCGGCAAGTCCGACCGTCCTCGGCGGCATAAGCCTGCGACAACGGCGTCACCGAGCCGCGCGCGCCGGTCTCGGGATTTTCCCAGGCCTGGCTGGAATCCTTGTCGCCCTTGGTCAGCACGTCGGAGGCGGCGTTGCGGGCAAAGGCAAGGTCGCTGTCGGTCGGCGCCGATGAGCTTACGTGGGGCGCGCCGAGCGACCCCGTCAAGTCCCTGTCGTCCAGCCGGGCAAAACTGTCGCCCCGCGACAGGGCGCAGCCGCCGGCCCCCAGGCCGATTAGAACCAATGTCATCACCGTCCCCGCCGGTCGGATCGCCGATAGGCCAACGCGTCCCCATGCCCTATATAAGGGCGTCCTATATAGGGCGAGTAACGCGCGCTCTGAGGCCGACGGACGCAACGCTGGACTCCTGACATGACAGACACGACCTCCATCAAACACCCTACACCGTTAACATCGGGTGATTTTACCGCTGCGGAAGAACCATTTGCGCTGTTCGCCGAATGGTTTGCCGAAGCAACCAAGTCCGAGCCGAACGATCCCAACGCGATGGCGCTCGCAACCGTCGATCCCGACGGGCTTCCGGACGTGCGGATGGTGCTGATGAAAGGCTATGACGCTGATGGCTTCGTGTTCTACAGCCACGTCGCCAGCGCCAAAGGCCGCGAACTCGCCGCAAATCCTAAGGCCGCTTTACTATTCCACTGGAAATCCTTGCGCCGGCAGGTGCGCATCCGCGGCAACGTGTCGCCGGTGAGCGACGCCGAGGCCGACGACTATTTCGCGACGCGCCCGAAGCAGGCGCAGCTTGGCGCCTGGGCCAGCAAGCAGTCGCAGCCGTTGGAGAGCCGTTTCGCCTTCGAGCAGGCGATCGCGAAGGTCGCCGCGAAATATGTGATCGGCGAGGTGCCGCGCCCTCAGGGGTGGAGCGGCTGGCGCATCAGCCCTGTCAGCATCGAGTTCTGGCACGACCGTCCCTACCGCCTGCACGACCGCATCGAATTCCGGCGCGAGAGCCCAGGCCAAGCCTGGACCAAAGTAAGGCTTTATCCGTAAGATTCAGACCGTCATGGCCGGGCTTGTCCCGGCCGTCCACGTCTCAGTTTCGAGCCAGTCCGAACACGTGGATGCCCGGCACGAGGCCGGCATGACGAAGAACGAGAGAACCGTCCAATGCCGAACCATTCCAACGCGCCGCGACGCACGCTGCTCCTGACCGGCGCCAGCCGCGGCATCGGCCATGCTACCGCGATCCGGTTTTCCTCGGCCGGCTGGCGCGTCATCACCTGCTCACGGCACGCCTTTCCGGAAGTTTGCCCCTGGGGCGCCGGACCCGAGGATCACATCGAGGTCGATTTCGGCGACCATGACGACACCGTGCGCGCAATCTCGGAAATCCGCAGGCGGCTGGAGAACGACGAACTGCACGCGCTCGTCAACAATGCGGCGATCTCGCCCAAGGGGCCGGGCGGCACGCGGCTCGGTACCATGGACACCGATATCGACACCTGGCTGCATGTCTTCCGCGTCAACTTCTTCGCGCCGATCATGCTGGCCCGCGGGCTGATCAACGAATTGAAGACCGCCAAGGGTGCGGTGGTGAACGTCACTTCGATCGCGGGCTCCCGCGTGCATCCTTTCGCGGGCGCGGCCTATGCCACCTCGAAAGCGGCGCTCGCGGCGCTGACGCGCGAGATGGCGTCCGATTTCGGCCGCGTCGGCGTCCGCGTCAACTCGATCGCGCCGGGCGAGATCGACACCTCGATCCTGTCGCCGGGCACCGAGAAGATCGTCGAGCAGCAGATCCCGATGCATCGCCTGGGCACTCCAGACGAAGTTGCCAAGATCATCTACGTCCTGTGCACGGAAACCAGTTCCTACGTGAACGGCGCCGAGATCCACATCAATGGTGGCCAGCACGTGTAGGACAGATTGCTGAGTTGACGGCTCTCTCCGGAGACGCTGTCGCCCGTGGAGACAACCCCTCATCCGGCGCTTCGCGCCACCTTCTCCCACAAGGGGAGAAGGGAAGAACGCCTTGCCGACGCCAGTTGATGTGCCCTCGCCCCTTGTGGGAGAGGGCAGCTCCGCCATCACCACGGGCTCATTCGGGTGAGGGTTCTCTCCACGTATACCGTCGCCTGTTCGCGGGCGAGCGACCACGGCTGCTATTTCCAATTTATCGGATCGTGCGTAACAAACGAGGAGCACGAAGCAATCCAGACCGTTTCCGCCGTCGACTTCTGGATTGCTTTGCCTGCACTCGTTAGCGGCCGTCCTGGCCGTCAATCCGCGTAGAACTTCCGCGGCTTCTCAACCACTCGCTGCGCGCTGGTGTTGTAGGCGCTCGAGCACTCGTCTTCGTTTTCGCCATCGAGCAGGGCTGCACCGCAGTGACGGCAGGTGCGCGGCGATAGCGCCTGCATCCTTCCAACCATGCGGTCCTGCTGATAGCGCGCGAAGTCGATGATGTTACGCCGTGGCGTTATGATCTTCTCAACCATTGCTGTCCTCCGGCTTGAGGCCGGGGGTTATCGCAGCAAAGTTTCGCTCAAACGTTCAGCGCAACACTCAAATTTTAGCGGAGGATTCGCGGAGGAATTGCGGCAGCCTTATTGCCGCGATCGCGACTGCGATGGAACTCGCGATCGTGCGCAGCAATGGAACTAGAGCCACTTCTTCAATTTGAAAAGGTAGTACGGCACGATCGCTGCAATCAGCATCATCACCAGCGCGATCGGATAGCCATGCGGCCAGTCGAGTTCCGGCATCGCCTTGAAGTTCATGCCGTAGATCGAGGCGATCAGCGTCGGCGGCATCAGCACCACGGCCATCACCGAGAACAGTTTGATGATGTTGTTCTGCTCGAGATTGACGACGCCGAGCATGGCGTCCAGCGTGAAGGTGATCTTGTTGGAGAGATAGGAGGCGTGGTCGGTCAGCGAGGCCACGTCGCGCTGCATGGTCTTGAGCTGCTCGCGCATGTCCTTGGACCACTTGACGCCTTCGATCACCGCCGACATGAAGGTGACGACGCGACCGATGGAGACCAGGCTTTCACGCACTTTCGAGGTCAGGTCGCCCTTGCGCCCGATCTCGATCAGGATCCGCGAATATTGCTTGGCATGGCCGTGCCGCTCGGCCTCCGGTTCGAAGATGTCGTGGGAGACCTGGTCGATATCGGCGCCGCAGCGCTCCAGAATGTCGGCGCAGCGGTCGATCACCGCATCGAGCAATTCCATCAGCACCATCTCGCCGTTGATGGTGGGCGCGCAGGACCGCCCAAGCTTGGCCTCGACCAGCGCGAACGGTTTCGGCTGGTCGTAGCGCACGGTCACCAGTCGATGGCCGGCCAGGATGAAGGTGACCGCCGTGGTGTGGGGCATGTCGGTGTCGGAATGGCACATCAGCGTCGCGGTCATGTAGCGCGCGCCGTTCTCGATATAGAGCCGGCTGGAAATCTCGATTTCCTGCATGTCCTCCCGGGTCGGCACCGCGATCCCGGCCAGCCGCTCCACGGCGCGGTCCTCCTCCGGCGTCGGCCTGACCATGTCGATCCAGACCGCATTCTCCGGCAAGGCCGCAACCTCGTCGGAAACGACCTTTTTCAGCGTGAAATCGGCAGGAACGAACACTGACAGCATCAGCAACTCCGGAACAGGGCACCGGCGCACCCAACAGGACTAAACGCGATTCTGGCAAGGGCTTCATGACCGGCGCATTAACCGCCTTTCCATATTTGCGGCGGCGAAATGGCGGCGGCGCGGCCCGGACTTGGCAACCGTTGCTGATCTGCACAGAAATCGGCCGCCGGATCGCAGGATTTGCGGCAAAAAAGCCACAGGACGGGTGCCGCGACGCGGGATAGGTCTCTAAACGCTGGGAATAGCGGCAGGTTTCGGCAATAATACGATCAAAGAGATGATGGAATCGTGGCGATTGGGGCGCATTTTCGCGCTGCGAGCGCAGATTTGCAACGGAAGTGTACCATGTCGTCGCTGAAAGTTACGCTGGGGATTGTGGCCGCCGGCCTGATGTTGTCGGGTTGCATGCAGGCCACAACCTACGAGGCCACCAACACCGCCAATTTCAAGCAGCGCGACAAGGACCTGCTGGCGAAGACCACCTACGCGAAAGTTCCGGTCGCCGAGCCGTTCCGCCGCGCCATTGTGGATTACCACCGCAAAGAGGCGCCGGGTTCCATCGTGGTCGATTCCGACAACCACTATCTTTACCTGGTGCAAAAGGACGGCAAGGCGATCCGCTACGGCATCACCGTCGGCGAAGAAGCCATGGCATGGTCCGGCATTGCCAAGGTCGGCAGCAAGACCGAGTGGCCGGCCTGGCACCCGACCCCCGGCGAAATCTCCAGGCTCGGCGTTCCGACCTATGTCGCGCCGGGACCCGACAACCCGATGGGCTCGCGCGCGCTTTATCTGTACTCCGGCGGCAAGGACACGCTGTTCCGCATCCACGGCACCAACCAGCCGGAATATATCGGCGCCTCGATCTCCTCGGGCTGCATCCGCATGACCAATGAGGACGTGATCGACCTTTATGACCGCGTCGGCGTCGGCACCGTCGTGGTCGTGCTGGAGCCGAAGCACGGCGACTCGCCATTCAATTCGAAGATGGCGCTGCAGGGCGGCGGCAGCAACGCCATGGTGCAATAGTTCGCTTGCGGAAGACGCGATCAATGGCGCCGGCTTTGCCGGCGCTTTTTTGTTGGCTGCGGGTTGGTCGCCGCAGGCTTTGACTCCGTAGCGTCGGAATCGCCGGCATCCGGCTTCGCATTTTTTGACTTCGTACTCTCCGACTTGGTGTCAGTCTTGGTGTCGCTCTTGGCGCCGGTCTTTGGCTCATCCTTGGCCGCGACCTCGCGCGACGGCGCTTCTTCGGGACGCTCGGCCGGCAACAGCGGCGCGACGGCCGGCAGCGGGTCCAAGACATCCCACTGGCAGATCCGGTAGTTGTTTCGCCGCTCCATCCGGTCGAGATGGATGTGGTCCTCATGGTAGCCGTCGGAGCCGGGCCCGAGCACGGTCGTGAAGCGGGTGCAGGCCGAGTGCAGCATGCTCTCGCGCAGATCGCGCGCCACGTTGCGGTCGGTGAGCGCGATCGTGCGGCCGTTCGCCAGCCTGAAGGCGCGGACATCGAGCGCATTGGCGCGGCCATGTTCGGAGAGCTGTGCACCGGCGACGCCGTTGCGGCCGCGGCACTGGAAGGAATCGAGATTGTCCAGGTCGCTGATGCTGCTGCCGAGCGCTGTAGCCAGCGGCGCGATGTCGGAGCGCACCCAGTCGGCGATCGCGGTAGCCATGGTGCAGCGGAGGATCGCCGCCGGCTTCACCGCAACCTTTCGCTTGTCGGGCAGCACGATCGCCTCCAGCCGCACCAGATCGTCGCCGCCGCAGCCGCCGGGACCATGGATATCGGGGACACTTGGCGCAATGGCAATCTCTTCCGTCAGCGCCTGCCGGCAGGCTGAGGGCTGCGGCGGAGCAGCCTGCTCGGCAACCTTGTCGTCGGGCGCCTTATCAGCGACTTTGCCGTGGTCAGCCGGCGGCGCCTTGTCGGCGGCTTTGCCATGATCGGCCGGACGGGCCTTTTCGGCGGCTGCAGGCGGCTCAGGCGGCTTTGCGGCAGGCGCCTCGGCCGGACGCGGCTTTGGCAATGGCACCATCACTGCCCGATGGACGGCGCGATGCGACCTTGGCCGGGGCGGCGCGAACAGGTCGGCGAAGGGAAACGGGACCGACCTGCGGGCCGCCAGGGCGGGTTCGGCCAGCATTCCGAGCAATATGGCTACGGCGGTAACCAGTGCCATTCCGGTGCGGCCAAACGCACCATAATTGGATTTTCGGCTTGCTTTCTCCGCGCTACAGTTCATGTCAATTTCATGATTGGACGGCTGGCTATACTGTCTGGCTGGCCGGTCATGCGAGAGAAAAACACTGAGGAGGGACGTGCGTATGCTTGGTTTGATGCAGGACTGGCCTTTGCTGTGCCACCGGATTATCGAACACGCAGCGAAGTATCACGGCACACAGGAGGTCGTGACGCGGTCGGTCGAAGGCCCGATCCATCGCACCACCTATGCGGAAATCCATGCGCGCGCGCTGAAGGTCTCGCAGAGCCTGGAGCGCGACGGCATCAAGCTCGGCGATCGTGTCGCCACCATCGCCTGGAATACTTGGCGCCATCTCGAAGTCTGGTATGGCATCATGGGTATCGGCGCGATCTGCCATACCGTCAACCCGCGCCTGTTTCCCGAACAGATCGCCTGGATCATCAACCACGCCCAGGACCGCGTGGTGATGACCGACCTCACCTTCGTGCCGGTGCTGGAGAAGATCGCCGACAAGCTTCCGAGCGTCGAGCGCTTTATCGTGCTGACCGACAAGGCGCACATGCCAGAGACCACGCTGAAGAACGCGGTCGCCTATGAGGACTGGATCGCGGCGTCCGACGGCAAGTTCCAGTGGAAGACGTTCGACGAGAACACCGCAGCGGCGATGTGCTACACGTCGGGCACCACGGGCGACCCCAAAGGCGTATTGTATTCGCACCGTTCCAACGTGCTGCATGCGCTCATGGCCAACAACAAGGATGCGCTGGGCACATCCGCGACCGATACAATGCTGCCGGTGGTGCCACTGTTCCATGCCAATAGCTGGGGCATCGCTTTTTCCGCGCCCTCGATGGGCACCAAGCTGGTGATGCCCGGGCCGAAGCTCGACGGCGCCTCGGTCTACGAATTGCTCGACACCGAGAAGGTGACGCACACCGCCGGCGTGCCGACAGTGTGGCTGATGCTGCTGCAGCACATGGCCGCCAACAACCTGAAGCTGCCGCACCTGCAGATGGTGATATGCGGCGGCTCGGCGATGCCGCGCTCGATGATCGAGGCTTTCCTCAACATGGGCGTGGAGCCGCGCCACGCCTGGGGCATGACCGAGATGAGCCCGATCGGCACGGTCGCGGCGCTGAAACCGCCCTTCGGAGAGCGCACCGGCGAAGAACGGCTCGACGTCCTGCAGACGCAGGGCTACCCGCCGTTCGGCGTCCAGATGAAGATCACTGACGATGCCGGCAAGGAGCTGCCGTGGGATGGCAAGACCTTCGGCCGGCTCAAGGTCTCGGGCCCGTCGATCGCCAAGGCCTATTTCCGCGTCGACAGCAGCATTCTCGACGAGGAAGGCTATTTCGACACCGGCGACGTCTCGACGATCGATGCGCACGGCTACATGCGGATCACCGATCGCTCCAAGGACGTGATCAAGTCGGGCGGCGAATGGATCTCGTCGATCGACCTGGAGAACCTCGCGGTCGGCCATCCGGCCGTGGCCGAGGCCGCCGTGATCGGCGTGTTCCATCCGAAGTGGGACGAGCGTCCGCTGCTGATCGTGCAGCTCAAGCAGGGCCAGCAGGCGACGCGCGAGGAGATCCTGAAGTTCATGGACGGCAAGATCGCGAAATGGTGGATGCCCGACGATGTCGTCTTCGTCGACGGCATTCCGCACACCGCGACCGGCAAGATCCTGAAGACCGCGCTGCGCGATCAGTTCAAGAGCTACAGCCTCCCGACCGCGGCGGCGTAACGAACCGGATCTCCGTCATGCCCGGGCTTGCCCCGGGCATCGACGTGACTTGGCGAGAGCCCGTAGAGCCTGAGAACCAATTCGGTTTTCGGGTAGACGGCATCCGAAGTAGCGGATGTTGAAGACCTCGACGGTGGAGCGGGGCGGGATTTGCGCGCCGCTATGGTTTGGCGCAGCTATGGGTTGGCGAGGCGATGTCCCTGCAGGATGTTGTTGGTGAGGGCGTACCAGAGCACGACGGCTCGGACCTTTTCGATGCCGCGCACCGTCAATTGCCTGAGGTCCCAGTTGCGCCAGCGGGCATGGATGCATTCGCAG
>NZ_AXAP01000089.1 GCF_000472865.1 Bradyrhizobium elkanii WSM2783 | reverse complement strand
GGGGACGCGGCGCACAGCCACCCCCCTTACGGCGGCTATGGGATCAACAGCGGGCTGGAGGATGCCGTCAACCTGTCCTGGAAGCTCGCGGCCACCCTGCAGGGCTGGGAAGATGAAGGAGCTGCCGATCAACGATTTCATGACGAAGGACGGAACCATTCGTGATGATGGGCGCGTGATCAGGAACATGTACCTTCTTGCGACCAAAGATCCTTCCGAATGCAAGGGCGAGTGGGATCCTATGAAAGTCGTTACAACAATGCCCGGCAAGGACGCGTTTCGGCCGTTGGCAGATAGCGAGTGCCCTTTGGTTCAGCGAAAGCAATAGCTCGAGAGCTGTCGCGCGCTCCGCTTCGTCCCATACAACAGAACCTGTTGAATCTGACAACTCTGAAACGCGCGTAGCACTTCGCTAGCCGAAAGCAGGCAGCTTCCTGCCGGAGGGTTTCTTGGAGGGCTGTGGTGTCGCTCGGCGATCGAAAATCGAAGAGATGGCGCCATACTGATGCTAGCGACGGAGTCGCCGCGCCGTCTTCGTGGCTGCTTGAACTGCAGCCGGAGAGGCGAGGGACCTTATCAGAGACGACTTGACGCTGGCCACATGGTCTCGCATCAGCATCTCGGCGCGCCAGGGCTCGCGCCCGACGATGGCCTCGAAGATGCGATGGTGATCTTCGTGCCGGCGGCGAACGTCGACTTCTTCAAACGCCACGACATTGCGTGGCGACGAGACCGGTACCTGTTGACACAGATAGACCATGTCATTGAGGAGCCTCGAACCGGCGGACGCATGGATCGTGACGTGGAAACATGCATTGATCCGGCTGTACTCGGATCGGTGCTCGTCGGTGATATGCCCATTGCGAAGCAAATCATCGCCGTCCCGGAGCGCCTGTTGTAGGGTCCCGATCTCGCCGACGTTCAGCCCGCGCTCGGCGCTGAGTCGTGCCGCAAGGCCCTCCAGCACGGCGCGCACTTCGTAGGCGCTGATCACTTCGTCCATTGAGAATTCCCGCAGGGTGTAGCCGCGGTTTGGCGTGTAATCGAGCAACCCCTCCGATGCGAGTTTCTGAAGCGCCGCGCGGACGGGGGTGCGCGAGACGCCCAGCAGCGTCGTGAGCTTGATTTCATGCAGGCGTTTGCCCGGTTCGAATTCGCCGGCCAGGATGGCAGCGCGAACCGCCTCGAGCACGGATTCGAACCGGGTGGAGGATGACGTTTCTGGGGCTGGCAGGGCGGCCATGCGAAAAGGGTCCGAAACTTGTTTGTACACAATCTAGCGAAACGGCAGTGCCGTTCAAGCGCCGTCTGGCGTCACGTATGAAGGTGATCTTGTGCAGGACTTGCGCATTTCCAAGCCGGATTGAATATGGATTGACCGTGCTCCGCACAGAATCCAAGCACAAAATGTATACATTATCTTTGACTCGCCGCCAGAATGTATTGCAGAGTGAGGGCAGGCGAGTTTGTCTCCTGCCCAACAATCCGGATGCCAAGGAAGCGGCACATGAATCTCGGCGTCGACCAACCCAAGGCTGCGATCATCGCGATCGATTTGCACCGCGGTCATCTGGATATGAACGTCGCGACCATGCCGACATCGCCGGAGGTTGCGCAGCGGGTGATCGCGGCCAACAAGCGCCTGTTCGATTGGGCGCGTAGCGCCAAGATCCCGGTCATCCATCTGCTTACGCAGTATCGCGATGTCGCTGAAATCGCCTCCAATCCGTTCTGGCGAACGCGCGCCGAGGATCCCAAGGCGACGCGCAAGAATGTGCTGCGGCATAATATCGCCGGGATGCCGGGTGTTGCCATCATCCCCGACCTCTATGACAACGAACGGGACCTCGTTGTCGACACGAAGAAGCGCTACGATTGCTTCCTCGGCACCGATCTCGATTTCACGCTGCGCGCGCACGGCGTCAACACGCTGCTGGTCACGGGCGTCAACACCAACTCCTGTGTGCTCGCGACGACGACTGCAGCCAATGTGCGTGACTATGCCGTGATCGTCGTGAAAGATTGCGTCGAGACCATGGACGGTCCGGCGCTGCATGAGGCGGGCCTGCTCTGCGTCCGCACCGCGTTTGGTTTCGTGCTAGACACCAGTGAAATCCAACAACTCAGCCTCTTCAGCCCGGTCGCCAAAAGCGCCGCTTAGGAATCCGCGATGACGTCGTCTGCGTATGCTCTGGATCTTCCAGTTCCCGTCGTCGCAGCGGCTTCGCTGCCAATTGCAGGGTCGTCGCAGCGCTTTCCGGTACGTCGGATCTATTGCGTCGGACGGAATTATGTCGAGCATATCCGCGAAATGAAGGAAGGCGACGAGCGCGATCCGCCTTTCTTCTTCCAGAAGCCGGCGGACGCACTCGTTGAAGACGGAGCTGTCGTGCCCTATCCGGCCGATACGGAGGATTTTCAGTTCGAGATCGAACTCGTGGTCGCGCTCGGCGCCGGCGGCTGCAACCTGTCGCGCAACAGCGCGCTGGCGAGCGTTTATGGTTACGCGGTGGGCATCGACCTCACGCGCCGCGACCGACAGCGCGAGATGCGAGCGAAGATGCTGCCATGGGAACGGGGGAAATCGTTCGACGCATCGGCTCCCTGCGGCGCCATTCACGGCGTTGCCGAGGTGGGGCATCCCGCACGCGGCGCCATTACGATCGACGTCAACGGGCGCGAACGGCAGCGCGGCGATCTTTCGCAGATGATCTGGAACGTGCCTGAGATCATCGCCAACCTGTCGTCGTCCTATCGCCTCGCGCCTGGTGACCTCGTGATGACGGGCACCCCCGCGGGCGTCGGGCCTCTATTGCCCGGCGATCAGGTCACCGGAGCGATCGAGGGCGTCGGCAGAATTGCCATCACCATTGGAGCGCGCGAAACGTGAACATGCTGCCCACCGACCGTCTGGCCTATTCGTCAATCGCGGACCGCCCGCGGCTGGTGCTTCCGGATGCAGCGCGCGTCGCCGTCTGGGTGATCGTCAATGTGGAGGAATGGGACCCGAAAGAGACGATGCCGCGAACGGTGTTGACACCGCCGGCCGGTGGCGCGCCGATGCCCGATATCCCGAACTGGGCCTGGCACGAATACGGCAATCGCGTCGGATTCTGGCGCATGCTCGAGGTGCTGGATCGCTTCAATATCAAGGCGGCTCTCGCCATCAATGGCAAGGCGATCGGCACGTATGAGCCGATCGCAAAGGCGGCGCATGATCGGGGCTGGGAATTCATCGGTCACGGCTTCGGCCAGAAGAACATGCAGAAGGTCGCGGATGAGCGCGAGGACATCCGCAAGACGCGGGATGCGATCCGCGCCTACACGAACAAGAATCCGCGTGGTTGGCTGGGTCCCGGGCTGACCGAGACCTGGGAGACGCCGGATATCCTGGTGGAGGAAGGGTTCGACTACGTCTGCGACTGGGTGCTCGACGATGAGCCGGTGGTCCTGAAGACCCGCACGAAGCCGATCGTGAATGTGCCGTACACCCAGGAATGTAACGACGTGGCGATGATGCTGATCCAGCATCACAAGGCGTCGGAATACCGGGATCGTGCCATCGACCAGTTCGACCAGATCTATGCCGATGCCAAAACCTCATCGCGTATTATGGCACTGGTGGTTCACCCTTACATCATGGGAGCGCCGCATCGGCTCAAATATTTCGCGGCTGCAATCGAGCATATCAAGCGTCATCCCGATGCGACGTTCTGGACCGGCGAGCAGATTTACGACTGGTACCTGTCGCAACGTCCGAACGCGCTGAGGGGCCAAGCTCCGGCATGATGGGGATCAATCTCTTTCAGATCCTGAACGGCCTGACCTTCGCGGCGCTGATCTTCATCGTCGCGTCCGGCTTCACCTTGATTTTCGGCTTGCTGCGCATCGTCAATCTCGCTCACGGAGCACTCTATCTGGTCGGAGGCCTCGCAGGTTATTCGGCGGCAAAGGCCAGCGGAAGTTTCGTGGTGGGGGCGTTGGCTGCGATGGCGTTGGTCGCAGCGCTGGGGGCGGTGCTCGACCGTGGCCTGCTGAGCTTCGTGCGCGGCGTCGAATTGCGCCAGGTGCTGCTCACACTCGGCGTCGCGTTCATTCTCAACGACATCTCGCTCGTGATCTGGGGCGGAGACACGTTCTCGGTGCCGGTCCCGGAGGCCCTGAGAGGTGCCATGTGGATTGGCGGCGTGATGTATCCGAAGTATCGCGTCTTCGTTCTGGTTTTGGGCCTGCTGGTGTTTGCCGCGCTGTGGCTGCTCCTCAACAAGACGCGGCTCGGCGCGCTGATCCGCGCAGGTGTCGACGATCCCGAGATGGTCGAAGCCATGGGCATCAACATCCGTCGGGTTTTCCTGGGTACATTCATGCTCGGGGCGGCTCTGGCAGGCCTCGGCGGGGTGGTGGGTGGGGCCTTCCTGACTCTTTACCCGAGTGCCGACGCAGAGATCCTGGTGTTCTCGCTCGCCGTCGTCATCATCGGCGGACGCGGCAGCCTCGTGGGCGCCGCACTCGGCGCGCTGCTGGTGGGCCTTTTGAACGCGATCGGGCAGGTGATGTTTCCAGAACTCGCCTATTTCGTGATCTTCGGACCGATGGCGCTGCTGCTGGCGTTCCGGCCACTCGGCCTGTTCGGGAGGGCAGCGTGAGATCGGCTCCGCTCACCCCTGTTGCATCGTCGGCGGCCCGCTCGCTCCGCCAGCCGCGCGCCGTCGGCTGGATCGCGTTGGTGCTCCTGGCCCTGACCGTCCTCCCCGCTGTCTTGCCGAGTTACCAGGTGTCTGTCGTCACGCAGGTCTTGATCTTCAGCGTGCTGGCGATGTCGATCGATATTCTCGCGGGCTTCGCGGGACGCACTTCGCTCGGTCACGGCGCAATTTTCGGCGTCTCGAGTTATGTCGCGATCTACTGGACCTCGACGCTTGGCGGCGACATCTGGATCGGCATCGCCCTCGGCATTCTGGCGGCGACGGCGCTTGCAGGCGTGTTCGCTGCGCTGGCCATCCGCACGTCAGGCGTCTATTTCCTGTTGCTGACGCTGGCGCTCGGCATGATCGTATGGGGCGTCTGCTTGCGCTGGACGGCGGTCACAGGCGGCGAAAACGGGCTGCGCGGTGTGGGTCGTCCCGCCTTTATCGCAGACCATGCCAGCTTCTATTACGCCGTGCTGATCATTGTCGCGCCACTGACCTGGCTGATGTGGCGGCTCGTCCACTCGCCGTTCGGGCTCACCTTGCGCGGAATCCGCGATTCCGAAAGTCGTATGCGAAGCCTCGGCTACAACGTTCCGCTCCACCTGTTCGTGGCATTCGTATTGTCCGGATTCTTGGCAGGGGTCGCCGGCGGCCTCTACGTCTTGTTCAACAATTTCGTCAGTCCCTCAAGCGTGCAGCTGTCGCAGTCGGTCTCCGCTCTGCTGATGGCCATCACCGGCGGCGTCGGCACCTTGCTCGGTTCCTTCGTCGGAGCCGCCGCCATCATCGTCCTGGAGAATGCCGTCAGCGCCTACACCGCGCGGTGGCCGAGCGTGCTCGGGATCGCCTTCGTGCTCATCATGATCTTCGCGCCTGAAGGCGTGGTCGGCCGTGCGCGCCTTCTGTTCGCACGCCGGCGTTCCCGTTACTCGAAACCAGATCATCCCGGAGGTTAGACGATGGACCGCAGACGCTTCCTGAAAACGACCGGCCTTACGCTCGCAGCCGGCGCCGGCGTTCTATCCGCCCCCTTCCTGGCGCGGGCCCAAGCAGCGCCGATCCGTATCGGCCTGATGGCGCCGCAGACCGGTGTCGTGGCAGCCGGCGGCCGCGAGATCATCGATGGCTTTTCGCTGTTCTGGGAGAGCGCAGGCAACCAGGCGGGCGGCCGCAAGGTTGAGATCATCGTCGAAGACGACGCTTCCAATCCGGACACGGCGCTGCAGAAGGCGCGACGCCTCGTCGAGCAGGCCAAGGTGGACATGCTCTTCGGCAATCTTCTGGCCAACACCGGCCTTGCCGTTGCCAACTACGTCAAGGGCAACGGGACGCCGTACTTCATTCCGGTGATCGCGGCCGACGATCTCACTCAGCGCGCCAGGATCAAGAACGTGATCCGCGCCGGCGGTTACAGCGCCAGCCAGTTCTCGCGGCCTGTTGCCGACTGGGCGCTGAGGCAGGGGTACCGCAGGGTCGCGATGATCTCCCAGGACTACACGTTTGGCCACGAGCAGTGCGGCGGCTTCGCACAGACTTTCACGGAAGGCGGCGGCAAGGTGGTCGGCCAGTTCTGGCATCCGCTGAACACGTCCGATTTCAGCCCCTATCTTGGTCAGTTGGCGGGTGTGAAGGCCGACGTGGTGTTCGCGATGCAGACCGGCGCAGACGCCACGCGCTTGATCCAGCAATATGCAAGCTTCGGTCTGAAGGATCAGATACCGCTGCTGGGATCGCAGAATGCGACCGACCAGTCGGTCATCCGGACGATGGGCGCCGAGTGCGAGGGGATCGTCACCTCCGCCCATTTTGCCGAGGGCGCCGATCTGCCGGCGACCCAGGCGTTCGTCAAGACTTATTCCGACAAGTTCAGCAAGATCCCCTCGCTTTACGCCTTTTCGCATTATGTCGGCGCGATGTGGGTGGCCAAGGCGATCAACGCGATCAACGGCAAGGTCGAAGACCGCGATGTCTTCCTCGACACCGTGCTCAAGACCGACCTTCCGGACAGCCCGCTCGGCAAGCCGGTTCGCTTCGATGACTACGGCAATCCCGTTTACGACGTCGTCATCCGCAAGACCATGAAGAACAAGGACGGCAAATTCTGGAATGTCCCGATCGGGGGTTATCCGCAGGTGTCGCAGTTCTGGAAATACGACCCCGCGACTTACATGAAGCAGCCGCCCTATTCGCGGGATTTCCAGGGCATCAAGAAGACCTGAGACCATCAAAGACGGCCGGCTCGCCGGCCGCTACGTTCCGCCTGTTGACGAGAAAGCGCGTGCCGGACACCATCCTCAAGCTCGACCACGTCGGCGTCTCCTTCGATGCGTTGAAGGCGGTTGACGACGTGACCTTGCGGGTCAAACGCGGCGAGCGACGAGCCATCATCGGCCCCAATGGGGCCGGCAAGACCACGCTGTTCAACGCCATCACGGGCGTGGTACCTCCGACGTCCGGCCGCGTCGAATTCGACGGATGCGACATCACGAGGATGCCGCCTCACCGCCGAGCCGCTTGCGGCATCAGCCGCACCTTCCAGATCACCAATCTGTTTCCGAGCCTGACGGTCGAGCAGAACATGCAGCTCGCGCTTTGCGGCCTGACGCCGCGCAAGTTTTCGCTGCTCGGTTCGGGCGGGCTGACCGATACCGAACGCGGCCAGGCTGACCGCGCCCTCGGTTTATCGCGGCTCGGTCCACGTGCAAGATCGCTGGTGAGCGAATTGTCGTATGGCGAGCAGCGCCAGCTCGAGATGGCGATGGCGCTGGCGCCGAATCCCCGGCTGCTGCTGCTCGATGAGCCCGCCGCCGGCCTCTCGCCGGCCGAGCGTGTCATCGTCGCCGACGTCATCCGCAGTCTGCCGGCGGAGATCACCATCGTCCTGATCGAGCACGATATGGACCTGGTGCTCTCCCTGGTGGACTGGGTGACCTGCCTCAACAATGGCCGGTTCCTGGCCGAGGGGGCACCGGCAGAGATTCGCGGCAACGCTGACATCCAGGACGTCTATCTCGGCAAGGCACACCGTCATGCTTGAGATCCGCGATCTTCACAGTTTCTATGGCGAGGCCCATGTGGTGCAGGGGGCCTCGCTCACGGTGCGTGACCGCGAGGTGGTCGCGCTGCTCGGCCGTAACGGCATGGGCAAGACCAGCCTGATCCGCTCGGTGATGGGCTTGTCGGCGCCCCAGGTGCGCCGGGGCAGCGTGGCGTGGAAGGGCGAAGTCCTGACCGGTATGACCTCGCACGAGATCGCCGGGCGCAAGATCGCGCTGGTGCCGCAAGGGCGGCGGCTGTTCCCCTCGCTCACCGTTACCGAACATCTCACCATGCTCAAGTCCGTCCGCGCTCGCGACGGCTGGACCGTCGATCGCGTCATGGAGCTGTTCCCGCGGCTGGCGGAGCGGCGCCAGCACCGCGGCAACCAGCTCTCGGGCGGCGAGCGACAGATGCTCGCCGTGGCGCGCGCGCTGATGATCGACCCTGAACTCATCCTGATGGATGAGCCCTCGGAAGGACTGGCGCCGGTCATGGTCCAGCATCTGGAAGGGATCATCGCGCGGCTGAAGGAGGCGGGTCTGGCGATTCTGCTGGTCGAGCAGAACCTCTACAGCGCGCTTGCGGTCGCAGACCGCGTCTACGTCATCGAGACCGGAAAGATCGTCCACGAGGCGGATGCGTTGGCTCTGGTCGATAATCCCCAATCGCTGATACGCTTCCTCGGCGTGCATTGAGGCCGACTGCATGAAGATCGACATCCATAGCCACGTCATTCCCGATCGCATCGTCAGCGCCATCGCCGCCGATCCCAAGCGCTTCCGTGCGCGTGTCGAAGGCGAAGGTGCTGCGCGCAAGATTATTCATGACCAGGGCTACGTCTATCCCTTGTTCGAGGAATTTCGTCAGACAGAGGCCAAGCTCGCCGCCATGGACCGCAAGGGCATCGACATCTCCGTGATCTCGCCGGCGCCGCCAATGTTCTATTACTGGGCCGATGCCGATCTGGCGCTTGAAGTCGCCGGCCTCGTCAATGATGGCGTGGCAGACATGGTCGGCGTCCAGCCCGCCCGATTGCGCGGCATGGCGACTGTGCCGATGCAGCATCCGGATGCCGCCGTCGCCGAACTCGAGCGCGTCGTTCGCGCCTACGGCTTCAAGGCCGTGGAGATCGGCACCTCGATCGAAGGCGCGCAGCTCGCCGAGGAGCGCTTTCGTCCGTTGCTGCGCCGCGCCAGCGAGCTCAACGTCTTCGTCTTCGCGCATCCTTATTATGTCGGGGCCAAGAGCGGGCTCGAAAACTACTATCTCACCAATCTCATCGGCAATCCGCTGGACACGACGGTAATGCTGGCCAATCTCATGTTCTCCGGCCGGCTCGATGAACTGCCCGACCTGAAGCTCGCTCTGGCGCATGGTGGCGGCTTTGCGCCCTACCAGATCGGACGGCTCGTCCACGGACACGCGGTGCGCAGCGAAGCCAACGGCATCAGCAAGTCCTCGCCGAAGGAGCTGCTCAAGCGGATCTATTTCGACAGCCTCGTTTTCGAGCCGCAGGCGCTGCGTTACCTCATTGACCTTGTCGGCGCCGACCATGTTTGCATCGGAACCGACGCTCCCTTTGACATGGCCGATGCTGATCCCGGCGCGACTATCGAAGCAGTGCCCGCGATCACACCGTTGGAGCGTCAATGCATCTGCTGCGGCACAGCGCTCAAGCTGCTGTGCGAAGGTTGAATGAGAGGAAAGAAGAGATGTCCGAGCCCGTCGGCAGCAGTCTCCGCAACCGGCTGCCCTATGTCCCGATCCATCGCAGGCCGGCGCTCAAGCTCCCTAACGATGCGTGGGTGGCGGTGTGGACCATCGTCAATGTCGAAAACTGGAGTCCGAACGGCGCGATGCCGCGCGCGGTACTGCCGCCGCCGATGGGACAGCCGCTGCTGCCCGACGTTCCCAACTGGGCTTGGCACGAATATGGGATGCGCGTCGGCTTCTGGCGATTCCTGGAAGCGCTGGGCAGCCGGAATCTGAAGGCGACATTCGCGCTCAACGGCTCCGTCTGCGAGCTTTATCCCGAAGCATGCGAGGCGGCGCGGGACGCGGGATGGGATTTCATGGGGCACGGCTTCGTGCAGAAGCCGATGCACAAGGTCGAGGACCAGAAGTCGGCGATCGCCGACACGATCGCTGCGATCACGAAATTCACCGGCAGGCCGCCCCGCGGCTGGGAAAGCCCGGGCCTCACCGAGACCGACGAGACGCTGGACCTGCTCGCTGAAGCCGGCATCGAATATGTCGCCGATTGGGTGCTCGACGAGCAGCCGATTCCCCTGAAGACGCGCCACGGCGACATCATCTCCGTTCCCTACACGGTCGAAATCAATGACGTCGTCATCAGCGCGGTACAGCAGCAGCCCTCAGACGAAATCCTGCGCCGCGGCCGTGATCAATTCGACCGGCTCTATCTCGATGGCGCCAAGGCGCCGCGCGTCATGGCCATTTCCATCCACCCTTATCTGACGGGTGTGCCGCACCGGATCAAATATCTCGAGATGCTTTACGACTACATTCTCGGCCACGACGGCGTCGTGATGTGGACCGGGGCCGAGATCCTCGATTGGTACCGCTCGCAGGTGCCGGGATAGGACCGCGCTGGGGCGGCCTGTCATGACAGGAAATCTTCGATCGACCGAATGAAGGCCTCCGGCTGCTCGAGGGGCGGGCAGTGCCCGCATCCCGGCAGTTCACGATAGGACGCGCCAGGGATCTTGTCGGCCAGCAACCGGCAGAGGGGAGGCGGGGTGGCGGCATCGAGCTCACCGCACACGACGCGCGTGGGTTTGCGGATCGCGCCGAGCTGCGGCGTCAGGTCCGCCGTCATCAAGCTGCGACAGGCCGCGATGAAGCCCTGGGGATCGATGCCGAGCAATACGCGTCGCCGCTCGTCGACGGCACCGGGATGCGCGGCGAGATAAGACTCGTGGAAGACGCGGCTGGCCGAAATCGTCGCGACCGAACCGATACCTTCGTTCGCGACCTTGGCGGCCATCAGTTCAAAGGCTTTGCGGCCTTCCGGCGGAAAACCGGCAGCTACGTCGGAAAGGACGAGCTTGCCGAACTTCGCGCCGTGCCGCAGCGCCATCGCGACCGCAACCGTGCCGCCGAACCCGTTGCCGATCACCACGGTCTGTTCAGACAGGCCCTGCGGCGTGAAGAGTTGGGCGAGATGATCTGCGTAGCCCTCGATGCCCGGCGGGATGCAGGCCGAGCCGTGGAAGCCGGGCAGGTTCACGAGGGTGACGCGAAAACGCTGCGTGAGCCAGGGCAGGACGGGATTGAAGGCCGTCCGGTCCGCCAGAAGCGAATGAATGACCAGAAGATCGGGGCCCGAACCCGCCTGGACCGCCGTCAGGCGATCTGCGGCAAGGGTGACTGGTTTGAGCTCCACGTGTGACTCCTTGGAATATTATGGCCAGAAAAAATCTAGGCCTATACCTATCCCGATCTAGCTTATTCGAACACAGACGGAAAGTATTTTCAGTGGCTTGTCAGTCACCGCAAGAAGTCTATAATATATCAGATGAACGAAATTCCCTATCAGCTGATGCGCTCTGATATCTACGGTGTTCTCCGCCGGGAGCTGTTGAGCTGCGCCATCCGCCCCGGCGCCGAGATCAGGGACGCGGAGATCGCCGAGCGTTTCGCGGTGTCCCGCTCGCCGGTCCGCGACGCGCTGCTGCGGCTGGAGGCTGAGGGGCTCGTGGTGATCAGCCCGCGCAAGGGCTATCGAGCCGCGCCGATCTCGATTGCGGACGCGCGCGATCTGTTCGAATTCCGCGCTATCCTCGAACCTGCCTGCGCGGCGAGCGTGGCATCCGAGGCGACCGATGAGGCCCTGCGTGGCCTCGATCGCTTCCGCTCCATCGACGGTTTCGCTGCTGGGGCAGCGGAGGCCGAGCCGACCTTTGTGCAATACAACCGCGAATTTCATCTGGCGATCGCGGGTCTGTGCACGAACCAGCGCATGCGCGAGGCGGCCATCGATCTGATCGAACAGTTCGATCGTCTCGTCATTGTGAGCATCAGCAGCAGCGAGGCCGGCGGCCAGCAGGAGGCGCTGATCGCCGAGCACTGCGAGATCATCACGGCGCTGCAGGCGCGCGATGGCAAGCGGGCGGGGCGCATTCTGGCGCGCCACGCCGGCCGCGCGCGCAAGCGTGTGTTGTCGGCGCTCTCGCGCTCGCCGATCGTGCCCTAGGGAGCCGGCGATGAAAGCGCCTCCGTTCGCCTATCACGATCCGCGCAGCCGCGATGATCTGATCGGATTGCTCGCAGAGCTTGAGAACGCCAAGCTTTTGGCGGGTGGCCAGTCGCTGGTGCCGATGCTGAATTTCCGTGTGGTCGCGCCCGACCACCTGATCGACATCAACCGTATTCCGGATCTCGCCGGCATCCGCCTTTCCGCGGACGACGTCGTGCTTGGGGCCATGACGCGGCAGTGCGATCTGCACGCATCCGCGGACCTCGCCGCAACGGCGCCGATCATTCGCCAGGCGCTGGCTCATGTTGGTCACTTCCAGACACGTTCACGCGGCACGATCGGAGGAAGCTGCTGCCATCTGGATCCAGCGGCGGAATTGCCGGCCCTGTGCGCGCTGCTCGACGCCGAGTTCGACGTAGCGGGTCCAAACGGCGCGCGCATCGTGAAGGGCGGCGACTGGTTCAAGGGCTATCTCGAATCTGCGCTCGAAGAACGGGAATATCTGCAGTCGATAAGGTTGCGCCGCTGGCCGGCCGGGCACGGCTACGGTTTCAGCGAATATGCGCGCAGGCGCGGCGATTTCGCCATCGCCGGCGCGGGTGCGCTGCTCGAATTTGCGGAAGATGCTCGCATCGGGCGCGCTGCGATCGTCGTGTTCGGTGTTGAGCCTGCGCCGATCAGGCTGGTTGAAGCTGAGCGGATGCTGGTGGGGCAGACATTCAGCGAGGCGCTGCTGGCCGAGGTGGCCGCCCAAGCGAGCGCGCTCGATGCGATGGCGGATGTGCATGTCTCCGCCGCTTATCGGCGCCGCCTTGCCGGCGTCGTGACCAGGCGCGCGCTCGCCGAGGCCGCCCGCCCCGCGAGGGAAGCGGTATGAGCGCCCGGAAGATCCATCTGACCGTCAACGGCGAAGCCGTCGAAGCCGAGGTCCAGGCCCGCGTCAACCTTGCCGATTTCCTGCGTCAGGCCATCGGGCTGACCGGTACGCATGTCGGCTGCGAACATGGGGTGTGCGGCGCTTGCACGATCATCGTGGATGGGCGGCCCGCGCGCGCCTGCCTGATGCTCGCCGTTCAAGCCGATGGCGCGAAGGTGGAGACTGTCGAGAGCTTGGGAACGCCAGAGTCGCTCTCGGAGCTCCAGCAGGCCTTCCGTGATCGTCACGCGCTGCAATGTGGCTTCTGCACGCCGGGCATGTTGATGACGATCGAGGCTCTTCTGCGCGTCGAAGCTTCGCCGACGCGCGAGCAGATCAGGGACGTGCTGTCGGGCAATCTCTGTCGCTGCACCGGCTATCAGGCCATTGTCGATGCGGCGCTGGATGCAGCCAAAGCGCGCAGGGGGACGCGATGAGCACGCGCTATTTCGGCGCCGCCGTTCCGCGCCTCGAAGATCCCCGTCTTCTCACGGGCAGGGGGACCTATGTCGACGACGTCGTCCTTCCCGGCATGCTGCACGCCGTCTTCCTCCGTTCGTCGGTCGCGCACGGCCGGGTCAGGAACCTCGATCCGTCGGCTGCGTTGTCGATGCCGGGCGTGCGCGCGGTCTATGCGATGGCGGATTTTGCCGGCTTCGGTTCAGGGCCGATGCCGGCGATGGCGCCTCATCCCCTGCTGAAGAGCCCGGTTACCTGCAGCCCGCTTGCCGTCGACGAGGTTCGCTATGTCGGTGAGGCGATCGCTATGGTTCTCGCCGACAGCCGCGCCGAGGCCGAGGACGCCCTGGCCGCGATCGAACTCGACATCGAGCATCTCCCGGTGGTCGCAAACGCACGCCAAGGCGTTGCGGACGGCGCGCCGCGGGCCCATTCGGGCCGGGAGAGCAACGTGATCGCCACGCTGCGCGGGTCTCACGGCAATGTCGACGCGGTCTTCGCCGCAGCGGCGCATCGGTTCAGCGAGACGTTCGAAATCCATCGCGGGGGTTGCCATGCCATGGAATGTCGCGGCGTTGTCGCGGCGCCGGAGCCCCGATCAGGCGAATTGTCGCTCTGGACCTCGTCGCAGTCGCCCTACATGGTGCGGCGGCATCTGGCGACATATCTCGGCCGCGATGAAGTCGATATTCGCGTCACGGCGCCGGACGTCGGCGGCGGGTTCGGCCCCAAGGCCAATGTCTATCCGGAAGAATTCGCCGTCGCGCTTGCCGCGCTCGCCTGCGGCCGTCCGGTCAAGTGGATCGAAGACCGGCAAGAGCACTTCCTTGCCACCACGCAGCAGCGCGACCAGTTCTGGTCGCTGGAGGTCGCCTGCGATGCGACGGGCCGCATGTTGGGCGTACGCGGCCACTGCATTCATGACAATGGCGCCTATGCGCCTTATGGGCTCATTCTGCCGGCCACGGCCCTGGCGTCCTTTCCGGGCCCTTACGCCCTTGCCGCGTTCGATCTGTCGATCGACGTCGTCCTGACCAATCTGGTGCCGACGTCGCCAGTGCGGGGCGCGGGCAGACCCAACGCCGCCTTCGTGCTGGAGCGCCTTGCCGATACCGTTGCCCGACGTTTGAATCTGCCGCGCGAGGAAGTGCGCCGCCGCAGTTTTGTCCGCGCCGAGCAGATGCCCTATGTGACGGGCGGAAAAATGCGCGACGGCTCACCGGTCGCATATGACAGCGGGGATTACGCGAAGGCGCTGTCGCTGGTGCTCGACAAGATCGATGCCTCCGGCTTCGCGCGGCGCCGCGCCGACGCAGCGGCTCGCGGTCGTCTGCTTGGACTCGGCTTTGCGTCCTGCGTCGAGGACACCGGCCTTGGGCCGTTCGAGGGCGCCTCGGTCCGCGTCACGCCGGCCGGCAAGGTTGTGGTCGCGACGGGCGCTGCGAGCCAGGGCCAGGGGCATGCGACGACGTTGGCCCAGATCGCCGCCGATGCGCTTGGGGTCGATCTATCCCAGGTGACCATCAAGCCCGCCGACAGCCGCATCTTTCCGCTTGGGATCTCCACGATCGCGAGTCGCGTGGCCGTCACCGCGGGGTCTTCGGTCGAGATCGCTGCGCGCAAGGTGCGCGACAAGGCGATCAAGGTTGCCGCTCACATGCTGGAGGCGGGCGAGCACGATCTGGAGATCGAAAACGGGCAGGTTCGCGTGGTGGGCGTGCCCGACATGAACGTGCCGTTATCGACCATCGCGCGGGTTCTGTCCGGCTCCGCCGGCGTGCCGATCCCCGCCGGCGTCGAGCCGGACCTGGCGGCGACCGGCTATTTCGAAGCGAACCAGCTCGCCTTCGCCTACGGGTCTCAGGCCTGCGAAGTCGAAATCGATCCTGAAACCGGTGATACCCGGATCACCCGCTACGTGGTCGCGCATGATTGCGGAAGATTGATCAATCCGCTGATCGTCGATGGTCAGATCAGGGGAGGGGTCGTGCATGGCATCGGCAACGCCTTGTTCGAGCATATGCGGCACGACGAGGCAGGGCAGCCGTTGACCGCGACCTATGCGGATTACCTGCTGCCAGGCGCTGCCGAGATGCCGGATATCGAGATCCATCACATCGAGACGCCGTCGCCACGCAATCCGATCGGAGCCAAGGGCGCCGGCGAGGGTGGTACGATACCCGCGGCGGCCTGCGTGATCTCCGCCATCCAGGATGCGCTCGGACCAGAAGCGCCCTTCGTCACGATGCATCCGCTCTCACCGGAGCAGATTGTGGAATGGATCGACAAAACTAGAAAATAAAACAGGGGGAAACGATGAGTGTAGTGGCAGAGACGACGGCTTTGACGGCCGCCTCAGCAACGAGGTCGGTCCAGTCGGGAGCCAGGCTCGACCGATTGCCGATTTCAGCGTTCCACACACGAATATTCTGGCTGATCGGGGCCGGGATGTTCTTCGACGGCTACGATCTGTATGTCGGCACCAGCGTGCTGGGCGCCACACTCGCGAGCAAGTTTTCGACCCTGGCGCAGAATGCGCAGTTCGTGTCGGTCACCTTCATGGGCATGACGATCGGCGCTCTTGCCGCGGGTTTTCTCGGTGACTCCTATGGACGGCGCTTCACCTACCAGTTCAATCTGCTCCTGTTCGGGATCGCTTCTCTAGGGGCCGCGTTCGCGCCGTCCATGGAATGGCTGATCGCAGCCCGACTGCTGATGGGACTCGGCCTCGGCGCCGAAATCGTCGTCGGCTACTCTTCGCTCACGGAATTCGTGCCCCCCGCGTCGCGTGGCAAGTGGCTGGCGCTGATGGCCATGATCGTGGTGAGCGGCCTGCCCGCCACGACCCTGTTGGGTTCGGCCCTGATTCCACTGGTCGGCTGGCGCGCGATGTTCCTCATCGCCGGCGCTGGCGCGCTGTTTGTCTGGTACCTCAGAAAGGCCTTGCCGGAATCGCCGCGCTGGCTCGAAAGCAAGGGTCGTACCGAGGAAGCGGAAGCCATCGTCGCCGAAATCGAGAAGGAGTGTGGTGCGTCCGCCTTGCCGCCATTGCCGCCCCCCGCCGCGGTCAAGAGCTTCAGCGCGGCGGAATTGTTCGGGCCGGTCCTGCTGCCCCGCTTGATCCTCGGGTCGATCGTTCTGATCGTGATTAATACCCTGATCTTCGGCTTCGTGACTTGGCTGCCGACCTTCTTCGTTCAACAGGGCATGACGCTGACGAAGTCGTTCGCTTATACGCTTGTCATGTCGTTGGCCGCGCCGATCGGTTGCGCATTGGGGAGTGTCCTGGCGGACCGTGCCGGCCGACGGCCAACGATCGTCGGCGGATCGGTGTCCACGATCGCGTTCGGCCTGATCTATCCCATGCTTTCCGATCCCGTGGCCTTCGTCGCCATCGGGTTCTGCCTGCTACTGTCAATCTATGTCCTGGTCGCGCTGCTCTACGGCGTCTACACCCCCGAATTGTTCCCGACCGAAGTCCGGCTCCGTGCCAACGGCATTTGCAACATGCTCGGGCGCGGTGCGACTATCGTGTCTCCGTTCATCGTGCTCGGATTGTTCAGGGCCTATGGCATAGGTGGCGTGACATCCCTGATGATCGGCCTTCTGCTGATTCAGATCGTCGCGGTGATGGCTTGGGGGATAGAGCCGGCAAAACGGGGGTTGGAGGAGCTCGCCGACGGGCGCTGATTGTTTCGCCGTCCCGGCGAGGACGCTGATCGGCCGCGCAAGCCCTGGGCGCTCGCCTTGGGGGCGTGCTTCACCTTTGGATTTTCAACGTTGGGATAAGCAACTGAAATCGCAGCAAAGGTGAACGCGCTCCGAGCGCCAATATGATGGCGTCGTCGCTATTGCACTTCTATGCATCGCGGCCGCTTCATTGGCGTCGCCGGCGCTTTCGGCCCTGCTGACTTAGATTGACCAATCTCGGCGCGGCCGTTGGCTGGGTACGCACATCGAAACTCGGCTGTTGGTCTCGGCATCAGCTATCTTCTTGGTGACAAACTGCCGACACTTCTCGTGTGCGCCGAGCGGACTGAGATGGGCGCATGACCGCCTCCGTGTTCTAATGGCGGGAAGCCTTCAGCGCAGCTCCTTCAACGGCCGGGCGATCTGGTTGGCGCAGTTGAGTAGCACAGGTAGCAGACGTTTGCGCAGATCGTTGACTTTGACGCGGGCCGTGGCCGCACTCACACTGACGGCGGCGACGATGTCGCCGTCCGCGGCAAGCACCGGGACGGCCATTGATCTGATGCTCGGCGCCAGCTCCTCGTCGCTGATCGCATAGCCGTTCTTCGCTGCGGTCCGGATCGCAGACAGAATGTCCGGGATAGTGGTCAGCGTCCGCGGCGAGCGTGCGCTCATCGGTTGCCGGCTCAGTCGTCGCGTGATGTCGTCATCAGTATGGCCGCCGAGCAGGATGCGGCCTGTCGCCGAGCAATAGAGCGGAAGATAGGCGCCGACGCGAACGCCGGTCTGGACGTAGTGCTCGGCTTGCGCGCGCGCAATGAAGAGCGATTGATTGTCGTCCAGCACCGCCAGCGAAATCGATTCCGCGGCTTCATCGCGGGCGCGCTCCAGCAGCGGCTGTGCGATCTGCACGAGCTTATCGCGCTCGGACATCACGCCGCCGAGCCTGCGAAGACGAGGAAGAGGACGGAAGTCTCGTCCCGACAGCTCGAGATAATTCAACTCGACCAGGGTGAGGAGGCATCGGCGCGCGGCTGCGCGTGTGGCGCCTGAAGCGCGCGCGGCGTCGGCGACGCTCATCACCGGGTGAACCGAGAATGCCTCGATGATCGCGAGGCCTTTCGCGAGCCCCGCCATCCCTTCACGTCTCTCTTGGGTTTCCGCGATCGCCATAGCTGAGCTCACCTTGACAGCCGTTTTAGAGTGGCTCAAGGTGTTCGAAATAAAGATACTTGTTCGATATTCGAACGGATCGAACGTGAAGTCAAGAGTGAGGAAGCCCGATGAACAAGATCGTTTTGCCGCCGGAACGAGCAAATCTGGTCAACTGGCCGGAGGGGCTCACCCGCGTTCCGTATTGGGTGTTCCAGGATCAATCGGTTTACGCGGAGGAGCAGCGCAAGATCTTCCAGGGGCCGAATTGGCATTATCTCGCGCTGGAAGTTGAACTGGCGGAGCCGGGCGATTTCCTCACGGCGCACATCGGCGATACGCCCGTGATCGTAACTCGCGACACCGACAATGAAATCTACGCGTTCGAAAACCGATGCGCCCATCGTGGCGCGTTGATCTGTCTGGAAAGCCGCGGCAAGCATCGCAAGGATTTCAGCTGCGTGTATCACGCCTGGAATTACGACCCGCAGGGCAATCTGACGGGAGTCGCCTTCAAGGACGGCATCAAGGGCAAGGGGGGCATGCCCGACTCGTTCAAGATGGAGCAGCACGGTCCGCGCAAGCTGCGCATCGCGATCATTCACGGCCTGATCTTCGGTTCATTCTCTGAGGACGTGCCGTCGATCGAAGAATATCTCGGCGAAGAGATCTTGAACCGCATCGAGCGCGTGCTCGGCGGTCGCACGCCCGTGGTGCTCGGGCGCTTTACCCAGGTGCTTCCAAACAATTGGAAGCTCTATATGGAGAACGTCAAGGATTCCTATCACGCCAGCATTCTGCATCTTTTCTTCACGACATTCGAATTGAACCGGCTGTCGATGAAGGGCGGCATCATAGTCGATGAAAGCGGCGGGCACCACGTCAGCTATTCGGCGATCGATCGCGAGGCCGAAAAGGACGTGGATTACGCCAAGCAGCAGTTGCGCTCGGAGAGCGAGTACAAGCTCGCCGATCCCAGCTTGCTGGAAAGCTTCGACGAATATCGCGATGGCTGTACGCTGCAGATTTTGTCGGTGTTCCCGAGCTTCGTGCTGCAGCAGATCCAGAACGCCATTGCGGTTCGCCAGATCGTGCCGCGTGCGGTCGACAGGACCGATCTGAACTGGACCTATCTCGGCTTCTCTGATGATGCGCCCGAGCAGCGCCTGACACGTATCAAGCAGGGCAACCTGGTTGGGCCGGCCGGATACATCTCGATGGAAGATGGCTGTGTCGGCGGCTTCGTGCAGCGTGGCGTCGCCGGCGCAAGCGACGATCATGCCGTCCTCGAGATGGGCGGAGCCGATGCCAACAGCAGCGAGAGCCGGGTGACCGAGGCGTCAGTGCGCGGCTTCTGGAAGGCGTATCGCGCCAACATGGGACTCTGAGGATACGCGATGACCAGCAGCGTTCTGCAATATATCATCGAAGCGCAGGCGAAGTACTCGCGCTGCATCGATGACGATCGCCTCGAGGAATGGCCGAGCCTGTTTCATGGCCCGTGCCTCTACAGGATCACGACCGCATCGAATTATCGCGAGGGGCTCGAGGCCGGCATCGTGTTTGCGAACTCCCGCGGCATGCTGATTGATCGCGTCTCGGCGCTGCGCGAAGCCAATATCTATGAGCGGCAGACTTATCGTCACATCCTCGGACAGCCGTCGATCTTGTCGGAAGACGGAGCAAAGGTGCGTAGCGAGACCTCCTTCTTGGTGGCGCGCATCCTGCAGGATGGCGACACGTCGATTTACGCCACCGGGCGCTATTTCGATGTCTATGAGATCGCGGACCGATCGGCGCAACTACAAGAGCGGACCGTCGTATGCGACAGCTCCCGGATCGACACGCTGCTAGCGCTGCCGTTATGACCTCGAGAGCTGTTGCGCTGACCATTGGCGATCCGAATGGGATCGGCCCTGAAATCGCGGTGAAGGCTGCGGTGCTGTGTGCGGAAGCGCAGCCCGGCTCATCTCCAATCCTGGTTGGCGACGAGCATGTCATCCGCTTCTACGCGGACAAATTCGCACCCGGCCTGACCCTGACGCAGGCCGGGGCATCCACTGACAAGCGGCCGTTGCTCTATCATCCTGTTGCCGCGCTTGACCCAAGAGCCTTCACGCCTGGACATGGGCGTGCGGAGGGTGGCCGCGCCACCGTCGCCTATGTCGAGGCGGGACTCGACCTAATGAAAGTGGGGCGGGCTCATAGCATCGTGGCTTGTCCGCATTCCGAAACCAATATCAACGCTGCCGGCATCAGGTTCTCCGGCTATCCGAGCCTCCTGGCACGGCTGAAGAAGGTGCCGGAGGATGAAGTGTTCCTCATGCTGGTCGGTGCGGGGCTGCGGATCGCTCATGTGACATTGCATGAGCGGCTTGCCGACGCGCTTGACCGGCTTACGCCAACGCTGATCGAGCGCGCTATTCGCACGACGATCGATGCCTTGAAGAATCTCGGCGTTACACGCCCCAAGCTTGGTGTGTTTGGCATCAATCCTCACGCAGGCGAGGGCGGGCTTTTTGGCGACGATGACGATCGCATCGTCAAGCCGCTGGTCGAGCGACTGAAGGCGGAAGACATCGATATCGAGGGGCCGGTGGGCGCCGATCTGATGCTTGGTCAGCAGGGCTTCGATGCGTTCGTGGCGATGTATCACGATCAGGGACACATTCCGATCAAGCTGCTGGCGGGCCGGAATTCGGCGGCGATGTCGATCGGTGCGGGCCTGATGTTTTCAAGTGTCGGCCATGGCAGCGCCTTCGACATTGCGGGGAAGGGCATTGCCGATCCCACGCCCGTCCTGCGCTGCATCCAGCTCGTCGCAGGTGCCAGTCAATTCAAGGCAATCCCATGACCCACACAATCGCAGTCGAAGGCGCCGACATCAACTTCACGTGCCATGACGGCGAAACCATTCTCGTCGCAGCAGAGCGTGCGGGGTACACGATGCCCTACTCTTGCAGAAAGGGTGTCTGCGCATCCTGCGAAGGCTTTCTGAGCAAGGGCGATGTCAAACAGCGCTCGAAGGAAATGACGGGTCCGGCCGGCAAAGTCCTGTTCTGCACGGCCACGGCCAAGAGCGATCTCACCATCCGGCCGCGCCGCATTCAGCGTCATGATCCGTTGGCGCGGAAGAAAATCCAGGCGCGGGTGTTTCGCATGTCGCGCCCGGTCGATGATGTCGCCATCCTGCAGCTGCGCTTTCCGGCCAGCATTCGTGCCAAGTTCAAGGCCGGGCAGTATCTGCGCATCCGCATGCCGGATGGCGACGAGCGCAGCTTCTCCATGGCTAACGCGCCGCAGGAAAGCGACTGCGTTCAGCTCCACATCCGGCATGTGCCCGGCGGCGCGTTCTCCGAGAGAGTGCTGGCTTCCTTGGAGCTCGACGACAAGCTCGAGGTGGAGGTGCCGTTCGGTGATTTCTACCTGCGCGAGGACGATCAGGCGCGCTACGTATTCGTCGCGACCGGTACAGGCTTCGCGCCGTTGAAGTCCATGCTCGATGACATGATCCGGCGGCGGCTCAACCGCGAGGTACGTTTCTATTGGGGCGGACGCACCGCCGCCGATCTTTATCTCGCGGAGACCTGCGAAAAATGGGCGAAGCGCTATCCGTGGTTCACGTTCATTCCGGTGCTGTCTGAAGCTGACCCGAACTGGGCGGGACGTCGTGGACTGGTTCACGTCGCGGTACTCGAGGATCTTATCGATCTGTCGGACCGGCACGTCTATGCCTGCGGGAATCCGATGATGATCGAAGCCGCGCGCAATGAATTCACGACGCGCTGCGGATTGCCAAGTGATCGCTTTTACGCCGATGCGTTCATCCCGAGCGGATCATCCGACCCAACATTAATTCAAGTCTTGCAAGCTGCCGGCTGACAATTCTGCGCGCTCTTCGTGTCGGCATAGCCGCGCCGTTTCAAGATCAAGAAACAAATTGGACCAAATCATTTGGCCAGCAAAGGTGAGGAAATGAGCAGTACGGAGGTTGCTTTTGACGTCCCATCCTTCATCAATTCGCGCCGCGCCGGCGTCACGCAATACGGGATTGTGGTGTTATGCGGACTCGTCATGTTTCTCGATGGTTTTGACACGCAGGCCATTAGCTACATGGCGCCGTCGATCGCAAAAGAGTGGGGGCTCTCTCGAGAATTGCTCGGGCCGATCTTCTCGTCGGCGCTGACTGGATTGATGGTGGGCTATCTGCTGGTATCGCCGTTATCGGACCGCTTCGGCCATCGCAAGCTTGTGGTCATATCGACGTTTGCGTTCGCACTTCTGACGTTTGCCACCGTCTTTGCAACCAATGTCACTGAATTAATGGCGCTTCGTTTCGTTACCGGTACTGCGCTCGGCTCGGTGGTGCCAAGCGCCATCGCGTTGACGACCGAGTTCAGTCCTGCTCGCTTGCGCGCCACCTTCGTGCTGGCGATCTATTGCGGCTTCTCGCTAGGCTTCGTCGCAGCCGGCGCCGTCGCTGCGTGGGCTATTCCTGCATACGGCTGGCACTCGATGCTGTGGATCGGCGGCGCGGCGCCCATGCTTGTCGCGATTCTGGCGCTGATGTTCTTGCCGGAGTCGATGGATTTCCTCATTCGCACCAAAGCGAAGCCGGATACAGTCTGGCGCGTGGTGCGCCGGGTGGATGGCGCGCTGCCGGTGGAGGGACCGACAAAGTTCGTCACCGAGGTGGGCGAGCGGCGCGGCGCAGTCGGAAGCCTGTTTTCGTCCGGGCGCGCAGCAGGAACGCTGGTGATCTGGATCGTGTTCGTGCTGAACCTTGCGGAGTTCTACGCGCTGCAAAGCTGGCTGCCATCGATGCTGACGAATGTCGGCCATTCCCTCAGCACAGTGGCGCTCGCTACCACCATGACCACCGTTGGTGGCATCGTCGCCGCATTCGCGATCGGACCGGCGATGGACCGCATTGGGCCCTATGGCTCACTTGGCACTGTTTATCTGGCGGGCGTCCTGTTCGTTCTATCGTTCGGCTATTCGATCGACAAGCCAAGCTGGATCATGATCGTGGCTGCGTTCTGTGCCGGGTTTTGTGTCAGCGGCGGACAGAAGAGCGTGATCGCGCTGGCGGCGATTTATTATCCGACCGCGATCAGGTCAACCGGCGTGGGTTGGGCGCTTGGCATCGGCAGGTTAGGGGGCATTGGTGGCCCGCTGTTGATCGGCGCGTTGCTCGCGTACCACTTGAGCCCTCAACATATTCTCTATGTTGCCGGGATCCCGATGTTGCTCGCCGGATTGCTCATCTTGCTGCTTGGCCATTGGTATGGGCGGGACGCAGCCAAGGGAGAAGGTTGAGCAGACCTTCCTCAACCTCCTTGTGTCCCGGAAATCTGTCGGAATGTGCGAACGGGCGGTTGGATCAAAACCGCCCGTTGCTGGAACTGAGCCCGTTGCACCCAAAGAGGAGTCTCATGTGGATGGTGCCGAGCGTCATCGCGCCGGTGGACCACAACACGCTAATCAATCCGGCCCACCCGGAATTCCGTCACATCACCACGGCAGTGCACGAGCCGGTGTTTTGGATCGGCGGCTGTTCGCCGCCGTCATCGTGTCGTGAAAGGCGGATGGTTCGATCGCAGGCTATCGTTGGGCGTACAGCGCAAGCGACCTCTGATCAATTCGGAGGGAGTGGCATAATCCCTTGTGTATACGGGGGTCGATGCGTTCGACCGAGACGGTGTGCGGGAGGCGCGGCTTGGGGAGTTTCGAGGAAACACGTCAGGTAGGTGCATGCCGGCCTTGGGCGTTCAGCGGGGCACGGAACGGGCCAGGAAAAGCGCTGCCGTCGCGGCGATCAGCGCCGGAATGGCGGCTACGGCGAACAGCGGCTGTGGTTCCATGTTACGGGCAAGCATGAGGCCGCCGATCAAAGGACCGACGATCGAGCCGATGCGGCCGATGCCTAGCGCCCAGCCCACACCGGTCGACTTGATCGCGGTCGGGTAAAACGTTGCAGTCAGCGCATTCGAGGCGATCTGCCCGCCGACGATGCAGAATCCGGCAGCAAAGATCGCGACGGTGATGAGGCTCGTCGAATGACTGCTCAAGCCGATCGCCGCTACCGCGACCGCAGCGCACAGATAGGTGAGCGCGAGCGCGCGGAACGAGAAGCGGTCGATAAAGTGGCCGAGCGCGAAGGTGCCGGCCACGCCACCGACCTGCAGCATCGCGCCGATCGCCGCGGCAACTGACACCGAGACACCGAGATCATGAAGCACCGTCGGCAGCCAGTTTGAGAGAAGATAGAGATCGAGCAAGCTCATGAAGAATACGATCCAGAGCAGTAACGTGACGGCACTCCGCTGCTCTGTGAAGAGATGGACCACCGGCAGGCCGGCCAGCTTGGGCTCCTGCACGGCGAAGCGGACGTCGCCCGCAAACGTCGCCTCCGGCGTGATGCGCCGCAACAACCCGGCGACCTCGCGATCGCGCCCGCCCGTCAATGCGAGATAGCGGATCGATTCCGGCAGCGAATGCACAAGAACTGGCACGAGCAGGAGCGGCGCGATGCCGCCGACCAGAAACACCGAGCGCCAGCCGAAAGCGGGGATGACCGCAGCCGCGAGCAAACCGCCGAGCGCCGCGCCGATGGAAAATCCGGCAAACATCGCCATCACCATGGTTGCTCGACGGCGGTGCGGGCTAAACTCGGAGGTCACTGCAACCGCGTTTGGCATCGCGCCGCCGAGGCCGAGACCGGTGAGGAAACGGAGCGCCATCAACCATGTGGCATCCTGGGCCAGCATGGTTAGCAGGCTGCCGATGCCGAATGCAGCGGTGCTGGCCACGATGATCCGCTTGCGGCCGATCCGATCGGCGAGCGGGCCGAAGATCAAGGCGCCGATCATCAGGCCGAATAATCCGGCGCTGAACACTGGTCCAAGCGCATCGCGCGGCAGATTCCATTCTTGCGCCAGGGCGGGCGCAACGTATCCGATGGCCTGCGTGTCGAATCCGTCGATAAAGAGCACCGCCGCACAGATCAGCAGCACCTGAATTTGAAATGTGCCGACCGGCTGTCGGTCGATGTAGCTGGGGACATCGACGACCATCGGGTTGGACTCCTCGTTCACGCCGGTGGCCATGGTGCGATTTCCTCCTGGCGGATCCAAATGTCCCACCGTCTTCTATTTTAAAATCTCTTATAGTGAGATTATGTCGAAGACAATCCTGCTCCGATGTCCCATTCCCGGAAGCGCGGGACCGCGGTACAGGACGGGCGACATTGGAACGGATCGACAGGTGGAGAAGAGAAACAGCCAAGACCGGGTGCTCGCCGTGCTGGAACTGTTCAGCGAAACGCGCCCGCTCTGGACGCCGGACGAACTGATGCGCGAACTCGGCTACACGCGTCCGACGCTCTACCGCTATCTCAAGAGCCTCAGGGAAAGCGGGCTGTTGATGTCCGTCCGTGGCGGCCGCTTCGCCCTCGGGCCTAAAGTCGTCGAGATGGACTATTTGAACCGGCGCGCAGACCCGCTGGTCGCCGCCGCCGCGCCACATCTGGAGCGTCTCACCGCGGCGCATCCCTGTACCGCCCTGATTGTCCGCTGGTATGGCGACAAGATGCTCTGTGTTGCTTCGCAATCGTCGGCGCCCCATCCGGTGAGCAGCTATCCGCGGGGCCGACCGATGCCGATGGGTCGCGGCGCGATTGCCCGCTCGATCATGGCATTCCTGCCGAAACGCAGTCTGGTCCCATTGCTTGAGCGTTATGCCGATGATCTTCGCAGCGTCGGCCTCGGTGCGACGGCCGAGGAAATCGCAGTGGTGCTGAAGCGCATCCGAAGAGCGGGCGTCGCGGTCGCCTTTGGTGAAGTGACCCCCGGGGCAATCGGCATCGCCGCTCCTATCCTCGATGCAAACTATCCGGTCGCGAGTCTCTGTCTCACTATCGCTGGCCAGCATGCGAATGGTGGCCTGATTGATCGGATTAGCGGGGAAGTGCGCCAAACGGCCAACCTGATCTCTGCCGAGATCTTCGAGGAAAATGGATAGAAATCTCAAAATATGAGATTTTAGCTTGACCTGAGCCGCGATGCTCTGCATTGAATTACGGTCCCCCTGCAGCCGGCATTGATCGACTAGCAGTGCGCAAGTGAGGTCGGTGCGAATGCAGAGTCCGGGTAAAGCTGTTCCGGTGGTGATCGTCGGCGGAGGACCGGTCGGGACCGGACTTGCAATCGATCTCGGTCTGCGGGGCATCAACTGCATCGTTGTCGAACGCTACAGCGAGCCGCAGCCGATTCCGAAAGGACAGAATCTCACCCAGCGTACCCTCGAGCATTTCCATTTCTGGGGCGCTGAAGGGGAATTGCGCGCCGCCCGAACCATACCGAGTGATTACGGCATCGGCGGCATGACCAGCTACGGCACCTTGCTGAGCGGTTACCGCTACGACTGGCTACAGCGCGAACTGGTGCGGCCGTTTTATTTCTGCGACAATGAGCGCCTGCCGCAATACGCCACCGAGGCGGTGTTGCGCCGCAGGGCAGCGCAGATCCCAAACATCAATACCTTGTTTGGCTGGACCTGTGAGCGGATACATCCCGACGAAGGCGGGGTGGATATCGAAATCACCAATCGTGACGGAAACACGCGAAGCTTGCGCGCCGACTATGCCGTCGGTTGCGATGGAAGTCGATCGATCGTGCGCGACCAGGCGGGCATTCGCCAGACCAGGTCCGACCACGACCGCTTGATGGTGTTGCTCGTATTCCGTTCGACCGGCCTGCACCGGCTGCTTGAGCGCTATCCCGGCAAATCGTTCTACAACGTGCTGCATCCGGAACTCGACGGCTATTGGAAATTCTTCGGCCGTGTGGATCTCGGCACCACGTGGTTCTTCCATGCGCCCGTTCCCGCCCACACCACGCGCGATAATTTCGATTTCCGACGACTCCTGCACGAGGCCGCCGGTGCGGAGTTCGAGATCGAGTTCGATCATATCGGCTTTTGGGATCTACGCTTTGCGCTGGCCGACAGCTATCGCGCGGGCCGTGTCTTCATCGCCGGGGACGCGGCGCACAGCCACCCCCCTTACGGCGGCTATGGGATCAACAGCGGGCTGGAGGATGCCGTCAACCTGTCCTGGAAGCTCGCGGCCACCCTGCAGGGCTGGGGCGGCTCCGGCCTGCTCGACGGCTATGACGCGGAGCGGCGGCCGGTATTCGCTTCGACCGCGCGCGACTTCATCGAGAAGTCGATCTTCGATGATCGCGATTTCCTGCGCCGGCATAATCCATCGGTTGACCGCGCCGACTTCGAAGCGGCCTGGCGCGAGCGACAGTCCGGCGCGCGCACTGAAGTCAACGCCTTCGAGCCGAATTATGAGGGCTCGCCGATCGTGTTCGGGCCGCCGGGTGCCGTGAGCAGTGCGATCGGTTCGCATGGCTATGCGGCCCGCGCCGGTCACCATCTCACGCCGCAGCCTTTATCCTCGGGCAAGAACATCTACGAAGAACTCGGCAGCGGCTTCACGCTGCTTGATCTGGGCGCGCCGAACGCTTTTGTGCAGGAATTCCGGCGCGCAAGCCACAGGCTGCGCCTTCCGCTCAAGGTGATCCAGGACAGCCGTGCCGACGGCCGGGAGCGTTATGACGCTTCGCTCGTGCTGGTCCGTCCCGATCAGTTCGTTGCCTGGGCGTCCAACGAGGGCACCGGCGATCCGGCCGATATCCTGCGACGGGTTGTGGGTGGTGATCCGTGAAGTCGGACCGCCTCCAAGTCAGAAACAAGAAACTGAAAAGCCGAGACCGGCAGGGAAACGACAGGGAACCAGGGCATGAACTCTTACAGCGCTGCGCATTATTTCCTCGAAGGTCTCGTGGACCTCGGAGTGGACTGTATCTTCGCCAATCTCGGGACCGACCACGTGTCCCTGATTGAGGAAGTCGCGCGGTGGGACAAGCAAGGCCGCAAGCATCCGCAGATTATCCTCTGTCCACATGAGATCGTCGCCGTCCACATGGCCGGCGGTTACGCACTGGCGACGGGGAGGGGGCAGGCCGTTTTCGTGCATGTCGACGCCGGCACCGCAAATGCGTGCATGGCGATCCAGAACTTGTTTCGCTACCGTTTGCCCGTGATGCTGTTCGCCGGCCGCGCGCCCTACACCTTGCATGGTGAACTGCCAGCCTCGCGCGACACCTATGTCCATTTCGTGCAAGATTCGTTCGACATTGCGAGCATCGTTCGTCCCTATGTGAAATGGGAGTACTCGCTGCCGTCCGGCATAGTGGTCAAGGAGGCTCTGGCCCGCGCGGCCGCTTTCATGCACAGCGATCCTCCCGGACCGGTCTACATGATGCTGCCGCGCGAGACGCTGGCGGAGACATGGGACGAAGCGCGGATGCCGGCCTACGACGCAGCACGGTACGGCGGCGTTCGGTCCGGCGGCATCGATCGGGCAAGAGTCGAGGCCATCGCCGACCAGCTGATGGCCGCGGACAACCCGATTGCGCTGACCGCCTATCTCGGTCGTAAGGCAGAGGCGGTTGCCGTGCTCGATCGATTGGCGCGGACCTGCGGCATCCGGGTCGCCGAATTCAATTCCATCGATCTCAATATGCCGCAGGGCTCGCCCTGCTTTGCGGGCTTCGATCCTCTGCCCCTGCTGGAGCAGGCGGATCTCGGGCTTTTGCTGGACACCGACGTCCCATTCGTTCCGCAGTACGCCAAGCGCATCGATGCGATCCGGTGGATCCAGATCGACGTCGATCCCCTGAAATCAGACTTTCCGATGTGGGGCTTTCCAACTGACATAAGAATTCAGGGCGACTGCGCGACCGTGCTGCAGCAGGTGCTCGACGTCGTCGAGGCGCGCGCCGACGATGGTTATCGCCGGCGGGTCACTGAGCGCATCGCGAGCTGGGATGGGGCGCGCGAGGCCGCAGCGAAACGCCGGGCCGCGGCTGCCGCCAACAAAGGGGTTCTGGGTGCGCTCAATCCCAGCTATCTGTTTGCTGTCCTGAACAGCAAGTTGGCGCAGGACGATATCGTTCTCAATGAGGCGATCCGCAACGGGCCGATGCTGCAGGAGCAGATTCATCGCACGCAGCCCCGAAGCTATGTCGGGCTCGCCGGCGGCGGCCTCGGCTTCAGCGGCGGCATGGCGCTGGGATTGAAGCTGGCGCAGCCGCATCGGCGCGTCGTACAGATCATCGGCGACGGCGCTTTTCATTTTTCCTCGCCCGACTCCGTCTATGCAACTGCGCGGCAGTATGAGCTTCCGATCCTGACCGTGGTGCTGGACAACGGCGGCTGGCAGGCCGTGAAATCCGCAGTTCAGCGCGTTTATCCCACGGGTGTTGCCGCGGAAACGAACTCGTTCCAGTCCAGCTTGAGGTCGGACCGTCAGGGTGAGCAACGCCGTTTCGCCGACGTCGCACGTGCCTTCGGAGCTCATGGCGAGAGCGTGACTGAACCCGATGAGCTTGCCGGGGCGATCGATCGGTGCCTGGCGGCGGTGGACGACGGCAGGGCCGCAGTCCTGCATGTTCACGTCACGCCGCTTTAGTTCACAATGCTGGACAGTGCCGTCGTCACAATAGAAAAACAGACGCGGCGATTGCGAGGGAGAAACGTCACCGTGAAGGTTTTGAAAAGGCGATTCCTGGCCGGCATCTGTGTTGGATTGGTCGCATTGATTTCTCCTCGCACCACCATTGCGGAGCAGGCCACAAAATATCCGTCGCGACCCATCCACATCGTCGTCGGTTTCACGCCTGGCGGCGGCAACGATATTATCGCGCGTCTCTTCGGGCAAAAATTGTCCGAGAGCCTTGGTCAACCAGTCATCATCGAAAACAAGCCGGGCGCCGGCGCGATTCTCGCCACCGATTATGTCGCGAAATCAGCACCCGACGGCTACACGCTCCTGATCGGTGCCAGCGGCGCCATGGTCATCAATCCGGCGGTTTACGCGAGATTGCCGTACGATCCTGTTCGCGATTTCATTCCAATTTCGGAACTCGGGTCGTTTCCGCTGATCCTGATCGTCAACGCCGCGTCGCCGCTCAAGTCCGTATCCGGGCTCGTTGCTTACGCAAAGCAAAATCCGAACAAGGCCAACTATTCCAGTTCGTCTGCGGCGTTTCAGCTGGCTACCGAGCTATTCAAGCAGAAGACCGGCGCGCCGATGCAGATGATCCCTTACAAGGGCGCCAATGATTCCGTGGTCGCGGTGATCGCGGGCGAGGTGACAACGACGATTGCCGATGCCGGTTCGGTCTGGAGCCAGATCGCGGGCGGCCAGGCGCGCGCGCTCGCCGTTGCGGCGCCGAAGCGCATGGAGGAGCTGCCTGACGTTCCAACCATGAAGGAAGCAGGTGCAGACGTCGATGCTGTGTTGTGGAGCGGCATTCTTGCGCCCAAAGGGACGCCGCCAGATGTCATAAGGAAACTGCAGGACGAATTCATGCGGATCGCCAAACTTCCAGACGTGGTTTCGCGATTGAAGCTACTCAACATCGACTCGGTCGGCAGTTCGTCGGACGAATTTTCCCGAATTATCGCATCGGATATCGCGCGCTGGACCGAGATAGCACGGATCGGCAACGTCAAGATCGAGCCGTGAACGGCTCAGGCGGAGAGTGGTGCGATGGCTGGGATGCTTGATGCGGACGTCGTGGTTGTCGGCGCCGGGCCGGTTGGGCTCACGCTTGCCATGGACCTGGCTTGGCGCGGCAGACGCGTGATCGTTCTGGAGACGCGCAGACGTGACGAGCCGCCCAGCGTCAAATCCAATCACGTCTCGGCGCGCTCGATGGAAATCTTCCGGCGGCTTGGCGTCGCTCTAAAGGTGCGCAACGCCGGACTGCCGCCAGACTATCCGAACGATGTCGCCTATCGAACGTCGTTCCTTGGCCGTGAACTGACCAGGATCAAGATTCCGTGCCGCGCGGAGCGATATACGTCCAAGGACGGCCCGGATACATGGTGGCCGACGCCGGAGCCGCCGCATCGGATCAACCAGATCTATCTCGAGCCGGTCCTGTTCGCACATTTGTCGTCGATGCCCGGCGTGCACATCCTGAGCGGAACATCGCTCGTCGATTTTCGGCAGAGTCCGGAGGGGGTCATCGCATCCGCGCGGGAGCGCGATACCGCGAAGGAAATCGCAGCATCCTGCCGGTTTCTGGTCGGCTGCGATGGCGGGCGCTCTCTGGTCCGCAACACGATCGGTGGGCGGCTGAGCGGCGATCCTGTTCTGCAACGCGTGCAGTCGAGCTTCATTCGAGCCCCAAAACTGCTCGAGATGTTGAGACAACGCGGCGGGACGCCGGCGTGGGCTTCCTTTGCACTGAACCCGCGTCAATCCGGCAACGTATACGCGATCGATGGCAAAGAGACCTGGCTCGTGCATGTTTATCTGAATGCCGACGTGACGGAATTCGATGCCGTGGATCGCGACGGTGCAATCCGAACAGTGCTCGGCGTGGACGGGGATTTTCAGTACGAGCTGATTGCCAAGGAAGACTGGATCGGGCGGCGTCTGATCACGGACAAGGTTCGTGACGGCCGCGTCTTCATATGCGGAGACGCTTGCCACCTGTGGGTCCCTTATGCTGGCTATGGCATGAATGCGGGCATTGCGGACGCGGCAAATCTGGCGTGGTTGCTTGCGGCCCATCTGGAGGGTTGGGCCGATGAGCGAATTCTGAACGCCTACGAGGCCGAGCGGCTTCCGATCACGGAGCAGGTGTCACATTTCGCCATGGACCACGCCCACGCCATGGCGAAAGCGCGGAAGTCCATTCCACGCGACATCGAAGTGGAGGGGCCGGAAGGTGACGCCGTTCGAGGCTTGATTGGACAATCGGCCTATGACCTCAATGTTCAGCAATATTGCTGTGCGGGGCTCAATTTTGGCTACTATTATCGAGGTTCCCCGATCATCGCTTATGATGAAGAGATTCCGCCGCCCTATACGATGGGTGACTTCACGCCATCGACCGCTCCCGGCGCGCGCGTCCCGCACTTTTGGCTCGCCGATGGCCGCTCCTTGTACGACGCGATGGGACCTTACTACACACTGCTTCGCAGCGATCCAGGCGTCGATGCGTACGGCTTGACGACCACTGCTTCGGCGGTCGGCATGCCTTTGACAGTTCTCGACATTGCCGCAGCGGAGTTGCCCGCCGTCTATCGGCACCCTCTCATACTGGCTCGTCCGGATCAGCATGTCGCTTGGCGTGGCGATCGGCTGCCGAACAATCCCGCAGCGCTGATGAACATTCTTCGCGGCAGCCAAGGCGTCTAACACAGACAAACATGACCATTGACCAACGCCCGGCGGGCGGCTCGCCTGCGGCCACGGCGGATGCGTCGTTGGAATGCGGTCCATTCGCCTCTGTAATTCGACCGGCCAGAGGAGCTTGGCGCGAGGTTATCGGCTAAGTTTCAAGGAACGGCAGCAAGAGCCCCATACGTACAGCCGGGCTAATCTAAATTAACTGTCCGCGAAGCTCGGGATCTCCGCGCAAAAGAGATCTTCTTCCATGTCATTGATCGTCAATTCGGTAATATATAAGAGATGTCAATAACGTGTAAGTTCGCAATGCTGTCTGTGAGGCGCGACGCCGCTTGAGACAGTTCGAGATTGTATTGCGATTCCAAGCGCGGCCGTAATGGTTGACGCTCCCTTCAATACCTGCGTATGTCTACTGACGAGCAAGACTGGGTAACGGGGACCTAAAGGCGCCGGATAAGGTGACCGGCCAACTTGCATCGGTCGGCCGGTCGCGCCTCTCAAACGACAGGGACACCATAATAATCGTTCACCATGCGTCCAGCAGCCGGATCACTCCAGTTCCACGCATTCTCATCACGATACTTGGGAGCCCCGCGAAGCTGGTCTTCGGTGATCCCAGTAACGTAGCCGCCTAGGTTCGTGTCGTATTTCAACGATTGCCATGGCAGCGGGTAGTGATCATCGCCGATGCCAAGGAAGCCACCAAAGCTCAGGACAGCGTAAGAGACGTTGCCGCTAACCTTGTCGATCATCACGCGTTCGATAGTTCCGATCTTTTTATTCTCGGCGCCGTAAACTGAGGTGCCTTCGACCTTGTCGCTTCCGATCAGATTGACTGTCTCGCGAGACTCTACTGACATTTGAATCCTCCTGTGTCAGGTTATAGGGATTCAATCGCAGCAGGACGCTTGATGTTCCTCCGTGCAGGCTGCCCATCATTTCGGGTCCTGGTAATGGAGTTGAGAGCTAACCGTGTAGCTCGGCGCCTTCCGGCGCGATCTTCACGTAGGTGCCGCTCTCGTGCAGCCCCAGCCAGCCGCGCTCGATTGCGAGCTTAAAGTCTGCGCCCGCGACCGATTTACATTCTGTTCGCCGTCGGCCAAATGCCCTTATTTTCAGGTGCCACAACGAGACGGCTCTAGTCTAGTACGGGGGCCGAGGGCCGTTTCGGAGGGCTCCAGTTTAAAGAACGGAAGCGACCCCTTCGTGGAGACGGAGCGAGGTCCACTCCCGCTATTTCCCGGCGCCCCAACAGACGCTGTTTGCTAAGAGCGGCCAATCGGACCCCTGCGAGGTCCTGATTTTTTGGGGCAGGTGTCCTAACTCGGACAGCACTTGGTGTCGTCAACGGGCTAGCTAGTGTGTTCGTTTATCGTGGCTTCGTAGCGGGCGCGCTGTTCATCCTTCTTCGCTGGTGATGCCGATTCGGTAAAGCAAGCGGTCGCGCGCCATGACATCGAGGCTCCAACTCTCCCCCGGCTGGAGCGATGTTTCAATGTCCCGGGTCAGCAACAGAGCTTCCTTCCAGGCAGCGCGATCGTCTCGAAGCTCCGTTCCGACTTCGTCCCGAAATGGGAACTTTCCGATGATGTGAAAGAAGTAACGGGGCATTGACTGCAAACCACGACTTTCCGTCCGCAAACGCGACCTTCCGCAGACCGTTCCTAAACGGCTGGGCTAGGAACGTTAAACCGGATGGGTGAATTGAAGTTGATGCGGGGCCAATCGGCGCCGGGAGCGAGCGCGACCAGTGTACCGGTCATGGTTGAGCACGGAGATATTTGCCGCACGCGAGCCGAGCACTGCCGGCAACAAGCCGCGAAGACGGTCTCTTCGATAGACAAGCAGCAACTGCTTCGGCTTTCCGAAGAATGGCTGAGGCTCGCACAGCGACCCTCATTCGCGGACGAGTTGGCTGCCGACGGCAGTGAGGCGATCGGCCCCGCTCTCAGGCATCCAACGGTTCACTGAGCGCCCGC
>NZ_AXAP01000088.1 GCF_000472865.1 Bradyrhizobium elkanii WSM2783 | reverse complement strand
CGGCGGCAGCCTGACAGGGAGGCGCACACCAGGTTTTCGGGCGGGTCACCACACCAGGCCTTCTCGAAGCGACGTCCCTTCGCCGGGACGATGGATCAGGTCAGGCCGTTGCCCACCAGGTGGCTCGTAACCACGCTCCTGTAGATTGGCCGACCGATCCTCTCCAACCCCATCAGGTGGCGGTCTTGCACCGACCCCGTACAGAAGCGAGACCCCGGCGAGTGGATGACGCAAAAGGGATTGACTGAGCAAGGCCCGTTACAGAAGGGTGGGCAAAGCGAAGCGTGCCCACCGTTTCTTGCACCGAGCGTGGATGGTGGGCACGCTTCGCTCTACCCACCCAACGAACTACGAACCGCCGACCTTCTCCTTCAGCCGCGCCATAGCGACGCCTTCGCGGGCGAGTTGGTCGGCGCGCTCGTTTTCCGCGTGGCCGGCATGGCCCTTGATCCAATGCCAGCGTACCTCGTGCGGCTTCAGCGCGGCATCGAGCCGCTGCCATAGCTCGACGTTCTTCACCGGCTTCTTGTCGGCGGTGCGCCAGCCGTTCTTCTTCCAGCCGAAGATCCAGCCGGTGATGCCCTGGCGGACATATTGGCTGTCGGTGGTGAGATCGACCACGCAGGGCTTCTTCAGCGCCTCCAGCGCCGAGATCGCCGCCATCAATTCCATGCGGTTGTTGGTGGTATGGGCCTCACCGCCCTTCAATTCCTTCTCGACGTCGCCGAATTTCAGGATCGCGCCCCAGCCGCCCGGACCCGGATTGCCCGAGCAGGCGCCATCGGTGAAAACAGTCACGTGCGGCTTTTCGCTCACGCCACGCACCCTGCCTGCGTCACGCCGTAGTCGCGCAACGTCTTCACGCTCTGGTGGAAGCGCAGCTTCCGCGCGTATTCCAGCGGGTCCTTGGGCTTCACCAGCGCACCCGCCGGCACGTTGAGGAAATCGACCAGGCGCGTCAGCAGGAAGCGCAGCGCGGCGCCGCGCGCAAGCAGCGGCAGCGCCGCCTGCTCTCCTTCCGATAGCGACCGCGCCCGGCCGTACGCATTGAGCAGCGCGCGTGCCTTGGTCGCATTGAAGGAATGATCCGGCTCGAAGCACCAGGCATTGAGGCAGATCGCGACGTCATAGGCCAGGATGTCGTTGCAGGAGAACGGGAAGTCGATCAGGCCGGACAGCCTGTCGCCGAGGAAGAACACGTTGTCCGGAAACAGATCGGCATGAATGACGCCGACCGGCAGATCGGCCGGCCAGTTCGCCTCGAGATAGCCGAGCTCGCACTCGACGAAATCGCGCAGGCCCGCCTGCACGCTGTCGGCGCGCGCGCTGGCGAGATCGAACAGCGGCCGCCAGCCGGCAACCGAGAGCGGGTTCTTGCGGAACATCGGAAAATCGAGCCCGGCAAGATGCATTTTCGCCAGCGCCTCGCCGACCGCTCCGCAGTGCCCGACAGTCGGCCGCCGCGGCCACATGCCTTCGAGGAAATTGATGATCGCCGCCGGCCGCCCGGCAAGCCGGCTATAGACCTCGCCGTTGCGGTTTCGCGCCGGCTGCGGGCAGCTCACACCGCGCTCGGCCAGATGCGCCATCAGCGACAGGAAATACGGAAGATCATCCTCCGCCACGCGCTTTTCGTACAGCGTCAGGATGAACGAGCCGCGGCTCGTGTGCAGCAGGAAGTTGGAATTTTCGACGCCTTCGGCGATCCCCTTATAGGAGAGGAGTTCGCCGATGTCGTAAGTCTTGAGGAATTCCGCTAGCTCTTCGGCGGCGACGTCGGTGTAGACCGCCATAAAAGACTACTCGGCGGCGGCTTCGGGACGCAGCGAGCGCGGCAGCGGGAAGAACTCGTTCTCTTCCGCGGCCGAGACGGTCTCGACATGCAATTCAAAGCGCTCGGCGAACGCGTCCATGATCTCTTCTACGATCACTTCCGGAGCGGAGGCGCCGGCGGTGATGCCGAGGCTGCTGATGCCCTCAAATCGCGCCCAATCGATATCGCTGGCACGCTGCGCCAGCACCGCGATCGGGCAGCCCTCACGCTCGGCGACCTCGCGCAGGCGCTGCGAGTTGGAGGAGTTCGGCGCGCCGACCACGATCAGCGCATCGACCACCGGAGCCACCTTCTTCACCGCGAGCTGGCGGTTGGTGGTGGCGTAGCAGATGTCTTCCTTGTGCGGCCCGTTGACGTTCGGGAAGCGCTCCTTGAGCAGCGCGACGATCTCGGCGGTATCGTCGATCGACAGCGTGGTCTGGGTCACAAAGGCGAGGTTGTTGGGATCCTTCGGGGTGAAGGTCTTGGCGTCCTCGGCGGTCTCGATCAGGGTCACGGCGCCAGGCGGCAACTGGCCGAGCGTGCCGACCACCTCCGGGTGGTGGGAATGCCCGATCAGGAGGATCTCCCGGCCCCGCTTGAAATGGATGGCCGCTTCCCGGTGCACCTTGGTCACCAGCGGACAGGTGGCGTCCAGCGAGAACAAATGGCGCGCCTGAGCATCCGCCGGAACCGATTTCGGAACCCCATGGGCGGAAAAAACCACCGGCGCGGTGGTATTTTCGGGGATTTCCGCCAGTTCCTCGACGAAAATCGCGCCCTTCTTCTTCAGGCCGTCCACGACGTATTTGTTGTGGACGATCTCGTGCCGGACATAAACCGGGGCGCCGTAGATCGTCAGCGCCCGTTCCACGGTGTCGATGGCCCGGACCACCCCGGCACAAAAGCCGCGTGGCGAACAAAGCACGATTCTCAGGTCAGGTTTGGCTGGCATGGAGCGATCTCGCGACCGAATCACCCCTTGCCGGCGGGCAGGGAACGGTCAGTTGGGGTAGGACTTGGGCTCGGTTTCCGGCGGTGTCAAGGCACTCTAGCAGAACCATTGCGCCACCGGTACCCGAAGGATTATATAGGGCTTAATTCCCGTCATCGCTGATGACCCCCGGTTTCGCCTCCAAAGAGGTGGGCGAAGCACAAAGGAGATTTGCCATGAGCAACGCACCTCTGATGCCCAAGGCGACCGCCGTCTGGCTACTCGATAATACCGCGCTGACCTTCGACCAGGTCGCCGATTTCACCAAGATGCACCCGCTGGAGGTCCGCGCCATCGCCGACGGCGACGCCGCCCAGGGCATCAAGGGCATGGATCCGATCTCGACCGGCCAATTGAGCCGCGACGAGATCGAAAAGGGCGAAAGGGACCCCAACTATCGCCTCAGGCTCGGCGAGAGCAAGGTGGTGCTGCCGGCCGCCGCCAAGCGCAAGGGCCCGCGCTACACCCCGGTGTCGCGCCGCCATGAGCGGCCGAGCGCGATCCTGTGGCTGGTCCGCAACCATCCCGAACTGAAGGACGCCCAGATCATGCGGCTGGTCGGAACCACCAAGACCACGATCGCGAGCGTCCGCGACCGCACCCACTGGAATACCTCGACGCTGACCCCGATGGACCCGGTGACGCTCGGCCTGTGCTCGCAGATCGAGCTCGATTTCGAGGTGCAGCGCGCCGCCAAGGAGAAGCCCGCCACCGCCACCTATGGTGGCGCCACGCTGCTGCCCGCCTCCGAGACCACGCGGAAGGAGCCGGAGTTCGAGCCTGCCGAGAAGACGAGCGACGACCTCAACGTCGACGCCGTGTTCGCCAAGCTGAAGACGATCGGCGGCAAGAAGGCGGACGAGGAGGAGTAAGGCTCCTCCGCTTCGAGCCATCGGAGATGCGAACGCGGCGGGATAACCCGTCGCGTTTTTGTTTGAGGCGATGCAGCGAGCGCCCTCAACCATCATGCCCCGCGAATGCGGGGTATCCAGTACGCCGCAGCTTATCGGTCCGACGATTGACGTCTCTGGAATACTGGATCACCTGCTTTCGCGTGTGATGACGGCGGATCCCCTCACGCCTTCTTCAGGAACTCCGTGCGCAGGACCAGGCCCTTGACTTTGTCGGTGCGGCCTTCGATCTCGTCCTCGTTATCGGTGAGGTGGATGTTCTTGATCACCGTGCCGCGCTTCAAGACCGTGGACGAGCCTTTCAGCTTCAGGTCCTTGATCAGCGTGACGCTGTCGCCCTCGGCGAGCAGCGCGCCGTTTGAATCCCTGACCTTGATGTCCATGTGATGCTTTCCGCGAGGCGCGTTGAGATGAGAATGATCTCTCTTAACGCAATTCGATCTCGTCCGTCATCCCATGCTGGCTCAGCACCAAGATGGCCAGCGGCGCCGGAGCCCGGCTCCCGGCGCCGCCGCCCCCCCGCGGCGTCAGAACTTGTAGACGACGCCGCCGCCCACCAGCCACGGATCGATATTGGCGCGCCCGGTGACTGGAATTGCGTTGTTGACGGTTGCCGAGTAGTCCGGCCGCAGCCACAGCTTCTTCACGTCGACGTTGAGGCCCCAGTGGCGGTCGAGCATGTAGTCGAAGCCGAACTGGACCGCGGCGCCGACCTGGTTGCTGATGTGCAGATCCGTCACCGCGAGGCCGCCGACCGGCGTGTTGGCCGCGGACTGGTTGAAGAACACGGTGTAGTTGATGCCGGCACCGATGTACGGCTTGAACGCGCCGAGCCCGGTGAAGTGATATTGCAGGGTCAGCGTCGGCGGCAACAGCCAGGCCTTACCGATGTCGAGCCCGTTGAGCGCCCCGGTACCGCTGATGTGATGCCTGGTCGCGCCAAGGATGAGTTCGGCCGCCAAGTTCTCGGTGAAGAAATAGGTGATGTCGAGCTCCGGGATGACCTGGTCGCTGATCGAGAGCCCCGAATTCGGTGACGACAGGCCCGGAACGCCGAAGACGTTAACCGAGCTGCCGCCCGCATCCGGCAACACGCCGAGCGCGCGCAGACGGATCATCCAGGGGTTGAAGGTCTCCACCGGCGGCGGCGCTTTCGCCTTGTAGACCGGCGCCAGATCCGCAGCCTGCGCCGAGATGGCGGCCCCACCGAACGCCGCCGCAAGCACGAGCGACGCCGTCAACATTGTTCTTCTCATCAAATTCCCCATCGCCAAGTCCGCGCGGAAAGTCGCGCGTTGCCTCTCTCAGACCAGAAGCGGGGCGGTGAAGGATTTGATGCGGATCAAATCAGACGAGACATGGCGTGATTGAGTCACACCGTTGCAAAAGTATCACGGCAAACACCGATGCGATTCAGTCGTAGCGGTAACACACGACCGCGCTCGTCATACTTCGCGGGCATGACAACGGAGATTCGCGAAGCACTATCCGAGCGTGATGTCTTCCGTCACCTCGTGCTTGAGCCCGACAGCGTCGATCGTCAGCGTCATTTTTGCAGTCAGCTTCTCGTGGCCTTTGAGACGGCCGGCGTCGATGCCGTCGCGTACGGCCTTTTCGATCTCGCGCTGGGAGGTGATGCCGACGCGCTTCAGGAATCGGCGCAGGCTTTCGTTGAAGACGTCTTCGTTCATGACGGTCCTCCTTGGCTCATGGCCTCACCGGATTGTTGAGCATGTCTTCGGCGAGATTGCGCTGCCGGCGGTCGGTCCTCGCTTCGGCGTTCTGCCGCTGGACGTCGCGGTCCTTGCGGCAGGCGACATATTCGGGCGAACCCTGCTGGACATTGTTGGCGCGGCAGAACGCGTCGTCATCGCCCGCGGCGTCGGCCAGCGGCGCAGATCTATGCTCGAGGCAGCCGGCGAGCAGCGGGGCGAGCAGGAACAGCGCGATATGGGCTCGGGCGAAGTAACGTCGCATACGTGGGTTCCCTGTTTCGTCATTGCCCGGGCGCCCGTCCCCGACCCGATCGGGGATGACCCGGCAATCCATCGAAAAGATGGCGGCTTCTCTGATCCTGATGGATGCCCGGGTCAAGCCCGGGCATGACGATCCAACCGTCACACCCTTCCCTTCAGCGCGTCGCCGATCTCGTCAAGTACCTTGGGGTCCTCGATCGTGGCCGGCATGGTCCAGCTTTCGCCGTCGGCGATCTTCTTGATGGTGCCTCGGAGGATCTTTCCGGAGCGCGTCTTCGGCAGGCGGCCCACGGTGATCGCGAGCTTGAAGGCGGCCACGGGGCCGAGCTTTTCGCGCACCAGCGCTACGATTTCCTTCTCGATCTCGGCCGGCGGACGGCTGACGCCGGCCTTCAGCACCAGGAGGCCGCAGGGCACTTCGCCCTTGATCGCATCATTGATGCCGAGCACGGCGCATTCGGCGACATCGGGATGCGACGCCAAAATCTCTTCCATGCCGCCGGTGGAGAGCCGGTGGCCGGCGACATTGATGATGTCGTCGGTGCGGCCCATCACCCAGACATAGCCGTCCTCATCCTTGTAGCCGGCATCCGAGGTCTTGTAGTAGCCGGGGAATTCGGAGAGATAGGCTTCCTTGAAGCGCTCGTCCTGCTGCCACAGCGTCGGCAGGCAGGCGGGCGGCATCGGCAGCTTGACCACGATCGAGCCCATAGTGCCTGCGGGCACGGGCCTTGCGGCCTCATCGACCACATCGACCTGATAGCCCGGCATCGGTACCGTCGGCGAGCCGTGCTTGACCGGCAGCATGCCGAGGCCCACCGGATTGCCGGCAATGCACCAGCCGGTCTCGGTCTGCCACCAGTGGTCGATCACCGGCACCTTCAATTGTGCTTCCGCCCATTCCACCGTCGGCGGATCGGCGCGCTCGCCGGCGAGGAAGAGCGTGCGGAAGTTTGCGAGATCGTATTGCCGGATGAACTTGCCTTCCGGATCCTCCTTGCGGATGGCGCGGAAGGCGGTCGGCGCCGTGAAGAACGCAACCGCCTTGTGCTCGGAGATGACCCGCCAGAACGCACCGGCGTCGGGTGTGCCGACCGGCTTGCCCTCATACATGACCGAGGTCGCGCCATGGAACAGTGGGCCGTAAACGATATAGCTGTGGCCGACCACCCAGCCGATGTCGGAGCCGCACCACCAGACCTCGCCCGGCCTGACGCCATAGAGGTTGAACATCGACCATTTCAGCGCGACCAGGTGCCCGCCATTGTCGCGCACGACGCCCTTCGGGATTCCCGTCGTGCCCGAGGTGTAGAGGATGTAGAGCGGATCGGTCGCGAGCACCGGGACGCAAGGCGCGGCCTTGCCGGCATCGAGCGCGGCGCGGCGCAGACTGGCCCAGTCGTGATCGCGGCCCGCAGTGAGCTCGCAACCATGCTGCGGGCGCTGCAGGAGGATGCAGCCTTGCGGTTTGGCGCTGGCAAGCTTGATCGCCTCGTCAAGCAGCGGCTTGTACTGCACGATGCGGCCGGGCTCGATTCCGCAACTTGCCGAAAAGATCAGCTTCGGCTTGGCATCATCGATGCGGCTGGCCAGCTCCTTTGCCGCAAAGCCGCCGAACACCACGCTGTGCACCGCGCCGATCCGCGCGCAGGCCAGCATCGCCACCACCGCTTCCGGCACCATCGGCATATAGAGGATGACGCGGTCGCCCTTGGTCACGCCGAAATCCTGCATGACCGCGGCGAGCGTCTGCACTTCCTTCAGAAGCTCGGCATAGGTGAATTTCGTGATGCTGCCGGTGAGCGGGGAATCGTGGATCAGTGCGACCTGCTCGGCGCGACCGCCCAGGACATGGCGGTCGAGCGCGTTGTAGCAGGTGTTGACGACGGCGCCGGTGAACCAGCGTCCATAAGCGCCAAGCGAGGGATCGAAAATCTTCTTCGCGGGCTCGATCCAATCGATCTCCCGCGCCGCCTCGCTCCAGAAGCCCTCGGGATCAGCCAGCGAACGTGCATAGACCTCGTGATAGCGGCTGTCGTGAATATTCATGGCGTCCTCCCGGTCCTTCTCCCCGTCATGGCCGGGCTCGTCCCGGCCATCCACGCGTTGCTTCCTCGCCGGGAAGGACGTGGATGCCCGGCACAAGGCCGGGCATGACGCAAGCGGCTAGTTCATCGTCTTTGACCGCATTGTCACGGAGAGCGGTCATGATTCAAGCCGAAAAGAGCGCTCCGTTCAGCCAGCGCCATCCTAATACCCGTCAACCCCGTTCAGCTTCTGGAGGCGCTGCTTCATCGCCTTCTGCAGGTCGTAGCCGGGACGGCCGAACTGGGCGTTGCGGCGGGCGATGAATTCGTCCTGCTCGCGCTGCAGGGCGCGGGCGGCACGCGGATTCTCGGCCTCGCGGACCACCCTGGCATTCGCCGCAAAGATCTCGCGATCGAGATCGGCGAGCTCCGGATTGCCGCAGATGACCTTCTCCACCGCGCGGTGCGCCTTGGCACAATTGAAACTTGGCTTGCCGGCAACGGCCATCAGCGCGCCCAGGCGCTCCAATTCGAGCGCCAACGACTTGTAGTTCGCGCGCGCCGCGGCGTGATCCGGGTTCAGCTTGATCGCCGCGCCGAAATCAGCGAGCGCCTTGGGCCGGTCGCCCTTCTTGCGCCAGAGCTCGCCGCGCGCATTAAAGCTATCGGCAAGCGTCGGATCCAGCCTCAGCACCGCGTCGTAATCGGAGATCGCGCGGTCGACCATGTCCTTGCGAGCATAGGCCTCACCACGCGCAATCAGCGCCTTGACGCGATCGGGCTTGGCGGTGTTTTCATTGTCAATCAGCGCCGTGCAGAGTTCGACGGCCTTGTCGTTATCGTCAGCACCAGCAGCAGTGAGGCATGGCGCAGGATCGGCCTGCACATCCCTAAGCGGCTCTACGCCGGTTGCGAATGCATGCTGCGCAAGCGCCATGCAAAGGCTCGACGCGACGAGAGCGCGTCGGATGAAGAGCCAGGGTTGCATCGATTGGTCCGGAAGGAATTCTTGATCTCGAGCCAATGGTAGCAAACGACGCGTACCCCGCACAGCGGCAGATTTGTCGCGATTTCCGCGCCTTGCCCATAGGCACGCGAACTCATGCTAGATTAGCCAATGACTGCCAACGGGAATTTGACGCGTGTCAACCTTCGAATGGATCATCGTCCTGCTGCTCGTCGCCATTCCGCTGTCGGCGGTGGCGCGACGGATCAACGTGCCCTATCCGACCTTCCTTGCGCTCGGCGGCGTGCTCCTGACCTTCCTGCCGTCAGGGCCATCCTGGACATTGGAACCCAGCCTCGCGCTGGCGCTGTTCGTGGCGCCTGTGCTGGTGGATGCAGCGTTCGACACCTCGCTGCGAGACCTCCGCAACAATTGGCTGCCGGTGACGATGCTGGTGCTTGCGGCGGTCGGAACCACCACCGCCGCGGTCGCTCTGGTGGCGCACTGGTTCAAGCCGGACATGCCATGGGCCGCGGCGATCGCGCTCGGCGCCATCGTGGCACCACCGGATGCCGCTGCCGCAGTCGCAATCCTGCGCCAGGTCAAGCTGCCCTATCGGCTCCTGAAAATCCTCGAAGGCGAGAGCCTGCTCAATGACGCCAGCGCGCTGCTGATTTATCGCATCGCCGTGGGCGCCGTGGCGATCGAGCATGCGAAGCTGCACGAATTCGCGCCCGCGGTAGCATGGGCGCTCGTCGGCAGCCTGCTCGCCGGCTTTCTCTTCGCGAGGATTTCGGCGCTGCTGACGCAACGGATCAGCTACGCGCCGAGCGCGATCATCACCCAGTTCGGCGGCACGTTCATGATCTGGATCATCGCCGAGCGGATCGGCCTTTCCGGCATTCTTACCGTCGTGGTCTTCGCCATCACGCTGGCCCGCACCGCGCCGGCGCGAACGCCGGCCCGGCTGCGTGTCCCGTCCTATGCGGTGTGGGAGACCGTGGTATTCGTGCTCAACGTGCTCGCCTTCATGTTCATCGGGATGCAGCTCAAGCCGATCTGGGCCGGGCTCGATGCCTACGTGCGCATGGAATACTGCATCTTTGCCGCGAGCGTACTGGTGGCCGTGATTCTCGCGCGCATCGCCTGGGTGATGAGCTATGGCGCCGTCTTTCGGCGACTGGTGGCATTGGGGCTCTTCCAGCCATCGCGCGCGGCGCCGCCGCCGACAATCAAGAGCGGCTTCGTCGTTTCCTGGTGCGGCATGCGCGGCATCGTCACGCTGGCGGCCGCCTTTGCATTGCCGGAGGATTTCCCGTATCGCGACCTGATCCTGCTGACCGCCTTTTCGGTGGTGTTTGGAACGCTGGTGATCCAGGGCTTGACCTTGCGGCCTTTGATCCTGGCCCTGCGTCTGAAGGACGACGATCCGGTGACGGCCGAGGCGGCGCGCGCACGCGCCACGGCCTTTCGCGCCGCGCTCGAGGAGATCGACGGCGATCCGTCCGAGGAGGCCGAGATCCTCAGGCTGGAATACCGCGCGCTTCTGATGCGCGCCGAGACCGATCCGAGCGGCGGCGTCACGTCGAGCGAGCTTCCCGCCGATCCCTTAAGGCGCCGCGCGATCAGCGCCGCCCGGCAATCGCTCTTGACGCTGCGCGACTCTGAGGAGATCGGCGATGACGCGTTTCACCTGGTCGAGGAAGAGCTCGACCGTGCCGAATTGAGCGCGGAGGCGTAGCGGAGGATTTGTAGGGTGGGCAAAGCGCAGCGTGCCCACCTTTCTTGCACCGAACGTGGATGGTGGGCACGCTGCGCTTTGCCCACCCTACGGCACCGTACGTCAACTCACCTTCAGCGTCACGCCGCCGTCGACGACGAGCTCAATGCCGGTGACGTATTTCGATTCATCCGAAGCCAGGAACAGGGCAGCGTTGGCGACGTCCCAGGCGTCGCCCATGTGGCCCATCGGCACCTGCGCGTCGCGGGCGCGCCACATCGCTTCCACGTCGCCCGCGGAATAGCTGGCGGCGAGGCCGGCGGAATGCGCCACCATCGGCGTCTTCATCAGACCGGGCAGGATCGCGTTCACCCGCACATGGTCGCGCGCGAACTGCACCGCGCTGGTGCGCGTCATCTGGTTCATCGCGGCCTTCGTGGTGGCGTAGGTGACATAGGAGATGCCGAGATGGCGGATCGAGGCGATCGAGGAGATGTTGATGATCGAGCCGCCGCCCTGCTTCTGCATCACCGGGATCACGTGCTTCATGGCAAGATAGGCGCTCTTGAGGTTGACGGCGAACACGCGGTCCCATTCCGCCTCGCTCACCTCGACCACGCTGCCCATCTCGGCGATACCGACATTGTTGTCGAGCACGTCGATGCGGCCGTACGTCTTCAGGCATGCGGCGACCATCGCCTCGACGTCGGCCGCACGGGAGACGTCCGCGGTGAACGCTGCCGCCTTGCCGCCCTCGCCGGTGATGATGCCGGCCGTCTCTTCTGCTGCGGCCGCGTTGCGATCGACGCAGAACACGGCGGCACCCTCGCGCGCGAAGGTGACGGCGGTCGCCTTGCCGTTGCCCCAGCCCGGCCCGATCGAGCCGGCGCCGACCACCATCGCGATTTTGCCCTTGAGCCGATCCATTGGCTTCTCCCCTTGTTAGTGTTCGTATTGCAGCCCGGCGCCCGCGGTCAACCCGGTCCGGCTGATGTGCCCGATGCACACTCCGCATGCATCATCCGAAAGTCGCAGGCGCGATGCCCCTTGCAACGTTTGCCCCAAACCAGCATGAATGCGCGGCCCAAGACCCGGCCGTCCAGCCGGGTTAGAGAGAGCGTACTGGGGGAAGCATGACCACAGAAGGCCGACCGTCAGGCAAATCGTCGTCCAATGACGAAGTCGTCGCCATCTCCGAGGAGGCGCTGCAGAAAGCGGAAACCTTCGTAGAGGCCGAGGAAGGCGCGACCAACCGCCTGATGGGATGGGCAGGACGCATTTCGACCACGATCGCGGTGGTCATGAGCCTGTTCCACCTCTATGCGGCCTACGCGATCGTTCCGACCCAGGAACTCCGCTATACCCATGTCGCCTTCACGCTGGTGCTGAGCTTCCTCTTGTTTCCGCTCGCCACGCGGTTTCGCAACCGCGTCCGCTGGTGGGACATCGTGCCGGGCATCGTTGCGGTCGCAACCATCGTCTATGCGCTGTGGGGCGGCGAGGATTTCACCGACCGCGCCACCACGCCCGACCACCTGGATGTCATCGTCGGCATTGTCTTCATCGTGCTGCTGCTCGAGGCGACGCGGCGCACCACCGGACCCATCATGCCCGTGGTGTCGCTGTTCTTCATCGCCTATGCGATGCTCGGTCCGCACCTGCCAGCGCCGTGGACCCACCGCGGCTACGACCTGTCCCGCCTGGTCGGCCATCTCTTCATCACGCTGGAAGGCATTTTCGGCGTCGCCGTCGATGTGTCGGCTACCCTGATCATCCTGTTCACGATCTACGGCGCATTCCTGCAGCAATCCGGCGCCGGGAAGTTCTTCATCGACTTCTCGCTGGCGCTGATGGGCGGCAAGCCGAACAGCGCAGGACGGACGGTCGTGCTGTCGTCGTTCCTGCTCGGCGGCCCCTCAGGTTCGGGCGTTGCCACCACCGTGATGATCGGCACTGTGGCCTATCCGATGCTGGCCAAAGCGGGTTTTGAGAAAAACGCCGCCGGCGGATTGCTGGCGGCCGGTGGCCTCGGCGCGATCCTGTCGCCGCCGGTGCTGGGCGCGGCCGCGTTCCTGATCGCCGAATTTCTCAAGATCAGCTATCTCGACGTGATCTGGATGGCGACCATCCCGACCTGCCTCTATTACATGTCGCTGCTGTTCATGGTCGAACTGGATGCCCGCAAATTCGGCGCCAAGGACGTCAACTTCAAGCCGGAGATGACGCTCGGCCAGATGACCAAGCGCTACGGCTTTCACTTCGTCTCATTGGCCGCCGTGGTCGTGTTCATGATCATCGGCTACTCGCCGTCACTGTCGGTGTTCTATGCCGTTGTGGTCACCTTCGCGTTGAGCTTCCTGCGGAAGGAAACGGCGTTGGTGCCCTCGAAGCTGGTGAAGGCGCTGGCCGACGGCTCGATCGGCGCGCTCAATGCCGCGACCACCTGTGCATGCGCCGGCATCGTCGTCGGCATCGTGACGCTGACGGGCCTCGGCCTGAAATTCTCGTCGATCGTGATCAGCTATGCCGGCGGCAGCTTACTACTGACCGCGATCTACACTTCGCTGATCGTCTGGATCATCGGTCTCGCGGTGCCGGTGACCGCCTCCTACATCATCTGCGCCGTGATCGCAGCGCCGGCGCTGATCAAGCTCGGCGTGCCCGATTACGCCGCACACATGTTCATCTTCTATTACGCCGTGCTGTCGGAGGTGTCGCCGCCGACAGCGCTGTCGCCGTTTGCGGCTGCCGCCATCACCGGCGGCGATCCCTACCGCACGACGCTGCAATCGTGGAAATACACGCTGCCGGCCTTCCTGGTGCCGTTCGTGTTCGTGCTCGACCCGCAGGGCGTCGGCCTCCTGCTGGCGATCCCCAAAGGCGGCTCGTGGGTCGATATCCTCGAAATCACGCTCAAGGCGACCATCGGACTGCTGGCGCTGGCCGCGTTTGCCCAGAACTGGGCCCTGCGACAAACTACGCCGATCGAACGCGGCCTGCTTCTGCTATCCGGATTGCTATTGGTGTTTCCGAGTTTGATCGAGGCGATCGTCGAATGGATGATCGGCCGCGATATCAGCTACACCTACGTGCCGGGCCTGATCATTGGCCTCGGCGTGCTGCTGTGGCAGGCGAGAACACCGACGCCGAAGGAACCGGCGCTTACGATTTAATGAGGGAGTGACAGGATGAAGAAACTGAAAAAGACCGTGGCGATGCTGGCTGTGACGATCTCGGCCGGTCTCGCCTTTGCCGGCATCGTTCATGCGCAGCAGAAGATCATGTCGATCGGCACCGGCGGCACCGGCGGCGTCTACTATCCGCTCGGCGGCGCGATCGCCAACGTTCTCTCGAAGAATCTTCCCAACGTGCAGGCCACCGCCGAGGTCACCGGCGGCTCGGTCGACAATCTCAAGCTGATCGGCACCGGGCAGAGCGAAATGGGCTTCACCATGGCCGATGCCGCGCTCGACGCGCTGCAGGGCCAGGACAAGTTCAAGAACAACAAGGTACCGCTGCAGGCCCTCCTCGTCGTTTATCCGAACCGCATGCATGTGGTGACCGTCGAGGGCACCGGCATCCGGACCATGGCGGACTTCAAGGGCAAGCGCGTTTCGACGGGTTCGCCCGGCAGCGCCACCGAAGTGATGGCATTCCGCGTCATCGAAGCCGCCGGCCTCGACAAGGACAAGGACATGAAGCGCGAGCGGCTCGGCGTTGCCGAATCCGTCAACGCCATCAAGGACGGCAAGATCGATGCATTCTTCTGGGTCGGGGGCATCCCGACCGCGGCGGTGACCGACCTCGCGGCGACCCCCGGCGTCAAGATGAAGTTGATCGATCATGGCGACCTGGCCGAGAAGATGAACGCCAAATACGGCAAGCTCTACTCCGCCAGCAAGATCAAGGCAGGCTCGTATCCGGGCTACGACAAGGACAATTCCATCACCGAGGTCTGGAACCTGGTTGTCACCGGGGACAAGATGAGCAACGACGATGCTTATACGATCGTCAAGACGCTGGTGGAAAAGAAGGCCGACATCGTCGCCGTGCACAAGGAAGCCGAGAGCTTCTCGCTCGACAACCAGCGCCAGGATCGCTCCCCGATCCCGTTCCATCCGGGCGCATTGAAGTATTTCAAGGAAAAGGGCATCGACGGCTAGCTCTTTTGTTTTGACGCGTTTTCTTCACGCGAACCGGTATCCACTTCGCTCGAAAACGCTATGACACGCCTCAACCACAATTCCTGACCACCGGCTGAGCGGCGCCATCGTGCGCCGCTCGATTTTTCGGCGCCTATCCTTCCGCATCGCTCAAGGACCTCCAAATGCCTTCTTCTACCGTCGCTTCGTCAAATCTTAGCCGCCGCTCGCTGCTGCGAGGCACCGCCGCGCTTGCCGGCGCATCAATGCTGCCGCGGCTGGCGCGCGCCGCCGAATGGCCGACGCGGCCGGTCAAGCTCCTGGTGCCGTTTGCCGCCGGCGGCACCACCGACATCCTGGCCCGCGTGGTCGCGGCCAAGGTCTCCGAGGAATTCGGCCAACAGTTCATCGTCGAGAACAAGACCGGCGCCGGCGGCAATATCGCGGCCGACGCTGTCGCCAAGGCCGATCCCGACGGTTACACGTTCCTCGTGGGCACGCCCGGCACGCATGCGATCAATCCGTTCGTGTTCAGCAACATGCCGTTCGATCCGCCGAAGGATATCGCGCCGGTCATCATCATCGCGCGGGTGCCCAATCTCTGCTCGGTCACCAACTCGCTGCCGGTGAAGTCGGTCGCCGAACTGATCGACTACGCCAAGTCGAAGCGTGGCGAATTGTTCTACGGCACGCCTGGGCTCGGCAGCACCGCGCATGTCTCGACCGAGCTGTTCCGCTCGATGACCGGGGTCGAGATCACGCATGTGCCCTACAAGGGCAGCGCGCCGGCATTGACCGACCTGATCGCCGGCCGCGTGCATCTGATGATCGACAACCTCCCCGCCGCGCAGCCCTTCGCCGAAGCCGGACAGATCCGTCCGCTTGCGGTGTCCACTTCCAAGCGCTGGCCGCTATTGCCCGACCTTCCGACGATCTCGGAGGCGGGCGTGCCCGGCTATGACGCCGCCTCCTGGTTCACGATCGCGGCTCCTGCGAAAACGCCGAAGGAGATCATCGTCCGCCTCAACGCGAGCGTCGACAAATTCCTCAAGACCGAGGACGGGATTGCACGCCTGCGCAAGCTCGGCGCCGACCCCGTCGGCGGTTCGGCCCAGGACATGCAGGCTTACGTGCTGGCGGAGACCGAGAAATGGGGCAAGGTCGCCGAATTCGCGGGCATCAAGCCGGAGTGACGATGGCAGTTCAGTCATTGGCAAGGATCGTATTCCCTGCTTAATTTTCCCTGCGCGAAACCGGCCCGCCAGTGGCCGGCGCAACCGGGAGAAACGCCAATGCCTGCTTACCGCGCCGTCGGACTATCTTTGGGAGCCGCAGTCCTGCTCTGCAATCTCACGTTCAATCCTGTCCATGCGAAACCTTTCATGATCGTCGGGCTCGACGAGAAGGTGTTATGGGATGACGATGGAAAACCGATCCTGTCGGCGCCCGGCAAGGACCAGGTTCTCATCCTCGACCTCGCCAATCCCGAAAATCCCAAGACCGTCGCCTCACTGCCGCTGAAGAATTCGGTGGTGGGACCGCCGGTCAATCTCGACATCGACCCGACCGGCTCGATCGCTCTCGTCGCCGATTCAGTCGATGTGAAGGACGGCGATGCGCTGAAGCAGGTGCCGGACAACAAGGTCTATGTCATCGATCTCAAGGCCAACCCGCCGAAGCTGGCAGCAACCGTGACCGTCGGCAAGCAGCCGTCCGGGCTCAGCATCAGTCCGGACGGCAAGATGGCGTTGGTCGCCAATCGCGGCGACAATTCCGTTAGCGTGCTCTCGATCAATGGGACTGACGTCAAGGTCACCGACACGATTGCGTTGCCCGACAGCGTCGCCCATGTGGCGTTCACGCCGGACGGCAAGCGGGCGCTTGCTGTCCGCTTCCCCGCGCACAAGGTCTCGGTGCTCGATATCGCCGGAGACAAGGTGACCTACAACAAGGTTGATCTGCCGACGGGCCAATGGCCATACAATGTCGCGGTGACACCGAACGGCAAACTCGCACTGACGGCCGACAATGGCGGCGCCGGCTCATCCGACGGCAGCGTCGACACCACGAGCGTGATCGATCTCGAAGGCAGTCCGCCGCGCATCATCGATCGTGTGGTGGTCGGCGACGGCCCCGAGGGCTTTGCGATTTCGCCGAAGGGAGATCTCGCTGTCGCCGCCATTTTGCGCGGCTCCAACATGAAGAATGCATACTACCATCAGAAGAACGGCAGCCTCACGGTGCTGAAGATCGACGGCAAGAAGGTGACCAAGACTCAGGACATCGAGGTCGGTGGCTTGCCCGAAGCCGTCGTGTTCACGCCGGACGGCAAGTACCTGCTGGCCGGAAATTACCTGACCCAGGATTTCTCGATCCTGAAAGTCGATGGTGGGAAGGTCAGCGACACCGGAAAACGCTTCAAGGTGCCGGGTCACCCGGCTTCGGCGCGCATGGGGCACTAGAGCATGATCCGGAAAAGTGGAGACCGGTTTTTCCGAAAAGATCATGCTCAAACAAAGAACGATCGGTAGCGGCATCGATCACGTGAACGCTATTCTCAAAACGGGAATCGATCACGGCGACAACGATAAACAACCACAGACATTAACGCGTGCTGCCGCCGCGAAACGACGCGGCGGCGCACCATTGCAATCGCTTGCGAGCAGTTCGGACCGAATGGCGTCGGAGCACGGCATTTGAGGCCGCCGATGCGCTGATCTGCTTCGATTATTCATTACAATTTTAGCTTTATTTGTCTCTTTAACCCTACCTAAGCATTCATGGGGATTTGAAAGGAGGGTCCTCAAATTTCCCGATTAAGGCCGCCACGGAGATGTACGAGTCAAATCGACATCACGGGAAAGGGCGGGCATGAATCAAATCAACCCCAAGGAATACGCACGACCCGGCTGGTTCGGTCATCGCAAATTGACGCCGCGGGCTTGCGTCGCGGATAGCAAGAAGCACCTTCGTACCTTTCTTTCCGATGCTCTCGAGGATCTCGGCTTCATCACGTCGGAGTGCGGCGAGGCCACCGAACTGGATGGCGCGCTGGACGCGCATCGGCCTGACCTGCTTGTGCTCGGTGTCTCCGTCAACGGGATCGAGGTCGGCAGGATTCTGGAGGTTCTGGTCAGGAAGAATTTCGCCGGCAAGGTTCTCGTCATCGGCCCGCCCGAGTCGATTATGGTAAAAGCGGTCAGGCAAATTGGCGAAGAATACGGCGTAGCCATGCTGCCGCCGCTGGCGACGCCGTTCGGCGCCGGAACGCTGCGCGACAGCGTTGCGATGCTGCTGCCGCAGGAGCCCGCGCCGAGCCCCGCGGTCGACGTGGCAGAGGCGCTCAAGGCCGGCTGGCTCGAATTGTGGTACCAGCAGAGGATCAACCTGCGCACGCTGGTGCCCGCGGGCGCGGAGGCTCTCGTCAGGATGCGGCATCCGGCGTGGGGTGTGGTGCCGCCGGCCTATTTCATTCCCGATGAAAGCGATCCGCATTTCCATGCGCTGTCCGAATTCGTGGTCGGTCGCGCCATCGAGGACTGGCACTATCTCTTGGAGCAGAAAGGACCGGTGGATCTCTCGATCAACCTGCCGGTATCGTTCCTGAGCGATCCGCAAGCCGTGCGCGAATTATGCCGCCGCGTGCCGCAGCATCCCGCGTTCGGCGGCCTCCTGCTCGAGATCGGAAGCGCCGAGGTGATCGAGAACCTGGACCTCGTGATCGAGGTCGCGCGGCAGGTGCGGTTCCACAACATCGCGATATCGGTCGACCAGGTCGGCACGGAGTGGCCATCGCTGATGGGGCTAAAGAACTTCCCCTTCGTCGAACTGAAGATCGATCATCAATTCGTCACCGGCGCCGCCGACGACCGGCTGAAGCAGACCGTGTGCAAACATGTCGTCGAGCTCGCCCACGACCACGGCGCGCGGGCGCTCGCCCAGGGCGTCGAGACCCGCGCCGACTTTCTCACCGCCCATGCGGTCGGCTTCGACCTGGTGCAGGGCTATCTGTTCGGCAAGCCGATGGGGGTGAAGAAGTTCGCCCGCTCGCGGCCGTCGCCGGCTGCGAGCGCTGAATCGAAATCGTGACGTTCACTGGAACGTCATGTCGATGCATTTCGAGATGTCCGAGCCGAGGCCGGAAGAGATGGTGATGCAGCCTCGCACCTTCTGCACGTTGTTATCACTGGCCCAGACCGAATAGCCGCCGGGACCGAAGAACGAGTTGGTGTTCGGCGGCTCGGTTTCAGTGGCATCGAAGGAATAGTTGCCATCGGTGTCGAAGATGCGCGGCCGCTTGGTGCAGCCGCCATCGGCCTGCACGTTGATAACCTCCTTGTTGTCGCGCGTCAGCGCCAGCGAGACCTGGCAGCGAAAATATTCCGAGGTCTTGGTGTTGAACAGATAGGCGTAGGACTTGCAGGTCGCCGTGTTAAGCTTGCCGGCGGACAATCCACGGCTGCAGGCGATGCGCTGGTTGTTGGAGAGCTTGAATTCGTCGGCATAAGCCGCGGTGGCCATCGTCATGAGCGAGAGCGCAATACCGAAACCGATATTCATGCCGGGGGTCATTCGAATCATCCCTATCAAACTTTTCGCAATCATGCGTTTGTAGATGGAAACGGCAACATAGTCGCGAAGCAGGAAATCACAAACCCGCAGGTTGCACGTGATGCCGCACGACGACTTCCGTCGTATTGACGGAATAACGACGTTCGTGATTTGTTCAAGACAGGGCGCCGGTTTCGGCAGCGATGACTGGGGAGGATGATCATGACTCGATTTCAGGCCAAGAGCTTTTTGATAACGGCTTTTTTGACGGCAGCGGCACTGACGACGCTGGCGGCTCCCGCACTCGCACAGGATGCATCGCCCGCACCCTGGGAGCTGAAGTCCGACATGGGCTACGCCTATGGCAAGGACGGCTCGACCCTCGCCTACAAGATGGGGACCAACAATGCCGGGCTGCTGCTCAAAGGCGCCAAGAAGGTGCCGAGAGGCACGCTGTTCTTCGTCGGCCAGAACGGCCAGCTCTACATGCGCTCCGGCCCCTATCTCGAGGGCGACGGCAAGTTCATGTTCGGATCGAATTAGGCGACGATGCCGCTGTAACCTGTAGGGTGGGCAAAGCGCAGCGTGCCCACCATCCACGGTCGGTGCAAGAAAGGTGGGCACGCTTCGCTTTGCCCACCCTGCGGCCCGCGGGCCACTAAAACACTGACGCCAGTTCCTTGGCGCCGGGCTTGTTGCTGTTGAAATCCATCCGTTCGTCGGTGACTGCGAGCAGCTTTGCCACCGTGTTGTGGCGGATCGCGACCGGGTTGCGTTCGTAGCCGCCGCGCTGGAAGAAGTTCGACGTCGGCACCCTCTCGCGCATCGCTTGCGGCATCGTGACCATGTCGTAGCCGGTGCCGTCTCCGGTGAGGTTCATCATCTCGAGTTCGGCCGCGCTCAGCGGTCGGGTGTAGCCCTTGTTCCGCGCGAAGATGACTGACGTCAGCAGCTTGTGGGTCTGCAGCATCGGGCCGACGTCGATATCGAGCACCATGGAATGGACCGCCCAGCCCTGCGGCGTGCTCGCGAGCCGCTCATGCGCCGACCAGTCGTCTGGCACCGTGCGTGCGAATGCCACCATCTTCTTCAGCACCGCGAGCTTGTGATCCATCGCCTTGCGTGCGGGACCGGACAGCGTAGCGGCCTTTTGAGTCAGCACCTTGATGAACTCAGGGCCCTGCTGGGCGATCAACTCGACGGTGTTGGTGGTGAGCAACTGATTGTAGCCGATTGCGGTCGAGATCGCCTTTGTGCCCGGACCGCGGTAGCCCGACTGCATATCGTGATTGCCGGTGCCGCCGGTCTCGAAGGAATAGACCCGCACCGCCTGCTCGCGCGTCAAGCCGGCCGCGAGCGCGTAGCGGGCGTAGGCGCGCTTGAACTCGATCTCGGTGGCCGGCCGCTCTGGCGTGAACTGAAACTGCTCGGCGGCGGCCTTCAGGAAATCGGCGACGAGAGGAATGGTCCTGCGTGGACGCGACGGTTCCTCTTCTTCAGGTTCCGGATTCACCGGCCGTTTCGGCCCGGTATAGAGCGGCGGCTGGTCGAGCACATAATCATCGAGCGTGATGGGCTGTCGCTCGCGCCGTTTGGCGTTGCGGGTGCGCCGTTTCTCGGAAATCGCACTCCAATAGGCGCCCGCCTCCTCATCGAAGGCAGCGCGCGCTTCCTGATATTCGCGCAGCTTGCGGCGATATTCGGCGATCGCCTGCGGCGTTGCGGCCTGCGCCATCGCATCCGCGGTGGATGCAGAAAGGGTGGCAGCCTCGACCGCCACGGCCTCCGGCGCGCCCGCGAACAGCGCGAGCGCGACCAATCCGGGGAAACAGCGAATCAATGGCGGGCGCATGCTCTCTTGTAGCAAGGACGCGCGCGATGTCAGCCTCGAATTGAATCACTCAAAAGCGACCAAACGCCCCGCCATGGCCCAGAACAAGTGCTTCTCACTCCGGCTCGACGCCGCTGGCCTTCACGAGCTGCGCCCACTTCTTCTCGTCCTTGTCGATGAACTCGGCGTAATCCTCGGGCGAGCCCGGCGTGATCTCGGTGCCGTCAGAGCCCAATTGCCGCTTCACCTCCTCGGAGGCGAGCGCATCGCGCAGCACCTTGTTGAGCTTGTCGACGATCGGCCGCGGCGTGCCGGCCGGTGCCGCAAGGCCATAATAGAGCGAAGCGTCGAATCCGGGAACACCGGCCTCGGCGATCGTCGGCACGTCGGGCAGGAGACCGGAGCGGGTCACGCTGGTCACCGCGAGTGCGCGCAGCGTTCCGCCGCTGACGTTGGCGTGAGAGGCAGGGATCGGCGCAAATGCCATCGGGATGTGCCCGCCGATGAGGTCGACCAGCGCAGGGCCCGTTCCCTTGTAGGGAACATGCACGAGCGAGATGCCGGCACTGCGCGCGAAATATTCGCCAGTGATGTGGCTTGCTGTGCCGGCGCCGGCCGAACCGAAACTGACCTTGCCCGGATTTTGTTTGGCATAGGCGATCAGCTCGGCGACGCTCTTGGCCGGAAACGACGGATGCACGACCAGCGAATTCGGCGCATTGCCGATCATGCCGATCGGCGCGAAATCCTTGCGCGGATCGTAGCCCGCCTTCTTGTAGAGCGACGGGCCGATCGCGAGTGTCCCCGTATAGCCGAGCACCAGCGTGTAACCATCAGGATCGCTCTTGGCGACCGCCTTGGTGCCGACCGTGCCGCCGGCGCCGGGGCGGTTGTCGATCACGATCTTCTCGCCGAGCAATTCACTCATCTTCTCGGCAATGCCGCGGCCGACGATGGACGTGCTGCCGCCGGGCGCGAAGGGGATGACGAGCGTGATCGGCCGGTTCGGATAATCCTGGGCCTGCGCGGGATGCGATGCTGCGCCGACAGCGAGCGCGGCGATGGCAGTGTAAAGTCGCTTCTTCCAGGACAGCATGCCCGAACGCCTCCCCCGATGTTTGTTGTTATGGTGGCATTGTCACCCAAATGCTTGGCATCAGCAACCGGACTTCGGACTACACATCGGCAATGACGTGATTGACACCGCTGCCAGACCCTCATGGTGAGGAGCGCGTAGCGCGCCTCGAACCATGAGGCCCTGCCGGCGGCCTCGCCCTTCGAGACGACCGCTGCGCGGTCTCCTCAGGGTGAGCAGATAGAGTTGCGCGTGCGGCTCCCTACTTCCAGGCGAAGACCGGCTGCTCGAGATCGGCGACGCGGGTGTCGCGGCCGGCCAGCACTTCGCGGAACTGATAGATCAAGGCAGCCGTCGGCGCGTGGATGTGCTGGCCGGCGTGGCGGAAGCGGATCACGCGCCTGACACTCTCGGGAATGGTGGTGAAGCTGAACGCATCCTCCGCCTCGATCGATTCAAGCGTGATGCGATGGACGGAAGCTACCTCGTCCGGGTTGGGCATGATCGGCGCCCGTGTCGAGACCCACACTACCACCGGAGTGATCAGATAGCCCGAGCGGGTCGGATAGTCGTCGAGCACGCCGAGCACGTCGCCATCATTGACGCGCAGCCCGAGCTCTTCGTGCAGTTCGCGCAGTGCCGCTTCCGCCTGTGTCTCGCCGGAATCGCAGCGTCCGCCGGGCAGCGCCCATTGCGCGCTGTGGCTGCGCAAGCTGGCCGCACGGCGGGTGAGCAGGAATGCGGTCTTCTCGCCCTCGCCGCTCGTGAGTGCGATCGCGACCGCCGCGCGTTTGAGCAGCGGCGCAGAATCGTCCGGCAGGCGCCTGAACGCCGTACAGAGCTCTGCGATATTCCGCCGGGTGGCATCATCAAATGAACGGGCCATTGATCTTGACTACAACAGTCCCGCGTTCGATGAAATGACCTGATATCATGCCTCGCCGGACGGAAAGCATCACATGACGAAACATGCCGCGGAAAAGCTCAAATCCGACGGCTGGAAGATCGTCGAAACATCCGGTTTCCTGCATCTGGTCGGCCCGCTGTGGCAGCGTCTCGTCGGCGACGAGCATGAATATGCATTGATCACCGAGGACAAACATCACAATCGCCGCGGCCTGGTGCAAGGCGGCGTGATCATGACCTTCGCGGACCGCACCTGCGGCATGACCGCCCGCTATGTCTCGGGCAAGCCGGCGCTTGCGACCGTGCAGCTTGATACGCACTTTGTGGAGGCCGGCAAGATCGGCGAAACCTTGATCTCGAAGCCGCGTGTGGTGCGCTCGACCAGGAGCCTGATCTTTATCACCACCGAAGTGACCGTCGACAAACGCTGCATCGCCATGGCGAACGGCGTGTTCAAGATATTGAAGAGCGAGTAGGCTTAACATCCGGGTTCGGAGGAGCAGACGATGCAGTACCGTCAACTCGGCCGCAGCGGCCTGAAGATCTCGCCGATCTGCCTGGGCACCATGATGTTCGGCGGCCCGACCGACGAGGCGACGTCGGCGCGGATCATCGCAAAGGCGCGCGAGGCCGGCGTCAACTTCATCGACACCGCGGATGCCTATAATGGTGGAAACTCCGAGCAGGTGGTGGGCCGCGCGATATCCAACAACAGGCAGAACTGGGTCCTCGCCACCAAGCTCGCCAATCAGATCGGCGACGATCCGAATTTCGGCGGGCTGTCGCGACGCTGGGTGCTGCAGGCGGCGGAGGCGAGCCTGAAGCGGCTCGGCACCGATTACATCGACATCTACTACCTGCACAAGGAAGACCACACGACGCCGCTGGAGGAGACCGTGCGCGCGATCGGCGACCTGATCAGGCAGGGCAAGGTGCGCTACTTCGGCGTCTCGAACTATCGCGCCTGGCGCGTTGCCGAGATCTGTAACATCTGCGACCGGCTCGGCCTCGACCGCCCGATCGTGAGCCAGCCCTATTACAACGCGATGAACCGCATGCCCGAGGTCGAGCACCTGCCGGCCTGCGGCTATTATGGCCTTGGGGTGGTACCCTATAGCCCGCTCGCCCGCGGCGTCCTGACCGGCAAATATCGCGCTGATGCCACCCCCGACAAGGACACCCGTGCCGGCCGCAACGACAAGCGCATGATGCAGACCGAGTGGCGGCCGGAATCCTTGAGGCTCGCGCAAGAGATCAAGCAATATGCGGAAGCACGCGGCATCACCGCCGCGCAGTTCGCGGTCGCCTGGGTGCTGAATTCATCCCTCATCTCCGCCGTGATTGCCGGTCCGCGCACGGAAGCGCAATGGGACGATTACGTCCGCGCGCTCGACTATCGCTTCACCGCCGAAGACGAGGCGCTGATCGACCGGCTCGTCGTGAGCGGGCATGCTTCCACGCCCGGCTACAACGATCCGGCCTATCCGATCGAGGGGCGGCGGGCGCGGACGGCGGAGCGGTCCTAGCCGCGCTGAAGATTGAAATAAGCCGCAGACAACCTTCACGGGCGGCGCCGACGACACCCGAGGCCGCTTCCGACTCGGGCACGCGGACCTCATCCGCTGCCCGACGCTGCTCACGATGCCGGAGAGCGATCCGATTGCGGCCGCGACGCCGTGGTTCTTCGAGGCGCTCTGCTGCCGCAGGACGCTGTTGTGCTTCTCCGCCAGTGAGCATGGCAATCTTGCGCCGAATTTGAGACCAGTGATTCACCCGGCCCTGCGAGCGGGGATCGAGGCGATGTTGACGACGGCCGGCCTTTGGCTCAGAGATGCCGAGGTAAGAGCGTGAGCCTCGATGGAAAGCGCGACGCTGGTCCAAGCCCTCAATCTCCTGGGAACGCTGGTGTTTGCGCTCAGCGGCGCCGCCGCGGGCGTCCGGCAACGCATGGATATTTTCGGCGTTCTCGTGCTAGCCTTCGTGACCGCAGTTGCCGGCGGCGATCTCCGTGATCTCCTGATCGGCGCGACTCCACCTGCCTCCGTGACGAATTGGCATGCACTCGCCATTTCCGCCGCCGGCGGCCTGTTCGCCTTCTGGTTCTCGGCGGTGATCGATCGCCTGCGCTTTCCGGTCGAACTGTTCGATGCGGCGGGCCTTGGCATCTTCGCAACGACCGGCACACAGAAAGCCCTCGAATACGGCATTCCCCCTGTCATGGCCACGATCCTCGGCATGGTGACGGGGATCGGCGGCGGAATGGTGCGTGACCTGCTCTCCGTGCGGATGCCCATCGTCCTCTATTCCGAGTTCTACGCCATGGCCGCCCTCGCGGGCAGCGCGGTCGTCACGGTCGGACACGCGCTGGGCATGCCGGTCGCGGCCACCCTGCTGCCCGGCACGGCACTCTGTGTGCTGCTTCGCGTCTTGGCGCTCTATCACGGGTTCAGCCTGCCACAGCCGCGACGACGCGACGACGAACCCTCGGACCGGTAACCCGATCGCGAGTTGCTGGGGCGAAGTCGACTACACTGAAAGTCTAATAGAGCCTCCAGCCCTGCGGCTTGTTACCAGAGCTTTTTCTTCTCCTGCCGGGAATAAATCCGAACTCGCAGTCGCGAGCTTGTTGCTCGCGGCCCGCGTCCTAGCGTCGCATCATCGGGAACGTTCTTGCCAAACTCCTGCGCACGCCTTTGTCTTCCTTCCTAAAAAAGAGCGGATCCTAAAGGACCGCCAATCATAAGGGCAGGGAGGAAACCATGACCAAATCCAATAAAGGCAGTACGTCCAGTCGCCGCCGCTTCCTGAAGGTTGCGGCCGCGGGCGCCGCAGCAAGCGTTGCAGCGCCCACCATCGTCAGCGCGCAGGGCCCGATCAACATGCGCTGGCAAAGCACCTGGCCGGCCAAGGATATTTTCCACGAATACGCGCTCGACTACGCCAAGAAGGTCAACGACATGACCGGCGGCGACCTCAAGATCGAGGTGCTTCCCGCCGGCGCCGTGGTGCCGGCCTTCGGCCTGCTCGACGCCGTCTCGAAGGGGACGCTCGATGGCGGCCATGGCGTCTTGGTCTATCACTACGGCAAGCAGACCGCGCTGGCGCTGTGGGGCTCCGGTCCGGGCTACGCGATGGATGCCAACATGCTGCTGGCCTGGCACAAATATGGCGGCGGCAAGGAGCTGCTCGCCAAGCTCTACGCCTCGATCGGTGCCAATGTCGTCTCCTTCCCCTATGGGCCGATGCCGACCCAGCCGCTCGGCTGGTTCAAGAAGCCGATGTCCAAGGTGGATGATTTCCAGGGCCTGAAATTCCGCACCGTCGGCATTTCCATCGACGTCTTCACTGGCCTCGGCGCCGCCGTCAACGCGCTGCCAGGCGGCGAGATCGTCTCGGCGATGGACCGTGGCCTGCTCGACGCTGCCGAGTTCAACAACGCGACTTCCGACCGCGTGCTCGGCTTCACCGACGTCTCCAAGATCTGCATGCTGCAGAGCTACCATCAGAATGCCGAGCAGTTCGAGATCATGTTCAACAAGACCAAGTACGATGCCCTGCCGGACAAGATGAAGGCCATCATCTCCAACGCCGTCGAAGCGGCCAGCCAGGACATGAGCTGGAAGGCGATCGACCGCTACTCGAAGGACTACGAGGAGATGCAGACCAAGGACAAGGTCAAGTTCTACAAGACGCCGGATTCGATCCTGCAGAAGCAGCTCGAGATCTACGACCAGGTGGTTGAGAAGAAGTCGGCCGAGAACCCGCTGTTCAAGGAGATCGTCGAATCCCAGCTCGCCTTCGCCAAGCGCGCGACGCAGTGGGAGAACGACACGGTCGTCAACCGCCGTATGGCCTACAACCACTATTTTGGCCCGAACGCCAAGAAAAAGACCTGACGGGCGCTGCGCACGACCGAAAGCGTCATCCGGGGACAGCGAACCCCGGATGGCGCTTCCGCTGTCTCTACACCAACCCGATACTTCCGGAACGGCCGGTAGCGAACGCAGATGAGCGCACAGCGTTTCCTGTACATGATCGACGGCATCAGCACCTGGACCGGCAAGGCCGCGGCGTGGCTGGTTGTCGGGCTGATGGGCCTTGTCTGCGCCGAGGTCTTCAAGCGCTACATCCTCAACATGCCGACGGCGTGGATCTTCGACGCCTCCAATATGCTGTACGGCACCCTGTTCATGCTCGCGGGCGCCTACACGCTGGCGCAGAACGCCCATGTCCGCGGCGATTTCCTCTACAGCTCGATGCGGCCGCGCCTGCAGGCCTCGCTCGACCTCGTGCTGTATTTCGCGTTCTTCCTGCCGGGCATCGCGGCGCTAGTTTATGCCGGCTGGGATTATGCGGTCGATTCCTGGCGCATCAACGAGCATTCCAACGTGACCGCCGACGGCCCGCCGGTCTACCACTTCAAGTTCATGATCCCGCTGGCCGGAGCCTTGGTGCTGCTGCAGGGCGCGGCTGAGATCGCGCGCTGCATCATGTGCCTCAGGACCGGCGCCTGGCCTGACCGGCTCCGTGACGTCAGCGAGATCGACGTCGTCGAGGAGCAGCTCGCGCACAGCGAATATGTCGATGAGGAATCGCGCAAGGCCGCGATCGCGCATGCGCAGGACATCGAGGAGAGCGCGCGGCAGCGCGGCATGGGCGGAGACCTGCAACGATGAGCGATCCGGCACTCGGGCTGTTGATGCTCGTCCTCATCGTGATCGTCATCATGATGGGCTTCCCGACCGCGTTCACGCTGATGGGCCTCGGCATGTTCTTCGGCTTCTTCGCCTATCACCGGGGCGGCGAGGCCTGGGGCGACAATCACATCTTCGACCTGATGGTCCAGCGCACCTATGGCGCGATGACCAACGACGTCCTGATCTCGATCCCGCTGTTCGTGCTGATGGGCTACGTGATGGAGCGCGGCGCGCTGGTCGACAAGATGTTCTATTCGATCCAGCTCGCGTTCCGCCGCCTGCCCGCTTCGCTCGCGGTGGCGACGCTGATCGTCTGCACGTTCTGGGGCATCGCCTCGGGCCTGGTCGGCGCGGTCGTCGTGCTGATGGGCGTCATCGCCTTCAACCCGATGCTGAAGGCCGGCTACGACGTCAAGCTCGCGTCCGGCGTCATCACCGCCGGCGGCACGCTCGGCATCCTGATCCCGCCATCGGTGATGATCATCGTCTACGCGGCAGTGGCCGGGCAGTCGGTGGTGAAGCTCTACGCCGCGGCGATGTTTCCCGGCTTCTTCCTCGCCTTCCTCTATCTGATCTATGTCGTCGGCTGGGCACTGTTGAACCCGAAGATTGCCCCGAAGCTTCCCGAGAGCGAGACCAAAGTTCCGGTGCGACCCTGGATCGCCAAGCTGCAGCAGTCCTATTCGCGCAAGATGCTGCCCGCGCTGCTTGCGGCAATGCTGATGCCCGCAAGGGCCGTCAACGCCGGCGTGGACGGCACCCGCGTCACCTATTCGATGCTGCTGACGAGCCTCGCCCACGCCCTCGTGCCGCTGATGCTGACGCTGGCGACCCTGTGGGCCGCCTGGTGGTACGTCGTGATTCACCAGCAGCCGGATCTTGCGCCGCAGCTCCCGGCTGCCGCGCAGCAGCAGCGAACCCAGGAAACGCTTCAGCCGCTTGGTGCAGGCGCCCAGCCCGCGGAAGAAAGCGCGGAAGAGAAACTCGAGGAGCTCGGCGGGGGCGGCGCGAGCCGGTCGGAGGCCACCACGAAGAACGAGCCGGAAATGCTGCAGGAGATGGGCAGTGCCGAGCTGCGAGGCAAAACCATCGCGGCGCCGGCGGAGCTCGGACCGCCGCCGGAGTTCTATACTTATTTCGCGTTCGTCGCCGGCATCTGCGGCCTGCTGCTTCTCTACTATTACTGGACCATGGAGGCCGAGCAGTTCGAGGTGCTGCGGCTGCTCATCACCTCGGTGATGCCGCTCGGCATCCTCACGGTGGTGGTGCTGGGCGTGATCCTGTTCGGCATCACGACCGCGACCGAATCGGCAGCAGTCGGTGCGGCCGGCGCCTTCCTGCTCGCCTTCCAGGCGCGGACGCTGGACTGGAAGCGCACCAAGGAAGCGGTGTTCCTGACCGCCAAGACCACCTCGATGGTGTGCTGGCTGTTCGTCGGCTCGGCGCTGTTCTCGGCGGTGTTCGCGATCCTCGGCGGCCAGGCGCTGCTGGAGAGCTGGGTGCTGTCGCTCAACATGTCGCCGGTCCAGTTCATGATCCTGTCGCAGGCGATCATCTTCATTCTGGGTTGGCCGCTGGAATGGACCGAGATCATCGTGATCTTCGTGCCGATCTTCCTGCCGATGCTGAAGCACTTCAACATCGATCCGATCCTGTGGGGCGTCCTGGTCTTCGTGAACCTGCAGGCGGCGTTCCTGTCGCCGCCGGTGGCGATGTCGGCCTTCTATCTGAAGGGCGTGGCGCCAAAGCACGTCACGCTGAACCAGATCTTTGCCGGCATGATGCCCTACATGCTGATCGTCATCGTCTGCATGGTGCTGATGTATATCTGGCCCGGCCTGACCTTGTGGCTGCCGAACTATCTTTACGGGAATTGAGAGAGCGCCACGGTTCTTCTCGATACTCCTAATTCACTGCATCGAATTTGTAGGACGTCTGAAGGAACGTGCCGAAGCGTTCGGCGCGGATCGGGAGGGTCGATGTCGGAAACGGACTGCCGAATCCCCTCGTGAAAACATCGGTCGCCCACATCGACCAGAAGCGGCCGCCGACGCCGACACTGAAGCGCTCGGTCACGTCATAGGTCAGCACGGCTTCGAGCTGCATGCCGCGCCCGGTGCCGTTGGCCGGGGAATGGGGCGACGGCTCGTCGGAACGCAAGTAATGCGTATCGAGACCGGAAACGGAAACGTAGGGCAAATAGGCCGCGTCGGCCGTGAGCTTGAGTCCGGGCGCAATCGTGACGATCCCGTTCACACCGATGCGCAGAGAGTGCCAGTCTTCGGACTGCGAGATGGTGATCCCGGTGGTCGGCGAGGGAACGGCGCAAATCACGCCGCCGCCGGGATACGCAATCTGGGCGCATCCATAGGAGTCCTTGCGGTCGCGATAGAAAGCATAGCCTGCGAACGCCCCGAATTTCGCGCCCGGCGTTTCCAGCAGGGTGTATCCAACGTCCAGCGTGGCATAGGCAATCGTGCCCTCGACCCTGCCCTGGTCTGTGTTCGAGTAGGCCATGGCCGTGTTGCGATAGGTTGGTAGCCAATCCTCATCGTTCATGTGGCCAGATGTCAGCCCGCCACCGCCGGCAAAGCCTTTCAGGAACACCCTGGCCGGACTGTCGACCCGGCCGAACACCTCGCCGGAGTGTCCTGTGGTCTCATAGGTGAGCCGTGAAATCAGCGCGTTCTGCAGCGGCTGATCTGTGCTCATACCGAGATCGTTCTGATAGCGACCGCTGCTGTACCAGTAACGCGCGCCGACTTCCGCCGACCACCCGGAGACCGACGGCGTCGCCGTCAGCAAAGCGGCGGGCCGATTGTCCCAGCCGCGCGATGCGTCAACACCAGGGCGATAGTTCACGCCGAGCTTGACGACATGGCTGTCCTGCCGGACTCCCGTCGGCAGACCAGTGGTTTCGACCAGGCTGGCTGGATCGAGCGGCGCCGTCTGAAGACCGCCAAGTGGCGTCGCGATGTCGCGGCTTCCGAAATTGGCATAGTCGTATTCCAGCTTCATCGACCAAGCCGGTGCCAGAGCGTGTTCGACACCGAGCCCGATTGTCCATCCCCACTGCACGGCGTTGGAGTTCACCGAAGCTTCCGGCCGCTCGAAGAAATCGAGAGCGTTGGTCGTCATCGAGAAACGGCTCGACAGAAACGCGGCGCCGCCTTTCACATAGGCCAGCGAGTGACCGGCCGGTCCGAAGGCCTGGCCGACCCGCCCGGTGATCGTGCCCATCACATCCTGCCGGATACGACAGTTCGCCGAGACGAACAGGCCGGAATAGGCGAGACAGGTGTTGGTGCCGTCGGCATCGACGGCGGAGACATCGGCTTCGAGGCCGAACACCCATGGCGATCCGGCCTGCTGCCAGTTGTAGCCAAGCTGGCCGCCGATGAGGGCCTTCGGCGTGCGGATATCGTCGCCATAGATCGACGGACCGTAGGGATCACCGAGATGGGTGATGCCGGAGCCTCCGCCAAAATGTCCGCCGATATAGAAGCCGCTCCAGGTCCACGGCAGTGGCGGCGCCTTCACGACCGGCCGCACAATGTCCGCAGAAAAAGCATCCGTTCCGTTCAGCGCCATGAGCACGCCGACCGCCACCACGTACCGCATCCGTAACACGAGCCGAGTCCTTGCCTTCGAGGAAACCAACTACGCATTACTGAGCCCGCACTATGGTAGGGGCGAAGATTCGAACACCACTGGAGATAGCACATCAGCCGGGCCCGGCAACACCGACCCGCGCGGAATGGAGCCAAGCATTACCACGCGAAGCTGTGGTGGAGCAGTCCGTAGGATGGATAGAGCGCAGCGAAACCCATCGCGATGGAGCAAGCCGCCCGAATGATGGCTTTCGCTTCGCTCTACCCATCCTACGATTCTCCCGATGCTCGCACGGTGTCGTCCCCGCGAAGGCAGGGATCCATAGCCACAGGAAGTTGTTGTGGCGGGAGCAAGCGGTTGCAGTGGAGCACACGACAACGGCCTGTGGTTATGGGTCCTGGCCTTCGCCAGGACGACGCCGTCATTGCGAGCACAGCGAAGCAATCCACCTCTCCACGCGCGGAGGTATGGATTGCTTCGCTGCGCTCGCGATGACGGGGATGGGTTCTGATTCAAATTTCAAACAGCGTGAGGATGTGAGTCTGCGTTCTCGCGGCACGAACTGCCCGAGCTTTGCGTCACTTTCCGCCCTCTCATTGAAGAGGGCGCAGGGAAAGCCGGGTGCCGGTTGCACCCGCGGGTCCCGTGCAACAAAAGCACGGGGGTAGGACCACAGGTTCAACCGAAGCATTCCGGCTTTCCCTGCGCGATGGTGTTACGGCTTCCTTCGCGCTCTCCCCGGTGACCGGGCTTTCTTGCCACCGTCGTCCGCGGCAGCTCTTGCTGCTCGCGAGCTTAGCGCCAGCGTCGGGGCGCCAGGACCACACGACTTCGCCGTCCGCTGGTGTTGCGTTCGTCTCTCGCAATACCTGCGTCCACCGCATCTCACCGCAACGTTCGTGACGATCGCGACCCGCCCCTCATTCGCCGTGAGACGCGCGGAGTTAAATCACTGATTTGCCCGACGACGGAAGCGGATTGTTTTTCGCGCGAAGGGTGGACAGGGCAAATCACGTTGATTGGCCTAAGGAAAATCGCGCGAATGATACGACGTCGTCATGCCCGGGACAACGTGGATGGCCGGGTCAAGCCCGGCCATGACGGAGGAGAGGATTGCGCAAATGCGTCCCCTGTCATTCCGGGGCGTCCGAAGGACGAGCCCGGAATCCATTTCTCCACCTGCGCACGCGGCGTGATGGATTCTCTGATGTGCAATTGCACATCATAGTTCGCGCTGCGCGCGCCCCGGAATGACCGGCCGGCGCGCCCCGGAATGACGGAGGCGCAACCGCCGGCGCGCCTCACCGCACCATGGCGCCGTAGACGATGTCCTGGACCTGCTCGCGGTAATACTTTCGGAGCTCGCCCGGCGCCGCCGTTCCGACGACCACGACCAGGCGCTCCTTCGGGTCGCAGAAGAACTGCGTGCCGTAGGCGCCGTTCCAGGTGAACTCGCCGGGGTTGCCGGGGACCGCTGACAGACATTCGCTCGTTCGCACCGCCACCCCGAGACCGAAAGTGAAGCCGCCGCGATGCGGCTCCACGTTCGCGACGTTGTTCTTGATCTCGGGCCCGAGGTGGTTGGAGGTCATGTGATGCACCGTCTTGGGCCCGAGAATGCGTTTTCCCTCGAACTCCCCACCATTGAGCAGCATCTGGCCGAAGCGGAGATAGTCGCCGACGGTCGCAAACGCGCAGGCGCCGCCGCAGTCGAACTTCGTCGGCGTGTCGAGCAGCCTGATGCTCTGCGGCTTGCCCGTCAGCGGGTCATTCGGAAACGGTCGGGCAAGACGGTCGCGCTGGCCCTCCGACGGATGGAACGTGGCATCCTTCATGCCGAGCGGCTGCCACACATTCGCAGCCAGATAGTCGCCGAGCCGCTGCGAGGTGACCTTTTCGATCACCGCGCCCAGCACGTCGATCGAGAAGCCATATTCGAATTCCGTGCCCGGCTGGTGCACCAGCGGCAGCTTGGTGATGCGATCGATGAACGCTTGCGTATCGCCGTCGACTGCCGGCGCCGTGCCGTCAGGATAGAGGCGCGCGAGCGGGCTCGAGCTGTCCGGCCGTCCGCCGTACATGAGACCGGACGTGTGGCGATACAGGTCATGAATGGTGATAGGCGACGCCTGCGCGTCCATCTTGAGCGAACCGTCGACCTGCGGAACGCCGACCTTCATGTCGGCGAAATCAGGATAGTAGTCCGCGAGCCTGGCCTGCAGCGGCAGGCGGCCCTGCTCCATCAGCGTCAGCCCGGCAACGGCCGCAAGCGGCTTGGTCATGGACGCCAGCGCGAAGACGGCATCGAGTGACATCGGCGTGCCCTTGACCGGATCGAGCTGGCCATAGGCCTTGTAGTGCACGAGCTTGCCGTCCCGGGCGATCGCGACCACGGCGCCGGGCACCCGTTTCGTCGCAATCTCGCGGGCGAAGAAATGATCCAGCCGGGCCAGACCCTGTTCCGAGAATCCGACGTCATCAGGCTTGGCTTCGGGCAATGGCGCAGCATGTGCCATTTCGAGAGCGAGGCCAGCAGCCACGGCCGCGGCGATAAGCCTTTTCATGATTTCCTCCCCGGTGCGGATTTCGCCCGATTGTTATGCGATTTATGCGTCCACCCAATTTATGCTTAAATCATGTCTGCCGACCAACGGAGTTCGAGATGACCAGGAAACTTGCAACCGCCGCCCTCATCGCCTTTGCGACGCTGGCGCCTTTCGGCACAAGCGCGAAAGCGGCGCAATGCGGTAACGGTCCCGGCGGTTTCGAGGCCTGGAAGGCGGAATTCGCCCGCGAGGCGAGTGGCAAGGGCATCGGACAAGCCGGTGTCGCCGCCTTGATGCAGACGCACTATGCCAGCGCGACCATCGCCGCCGATCGCGGCCAGCGCAGCTTTGGCCTGTCGCTCGACCAGTTTCTCGCCAAGCGCGGCGCCTCGACCATCGTCGCGCGCGGACGATCCCTCAAGCAGTCCCACGCAGCGCTGTTCGCCTCGATCGAGCAGCACTACGGCGTCCCACCCGGGCCGCTGATCGCGATCTGGGGCATGGAGACCGGCTTTGGAAGCCAGCGTGGCAATCAGAACATGCTGTCCTCAATCGCCACCCTTGCGTATGACTGCCGCCGACCCGAGTTCTTCACCGACCAGCTCTACGCGGCGCTGAAGCTGGTCGACCGGGGCGTGCTGTCGGCCAGCACACGCGGATCCATGCATGGCGAGGTCGGCCAGACCCAATTCATGCCGAAGAACATCCTGGCCTATGGCACCGGTAATCTCGACGTGGCCGCCAACGCGCTCAACTCGACCGCCAACTTCCTTAAGGCCCACGGCTGGCGCGCCGGCGCCGGCTACCAGCCCGGCGAACCCAACTTCGCGGCGATCGAAGCCTGGAATGCCGCCGGCGTCTATCAGAAGGCGATCGCGATCATGGGCCGCCAGATCGACGGCGAAGGCCGCGCGTCGGCGGCGCGGTGACGGTTGGTAGGGTGGGTTAGCCGAGCCATGGCCTCCGCTGCTTCAACACGCGAAGGTGCAAGGCGTAACCCACCATCCTTGGCGAGAGCGATTGGTGGGTTACGCCTCCGCCTTCGCTCTTCGAGCTTCGGCGGACGCTAACCCACCCTACGAGACTGTGAATCTTTTTATATCGGGCGCGTGGCAGCTGTGATTCTCTTCGCGGATTGATTTGCAGGAGGGGGACGATGGCTGGTGACGAGTTGTTTGGAGAGCTGCCGGAGCAAGCGGAGCCACGGGCCGAAGCAGTGCGGCGCGGTGCGCCGCGGCTGCGCGAGCCGGTGCGCGACCAGGTCGAACTGCGAGCGGTCGATATCGACAGCCTGATCGGACAAGATCATCCGGCACGGGTGATATGGGCCTATGTGGA
>NZ_AXAP01000087.1 GCF_000472865.1 Bradyrhizobium elkanii WSM2783 | reverse complement strand
GGAGGAACTTGGACTTGATCACTTCGAAGGGCGATCATGGCAAGGTCTTCATCGCCACGCCTTGATGACAATGATTGCCTACGCCTTCCTGCAACATCGTCGCCTCGCATACGCGGGGCGGAAAAAAAAGAATCAACGGGCCTCCGCCTCAGCCAACCATGCCAGCCGTACGTCACGCCATCGTCGATCTCATCCTTCGGCCGCCGTCTCAGCAGTGCCCATATTGCCGAAAGCAAATCCGTGAAAAACAGCGGCGAAAACACAATCTGCCAAAGTAGTGCTAGGTACGGGTCAGATAGTTCGAGGTTTTCGTCAGCAGGCCGACGCGTCTTGCGAATGCGACGTGATCGAGCCGGCACCCCCCTCCCTCCCACGCGTTTTCATACTGTCTTGACCATGCCAGTAAGACTGTCGAGGCTCGCCGATTTGAACAGGTTCACGGCAATCTCGACCGGCCGCTCGATGTCTGGTGTCGAACGATAGTAAATGACATGTTTAGAGCGCGGAAATACCCAATCCGTCGTTAATCCGGCAACCAATCCGCTATTCAGCTCCGTATGGAGCATCAGCGACGTCGAGATGGTCAGCAAGTCCGTTTCCCGTGCATACCAACGGAGCGCAGAAGAGGATTGGGCCTTGACGACACATGGAATCGACGAGAGCACCGTATTGCTTAACATGGACTTCGGATAGGCCCAGAGAGGCTCGGGGAATACCCAGCGCTGCGTCGAAAGAAGCTTCTCCATCGACTGAGCGCCTTCTTTGAGAAGCGGGTGGTTGGCATTGACGAACACCCCCATCAGATCGTGAACTAGCGGCTCGACCTCGACCCCATGGCCAGGTTCGACGGGGAGGCCTGCTCCGATTGCTATGTCCAGTTCCCCAGCCTCAATCATTTCGAGAAGCTCGGGCGATTGTGCCTCACGGAGGTGAAGGGAGAGGTTCCGAAAGCGTTGGAGCAGTTTGTGCATAACTGAGGGGACGTACGATTCCATAGCGGCCGGTGAGCCTCCACAGGCGAGCGATCGATAACGCGAACGCTGTGTACGGCGGAGCATAGCTCCCGCCTCGGCGAGCTGGCTGGCAGCTACCCCAACGTGTTTCAGGAGGGCTCGACACACCTCCGTCGGAACAACTCCATGGGCATTGCGGTGAATAAGCTTATTCCCAAGCGCCGCCTCAAGTCGGGCGATTCCGCGGGTGATCGTCGGCTGGCTGACCCCGAGCTCGATAGCGGCGCGACTGATGCTGCCCGCATCCACCGCCGATCTAAGCAGCATGAGGTTGTACATCTGCTTGGCCAGCACATCCTTGATCATTGGCGATCAGCTCCGTTCGTCCGGGCAGTCGAACAGCGAAACCGTAAATGGCGCAGCGCCGCCCGTTGGAGCGGTCGACCGCGGTTCTCCTGCGGAGGCTGCCTCCAGAGTGATGCATGCCAACTCTCCGAAGACGGTCCATTGGCTCAGTACCCAATATCGAAATCTACGCTCTTCCATTGATCCCGCTCGCTCGTTATTGGCGGGCGCAATCGAGGGCGAAGGCGAGCTGATCGTCCTGGAACTGCGGCCCGCGCTTGTGAAAGCCGGGATGAAAGCCTAATCCCCCTGCAGTCGGCCCCCATGATCCGAACTCCCTGATGTTCAGCTACCAACTCGAATACGAGTCCGAAGCGGAGCTGATCTTGGATAGGTCCGCACGCGCGCGTGCCTCGGGATCATCGGCTGGCCCGGGATTTCGACGACCTCACCATCCGTGTTGAACAGAAGGCCGTGATACATGCAGCGTAGGCGCCCTCCCTCGCAGCGGCCGAGCGACAACGGCGCCAATCGATGGCCGCACGGTGCGCAACAACCTTCTGGACTTCAGCCATCTCACCTACGTCCATGCCAACTCGTCGATGCGGGCGCATCAGTCTTCGGGCGCGATGGTGACCGACAGGCCAGCCAAGTTGTCCGCCAGAATGATCTGACAGGACAGGCGTGAACCTAGTCGCCGATGAGCGGAGCCATCGAGCAAGTCGTTTTCGTCGCCGGAAGCCGGGGCGAAGAGCTCAGGATGGGACTGGCCGATGTACACTTGGCAGGTCGCACACGAGCAGCATCCGCCGCACAAAGCGAGCAGATCGTCAATACCGGCCTTCCGGATCGCCTCGAGCAACGTAATTCCGGCTTCGGCCGAAACGGTGTACATGGTCCCATCGCGAACCGTGACCTCGATCGTCACCATGGTCATGCCTGGGCCAAAGCGCGGATACAGTTGACAGCGAAGTCGAGCTGTTCATCGTGGAATCGGGCAGCGACCTTGTGGAAGTCGATGGCGTGGCCCGCATCCTTGACGACCGCGGCGGAGCTGCCCTTGACGCCGGAAAGTAGGCCCGACAGCTCCTGCACCACCTCATCGCTCGCCACCCAAAGGGTGTCGTGTTCGCCCAACCGAAACTGGACCGGAACCTTGATCGACTTCAGGAGGCCGGGCGCGGTCTGCGACCACGTGGTATAAATCTCCCCAAGCTCCCTGGTGGAGACGGGACGGTAGGCCGGATGCAACAAGTCCGTGACGCTGGCATCGAAGGTTTCGGGCTTGCCCAGCATCAACCGATCCTTGTTCTCGGCACCCGTCTCGATCCAGGCATCAGCCGGAAAGCGGTTGAAGTAGCTGTTCAGGGCTGGATTTTGCACAAGCGCCACGCCCGAAACAGCTACGCCGGCAAGCGGCCAATTCTGGGCTTCGGCGGCAACCATGATCGCTAGCGCCCCACCGATGGAGTGACCGATGAGAACGATGCCGCAGCAGTGGTCTTTATATCGCGGCCACAACCGATCGATCGCCTCGGATAGCCAATCTCTGCTGTTGACAAAGGTCTGCGCTTCTTTGCCGATCGCCCGAGAAAGGCCATAGCCCAGCCGGTCGATGCCGATTACGCCAAAGCCGCGCGCGGCTGCTCGTTCGAGCAGGGAGTACCCAGGGGTATCGAAATATCGGTGGGTGAAGCCGCCCCCGTGGATGGCGACGATCAAAGGGCGCCGGTCGCTTTCCGTTTCGCTGGGTGGCGCTATCGCGCGGCCCGAGACGACAAACGACGGCTCGTCGATCAACCGTTGAGACTCCACTTCCAACCTCCTCTTGATAGGCTCGGCTTGCTAGGTTTGGGGCCGGTCGCCGGCAGTTCACATCTACCCGTCTGCGCTCGCCGCCTCGATCGGCAGGCACTGTCGCAACCATAGCTCCCAGGCCCTGCCCGTGACTGAGCTGATCGTACGTGCACACGTCTCGGCTTCGCCAGCGCTAAGGAAGGCGGGCTCTCCCAAGCCACGGGCGGACAGTTCGATCTCGCAATTCTTCATCGTGTAGATCGCGTGAAACACGGCCTCTTGCACGCTGGAGCCCACGACCGTGTAGCCATGAGATCGCATGAGCACGACGCTCGCACCGCCGAGATGCTCGGCGAGGTGGCGACCGAGCTCGGCGTTGCGGATCAAAAGGTCCGTTGATGGCCCGGCATAGGCAGCGACGTCGAAGGCCGTCGGAGCGCCCTCGAGGAAACCGCACATGTGGCAAATCGGCCGAAGCTTTGCGCCTGGCACGACCGTGAAGGGGACGACCGGCAGGGCATGACTGTGCACCACCGCCTGGACGTCAGGGCGCCGGCGATAGATTTCGGTATGGATGAAGCGCTCCAGGAAGAGGTGCGCACCCAGGGCTGGGGAGACGGGATCGCCAGCCAGGTCGAGTTCGACAACGTCGTCGGGCGTTACCAGTCCGGGGGCTAGACTCCTCGGGATCAGGAATCGATCGGGGCGTTCGGGACTCCTGCAGCTGAGGTGTCCGAACGCATCCGAGACACCCTGAGCCACGAGGATTCGGCTTCCCAGGCTGACGACGGTCCTCGCTTCCAGAAGTGCGTTCATGCGGCCTCCACAAGGTTGGCCCAGAGAAGATCCTTCGTCGCCCTGTCCGCCCTCTCCGCGCTTTCCGGGACGAAAATAGGGCTGCCGCGCCGCGCAAAGGCGTGACCGACGCCGGAGTAGCGCATGACGTTGATGAGATCGGCATGCTGCGCGGCGGCCTGCTCGATCGCCGCCTGTGCCGCGGGAGGACACAGATGGTCCTCCTCGGCAATATGAAGCAGCAACGGGCTCCGAACGTCCCCTATCCGGTCGAGCGCGCCTTGGATAGCGACCCCGTAATAGGACGCTGCCGCGTCGATCCCCGGCCTCATCGACAGCAGATACGCGAGCTTGCCCCCGAGACAGTAGCCGACGGCGCCGACCTTGCGATTCGAGCCCTTCAGGGTGCGGACATAGTCGGCAGCGATCAGCGCGTCTTGGACGGCCAAGTCCGGATCCAACCCCTTCATCAGCTCAGTGGCGCGTTCGCGATCGGTCGCGGGATCCAGTTCGACGCCGGGCTGCTGTCGCCAGAACAGGTCCGGCACGATGGCCGTGAACCCGGCGGCCGCGAAATCATCGGCGGCCGACCGCATGTTCGCGTTCACGCCGAATATCTCCTGCAGGACCACCACGCCGGCACCATTCGGCCGATCAGGTCGGGCGAGATAAGCATCAAAGGAGGAGCCCGCGTCAGTTCGAAGGGTCACCATCGAAGCAACCATTTCCTGTTCCTTTTCATGGCCGGTACGAGGAGGGTCATATCGGCAAGCTGATCTCTGCGCCTATTCGGCGTCGGGCTGGTTTTGGTCTATGCTCGCCTTTGCGAAGATGGCGGAAAACATCGGCATACCCGACGCGCTTCAGATTGAGCGCGATGCGCACGCGCCACGAAGCACCCGACCGGAAATAACCGCGGAGAATGGGCTCAGTCACGTGCGGCCGGCCCGATCACGATCGAACAGTCGCTCAATCCGGCGATCGACACGACAATGGTGTCGCCCTCCTTGACCGGCCCGACGCCAGCAGGCGTTCCGGTGTAGATCAAGTCGCCCGGCTCAAGCTGATAGAAACGGGAGACATAAGCTACCGTCTCCGGAACGTCCCAGATCAGTTCAGCAAGGTCAGCGTCCTGCTTAACCTCGCCGTTCACCGTCAGCGCAATCCGGCCCCGTCGAAGATGTCCGACTTCGGATGCCGGGTGTATGAGGCCGAGAGGGGCGGACTGCTCGACATTCTTCCCAGTATCCCACGGGCGCCCTTTGTCGCGCGCCTCAAGCTGCAGATCCCGTCGGGTCATGTCGAGGCCGGTGGCATAGCCATAAACGTGATCCCGCGCCTCAGCAGGCTGGATTGAACTACCGGCCTTGCCGACCGCTACAACTAGCTCCGCCTCGTAATGGAAGTTCTGCGTTTCAGCCGGATATGCGATCGTCGCACCCGATGGCACGACGGTCTCCGCCCACTTGGTGAAGAAGAACGGGGGTTCGCGGCCTGGGTCCTTACCCATTTCGCGCGCGTGCGCGGCGTAGTTACGGCCAATGCAGAAGAGGCGACGCACAGGAAAGCCCCTGCCCTCGGTGGTCGCGGCGACGATCGGAAGCTGGGGATCGAAAAGCAGTGTCACGCGCGGAATTCCCTATAGAGATTCAGCTTTTCCTGCGCCGCCTTGTCGGAGAACCCAAACAGGACGAGTTCGTCGGCAGCATGCAGCTGCAACTCCGACCAGGACGGCACGGCAAGAATGTCCCGCGGCCTGAGCGCGATTTGCTGTCCGTCGATCGTGGCCGCGCCGCTTCCTTCCACGACCGCGAAGACGGTCCCGTCGGTCGACCGCCGCGCTCGGGTTGAGAAACCCGCAGGCAACAGCCGCACGTGCGCGGAAATCGTGGGCATGACCGGGCCGCCGTTCGCCGGGTTCAGAAACTCGAGCGCGTGTCCAAAGTGAGGATCGATCTGCGCCGACTGCGCTATAGCCCCGAGTGCAGGCCGCCATTCGGCATACGGATAATGGAAAAGCGGCTGATCAGCCGGACGTCGGTCCGCGACAGAGCCGCGCATTGGCCGCATGTTGTGGCCATAGCGTCCGAACGTATCTCCGGGCGGCGCGGTTTCCTTGTGCGCCTCTTCACCCAGGCGCTCGGCGAAACCAGCATCGAAGTGCCGCACGGTCGGAATATCGAGCCCGTCGAGCCAGATCACCGGTTCCTCGGTCTGATTGCCGTGGTCGTGCCACTGCCAGCCGGGCGTCAGGACCAAATCGAACGGGTGCATAATCGCCTTCTCGCCGTCGAGCGCGGTAAAGGCGCCGTTCCCCTCCAGGATGAACCGGAGTGCGCATTGTACGTGTCGGTGGCAAGGCGCGACCTCTCCCGGCAGGACGAGCTGGAGGCCGGCATAAAGGCTTGGCACGATCGCGGACTGACCGCTTAGGCCCGGATTTTCGAGGATGAGAACGCGCCTCTCCGCCTGCTCGGCGCTGATGAGATCGCCGGCGCGCATGAGAAGTTCTCTGGCCTCGCCATAGGACCAGCGGTGCACCTGCGCAGGCGACTTGGGCTGCGGCGGCACAAGCTGGCCGAGCAACTCCCAGAGCGGTGTGAGATTCGCCGGAGCCATCTGCGCATACAGCGTTTCGAGCTGCGAACGCTGATCGTTGGCCAAACTCATCCCACCTCCCTTTCCTGCGACCGTCCGTCCAGCGGATGCGGCAATCACAGCTTGTGCGTTCCCTATCTTTGGGAACGCCATGATGGCGGACACACGATGTTCGCCGACAGTGCTTTCCCGTTGTCTAAGAGCGGGCCGGCCCAAGCGCCAATACGAAGGGGAAGCCAAGCCATGTCATAAGGTAATGACTGACCCGGCGGAGCTGGTGGATGTCTTGCCGTTCGATCAGAACCATGCTGCGAGTGCCTCCTGACCCACGAAGCGATATTGCCGAGCGGGGCCTGAGACCGATGCGCGCCGCCATCTTGCCGCGCCTGCCTCCGTGTACCCTTTGAAAGAAAGACTGACCCATTGGCGATACCGGAAATACTGGCCAAGCAGATGTACAATCTGATGCTGCTCAAGTCCGCCGTCGATGCTGGCAGCATCAGCCGCGCCTCTGCCGAACTTGGAGTAAGCCAGCCCACGATCACCCGAGGGATCGCGCGGTTGGAGGCCGCCTTGGGCTACCGGCTTGTCGAACGAACCGCCAAGGGCATCCTCTCGACGGAAGTATGCCGAAGTCTCCTAAAGCACGTCGAGCGCGCCACGAGCGAACTCGCAGAGGCGGGAGCGACGCTGCGCCGTATGAGACGCTCGCGTTACCGTTCGCTGGCCTGCGGGGGCTCGCCGACGGCGATGGAATCGTACGTTCCCTCCGTCATGTTCGAGTTGATCCGGCGCTACCCCACTCTATCGCTTCAACTCTATGAGGCGCCCTCCCCCAAGCTCCTTGAGATGATGCACGCAGGGGAACTAGACATCGCCATCGGGGCGCGCCTCAAAATCGAAGAAAACCACCAAGTCGAGGTTGAAACGCTGCTCCCGGACACGATGGGGGTATTCGTCAATGCTAACCATCCGCTTCTCGGCAAGCCGCAGACGATGGAGCATCTCCTCGCAACACAGCGCTGGGTTCTCCCTGAGCCCCTCTGGCCTTATCCCGCTCAAATGTTGCGCGACATCCCTCTGTCGTCGATCCCCTGCCTTGTGCGTGCGCAGTCCGCTTCAGCGCTCCGCTGGTATGCGCGCGAGACCGACTTTCTAACCATCGCCACCTCCTTGATGCTCCATACCGAACTCAGCAACGGCCTGGTGACTGAATTGACGACCGACTGGAGCTTCCCGCGCTCCCAGCACGTCATCTATTATCGTTCGACGCCCGACGCTGAGCGGCCCGTCGACATCGCCGTGGCCCTTTTCAAGTCCGCGAGCCACGAGAGTCTCGATGGCGGGACGATGACGGCCTTTATGTCAGGAAAGGCGGCCAGCCAGCCGGGCAGCCAAAGTCAGCCCCGTGGGCAACACCGACGATCAGGACATCGACTTCCCCGGGAGAGCATGTAAGGACTCAGGGCCGGGGCAATTGTCGGCCGCCTCGGGGCCCTCTGGATCTCCTTGACGAAACCCATTGCGATGGAGCTGCATAGACGAGAGATCTACACAGCGATCGGGAGGAGCGATCCGATTTGAGATGACCAGGATGGCCGGCCAGGGAATGATAAAATCGCCCCTTATGCGGCTCCGTTGTTCTGGGCTGCAGCTCGGGCTCTATCCGCCTCATCGTACTGCTTGAACTGATCGGCCATCGCCTTGACGTGCGCCGGTCTGGCCTCGCCGCGTGCGACGTAGGCGGCAAGCCTGGGCAGATCCTGTAGAGCATCGGTGTTGCGCAGGTTGCCCAACACCGAGACCATCATCAGATCGCCAACAGTGAAAACGTCTCCATCGAGCCACTGTTTGTCGCCGATCGCAGCTTCAAGATCACTGAGGCGGTTGTGCAGGTCCTTCATGACCTCGGTCTGGCCGGTGGCAGTCATCCCGTCTCCACGTCCGTCATTCGGCGCCGCTTCAGCAGCGGCCCGCTCGACTGCCGCGCGCATGATCCACGGCTCAAGGGAATTGAGCGAGGCGACCACCCACTGGATCGCCTGCATACGCGCAGCGGTGTCGGTCGGGAGCAGCCTGCCGCCGAGCTCAGCGATGCGCAGGGCGATTGCGCCGGTTTCGAAGATCTCGACTTCGCCGTCGGAATAGGTCGGCACCTGGCCGAAAGGTTGGAAGCGGCGATGTTCGGGGCTTTTCGAATAGGCCCAGTCGATCAGGCGAAGCTCGTAAGGGATACCTTCTTCTTCACAGGCCCAGCGGGCGCGGAGGTCACGGGTGATGCCACGCGCAAACGGCGGAACCCAGCCATAGGTAGTGATGAGAGGCTTCAACATCAGTTTCTCCTAGTCAGCCGTTAAGCCTCGCCACTCATTGCCTGATCTGTCGCATCGGAGGTTAACTCCGCTTCAGATCACGCTGAGACCGCCATTTCCTTCAACGGGGTGGCGGGGTCGGCGAGCTGCTCCGGCGCAATCCGTGCACCATCGATGACGAGTGCACGGCCCTGAACGTAGTCTTTGGTGGCGTTGACGCAGTCGAGCGCGATCACCTTCCCGTCCCTGAGGTAGATCAGGGAGAAGCTTCGCGTTGCGGGATCCCCACGCGGTACACACTGGTCGTGGCCGATGGAAAGGCCGACCGTCTGGAGGCGCAGGTCGTACTGGTTCGACCAGAACCAGGGTACGGCACGATATTCGATCGGATTTCCGGTCAGCCCCCTGGCGACGACGGTGGCTTGATCATTGGCATTCTGCACAGATTCAAGGCGGATGCGCGTGTTGTCGGCGAACACGTTTGAATGGAGCGCACAGTCGCCGATGGCGAAGACATCCGGCAGGCTGGTCCGGCAGTGCGCATCGACCGCGACGCCGTTGCCGCCTTCTGCGCCGGCGGCGATTAGGGGCTCGACCGCCGGGACTATACCAATACCGACAATCACCATCTCACAGGGCAGCATCTCGCCGTCGGCAAGACGGACCGCGCAGACGCGCCCGTGCTTTCCCTCCATGCAGTCCACTTTGGCCTCGAGGCGCACGTCGACACCGTGTGCGCGATGCTCTGCCTCATAGAAGCGCGACAGAGGCGCGCCCGCGACCCGGGCCAGAACCCGGTCCAGCGCTTCGAGCACCGTCACCTGCTTGCCGAATTTCGCGAGCACGGCCGCAGCCTCGAGCCCGACGTATCCCCCGCCGATCACCACTGCGCGGGTCGTGGCGTCGAGCTCGCCCCGCATGCGGTCGGCATCCGCCCGGGTCCGCACGGTGTGGACGCCAGCAAGGTTGTGTCCGGAACAAGCAAGCCGACGTGGCGATCCGCCTGTCGCCCAGATCAGGTGCCTGTAGCCGACAGTCGACCCATCGTCGAGTGTCAGCCAATGCGCGTCGGAGTCCACAGCGATCACGCGCTGACCGAGGTGCATCGTGATATCCCGCTCACCCCAGAAGGCGGGCGGGCGGATCAGGATGCGCTCCAAGCTTCTCTCACCTGAAAAATATTCCTTGGAGAGGGGCGGCCGTTCGTAGGGGAGTTCGGGTTCGGCGCCGATCATCGCGATCGTGCCCTCGAACTTGTTCTGACGGAGCGCGATCGCGGCCGCCGCGCCGCCATGGCCGGCGCCTACGATCACCACCTCATATCGGGACATCTTCACGGGTCTGGATTCTTCGGGTTCCCGCTCCACCTCAAGCGGGTGCGGCGCCTTCGATCCTGGCGGCGTCTTCGAGGTCTTCGATCTTGTTGAAGTAGTTGCCCTGGATTTCCTGGCCGAAGGAGAAGTCAGCCGGGCGATGGAAGGTCGTCAGCGGGCCACCGTCACGGATCGCGCGAAGCTCGCGTGCCCACACCCGGCGCAGCACCGCCACGCCCTTGTCCGACACGCCGAGGTGTTCGTTGCTCCGGTCGGCGATCTGGCCTTGGCCGCCAATGCTGACGGTGTCCTGGATGACCGGCAGCAGCGGATGCTTGTCGTCGACGTCGTCTAGCGACATTTCGCCGTTCATGATCCGCGCGACGATGGCCATGGGATCTTCGTATTCCCCCTCCTGGGGGAGGTCCCGGTTGTAGACGCCGACGCGGAAGATCATCACGCTGTAGGTGGTGACGTCGTCCACCGGCACGCGCCAGCCCACGAGCAGGGACATCTTGGTGCGGTCCTGGGGGACCGGCACCTCGCGCATCAGGATGTTGGGCATGAAGCCGTAGCCCACGCGCTGCTTGCCGTCCGGCCGGGTGGAGATCACCACGATGCCGTAGTCGGTCTCCTTGGCGGTGGCCTTGGGGATCTTGGTCAGCCCGTAGTTGGCGAAGAACAGCTTGTGCGTGAAGAAGATGTGCGACTCGTCGTGGTCGTTCTCGACGCGCTGGAAGAAGTTGTAGGGCAGGAAGACGCCTTGGGTCAGCAGCTCCCCGCGGCTCTCGTCCTCCGCTTCGGGGAAGCGGGGAAACTCCGGCGGCTCGCCTTCGCCGACGTAGCAGAAGATGGCACCGAGATACTCCCGGGTCGGATAAGTTTTCAGGCAGACTTTGGCGGCATAGCTCGCGGTTTCGGCGGGGAATTCCTCGCCCTGGCCCGTGCCGTCGAATTTCCAGCCATGGTAGCGGCAGCGGATACTGTTGCCCTCGACCCAGCCGAGGTAGAGCATCGTCCCCCGGTGCGGACACCGGTCCTGGGTCATCCGCACGGCGTCGTCTTTGCCGCGATAGAGGGTGTAGTACTCGCCGAGCAGCTTGACCCGCTTGGCCCGGCCCATCTTCAGATCGGTCGACAGGGCAATAGGCTGCCAGAACCGGGACACGAACCGCCCGGCCAGAGCGCCATTCTCAACCCTGGCGAAGTCGACGTCTTGATCATTATTCATTAGTTGCTCCGTATCATCTAGGAACTCCGTGTCAGCAAAGGCGCTTGCACGCATTGCGATTTGAGTTCGTGATCGCCGACAGTGCTCTCCTAACGTGTAAGATTGGGCTGGCTTGAGTGCCAATACGAAGGCGGAGCTAATGCATGTCATGACGTAATGGAAGCCGACCTTCGAGGCCTACAGGCTGATCTGCGACTAGACCGAGGCACGCAAGACGTGTGCCTCCTGATCTGCAACGATCACGTAACCTCCTTCTTTTTCGATCACTATTCCGCATTCTGCCTGGGCGTGGACGACGTCTATGACGTGGCGGACGAAGGTGGCGGCCGCCAGTGCGTTCCGCCGATTGGGCGGCACGCGGCGCTCGCGCATCACATAGGCCAGCCGCTGGTCACCGACGAGTCCGACATGTCGTTCATTCGCAACAAGCCGCTGGACCATGGCGGGCGGCCTTTCGCACCAAGCGCACGGCGAACGCTGCGGCTTCAACAATACCGAATGGGACGGGCGCTTCCTCGAACTGCTGGAAAAGGATCCGATCGCGCTCACCCGGATGATGCACGCCGACTACGCCCGTTTCGATGGAATGGAGGGTTCGGAGGTCATCATGTGATTGGTATTTGCGCGGCGCGCTGTCGGCGAGCATCCGCTGTACTGGCGGACAATCGCGCAAGGAATTTCAGATGACCCGCAATCAACAGGATTGGTATTCGGTGGCGGGCCAATAGACCAACGGAGCGGGGCCGATTTCGCTTAGCTTGCCGTTGGCGCGTCAGGCACGCTCAAAGGGCCTAGGATCGGCGGCCAGCTGTCCGCTCGGCAAATGGACATGAGGATCCCGGCTGATGCAATTCTGGCGCCCGCGAACGACTTTGGAGCAGGCCCACTTCCTGAGTGCACGGGACAATCGCCACCGAACTCACCACTCGATACCAATATCAGGTCGCGGCGCGACAAGAACAGCCGATCCGACCAGGTTTACAACTCGGTCTGACCGGGGAGCAGGGGCGAGGCATTACGTTCTGACATACTTTGGCTCCACCTTCGTATTGGCGCTCAAGCCAGCCCAGTCTTAGTGCTCAGGACGGCACTGTCGGCAATCACACACGGCACTGCCGACGATCACCATGTCAAATCGCAAGCCGCTAGAGATCGATGGCGGGGCTACAGTTGTAATTCTGCCTGAGGAGTTCTGGCTTGGCTGATGATCAGGATCGCGCTCGCCCCGAGCAGCAGGTGGTTTGGGTCGACACTCTTCTGCAGCGCCTGCCTTTGTCTCGGTTCGCCATCGCGATGCTGATGCTTTGCATCGCAGCGGGCATGACCGAGGGCTACGACACGGTAGTGATGGCGCTGGCTGCACCCATGATTTCAAGCGCGTGGTCGCTGGCACCCCATCAGACCGGCCTGCTTCTCTCGGGCTCGGTCTTCGGAGTGGTGATCGGCAGCTTCGCATTGTCCCCGCTCGGCGATCGGTGGGGCCGGCGTCCCAGCATTCTGCTGGGCCTCGCCTGCGCAGGCATCGCAACGCTATGCGGCGGCCTAGCGCCGAACCTGTGGTCCCTGCTGACGACCCGGTTCGTCGCCGGGTTGGGTCTTGCTTTGGCTTTTCCAAACGTGATCGCCCTCGCGATGGAGTTGATGCCTGCGCGGTTTCGAACGCTCGCTGTGGTCTTGGTGAACTGCGGCTATCCCTTTGGATCGGGAGTAGGAGGGATCATCGCCGCCCACTTGGTCCCCTGGTATGGCTTCAAGGCGATTTTCCTAGTCGGCGGCATCTCGACACTCGCCATCGCGGGCCTTTCGTTCTTGGTGCTTCCCGAATCCCCATTGTTCCTGGCGCGTAAGCCCGCGGCTCACGATCGGCTCCGGGCGCTGCTCGACCGGCTTGGCGCGGTCACGCCCGGGCCTCCTGCTGCATATGCCGTTCACGGAGCGACTGCCGCGCGTTCCCCGGTCTCGGCGCTGTTCGAGCGCGAACGCAGACTCGCGACCTTCCTCTTGTGGATACTCACTTTCGCCAATATGACGATTGTTTATTACCTCTTTACTTGGCTGCCATCGATCATTGCGTCAAAGGGTGCCACGGCGCAGCTCACGATCTTGGCGATTTCGGCCTTCAGTATGGGCAGCGTGGGCGGCGGCATAGTCATGGCGTTTCTGTTGGCGCGGCTCGGTCCAACGATCGTTCTGTCGTGCGCTTACGCCATGACAATCGCAACGGCGATCGCCCTGTGCACGTTTCAAACGGTCGGCGACTTGTTCCTAGCGACACTCGCGCTCTGTGGCGCGGTGACCGGCGGCTCACAATTTTGCTTGAATGCCGTTGTCAACCAATTCTATCCGAGCGCGATGCGGGCAACGGCCTCAGGCTACGCAACCGGCGTAGGCAGGCTGGGCGCCGTGATCGCGCCCGCGGCCGGCGTGGTGATCATGAGCAACCCGACGCTCGCCGCCATTGCGTTTTCCGCGCCCGCCGTCCCTGCCTTGGTGGCGTTGACCACCCTGCTCCTGCTGCAGCTCAAGACCCGTTATTCGCAGGTAATCGAGGTCGTCGGATAGGGGCGATACCGTTCGCCCGCATACGCAATACGCGGTCGTGCAGACACATTGGAATTGCGTCGTGCTGATCGGCCAGGGGCTCATCCCGAGCGCTCGCCGACCTAACTCTCGATAGGAGAACGACATGCCGCGATTGCCAGCTCACCCGATCGAGCCCCTTCTTCACGGATCGTTGGTCACCGCGCAGCTTTTCGGAAGAGCCAATCCCCGACGGAGTCATAGATCAACTGTTCGCTGTGAAGGACGTGTGCACGCTTCGTAGCGCTATGGCGGAGGCAGCTGTCGGTTTTGAATTCCCGAGTTTTGCTTACCTCTCATTAACCCGGTGTGGGGATCACCCGACGCTAATATCGACTATCCATCCGCTTGGACTGCTCGCCACCTCCAAAGTGGCTATGAGCGCATTGATCCCGTCATCATTCGTGCAACAGCCGCTCGACCACCGCCGCGCTTAAGGAAAAGCTGGGCTGCCCCTCCCACCGACCCATGCCGATGCACCGCCTCTTCCAGAAATTCATTGATCTGCTCTTCGCAGCCGAAAGTGCCTCGGATTTCTCTTCGACAATGAAAATGATTTCAGCGGAGCTCGACTTATCCTGTTTCGCATATCTTGCCTTGCCAGGTAGCTCGAATAGAAGACCCCAGCTAATCTCGACTTATCCGAAAATTTGGACCTCACATTATTTGCTGAACCAATATCAACGCATTGACCCGGTTATCCGGCAAGCAATACGACACCCCGAGCCGTTCCGGTGGGGCGTAGATTTGCCCGATAGAGAAATTTCCGCGCAGGCACGGGAATTACTCGCCGAGGCTTCCGATTTCGGTATTCGGTTTGGTTTTACCGTGCCAATCCACGATGGGCGGGGACCGATAGCGGCTCTGACGTTCGCCACTAACGAGAGAAGGGAGACTTTTGAGCGCTGCATACGATCCAACAACCGGGTTCTTCAGCTTATGGGCATATACTTCCATGCCCACGTTCGCCGTAAGTTGTCAGTGGAGCGGACGGTCGAAGGCGTGTCTCTATCTCCGAGAGAACTTGAGTGCCTTGAATGGGCCTCTCAAGGCAAGAGCGCTTGGGAGATCGGGCAGATTCTCGGAATCTCGCGCAGTACGGCAGCCGATTATCTAAAAAACGCTAAGGAAAAGCTAGGTGTTCGGACAGTGGTGCAAGCCGCTACGCGCTTGGCCGCTGCTAGAAAAGAAAAGCAAAATTAAGACGCGCATCCCCTACAACTAAGGGTGATGAATTAAATCAACGATCAAGCTTCAAGAGAGTGATTGAGCACTCTTGGAGGGATCATGATTCAACTGATCACACCGCCTTCGTATGGAGAGTTTTCGAACACTCTCGTTGAAATGCACCGGTTGCGGCATCGTGTTTTCAAGCTCCGCATGGCGTGGGACGTTCAAACCAGCGGCGACATGGAGATTGACGAATTCGATGCACTGCATCCCGCCTACCTAATGCAGCTATCTGACAACGGCCAAGTGCAAGGTTCCGTTCGCCTCCTCCCCACTCTTGGCCCGACCATGCTTCGCGACACCTTCCCCGCGCTTGTTGAAGGCCAACCCGCGCCGTCAACTCCTCTGGTTTGGGAAAGTAGTAGATTCGCAATCGATGTCGCTGCCGACACTCCGAAAGGAGATCACGGTATCACTCGTGCCGCTTACGAGCTGTTTGCGGGAATGGTCGAGTTCGGGCTCTCGCGGCAACTCACTGACATCGTTACCGTCACGGATGTCCGTATGGAGAGAGTCCTTCGACGAGCCGGTTGGCCCCTGCAACGTATTGGCAATCCTTCCGCAATTGGCAACACCTTGGCTGTGGCGGGCTACCTCGAGATTTCGCGCGAGACTCTGGCCAGCCTTCGTAAGGCCGGCGGTCTTTCGACGCCGGTTCTTTGGACGCCGGTAGTCTTCGCGGCTGCCTAGAACCATCCACGCTAACAACCGAGACATACGTCCTCGCATAGAGCGGGGACGTCGCGTCTTTGCGGTTTTCTGCCGAGCTATGAACATGACCGAAATTGAGACCAGGAACGATCAGCGAAACGCAGCGAGAGCTATTGACCTGCAACAGCTTCGACTGGCGGTTGTCGCTTGTGACCACGGAAGCTTTCGACGAGCTGCGGAAGCGCTCTCGATCAAGCACACCGCCTTCAGCCGCGCTATCGGTCAGCTCGAGTACCTTGTGGGCACTTCACTGTTTGAGCGCTCAAGCGGGGGAATCAAGCCTACTCTGGCTGGCCGAGCGGTTCTGCGAATTGCGCGGTTGATCCTGGAACAAGTCGACATGTTCGTTGACACAGGAAGGTCCGGTGGCCGTGGCGATACTGGCCGTCTTGTCATCGGCTTCTTCACATCCATGTCCACTGGAAACTTGCGAGCGACGATAGGTGAGCTCAAGAAGCTGCTCCCGCACCTCGAATTGGTAACGATGGAACGCTCTCGCTCCCGTCTGATGACTGCCCTCCGTAGCGGTACCGTCGATGTTGTCGTTGGGCCTGGACGTCTGCCTTCAGGGGACACCAGGTCACTACTGCTTTGGAGCGAACGCATCCTGATCTCGCTGCCTAAGGATCACTGCTTGGCAGCGCGCGAGATCATCTATTGGACCGATTTGCGTAACGAGAAGATCCTCCTCAGCGAGTATGATCCTGGACGAGAACTCGAGGATCTCCTGATCTCGAAGCTCGTGCTACCTGACGACCGACCCAGGGTAGAGCGCCATGATGTAAGCCGGGGTATCATCAAGAGTCTGACGAGTATGGGAATGGGGCTCAGCCTCGTTATGGAATCGGATATTGGAGCCAGCTTTGCCGGCTTGGTGTACCGAGAACTGCAGGACGGGACGGGACCAAGCCGATTGGACTTCTATGCACATTGGCGCGATGACAATGAAAATCCGGCTCTGAAGCGTTTCCTCAATCTCTTAGCAGAGCGCTATCCCTCACCTCCGCCGGCTCTTGAGGACTGATTGGTTCGTCTCGCCTTTGCAAATCCGCGGTCCGTAGCCATAAAACGCGCCAGCATCGGCGCGATCAGCTTCGCCGGATCGACGCGTTGTCCGCTTTCCCGTGCCAGGGCTTCTGCATAGGCGACGAGATCCCGATGCACTGATGCTGGAAGCTCAATGGTGACCTTGACCGGCTTGTCGTCGGGCAGCGCTCCTATTCTCAACCTGGGCATGCCCTATCCTCCGTAAGGCGCAAGTATGAGGTCACGATTGACGAGAACACGAATCGGGAAACCAGGTCGTACGGTCAGGGTGGGCTGGATATTGAGGCTGCGCCGAACCACCTGCGGTCCGGTCTGGTTCAGTGAGTCCGAGGCGCCGTGTCGCAAGGCCTGAATAATGGCGCTGTCGTTGCTGTTGGTGTCCGAGCCAGCACCTACTTCCGTTCCGACCGTCAGAAACGTCGATAGTGCCGCAGCCTTGAACAGTTCACCCCAATGATTGTCGACCTGATCTTCGAGGCCTGCATACCCGGCAGTATCAGCGCCAGGCTGCCGCTCGAGAACGATAGAACGTCCATTCGGCATGATCAGCCGCGTCCAGACCAGCAGGACCCGGGACTGGCCGAAAGTGACCTGGCTATCGTAGATGCCGATCAGACGCGCACCTTGAGGCACAAGCAGGAAGCGACCGGTCGGCGTGTCAAAAACATTCTCGGTTACCTGCGCGGTAATTTGGCCTGGCAGGTCCGATCGGATCCCCGTGATGAGCGCTCCCGGAATCACCGTCCCAGCCTGCACGATATATGGTGAAGCGGGCCGGGTGACGCGGTCAGGGCTGACCGTGCGACGGTCCGCAGAGGCGTTCACGAAGGCAAGCTTGCGGTCCTGACCGTTTTGCGAAGATCCATCGTCGCCGGTGCTCGTGGCGTTCGGCGGCACGATGCGCTCGCTTCCAACAGCCGCAGCGGCGGACCGACGCGCTTCTCGTCCAATGGTCGTAGCGAACAAATGACTGATGCGGGCTGCTTCGGTCTCTTGATCCCGGCGCTGCTGGTCCGAATCAGCGCCGCTCGGCGGCAACTGGCCTTGAGCGGCAAGGATCGGCCGGCCGAGGTCTCCGGGGAGCGGCGGACCAAGCTGCGGGATTGGCTGGCGCGGAACGCCAGCATAGTCCTTCGGCAGCGTCGTAATACCGTCGGCAACGTTGTGATGCTCTGTAGTGAAAAGCTCATCGGCCGCCTGATTACGGGAGCGATTGTTCTGCAGCGACCACAGCACCGCTCCGCCGATCACCAGCAGGGCAACCGCGCTCCCTCCAGCCAGCGCATTTCGCGACAATCGTGTCGCGCGCGGATGCTCTGCTCTCAAGCGAAAGCTCTTGGACTGCTCCTCTTGTGTCTCCGGCGGAACCGCTTGCTCTTGACCGTTTCCACTCTGCGTGTTCATGACGACGGCCTCTCGTCGGTCCTGACAATCCTGACTTTTTGCTGGTGCTCACCGCCGAGCCGAAGTTCGGCGGCCGCAAACAGCCGATCGACGATCAACACGTTGCCGTAGGCCCGATAGTTGACGAGTTCGGTAATACCATCAGGGCCGATGACGAAGAGCGGGGGCATCTCTCCCTGAACAATTCCTTGCGGGAATTCGATATAGACCTTGCGGCCATCGTCATATGCTGCAAGCGGCCGCCAAGGTGGGCTGTCTCCCTCGATCGTGTAGCGAGAGATGCGCTGCGCCGGATCTGGAAGAACCGGCTTCAGAGCGACTGCACGCGATCGTTCGCGCACTGCCTCAGGATAATACCAGGCAACGGATGGCATGTATGGCCGCTCGCGGGAGCGGAGCTCGATCAGGTAAGTGCGCCGGTCGGTATTGACGACCAGGTTGGTCTCGATCGATGCGCGGGTCGGCTTGACCAGGATGTGTACGCGTCGCGTGTCGCCGCTGCCGCTCTCGGTATCGCCCACGACCCAGCGCACGGTGTCGCCGGCCGCGATGGGACCTGATCCCGTCAACTGCTCTCCCTCCTCGAGCGCGATATCCGTGATCTGCCCCGGCGCGGCGTAAATCTGATAGAGCGCCCCGGGACTGTAGGCGTAGATTTGCGCTGCGTTGAAATACCCCCGCTTGCGGGGCTCGACCCGAGCTGCACTGTTTGCCGTCTCAACCCGGCTCACCGGTTCAGCGTCTTCCTTCCCTCCCAAATTGCCGCCGAGAGACGGCTTCCAAAGAGGTGGAACGTGAAGGGGCCGCGGTCTGTCGTCGAGAGCCGTTGGCGCCGCCGGCAACGGAGGAACTTCACCGTCATAGCTGATCTCCGGTGGAATATAGGCCGCGCACCCACCAAGCATCGACGAACAGAGCAATAGAACGTGCAGACATGCTCGGTTAGCCGTCACGAACTTGGGTCGAGCCGAATTTTGCCTGCTTTGGGCGAGGGGATGCTTCGAATGAACGTCTGACGGCGTCTCTGTCACTGATTCAACTCCTTTGACCAGTTGATGGCGCGGACGTAGACGCCAAGGGGATTCTTGCGCAGGCGTTCGGCATCGCGTGGCGTCTCGATCACAATCGTGAGAATCGCAGTCCAGCGCTCGGTCGAACTCAGCGAGCCGTTATCGTAGGTGCGCTGGGTCCAAGCGACCCGAAAGCTCTCCGACGACGCGCGGATCACGCTCGAAACCTCGACGGAGATTTGCGACTTGCCCAGCTTGGCAAAGGGGTCATTGTTGCGCGCATAGTCATTGAGCGCCGCCGCGCCGCGATCGGTGGTGAAATCATAGGCCCGGAGCCAATTCTGGCGCAGAACGATACCGTCGGCCGGCAAGCCTCTGACGTCTTCGATAAAGCGCGCCAAATGGTAGGCGATCTGAGCATCAGTGGGTTGATAGTCGATGTTGGCGGGCGCGACTCTCTGAGCCTGTCCGAGATGATCGACTTCGACCACCCAGGGCGTGATTGATCCCTGGCTCGATTGCCAGACAAGGCTGCCCGCGAGACCGGCCGACAGCATGAGGCAGCCGAATGCCATCAGACGCCAGTTCTTCGCTTGCACGCGTGCCGATCCAATGCGCTCGTCCCAAACCTGTGCTGCCTTTTGATAAGGCGTAATCGGCTCGGGCATTCGCCCGTAGTGTACTGATGGTCGTTTGAACATCGATAAGTGCCCCTGAGATCAAGTGATCAGTTCAATCCGTGCGGAGTCCTGGTTTCGAGGTGGTCCCCGCGGCGTATGGCGTAAGCGCGGTGCTCGGGTGTCAGCGCTCTCCTTGAGACAAATCGACGGAGGATCCACTGCCACCGTGATCGCCTGAACGGACCGCGTGGCCAGCCGCCGACGCGCCATGTCGAATGGTCTGGGCACGCTTCATGCGCCGCGCCCAATCGGGCTGCCCTTCAGCGGAAGTGCTCGCGGCCTGCTCGCCTGCTCTTCCTCCTCCCCCGAGCGCCGCCGCTGCGCGACGCAACGGACTCATGGCAGCCGAGCCACCCGCCTCCGCGACACCAGAAAGGCCGCCGCTTCGATAGGCAGCGGATGCTCCGCTAAGGACGGCGCCGTCACTGCGCATCGCGCCAGCAATCGCGCCGCCAGCGAGACCAGCACCGCCCGCAACGAGGCCTGCGCCGGCAGCAACGATACCGCCGGCGGCAAGTCCCGTACCGACCGCGGTACCGGCTCCGAGCTGCGGTCCGCCGGACACCAGACCGTTCGCGATTCCCGGACCGAAGATACCGAGGCCCAACAAAGAGAGCGCTGCGAGCACCAGCGTCATCGCGTCTTCGATGGTCGGCTGACCGCCAGCAAAGCCGGCGGTGAACTGCGAGAAAAGCGTCGAGCCGATGCCGACAATGACCGCCAGGACCAGCACCTTGATCCCTGAAGATATGACGTTGCCCAAGACCCGTTCTGCCGCGAAGGCGGTCTTGCCAAACAAGCCAAAGGGAATGAGCACGAAGCCAGCCAGCGTTGTGAGCTTGAACTCGATCAGGGTGACAAAGAGCTGGATCGCGAGAATGAAAAAGGCGAGCAACACCACGACCCAGGCGAACAGGAGAACGACGATCTGGACGAAGTTCTCGAAGAAACTGATGTAGCCCATCAGGTTGGAGATCGAATCGAGCAGCGGTCGGCCGGCGTCGAGTCCGACTTGAGCGATCTTTCCCGGCCGCAGGAAATCTGCCGCCGAAAGGCTTGCGCCGGATGCCTTCAGCCCGAGGCCGGCAAAGCTTTCGAAGACGATGCGCGCCAAGCTGTTCCAGTTGCCGATGAGGTAAGCAAAGACGCTCACGAAGAGCGTCTTCTTGACGAGACGCGCGATGATGTCCTCGTCCGGTCCCCAACTCCAGAACAGCGCGGCGAGCGTGATGTCGATCGCCGCAAGCGTCGTTGCGAGATACCCGACTTCGCTCCCCAGCAGCCCGAAGCCGTTGTCGATATAGCGCGTGAATGTGTCCAGGAACTGGTCGATGATACCGGTACCCGTCATGGCTTGCTCGCCTCGGGTGTCGCCAGGGGCGGATATCCTTGTGGGATCCGGCTCTGATCCTTCGGGGCGGGCGCCAAACCTGCGGCGGAATCATCGTGGCCAGGAGCTACGGCACCGGCTTTCTTGCCAAAGAAGCGACGGCGGTTTTCGGCCCAAACTTGCTTGCAATGCTGATAGCCCGCTGCTTCCTCCGCAGCGACGCTGCGGCAGCGCGCGAGGTCAGAGCTGGTTTCATCTGTCGTCTGCTCCGCCTTCGGCGGCGGCGGAGGACGGTCTCCGCCACGAAGCTGAATCGTGCAGGCAGTGACGACCAACACGCCGATTGTCGTAAGCAGCGACAGCGCCTTGAATGCCTGGATGTCGGCCATTAGTGGAACATCTGCACGTTGAATGATTGATAGCCCTGCCCTGGTGTCAGGAAGCGCCGAAGCTGTTCTCGTGCCTGATCCTGGGCCGAGGCGCGCTGAGCGGCTTCAAGACTTTGCGCCCTGCCCTGTGCCGTCACGACAGCGGTGAGGTCGGCGAGTTGCTGCGCGTTCAGCGCGAGAATCTGATTGCCGGCCTGCGTTGCTTGCAGAGCGCCGCTGGCGCCTTGACTTGATGTTAGGAGCGCTGACGTCTGGATGCGGTTGGTGTCGAGGTTGCCAACGATGCCCGCCTGGACACGAAGCGCGTCTTGTGTTGCCGCGTAAGTATTTTGCCACCGCGATTGAGCGTTGGTGACCATCACCTGGCTCGACTGGCTGCCAGTGGCCGGCGCGTAGCTCGTCGAGAACGCGCGATCGATCTGCTGGACGTCGTAGGCGATGCGCTGGGCCTGTGCCAGCAATTGCTGGGTCCGCTGGATCGAGGATTGCAGTTGCTGCAGCGACGAATACGGCATGTTTGCCAAATTCTTTGCCTGATTGATCAGCATCTGCGCCTCGTTCTGCAACGAGGTGATCTGATTGTTGATCTGCTGGAGTTCCCGCGCGGCGGTCAGGACATTCTGGACGTAATTGTTGGGATCGAAGACGATCAGCGCTCGCACAGGCGCTGTGACGCAGAGCGAGAGGGCGATGGCACCAGCGGCCGCCAATAAGGCAGGAGGCCTCATAGCGATTTCTCCAGATTGACGAGATTGGGGATCAGATCTGTGGCCCAGCCGACGCCACGGTGCTGGAGCCAGGCCGGCACGAAGCCGTTGGGCCCATGCTCGGCGAGGAGCTGCGTGATGGCAGCCTGGTCCGTCTTGGAAGACGCTGCGGTGAAGGCGAGTGCCACCTCGCCAAGCCCGAGCTCAAACATCCGATTGCCGCGACGAGACTGACAGTAGTAGTCGCGCTTTGGCGTTGCCCGGCTCAAAAGCTCGATCTGGCGGTCATTGAGGCCGAAGCGCCGGTAGATGGCAGTGATCTGCGGTTCGATCGCCCGTTCGTTCGGCAGCAACAAGCGTGTTGGGCAGCTTTCGATGATCGCCGGTGCGATCGCGGAGCCATCGATGTCCGAAAGCGACTGGGTGGCGAAGATGACGGAGGCGTTCTTCTTCCGAAGCGTCTTCAACCATTCCCGGAGCTGGCCGGCGAAATCCGCATCGTCGAGGGCAAGCCAGCCCTCATCGACAATCAGGAGGGTCGGCCGACCGTCCAGACGGTCCCCGATACGATGGAAGAGGTAGGCCAGCACGGCCGGCGCGGCACTCGTTCCAATCAAGCCCTCGGTCTCAAACGCCTGGACCGAGGCTTCGCCAAGGCGCTCGAATTCGGCATCAAGCAGGCGCCCCGAGGGGCCGCCCAGACAAAAAGGCTGCAAGGCACGCTTCAGAGAGTTGGATTGCAGGAGAACTGTCAGGCCCGTCAGCGTGCGCTCCTCCCTCGGAGCCGAGGCGAGAGACGTCAGCGCCGACCACAGATGATCCTTGACCTCTGGAGTGATCTCGATCTTTTCCCGTGCCAGGATCGCGCCGATCCATTCCGTGGCCCATCCGCGCTCAGAGGGATCGTCGATCCAGGCCAATGGTTGCAGAGCGACAGAGTTTTCGTCCCCGCCGGACAATGTGCCGCCGACATCATGCCAGTCGCCATCCATAGCAAGCGCGGCCGCCCGGATCGAGCCGCCGAAGTCGAACGCAAAGACCTGAGAGTTCGGGTAACGCCGGAATTGCATCGCCATCAGCGCGAGCAACACGGATTTGCCGGCACCGGTCGGTCCCACCACGAGGGTATGGCCGACGTCACCGACGTGGAGCGAGAATCGAAACGGGGTCGATCCCTCGGTCTTGCCAAACAGAAGAGGCGGACCCTTGAAGTGCAGGTCCCTCGCCTCGCCCGCCCACACGGCCAACATCGGAATCATATGCGCAAGGTTGAGCGTCGAGATCGGCGGTTGCCGCACATTGGCGTAGACATGCCCCGGCAGACTGCCGAGCCAGGCTTCGACGGCGTTCACCGTCTCGATCATGCAGGTGAAATCGCGGCCCTGAATGACTTTCTCGACCAGGCGAAGCTTTTCATCGGCAGCATTGGGATCGCCGTCCCACACCGTGATTGTTGCCGTGACAAATGCCTGTCCGATCTGATCCGAACCCAATTCCTGCAAGGCCGCATCGGCGTCCATTGCCTTGTTATGCGCGTCGGTATCGAGCAGCGTCGACGCCTCGTTGGTCATGACCTCCTTGAGGATGGCGCCGATGGACTTTCGCTTGGCAAACCACTGCCGGCGAATCTTGGTCAGCAGCTTGGTGGCGTCAGCCTTGTCGAGCATGATCGCCCGGGTCGACCAGCGATACGAGAACGCCAGGCGATTGAGGTCATCAAGAATTCCTGGCGTCGTTGTGCCCGGGAAGCCGACGATTGTCAGAACTCGCACGTTGGCCGAGCCCAACATCGGCTCAAGACCGCCGATTAGCGGCTGGTCCGCCAACAAGGCGTCAATGTACATCGGGATCTCGGGCACCCGGACCCGATGACGTTTGGTCGAGATCGTCGAATGCAGATAAGTCAGCGTGGCCTGATCATCGAGCCAAGCGCATTCCGGCATAAACCCCTCAAGAAGCCCGAGGACGCGGCTGGTTTGATCGACAAAGCCGCGAAGTACCTCGCGAGCGTCAGTTCCCACAGTTCGATCGCGACCCTCGTAAAGCAGTCGCTCTGCCCTGGCGGCTCCTTCCTCTGGAGGCAGATAGAGGAAGGTCAGGAAGTAACTGGACTCGTAATGGGCACCCGCCTCTTCGAACTGAGCCCTGCGTTCCGCGTCAACCAGTGCAGACGCGACATCCGGAAAGGAGTTAGGCGGGTAAGTTCCCGCAAAATGACGCTGCGCCTCTATGAATACGGCCCAACCTGATCCCAGGCGACGCAAGGCGTTGTTCAGACGACCGGCGACGGCAACGAGTTCAGCCGGCACCGCGCTATCTAGGTCGGGCCCCCGGAATTTTGCCGTCCGTTGGAACGAGCCATCCTTGTTCAGGATAATTCCTTCGTCGACCAGAGCTGCCCAAGGCAGGAAGTCGGCGAGGCGCGCGCTGGAATGGCGGTATTCGGCAAGGTTCATCATGACCGCGAGCTCAGACGTTGAGATAACCGGGAATGCGCAGATGTCGGCGCACGACATCGACAAAGGCGGGATCCCGCTTGGCGGCCCAGACGGCGGCCATGTGGCCGATGAACCAGAGGACAAGACCCGCGATCCAGAGCCGCAGTCCGAGCCCAAGGGCTGCCGCCAGCGTGCCGTTCACGATCGCGACGGACCGCGGCGCGCCGCCCATCAGGATCGGCTCGGTGAGCGCACGATGAACGGGCACGACAAAGCCTGCGACCTGATCATCCATCAGATCACCACGCCGCCGCCGAACGAGAAGAACGACAGGAAGAAGCTCGAGGCGGCAAACGCGATCGACAGGCCGAACACGATCTGGATCAGCCTGCGGAAACCGCCGGACGAATCTCCGAACGCGAGCGTGAGACCAGTCACCACGATGATGATGACAGCGATGATCTTGGCGACCGGCCCCTCGACCGACTGCAAGATCTGATTGAGTGGTTGCTCCCACGGCATGTTCGAGCCAGCCGCCCATGCGGGCTGAACTGCCAAGAACACGGTGCCGTAGGCGGCCAACGATGCACCTCGAAGGGAGCGAAATTGCTGACGCATGTCAGTCTCCTGCTGTTGAAAGGCTGTAGTCGCCGGCGGCACCAAGCCCCGTGACGAGGGCGAGTTCAGCGAGGCGACGGTCAGCGCCGCGCCCCGCCAGCACGGCGACGACGTTGATGGTCTCGGCGATCAGGGCACGCGGAACCGTGATGACGGCTTCCTGAATGAGTTGCTCGAGTCGCCGCAGCGCTCCCAGCGCGGTGCCCGCATGAATAGTGCCGATGCCGCCGGGATGGCCTGTACCCCAAGCCTTGAGGAGATCGAGCGCCTCGGCACCTCGGACTTCGCCGATCGGGATGCGGTCAGGACGCAGTCGCAGCGAGGAGCGAACGAGGTCCGACAGCGTGGCCACACCATCTTTTGTCCGCAACGCTACAAGGTTGGGCGCTTTGCACTGGAGTTCGCGCGTGTCTTCGATCAGCACGACCCGATCGGAACTCTTTGCCACCTCCGCCAGGAGCGCATTCGTCAAGGTTGTCTTGCCGCTCGATGTCCCACCGGCGACGAGGATGTTCTTACGAGCAGCGACCGCACCCTTCAGGATCTTGGCCTGCTCCGAGGTCATGATTTCCTTGGCGACGTAGTCGTCGAGCGTAAACACCGCGACCGCGGGCTTACGGATAGCGAAGGCAGGAGCAGCAACGACCGGTGGCAAGAGCCCTTCGAAGCGCTCGCCGGTCCCAGGCAGTTCGGCCGAGACGCGTGGCGCGCCAGCATGCACCTCGGCGCCTACGTGATGCGCTACCAGGCGAACAATCCGTTCGCCGTCCGCTGCCGACAAGGTCTCGCCTGTGTCAATCAGGCCATTCGATAACCGGTCGATCCACAGCCGCCCATCCGGATTGAGCATCACCTCGATGATCGCTTCGTCTTCGAGGTAACCGGCAATCGCTGTGCCAAGCGCACTGCGCAGCATTCGCGCACCGCGCGAATTCGCTTCCGATTGAAAGGAATGGATTGCCACTGTCGCCCCACCGATTGAGGGCGACCAAAGGGCCCCTCAGATGGAGATCATTAGAAAGGGCACCAATGGACTTGGCGCAACAAGCGCTTTCGGTGATCGTAGACTGGCGTAGAAAAAGAAAGCCTGAGAACCGATACTTGGGGTCTACTCAATGGCATCAGTTCGCTGCGAGTTGCTGCTCACCACTCCGCATCGTCATCCGCGGGCAGAAGGATGACCGAATCCTCATATAACCCAATTGACTCGACAGCGTAGGAAACATCAGCCGGCTTGAAGAAAAGGATTGAACTCATCCACGAAACGATGGATCGGTACCAGGGCAGCGCGAACCAGACAAACGTCGCGATCTGCAGTGCTACGTTGAGACCGAACGCGACTTGATAGGCTTGGACGGGCCTATGGCCATCATTCGCAGACCATTGCTCCAGGATCAGGCCTGTCGCGTATTGTGCCAGAAACGCCCAACCAAAGTGCAAGACGTTCAAGGCGCCGTTGGCACGACCGGCAAGCTCCGGCGGAAAGTAATCCGCTATTGCCGCGAAGCTGACCACGGTTGCCGTTCCGACAATTGCGATAACAGACCAGGGCAAGATGGACGGCAAAGGCGCTCGCAGGATCAAGGCTAACTCGGCTGCGATGAACAGCACTGCAATAATCGCTAACACCGTATCCGTCCCGATTCCTCTCCGCTTGATGGAATGGACCGTCGTACCGAATAACCAGGCACCACCGCACAATACAATGGACATTATGAACAGCTGTCTTACGAGACTTGCGCGATCAAGCCCGTCCACGTCGATCAGCCACGGTGATGCCCACAGTCCCTGCAGAGACCAGGCTGATCCAATGCAAGTCGCCGACAATGGGGCCACTCGCCAGAAGCGTCGATCGCCAAAAACGGAGCCAAGGGTGGCGCGCGCTGTTGATGGGACAATGCCTCGCTCAGGCACGACGACATAGATGAGAATGGCCGTCGCCCCGGTAGCGGCCGCCAGAATCTCAAAGAGCTGCCGCCAGCCCGTCCAAGCGAGCAGGTGTTCGACAGGAACCGTAGCGGTCACCGCTCCTAGCGATCCCAGCATGACCATATAGCCGTTCAGCAAGGCAACCCGTTCCCTGGGGAACCAAAGGATGATGGACTTCAGTCCAGCCGTCAGCGCTGCAGCTACACCAAACCCGATCATTGCACGCGCGATCAAAAGGGACAGGAAGCCGCTCGATACAGCGAACAGTCCGGCGCCCACTGCTGCAAGCAGGAGCAGACCACTCTGGACGCGACGCGGACCAAAACGGTCCAACAATATGCCGACGGGGATCTGCGCCGCCGCAAAAACGAGGAAATAGACTGACGTAAGCAACCCGAGGTCGGCAGTCCCAAGCCCGGTATCCGAGCTGAGATGACTGGCGATCAGCGCGTTGATCGTTCGAAATAGATACGAGAGGTAGTATCCAGCAGCAAACGGGAGAAATACGCGCGCGGTGAGACGCCATGCCCCTGGAGTTTGCATGCTAGTCCTTCTTGCTCCTCAGCTCATTCGAGCCGATAGCGTGTCCAGCTTTTTGTGGGCTTGGCTAAATTGCTGCGATCGTGGGCTGGCGTAGAAAAAGAAGGACCCGGCGAAATGGTCTGTCTACATGGTTCAATCAGGTTTCTTCGGGCGGTTCCTGACGGCGGATATCTTCTGGAATCTCGCGCAGAAAGCTTTGCCCCTTTTGCAAACGGCGCCCGAGCGCCTCGACAAATCCTTCAAATCGTTCTCGGCCCTTTGCCTGCGCGGCTGCCTGCGCGTCGTTAGGTAGCGGCGGCGTGATCGTGAGCCAGAAGCGTATGAAGAGAGCCAACGTCTCGGCCGTCAGACCAACGTCACGCTCCAGCCTCTGCATCTGGCGCGATAGCCGGTCCAGGCGACGGGTAAACGCAGCTTCTCGCCTATCCGCTCCGTCGGGTGACAGAAAGGAGGCGACCGCCGCTTCCACGATCGCAGACCGGGAGAGCTTCTTGCGATCGGCAAGCTCGGAGATGTGTTTCAGAAGCTCCGGCGGGAAATAGACGTTCATCCGGTCGCGCATATTGCCTTAGAGCTCCATACCGTCATTCGGGTCCATGGCGACTTGACGGGCGACACCGCGCATCTGTTGGCGCATGAGCCGGGACTGACGGACCGCATCCTCGTCATCGTCAAGAACAGCGGCAAATTCTTCTGCCGGCGTCGGCGCGGTTGTCTCCTTGACGATCGCGACGTGATCGGGAAGTTCGGTCTCGCGACGGAGTCCGCTGTTCGCGGTGTCTTCCTCTCCTTGCCTCCCGCCGGCCGGAAGCGGCACCGGCTTCAGCGTTCCAAGTGTTGACCATCCGTCGATTCGCGATGATCGACCTGATGCCGCCGGATCGGGCGGCGGCAGAACCCGCTCGGTGAATCGCCGATCCTCGTAGTAGCGGACCTTCTTCGCGCGTATCGGCGCCGTGCCTGCCACCATGACGATCTCGTCCGTCGGCGGAAGCTGCATGACCTCGCCCGGGGTCAGCAGCGGCCTCGCCGTCTCCTGTCGGGAGACCATCAGGTGCCCCAGCCACGGGTTCAACCTGTGACCGGCATAGTTCTTCATCGCCCGCATCTCAGTCGCCGTGCCGAGCGCATCAGACACCCGCTTCGCGGTCCGCTCGTCATTGGTCGCGAAGCTGACGCGGGCGTGACAATTGTCGAGGATGGCGTTGTTGGGCCCGTAGGCCTTCTCGATCTGATTGAGAGACTGCGCGATCAAGAAGCTCTTGATGCCGTACCCCGCCATAAAGGCGAGCGCGGACTCGAAGAAATCAAGCCGCCCCAGTGCCGGGAACTCATCAAGCATCATCAGGACTCGATGCCTGCGATCACGGTCGTGTAGGTCCTCGGTCAGGCGACGACCGATCTGGTTCAGCACCAGGCGGATCAATGGTTTGGTTCGTGAGATATCGGAGGGCGGCACCACAAGGTAAAGCGTCGCAGGGCGGCTATTGGCGATCAGATCGGCAATCCTCCAGTCGCAGCGGCAGGTCACCTGGGCTACGACGGGATCGCGATAGAGCCCGAGGAACGACAGCGCGGTGGACAGGACGCCGGAGCGTTCGTTCTCGGATTTGTTGAGGAGTTCGCGCGCGGTCGAGGCGACCACAGGATGGGCGCCCTGCTCACCAAGATGCGGTGTGGTCATCATTGCCTTCAGCGTCGCTTCGATCGGCCGCTTCGGATCGGAGAGGAAAGCTGCGACCCCGGCCAAGGTCTTGTCGGCCTCGGCATAGAGTACATGGAGTATGGCGCCGACCAGGAGTGAATGACTGGTCTTCTCCCAGTGGTTCCGCTTGTCGAGGGACCCTTCAGGGTCGACCAGGACGTCGGCCACATTCTGGACGTCGCGAACCTCACATTCACCGCGCCGCACTTCAAGGAGCGGATTGTAGGCTGAGGACTTTGGGTTGGTGGGATCGAACAACAGGACGCGGCCATGCCGCGAGCGGAAGCCCGCGGTCAGTTGCCAGTTCTCGCCCTTAATGTCGTGAACGATGGCCGAGCCGGGCCAAGCCAGCAGCGAGGGCACGACGAGGCCAACACCCTTGCCGGACCGGGTTGGTGCAAAACACAACACATGTTCCGGTCCGTCATGGCGGAGATAGTCGCGGTGGAGTTTGCCGAGCACCACACCATCCGGACCGAGAAGTCCGGCCGCTCGAACCTCTTCCACATCGGCCCAGCGCGCCGAACCATAGGTCTCGACATTCTTGGCTTCACGCGCGCGCCAAACCGACATGCCGATCGCCACCGCGATGGAAACGAAGGTTCCCGACGCCGCGATTAAAGCACCTTCGACAAAGACCGGTGGCGCATAAGCATCGTAGACGAACCACCACCAGAAGAAGATTGGCGGGTAGTAGATCTTGAAGCCCAACAGTTCGAACCAAGGTCGCCCAAGCTCCGGTTGCCAGGCGAGCCGCCATGCCGTCCACTCGGTTGCTCCCCAGATGGCCAGCAAAACGATTAGGCCGACGACGATCACCTGTCCCCAGAGGATTTTGGTTCCGGACATCCCTAACGTCCTTCCGCAATTGAATTGGCGAGATTGCTAGAGGCCGAGGTCGCGCTTCCGACCAAAGCCCCATTCGATGCCACCACCATCTTTCGCGACACCGGTGACGTGTTGGCCGAGCCTGTTCTCGAGCTCGCGCGACCAGGGCACGAGCTGGAAGCCGAGGCCGTTATCGATCATCGCAAAACGTCCCGACGCTAGCGTCAGCCGCTGGCGATACGTGCCCGCCACATGCTCCCCGGAGTTATGCTTCACGTGAGGCAGGCGGGTGTCGGCCGAGACCTTTGCTGCCACCTCGTCCAGTTCACGCCGGCGCAACGTGTTCAGGAGATCGCGCTGCAGGATGATGCGTTGGCCCTGCCGCCGGACTAGGCCCTCCTGGATCAGATGCTCGGTACGGGCTTTCATGGCTTCGCGGGTCTCGCGGCCGAATCCGCCCATGGCGAGCGGCATGGGGTCGCGTTCGACCAGCCTGTGATCGAGCCAGGTCGCGCCCTTCGCGGTGACCTGCTCGGCAAGATCGAGATCAGAGCGGATCGCCAGCACTACAGTCGGCTGCGGATCGCCGGCTTGACCGAAGCGTCGGACTTCGACGATGCCGCCGATCGGCGGCGCATGGTCGAAGGCCTCGATCCCGCGGAAGCGGACATGGTGGGCGCGTCCGTCAGTCCCGTCGATCACGGCGTAGGTCTCGCCAGTCAGTTCGTCATGCAATCCACGGTCGATCAGTCGTCCGACAATCTGAGGCGTCGGCTGTCCACCTTCGATGACGAAATCGGCAACGCCGCGCGCTTCCCCACGCTCGGTAAAGGCCCGGTGCATGGTCTTGATGATGTCGCCGCGCATGCCGAGGTCGCGCAAGCTACGCTCGGCCTCGAGCCCGACCATCCATTCCCCTGGCGCGGCGGATGCGGCAAGGCCCATCTTCTCCAGGTGTTGAAGGCGACCGACCATCAGGCGCCGGATCTCGGGATCGGACTTGCCAGGATTCTCTGGACGAAGATCGATAGTGCCGGTCTCATCTGCCGCCAGCCGGATCTCCCGATCGAGCCGCGTCCATCGTTCCGCCGTGACTTCCCTCTCCAGCGAATTACGGATCTCGTGCTCCGGTTTCGGACCCAGTTCGATGGCGACCAGTTCCTCGGCGCGTGAGCGCAGGCCCTGGCTGATGTAGTCGCGGGAGATCACGAGATCCGCCCCCTCCTCATCTAAGCCCCGAACGAGGAGATGGACGTGAGGGTTGTCGGTATTCCAATGATCGACAGCTACCCAATCGAGGCGCGTGCCAAGATCGGTCGCCATCTGCGTGGCGAGATCGCGGGTGAAGGCCTTCAGGTCGGTCATGTCGCCGGCATCCTCTGGTGAGACGATGAACCTGAAATGATGCCGGTCGTCCTTGCAGCGTTCTGCGAAAGCCGCGCTATCGGCGCGGTCGCTGCCAGCATCGAACATCTCGGCCCTCTCGCCGCTTCGGGTGACGCCATCGCGCTTCAGATATGAGAGGTGCGCGGTCAGTGGTGCCGAACGGAAGGCTCGACCTTTATGACGGACCACGCGCGCCTTCACCACAACGCGCCGCGTCGGGCTGAACAATCTGGCGCGGCTAAAGGCGAGGCGCCCGCGGCCAAACGTCGAGCGCCCATAGGCCGCCGAACGCCTGCCGGCCGCAGCCTGACCCGAGGTATGTCCAGCTTGCTTCGCGGCACGCAGCACCTGGTTGATGAAGCTCTTCGGCTTCGGCGCGCGTGTACTGCGGATGCGTCCAGGCCGAATACGCAGGTCGCTGTCGCCTACAGTCACGGCACGGCCTCCCAACGATCAAAAGCGCACACGGTGCCGAAAACGCCTTTGATTGGATTCGTAAAAATGCTAACCGCGGCACGCGCCCCGACCGATCGGCACGCCGGAACCCAAGCCATGTCAATGGCTTGCGGTTCAACGGGCGAGCCCCTTTTATCTCGCCGTCTTTCTGTCGAGCGTAAGCGTCGGAATCTTGCACGACTTTCCGAGAGTGCGTTGTCGTTCCATATCGGGTTCCTTGCTGCATTGGAGGATCTCCGGTGGGTACGGAATATTTCAAGAACGAAGCACGTCGTTCCTTTTGGTCGGTACACGTTGAAGCGTGGCGGCGAAGCGGTCTCAGCAAGCGCAAATATTGTCGTCAGCACCGTCTCAGTGGCGGCACGTTCGATCGCTGGCTGCGGCATCTGGTTGACGCTGAGACGTTGCAAATACGTGCGGAATTGCGTCGCGAGGAACGTCGGGAGCGGCTCCGCAAGAAGCGGGCTCCAGTGTCGAAGGACCTCCGCTGCAGAGCTGTGCAAGCGTTCTGGGCGATGCACGTTGAAGCGATGAAGTGGTGCGGTCTGAGCATGCAAGCCTATGCCCGCGCCCATGGCATATCGCAGCACAGCCTGAGGCGATGGCGCGATTTGATCGACGCCAACGACGTTGAAATCGACTGGCGGACGCACCTTCATCCGAGTGCCCGCCCACTGTTAAGCACTAGTGCTAAGACTAGTGCTAAGGATGGCGCAGCTGAATCTCGCTTGACAGCGACGCCGAATGACGATCCTCCGACACCTGAGAAGCAGAGCCGCCGCAGCTTCACCGACGAGGAAAAGCTGGCCATCGTGTTGGAGACTGAACGACCTTGGGAGACCGTATCGTCGGCGGCACGAAGGCACGGTATCGTCACTAGCATGTTGTTCCGCTGGCGAGCGGAGCTTGGGTTTGGTAAGGGCAAGCGCGCCAAGTTGGTGCCGGTCGCGGTGGCCGATGCTGGAGCCGTCGGGTCATCGACGCCGGTTGTTCTGCACGATCTGTTGCAGCCGCCCGACGGCATGACGGTTGTCAAATTGGACGATGGCCGCCGCGTCTTCGCGCCGATCGGCAGCGATCCCGATGCGGTCCGTCGCCAGATCACTGAGCGGGAGACAGCACGATGATGATCGTGCCGGCCGGCGTGAAAGTCCATCTGGCCTTGGGGTATACCGACATGCGCAAGGGCCTGGATGGCCTCGCCGCGCTCGTTCAGGAACACCTCAAGAAGGATCCGTTCTCCGGCCACCTGTTTGCCTTCCGAGGCAAGAAGGCAAGCACGCTGAAGATCCTGTTCTGGGACGGCAACGGGCTTTGCCTGTTCAGCAAGCGGCTCGATCAGGGCGGCTTCATCTGGCCGAGAATGAGCGATCCAGGTGGCACGGTGACGCTGTCCCCGGCGCAGCTTGCCATGCTGATCGAAGGCATCGATTGGCGTACGCCGGAGCGTCGATGGCGCCCGGCCATCACGGGTTGAATCGCAAAAACCCGCATAGAATATAGCGAAGTTGCTTCGTCGAATCAGCGTGTTCGAGTAGAATCGGTCATGCAGCTCGACCTCGACAATCTGCCGTCGGATACTGCGCTTCTGCATCGCCTGGTGCGCGACATTGCCTCGGTCATCGCGCATCGGAACAGCGAGATCCAGCGTCTCCAGGCGATCATCAAACAGCTTCAGCGCGCACAATTTGGGCGTCGTTCCGAGCGTCTCGACGCCGATCAGCTCGCCCTTGGACTCGAAGATTTGGACATCGATTTGTCGGCCGTCGAGGCAGATCAAGCCTCGCTGGAGGCGTTTGCGCCGACGCAGAAACTGCAGCCGAAGCGCAAGCCGCTGCCGGATCATTTGCCCCGCGAACAGGTTGTGCTTAACGTCGATAGCGAGAGATGTGCGTGCTGCGGCGGCGCGCTGCATGCGATCGGTGAGAGCGTCAGCGAGATGCTGGATTGGGTGCCAGCACAGTTGCGCGTGGTACGCGTCTGCCGCCCGAAATATGCCTGCCGCAGTTGCGGAACGATCACCCAGGCTCCGGCGCCCGAACGACCGATCGCCGGCGGCTTGGCCACGCCAGCCATGCTCGCGCATGTGCTGGTCAGCAAATATTGCGACCACACACCGCTCTATCGGCAGGCGCAGATTTTTGCCCGCCATGGCGTCGAACTGGAGCGCTCGACATTGGCCGGATGGGTCGGCGGCGCGTGCTGGTGGTTTGAGGCCCTGCACGATCGGCTGTGCGAGCACATGTTCGCGTCGGATCACCTGTTTGCCGACGACACGCCAATCCCGGTGCTCGATCCGGGCCGCGGGCGCACCAAGACCGGACGGCTGTGGGTGTATGCCCGCGATCAACGGAGCTGGGCTGGGCCTGAGCCGCCAGCTGCGGTTTATGTGTTCGCGCCCGACCGGAAAGCGGAGCGCCCAGCAGCGCATCTGATGCACTTCAAGGGCGTTCTGCACGTCGACGGTTACGCCGGATTCGAGCGGCTGACCGGCGCCGGAAACATCACTCTCGCCGCATGTTGGGCGCACACCAGGCGCAAGTTCTACGAGGTTGCGCAAGCCGAGGACACGCCCATCGCGCACGAGGCCTTGCGTCGTATTGCCAGCCTCTATGCCGTCGAAGCGCAGGTGCGTGGTCAATCGCCGGCGCATCGGCTGGCTACGCGGCGCGCACTCGCCAAGCCGATCGTTGACAGCCTTCGCCTGTGGCTCGAGGTGCAACTCGCTCAATTGCCCGGGCGCGGCAATCTCGCCGAAGCGATCCGGTATGCGCTGTCGCGCTGGGATGGATTGACCCGCTTCCTCCGTGACGGCCGCATCGAACTTGACACGAACCCCGTCGAGCGGGCGATCCGACCTGTGGCGCTCGGCCGCAAGAACCATCTCTTCGCCGGTAGCGATGGCGGTGGGGAACGATGGGCAATCCTCTGTTCGCTGATCGAAACGTGCAAGCTCAATAACGTCGAGCCTTACGCATACCTGCGTGACGTGCTCACGCGCATGGTCGACGGACATCCGATCAACCGTCTCGACGAACTGCTGCCGTGGGCCTGGAAACCGACGGATCATGTCAATACCTGACCGACGTGCGAGAGCCAGACGCTAACT